>JAEXYH010000020.1 GCA_023451735.1 Pseudomonadota bacterium | reverse complement strand
CTGAAGGACGACGCGGAAGCCTGCGCCTCAATGGACATGATCGTTGCCGCCGGTGGCGGTGAACGCGACATCAAGGTCGATTCGCTGATCGTCGACGAAGCGCTGAAGCGCAACGACCGCGACATTCTCCTGAACGAGAAGCTGACGACTGAACTGCGACCGACGCTTTTCCTTGCGCAGCTGTCCAACCTGATGGCCGGCAATATCTCGATCGTCCACAAGGTCACCGGCTCGTCGCGCACCTTCATGGGCGAAGAGGCCGCCGGTATTTCCGCCGTCGAGACCGCCTATCACCGCATCAAGGCCGGCCAGTCGAGCCATAGCCTCGTCGGCGGTGCCTTCATTGCCGAGCGCGCAGACATTCTGCTTCTGGTCGAAGGCATCCGTGCCCACGCGACGGGTGATTGGCAGCCGCTCTGGTCGCGTTCGGGTAATAATGGCGGCGGAATGATCACCGGTTCGGTCGGCGCTTTCCTGGTGCTCGAATCCCGCGCCCGTGCCGAAAGCCGCGGCGCCCATATCTATGCCGTCATCGACGCAGTCGAAGGTGATCGCGGCAACCGCGATGAAGGCAAGCTTGAAAAGCGCCTCTCGCGTCTCGCAAAACTTTCCGGCGACTTCGGGGCTGAAGAGACAGTCGTTTTTTCCGGCGCAAGCGGCCTCGTCGATCTCGCCGCCCGCGAAAAGGCTGTGCTGGAACAGGAATTCGAAGGCGCTGCGATCCGAGGGTTCGGTGGTGTCACGGGTCACGCGCTGGAAGCCCAGTTCCCGCTCGGCCTGGCGCTCGCGGCCCTGTCACTCGACGGCCAGAGCCTCGTGCCGGCTTTTGATGCCGAAAACGAAAAGCAGATGGCAAAACCGGCAAGTCACGCCGTGGTAACAACGGTCGGTTACACGCGCGGCGAGGGCGTCGCCGTCCTCTCGAAGAACGCGTGAAGGAGTAGACGATGAGTGACAACCGCTTCACCGATCATCTCGGACGTCCGCTCGTAGCCGTTACTGGCATGGGCGTCATCACCTCGCTCGGCCAGGGCTTGACCGATAACTGGTCGGCTCTGACCTCCGGTACATCGGGCATCCACAAGATCACCCGTTTCCCGACCGATGGCCTGTCGACCCGCATCAGCGGCACGGTGGATTTCATCGCCGTTCCTGCCAACAATTCCGTCGAACGTTCTTTCGCCTTTGCTCGCGAAACGACAAGGGAAGCGCTGGCGCAGGCTGGTCTTTCGGGTGATTTCGAAGGCCCGCTCTTCCTCGCCGCACCGCCGGTGGAACCGGAATGGCATGACCGTTTCGCGCTTGCCGACCGTTCGCCGCCGTCGAAGACCGAGGGCGATGCCTATGATCGTTTTCTGACTGCGATGCGCGAGCGTCCCGATCCGGTTTTTCTCGAAGCCGTCCAGTTTGGCTCAATTTCCGAGCGTCTGGCCGACATGTTCGGCACACGCGGCTTGCCTGTCACGCTCTCGACCGCCTGCGCTTCGGGTGCGACCGCCATCCAGCTCGGCGTCGAGGCGATCCGCCAGGGCCGCACCGACCGTGCGCTGGTTGCTGCGACCGATGGTTCCGTCAGTGTCGAGGCGCTTGTGCGTTTCTCGCTCCTCTCGGCTCTCTCGACCCAGAACGATCCGCCGGAAAAAGCATCCAAGCCATTCAGCAAGGACCGCGACGGGTTCGTTATCGCCGAAGGCGCCGCAACGCTGGTGCTGGAATCGGTCGAATCCGCGCTTGCGCGTGGCGCAACCGTGCTCGGCATCATCAAGGGCCTCGGCGAAAAGGCCGATCACTTCCACCGCACCCGGTCCTCCCCGGATGGCGGCCCGGCGATCGCCACCATCCGTGCAGCGCTCGAAGACGCGGGCATGGATGAAAGCGGCATCGGCTACATCAACGCCCACGGCACTTCGACGCCGGAAAACGACAAGATGGAATATGGCTCGATGCTGGCCGTCTTCGGCGATCGGATGAAGAATATCCCGGCTTCGTCGAACAAGTCGATGATCGGTCACACCTTGACTGCCGCAGGCGCCGTCGAGGCCGTGTTCTCGATCCAGACCATGTTGACCGGCACGTTGCCGCCGACCATCAACTACACCAATCCCGATCCGACGATCGAGCTCGATGTGGTGCCCAATGTGAAGCGCGACGGGCAGCCCAAGGCGGTCCTGTCCAACTCCTTCGGTTTCGGCGGCCAGAACGCCAGCCTTGTCATGACGCTGGAACCGGTCTAAGGCCAGCGCACTACAGACGTCATCCTCGTCCCCGGATTAAATCCGGGGATGTCCTGAGGATCTGCTAACGTCGAGAATAAGAATGAAAGTCGGTAGATGCTCGGGACAAGCCCGAGCATGATGCGTGGTGTATGACCGCGCTATGCCTGCCTGATGAATCCGGAAGGAAAAGAAGAACATGCGCGCGCTGCAATTGATCGATGACCGCAAGCTCGAAGCCGTCGATATTCCCGAGCCGGAAGCCCCCGGTCCGGGTGAAGTGACGTTGCGCGTCAAAGCCGTAGCCCTCAACCATATCGATGTCTGGGGCTGGCGCGGCATGGCATTCGCCAAGCGCAAGATGCCGCTGACGATCGGTGCGGAAGCCTCCGGTGTCGTCGAGGCGATCGGCCCCGGCGTCTCCAACGTTCTCCCCGGCCAGCTCGTGTCGATCTATGGTGCGCGGACCTGCGGCCTCTGCAAACCCTGCCGCGAAAAGCGCGACAATCTCTGCGAACACGTTTCCGGCGTTCATGGTTTCCATCTCGATGGATTCGCACAGGAGAAGGCGAATATTCCGGCCCGGCAGCTGGTACCGGCTCCTCCGGGCATCGACGCGGTTGCAGCAGCGCTTGCTCCCGTCACTTTCGGCACCGTCGAGCACATGCTGTTCGACAATGCCAAGCTGCAACCGGGCGAAACCATTCTCGTCCATGCCGGCGGTTCCGGCATCGGCACGGCGGCCATCCAGCTTGCCAAGAAGATCGGCTGCACCGTCATCACCACAGTCGGCTCTGACGACAAGATCGAAAAGGCCAAGGCGCTCGGCGCCGATCACGTCATCAACTACCGCAAGGACCGCTTCGAAGGCGTTGTCCGCAAGCTGACGAAGAAGAAGGGCGTCGATGTCGTCTTCGAACATGTCGGAAAGGACACCTGGGCCGGCTCCATGCTCTGCATGAAGCGGGGCGGCCGCCTCGTCACCTGCGGCTCCACCTCGGGCGTGTCGACCGACATGAACCTGATGATGCTCTTCCAGCAGCAGCTCAAGCTCTTGGGCTCCTTCGGTTGCCGTATGGAAAACATGGCCGACGCCATGCAGAAGATGGCGCAAGGCATCGTCCATCCGGTGATCGACACCGAAGTCACCTTCGATGAGATCGACCGCGCGCTGGAGCGCATGGAAACCCGCCAGATCTTCGGCAAGATCGTCCTGAGGATGGACTGAGGCCATCCGATGAAGATGGTCATCACCCGCATCGTCCTGGCGCTTCGCAACTTCCAGCAATGGCTGGTGGCGCAGGTGATTTTTGGCCTGCTCACCGTGCTGAAGATCCTGCCGGCCGATCCAGCCATTCGCTTCGCCGATCGTGTTGCTCGCTTCATTGGCCCGAAGACGTGGCGCCATAAGCTGATGATGACCAATCTGCGCAATGCGTTCCCGGAAAAGTCTGAGAAAGAGCTTGAACAGATCGCTGTCGCCAGCTGGGGACATATGGGCCGCATGGCCGCAGAATATGTCTTTCTCGACCGGCTGTTCGATTTCGATCCGGAAAACACCGAGCCGGGCAGGGTGGAGGTCTCGGGCATTCCGATCTTCCTCGACCTGCGTGACAACCCGCGGCCCTTCATCGTCTTCACAGCGCATACCGGAAATTTCGAGCTTCTGCCGGTCGCCGGCAAGGCGTTCGGCCTCGAGGTGATGGTCCTCTTCCGCCCGCCGAACAATCCCTATATCGCCGACAAGGTCTTCTCCTTCCGCGCGGCCCGGATGGGAAGCCTCGTTCCCTCGCATGCCGGCTCGTCCTTTGCGCTCGCCCGCCGTCTGGAAGCCGGCGGCGGGGTAGGGGTTCTTGTAGACCAGAAATTCAAGAAGGGCCTGTCGACATACTTTTTCAGCCAGCCGGTCAAGACCAATCCGCTCCTTGCCAAGCTGGTTCGCCAGTTCGATGCCGACGTTTATCCCGCGCGTTGCATCCGTCTTCCTGACAATCGCTACCGGTTGGAAATCGAGCCAAGGATCGAACTGCCGCGCGATGACAATGGCAATCTCGATGTCCAGGGCACCGCGCAGGTCCTGAACAACAAGGTTGAAAGCTGGGTCCGCGAATATCCCGAACAGTGGCTGTGGTACCATGATCGCTGGAGAATCAAGGATACGATCGAACGTTGATCCGTCCTCGATATCCTGTCGTCCTATGGTAAGTTGTGGGCCATTATTTGGGGGCGCACTAGACGAATTGATTAATTATAATCATATCTTATGCAGGTTAGGCTCGCATCAGTAGAAGGCGCCACTTCTCGCGTTGTTTTGAGAGGGGTCGATTTTGAAAGCATTGATTGATCTGTTCTGGGCGAAATATTCCGACCTTCGCCAGGCAGTCGAACAGGAAGATGACGATGCTGTTTCTCGGATCGACCGGGAAATAGATCCGCTCGTCAAGGCTATACTTGGAAGTCAGGGGCGCGATCAGGCGGCGATCGGCGTGCAGTTTCGATTCGCACTCGACCTCTTGAACGAGGAAGCGGACGATGGCGGTTGCGTAAGGCGTAACGGCCATCTGCTGCAGATGCTGGTCGAACGTTATCTGGTGACGGACCAGTCGCTGCCCTCGAAAACGAAGACTACAGAGGATCCGGCCCAACCTGTCGATATCGCCCAGGCCATTGCTGACGGATATCTCGATGATGCGCTGTTGAACAGCCTGCCGGAACGCGTCGTGGTGGTCGCCCCCGGGTATCGCATCTTCTACAGCAACGATACCAATGCGCAGCGCATGGATATTCCGCGCGACACGCTCATCGGGCGTCATTTCGCCGAGTTTGTCGGCCTCCATCATTTCCGCCACGACCTGCAGCCCAGTTTGGACCGCTGTTTTGCGGGCGAAAGCCTGACGTTGACCTATGCCGACAAGCTGGATGGCCGGACGGTCGTCATCCACTGCCGCATGTCGCCGATAAGCAGGTCCGGAACCTTGATCGGTGCGCTGGTCGTGATGCAGGAAAAGGAAGACCGCCGCCGACGGGCCGAGTGACCGCCGGACCTATTCCGATATCGGGCTGAAGGGCAGGTAGTCATGCAGCAGATGCGCCTTTTCGAAGGCGATGTGACGCCTGACACCCTCGAAGAAACCGCGCAGCATGTACCCAACCGCTTCGACATTGACCGGCTCGCCGGATCCGAGTCTCAGAAGCGCTTCCGTCAGTTCTTCCGCATAACCTTCATCCTCGAAATGCTCGAATTTCAGTCGTGAAAGCGTCGCGAGTATCGGTCCCGAACTTGCATGCCGTTGCGAAAGATAGGGGAACAGCACGTTCTCTTCATATTGGTGAATGCTGCGGATCAGCGGACAGAGGGCTTTGGCGGCATAGATGCACTTCTGCCGATTGATGCTTGCCGGTAGGGAATCAGCAATTTCCTCCAGTTCGCTGCAAAGGGCCAATTGCTCCTCGTGTGCCCGTCGTATCCACGACATCATGCCGTCCTGATCGGATTGTCGGACGGGCTCTGCAGACAGAACTGCATTCGTCAGATCGATATCATGTCTCAAGTCTGACCTCCGGAACCTGCATTGGCCGTTGATCGTCCGACGTTCCATCATGGCCGGCTTATTTGCGTTGATTCAAATCAAGGCGTTTGGCGTTGGCTGCTGCCATCTGTCGCGGAGGTCGCGACGGAAAGTGGCAGGGGGATTCGATGGGAATCGGTGTTTCGCCACCCTCGCGACGGCCAATCACGCCGTTGGGGGATACCAACAATGAACTACCCTTTGGAAACTGCAGCACTGGTGATCGGGACATTCCTGGCGCTGCTTGGCGCGGCCTACGCGCATGACAGTCTGTTCGCCGCCCATATGTGGGTGCTATTCCTGACACTCGGCATCAGCAGCATCGTCATGCTGCGCCGCGTCTCTTTTGCGCCCGCCGGCGCACCTCGATCCGTTCCGGCAAAGTCGGAATATTTCGACGAAGTCATCAAATATGGAACGATCGCCACGGTCTTCTGGGGAGTCGTCGGCTTCCTGGTCGGCGTCGTCGTCGCCCTGCAGCTGGCTTTCCCCGACCTGAACATTGAGCCTTGGCTCAATTTCGGTCGCACGCGCCCGCTGCACACCTCGGCTGTCATCTTCGCTTTTGGCGGTAATGCCCTCATCGCCACGTCGTTCTACGTCGTCCAGCGTACCTGTCGGGCCCGCCTGTTCGGCGGTAATCTCGGTTGGTTCGTGTTCTGGGGCTATCAGCTCTTCATCGTGATGGCGGCAACCGGCTATCTGCTCGGCATCACCCAGGGCAAGGAATACGCCGAGCCGGAATGGTATGTCGATATCTGGCTGACCATCGTCTGGGTCGCATATCTCGTTGTCTTCCTGGGTACGATCTTCATGCGCAAGGAGCCGCATATCTATGTGGCGAACTGGTTCTATCTGGCCTTCATCGTCACGATCGCGATGCTGCATATCGTCAACAACCTGGCTGTTCCGGTCTCCTTCCTCGGGGTCAAGAGCTACTCGGCCTTCGCTGGTGTTCAGGACGCGCTGACGCAGTGGTGGTACGGCCATAACGCGGTCGGCTTCTTCCTCACCGCAGGCTTCCTCGGCATGATATACTACTTCATTCCGAAGCAGGTGAACCGTCCGGTCTACTCCTATCGCCTGTCGATCATCCACTTCTGGGCCCTGATCTTCATGTATATCTGGGCAGGCCCCCACCACCTGCATTACACGGCGCTGCCCGACTGGGCGCAGACGCTCGGCATGGTCTTTTCGATCATGCTCTGGATGCCATCCTGGGGTGGCATGATCAACGGTCTGATGACGCTTTCCGGTGCCTGGGACCGCATTCGTACCGACCCGATCGTCCGCATGATGGTCATGGCCGTAGCCTTTTACGGTATGGCGACCTTCGAAGGCCCGATGATGTCGGTCAAGGCCGTCAACTCGCTCAGTCACTACACCGACTGGACCATCGGTCACGTTCACTCCGGCGCACTCGGCTGGAACGGCATGATCACCTTTGGTGCTGTCTATTTCCTCGTGCCGAAACTCTGGAACCGCAAGCGGCTCTACAGCCTGCAACTGGTCAACTGGCACTTCTGGCTTGCAACCCTCGGTATCGTTCTCTACGCCGCCGTCATGTGGGTTGCCGGCATCCAGCAGGGCCTGATGTGGCGCGAATATGATGACCAGGGATTTCTCGTCTATTCATTCGCGGAATCGGTCGCAGCCATGTTCCCGTACTACCTGCTGCGTGCGCTGGGTGGCCTCATGTTCCTGGCCGGTGCGCTGCTCATGGCATTCAACGTCACAATGACAATTCTCGGCCACGAACGGCAGGAGCGCACCCCCGGTGTCGCCCCCGCCGGTCTGCAGCCGGCCGAATAAGGAGCTGACAAGATGTCTCTTCTCGATAAACACCAATTCATCGAGCGAAATGCCACGCTTCTTCTGGTCGGATCGCTGCTCGTCGTCTCGATCGGCGGCATCGTGGAAATCGCACCGCTCTTCTATCTCGAAAACACCATCGAGAAAGTCGACGGGATGCGGCCCTACACGCCGCTGGAACTGGCCGGCCGCAACATTTACATCCGCGAGGGCTGTTACGTCTGTCACAGCCAGATGATCCGCCCGTTCCGCGATGAGGTGGAGCGCTACGGTCACTACAGCCTAGCGGCGGAATCGATGTACGACCATCCGTTTCAGTGGGGCTCGAAGCGAACCGGGCCGGATCTGGCGCGTGTCGGTGATCGATATTCCAACGAATGGCACGTACAGCACCTCGTGGAGCCGCGGTCCGTGGTGCCGGAATCGGTCATGCCGAGCTATTCCTTCCTCAAGGAAACGCCGCTTGAAGTGACCGACGTCTCCATGGATCTGAAGGCAAATCGCGCTGTTGGTGTTCCTTACAGCGACGAAATGCTCGCCGAGGCCAATGCCGATCTGAAGGCGCAGGCCGATCCCAACGCAGATACGACCGCTTTGCTGGAGCGTTATCCGAAGGCGAAGGTCGGCGATTTCGACGGCAATCCGGCAACCCTCACCGAAATGGACGCGCTGGTCGCCTACCTGCAGATGCTCGGCACGCTGGTCGATTTCTCGACCTATGACGACACCACCGGTTACCGCTGAGGAGGGCGCGATATGGAAACCTATACCGCACTCCGCCAATTCGCCGACAGCTGGGCTCTGCTCGCCATGACCCTGTTCTTTGCCGGCGTCATTCTGTTCACCCTGCGCCCGGGCTCGAAGTCTCAAGCAAACGAGGCCGCCCAGATCCCTCTGAAGGAGGACTAAGATGGCGGACAAACATATCGATGAGATCAGCGGCGTCGAAACCACCGGTCACGAGTGGGACGGCATCCGCGAACTGAATAACCCCATGCCCCGCTGGTGGGTGTGGACGTTTTACGCCACTATTGTATGGGCGCTTGGATACACGATCCTCTATCCCGCATGGCCGCTGGTGAATGACGCGACCCGCGGCGTTCTCGGTTATTCCAGCCGCGGAGAACTGGCCACCGAAATGGCAGCCGCAAAGACCGCCCAGGGTGCCATACTCGAACGTATTGCTGCGGCCACTCCGGAAGAGATCATCGCCAATCCGGAACTGAACCAGTTCGCCACGGCGGGTGGTGCGGCGGCTTTCCGTGTCAACTGCACGCCCTGTCACGGCACGGGCGCAGCCGGAGGGCAGGGCTATCCGAACCTCAATGATGACGACTGGCTTTGGGGCGGCAGCGTCGATGCAATTTACCAGACCGTCGCGCATGGTATTCGTGATGCCGTTGATCCCGATACCCGTATCGGTGAGATGACGGCCTTTGCCGACGTCCTCCAGCCCGATGAAATTCGTCAGGCCGCTGCCTATGTCGTCAGCCTGACGGGCAAGCCCCGCGATCCTTCGTTGGTCGAACCCGGAAAGCAGGTGTTCATGGATAACTGTGCGTCCTGTCACGGTGAAAACGCCGAGGGTAACCGCGATCTGGGCGCGCCCGATCTGGCGGACGCCATCTGGCTGAAGGCGGAGGGCGAAGACGGCATCGTCGCGCAGATCCGTGCACCCAAGCACGGTGTCATGCCTGCATGGACCGCGCGCCTGGGCGATGTCACCGTCAAGCAGCTCGCTGTCTATGTCCATTCCCTGGGAGGCGGGGAGTAGAGTTTCTGGCCTCGGGCCCGAAACTCTCAGCGGCCGGGATCTTCGGGTCCCGGCCATCGATTTCTCCTGCGGGAGCGCTTAGGATTGTTCGAGGATGGTTTTCAAAGTGCTGAGGTCTTCACGGATCGCGGCGGCATCCGTCTCGAAAGACTGGTCGTCCGTGCCCGGCTGTCTGAGCAGAGTGAACATGATTTCCGCGCCATCGCCGTTCGGCACGACCCGCAACGCGTTTTCGAAGCTGACGCCAGTCTCCAGCGTGACTGTGTGATCGATGACGCCGAACTCGTTTGCCGGCGCAAACCGCACTCTGATTTTCCCGATCGGTCCGCCGTCGCCGATCCAGTCTTCGCCGTCACGGTTCAGCCCGGAAGAAAGGCCCGCAGCCCAGCGGGGCATGTTTTCCGGCCGGGAGGCGAAGGCATAGACGTCACGCCAGGGCCTGTCGATCGTCACATGAATGATGCGCGAAGGCATTGGGGGCATGGCAATCTCCGTTCTGTCGCCTGCAAGGGTCGGGAGTGCGGCACCAGCCTGCGAATGCCGCGTGGCTTGACTTGCGTCAAGGAATATAGGGCCGCGTGGTGGGAAAAGGCATGGGACAAAGGAATGTTCCGATGAATCTCTACACCGCCGAAAGCGTTGCCGCAGGTGACGCATCTGTCGAACGGATTGATGTCAAGGCGGTCCATTCGCCCGGCGAAAAACGCCAGCCGCTCTACGAAAAGCGCAAGAAGATTTTCCCCAAGCGCGCCGAGGGACGATTCCGCCGGTTCAAATGGCTGGTGATGCTCATCACCTTGGGTATCTATTACCTCACGCCATGGACACGCTGGGATCGTGGTCCTTATGCACCAGACCAGGCGGTTCTCGTCGATCTCGCGGGCCGCCGTTTCTATTTCTTCTTCATCGAAATCTGGCCGCAGGAGTTCATCTTCGTGGCGGGCCTGCTGGTCATGGCCGGCTTCGGCCTTTTCCTGCTGACATCCGCCGTCGGCCGCGCCTGGTGCGGATATACCTGTCCCCAGACGGTCTGGGTCGATCTGTTTCTCGTCGTTGAGCGTTTCATCGAAGGGGATCGCAACGCCCGCATGAAGCTCGATGCCGGTCCCTGGACAATGAACAAGATCGTCAAACGGGTTTTCAAGCATGTCATTTGGATCGCAATCGCGGTCGCGACCGGCGGCGCCTGGATCTTCTATTTTGCCGACGCGCCGTCGCTTGCCTTTGATTTCGTCACCGGTCAGGCCGCCTTCGTCGCCTATTCCACCGTCGCCACATTGACCGCCACGACCTATCTGCTTGGTGGGCTGATGCGCGAGCAGGTCTGCATCTACATGTGTCCCTGGCCGCGTATTCAGGGTGCCATGCTCGACGAACATTCGCTGACCGTCACCTATAACGACTGGCGCGGCGAACCCCGCAGCCGACACGCCAAGAAGGCGGCAGCGAGCGGTCAGATCGTCGGCGATTGCGTCGATTGCAACGCCTGCGTCGCAGTCTGTCCTATGGGTATCGACATCCGCGATGGCCAGCAGATGGCCTGTATCACCTGTGCGCTCTGTATCGACGCCTGCGACAGCGTGATGGACAAGATCGGCAAGGAACGCGGCCTGATCGCTTATGCGACGCTCGACGAATACGATGCAAACATGGCGCTCGCGACCGCCGGTGGTACCGCGCCGATCGATCCGACCCGGACCCGCAGGCCGGATGGCGGTTTTGTGGACAGCGTTCGCCACTTCAACTGGAAGATTCTGCTTCGCCCGCGCACGCTGCTCTACATGGGCGTGTGGACCGCGGTCGGCATCGGCCTTATCGTCGCGCTTCTGTCTCGCGACCGACTGGAGATCAACGTACTCCATGACCGCAATCCGCAATTCGTCATGGAATCGGATGGCTCGATCCGCAACGGCTATACGGTCCGTCTTCTGAACATGATCCCAGAGCCGCGCACGATCATGCTGTCGCTGGACGGGGTGCCCGATGCCAAGATGAAGATCATCGGCATCTCCGACGTGCCGGGTCGCGAATTCGCCATCGAGGTCGCGCCGGACAAGGCGATGGCTCTGAAAGTCTATGTCACTCTGCCGAAGGATGAAGCCAAGAGCGAAGCATCCTTCCATTTCATCGCCGAAGACCGCGCGAGCCACGAGCGCAACAGCTACTCGGCCAATTTCTTTGTACCAGGAGGCAAAAGATGAGCACTGCATCGCAAAAGAGCTTCGTTTTCACGGGCTGGCATATGGCGGGCGTCATGGTGCTCTTCTTCGGCACGATCATTTCGGTCAATCTCTTCATGGCCTATAATGCGGTCACCACCTGGAGTGGTCTGGTCGTTCCCAATACCTATGTCGCCAGCCAGCAGTTCAACGGCAAGGTAGCGCAGGCCCGTGCGCTTGCCGCAAGCGGTGTCAACGGCAGGCTTGCCGTCACCGCCGATGGCGCAACCTACGAAGTTCTGGATTCAGATGGTCAGCCGGTCGAAGCCGACCGCCTTGTCCTCAACTTCAAGCGCCCGGTCGGCGAGCATCAGGATTTCAGCATCGAAATGGTCGCTGAAGGGCCGGGCGTCTTCCATGTTTCCCGCGAGGTTCTGCCGGGTCACTGGATCGTCGAGGCGATTGCCGAGCGTGGCGGTGAGCGCATCCTGCATCATGCAGAGCGTGTCTCTGTCCACGGAGCAAAAAAATGAGCTGCTGCGCACCCGGAACGGAAGGCGAGATCGTAAGATCAGCACCGTCTTCCGAGGAAATGCTGCTGGCAAGCCGGGATCTAGGCGAGGGCAGGCGACAGGTTGATCTCAGCGTGCCCGGCGTCCATTGCGGCGCCTGCATCGTCTCGATCGAAAATGCGTTGAAGGCAATGCCTTCGGTGGAAAAGGCCCGCGTCAATCTCTCGACCAAACGCGTCTCCATAGTCTGGCACCAGAATTCCGACGCGCCGGCTGTCGATCCTGCCGATTTCGTCGCATCGATCACAGCCGCAACCGGCTATGACGCCTATCTCTTCGATGCCTCGCTCGATGATGGCGACAAGCTGCAGCGCGACCTCGTGCGCGCCGTCGCCCTTTGCGGTTTCGCCGCCGCCAACATCATGCTCCTGTCGGTCTCGGTCTGGTCCGGTGCCGATGATGCCACGCGCGACATGTTCCACTGGATCTCCGCCTTCATCGCCGCACCCGCGCTTATCTATGGCGGACGCTTCTTTTATGCCTCCGCCTGGGCGGTGCTGAAACGCGGCCGCACCAACATGGACGTGCCGATCGCGCTGGCAATCACGCTTTCCTATGCAGTCTCGCTGTGGGAAACCATGCACCACGGCGAACACGCCTGGTTCGATGCCACTGTCTCGCTGCTGTTCTTCCTGCTCATCGGCCGCACGCTCGATCACATCATGCGCGATCGGGCAAGGGCGGCGATCAGCGGTCTTGCACGCCTGTCACCGCGCGGTGCCATGGTATTGGCCGACGACGGAACACGCGAATACCGCCCCGTCGAGGACGTGAAGCCCGGTGATCGCGTCGCGATCGCCGCCGGTGACCGCATTCCCGTCGATGGCACGGTTGAATGGGGTTCGAGCGATCTCGATGTCTCGATCATCAATGGCGAAAGCGTGCCACAAGCGGTCGCGCCCGGCGCCACCGTCCATGCCGGCACGCTCAGCCTCACCGGTTCGCTCGTCATCAAGGTCACCGCCACGGTAAAGGAATCCTTCCTCGCCGAAGTGATCTCGCTGATGGAAGTGGCCGAAGGCGCCAAGGCCGGTTACCGCCGTCTCGCAGACCGTGCCGCGCAATATTATTCGCCCGCCGTTCACCTTCTGGCGCTCACCGCTTTCGTCTCCTGGGGCCTTGCAGGTGGTGACTGGAAGCGGGCTATGCTGATTGCCATCGCGGTGCTGATCATCACCTGCCCATGCGCACTCGGCCTTGCCGTGCCGGTCGTGCAGGTGGTCGCCGCCGGCCGGCTGTTCAGGAACGGGATCATGGTCAAGGACGGCTCGGCCATGGAGCGGCTCGCCCAGGCAGACGGCGTCATTTTTGACAAGACCGGAACGCTGACGCTCGGTCGCCCGCGCCTCGTCAATGGCAGTGATATCCCAAGTCCCGTCATTTCTTTGGCTGCAGGCCTTGCCGCCCATTCTCGCCATCCGCTCTCGCGCGCGATCTGCGCCGTGGCCGCGGGGCCGTTCCCGCTGTTCGACGATGTTATCGAAATTCCCGGAAGTGGGCTGGAAGCCCGCCGTGCGGAGGGTCTCTACCGACTTGGCAACCGCCGCTTCGCCTGTGGTGAGGAGAGCGGCAGCGAAAACAGTGATCTCGAAGTCGTACTGTCGCGCGATGGACATGAAGTCGCCTGCATCCGCTTCGAGGATTCGCTTCGCCAGGATGCCTCTTCGGCCATCCGAACTCTCGAAGCCGAAGGCATGCCCGTCAATGTCGTGTCGGGTGATCGAGTAAGTCCGGTGAAGGCTTTGGCCGGTCAGCTCGGCATTACCCGCTGGAGGGCGGAAGTCTCGCCCAAGGGCAAGGCCGATTATTGCGCTGCGCTTGCCGGTGAAGGCCGCAAGGTGCTGATGGTCGGCGATGGCATCAACGACGCGCCGGCGCTCGCCGCGGCGCATGTCTCGATGGCGCCCGCCACCGCTGCCGATATCGGGCGCCAAGCCGCCGATTTCGTCTTCATGCACGAAAGCCTCAATTCCGTGCCGCTGGCGATCGATATTTCCCGCCGTGCCGGCCAACTCATCCGGCAGAATTTCGCCCTCGCCATCGGTTACAACGTCATAGCCGTGCCGATTGCGCTTGCCGGCTACGCGACGCCGCTGATCGCCGCCGTCGCCATGTCGACCTCGTCGATCATCGTCGTCGTCAATGCACTCCGGCTGAACCGGGTTCGCAGCGAAGACCTGGTGGCGCAAGCCGGAGCGAAGGCCGCGGTTGAGAAAGAGGAGATGCGCGCCGCATGAACATGCTCATCTATCTCATCCCGGTAGCACTCTTCCTCGGCGGGCTGGGACTTGCCGCCTTTCTCTGGTCGCTGAAGAACGGCCAGTACGAAGATCTTGATGGTGCCGCCTGGCGGATCATCGACGACGGCGAGGATCGCCCCGGCTGACGGGACCAAGTCAACGGGACGGCTATGGGGTCAGACAAATGTAGAATGTGGCCGATTTAGACAATCGCTCCCTTGCCCCCATGGCGCGTGAGTGCCAAAAGAAGGCGCAACAAAATCGGAGGCTCCTCCCGTGGAACAGGCAGAAATCGGCCTAATCGGTCTCGGCGTCATGGGCGCCAACCTCGCGCTCAATATTGCTGAAAAAGGCAACAAGATCGCAGTCTTCAACCGGACGGTTGAAGTCACCAGGAAATTCTACGCGGATGCGGGCGCGCTTCAGGGCCAGATCATTCCGTGCGAAACAATGGAAGATTTCATCAAAGCGATCCGACCGCCGCGACCGATCATCATCATGATCAAGGCCGGCGACCCGGTCGATCAGCAGATGGAACTGCTGAAGCCCTATCTATCGTCCGGCGACATCATGATCGACGCCGGCAACGCCAATTTCCGCGATACGATGCGCCGCTTCAAGAGCCTCGAAGGCAGCGACCTGACCTTCATCGGCATGGGCGTTTCCGGCGGTGAAGAAGGCGCGCGTCACGGCCCGTCCATCATGGTCGGCGGCACGGAGGACAGCTGGAAGCGTGTCGAGAAGGTGCTGACATCCATCTCGGCCAAATTCAACGGTGAACCCTGCGTCGACTGGCTCGGCGAAAACGGCGCCGGCCACTTCGTCAAGACCATCCATAACGGCATCGAATATGCCGACATGCAGATGATTGCCGAAATCTACGGCATCCTGCGCGATGGCCTAGGCATGAGCGCAGCCGAAATCGGCGGCGTCTTCGGCCGCTGGAATGAAGGCCGCCTCGATTCCTACCTCATGGAAATCTCGGAAAAGGTGCTGAAGGCGACCGACCCGATTTCCGGCAAGCCGATGGTCGACGTCATCGTCGACAGTGCCGGCCAGAAGGGCACCGGCAAGTGGTCGGTCATCGAGGCCCAGAACATGGGCGTCGCCGCAACCGCCATCGAAGCTGCCGTTGCCGGCCGTGTTCTCTCCTCGCTCAAGTCCGAGCGCCAGGCCGCCGAAAAGATCCTCGGCAAGCCGGCTCTGGTCGATCGCCCGAAGGACGGCATGGCCTTCCTCGCCGATCTCGAGCTCGCACTGCTGGCCGCCAAGATCGGCGCCTATGCGCAAGGGTTTGCGGTCATGGCCGCAGCGTCCAAGGAATTCGGCTGGAACCTGCCGATGCCGACCATCGCAAAAATCTGGCGCGCCGGCTGCATCATCCGTTCGCAGTTCCTCGATGAAATCACCTCGGCCTTCACCAAGGATCCGAACGTGGCGAACCTCATCGTCACCCCGGCCTTCTCGCAACTGGTCAAGGAAACCGACGGCGCGCTCCGCCGTATCGTTTCCTATGCAGCGCTGAACGGTCTTCCGGCTCCGGCACTCACCTCGGCGCTTTCCTATTTCGACGCCTATCGTCGGGGCAGGGGCACGGCCAACCTGATCCAGGCCCAGCGCGATTTCTTCGGCGCCCACGGTTTCGATCGCCTCGATGGCGTCGACAAGCACCACGGCCCATGGGGCAGCGGTCTGGCTGACTTCGCCTGATAAAAGCTGAGAAATAAGATGAAAAAGCCCGGCCAAATGCCGGGCTTTTAGTATTGTTTATACTAGTCCTTCGGCCCCATCTCCGACCAGATCGGGCCGTCGATGCTTTGCAGCAATTCCGGCGCAACCCCGTCGATGCGGGCCAGAACCGCCTTGGCCAGCTCTTGGCCTGCGTGGCGCACATCTTCCGTCACGGTCAGCATTTCCGGCCTGATCCAGTTCAAAAACTCGGCCGACTGTTTCGAGACCATATCGATCTCCTTGCCTAGCCGGCGGCCTGCAGCTTCGGTGCCGGCAACCAGCGCGATCGACGCTGAACCGCTGAGCGAGATGATGCCGTCCGGCGGTTCGGGAAGGCGGCAGAGCCGCTCGGCATAGGCGCGGATTTCCTCAAGCGGCGTCTCGGTCGTCATCCGCCCCATGGAAACTTCTGTCGCATGAAAATCCGTCAGTCCGCGTTCGAAACCGATCCGGCTGTGGATCTGGTAAGAAAACCGGCTGAGCGGCGCCAGCAGCGCAATGCGCCGTCGCCCGCGTCGTACCAGACGTTGCACTGCCTGATAAACATAGGCTTCGTTGTCGAAATCGTGGAATGGGTGAACGATGCGCATATCCGTTCGCCCATGTGTGACGAAGGGAAGATTACGCTCCGTCATCAGGCGCACGCGCGGGTCGTCCGGTTCCATGCGCGAGATGATCACGCCATCCGCCGAACCAGTGTCGAGAATATAGCGGACAGGCACCATCGGGTCTTTCTCGAACGAATGCGGCGTCACCACGAGGTGATACTGGGTGCCTCCGAGCACTTCCGAAATGCCTTGCACCATCTGGCTGGTGAAACCCATCAGCTCCTGCTCGATGCTGAGCACGAGAGCGATGACATTCGTCTTGCCAGTTCGCAGGCGAACACCCGCCCGGTTCGGCTGGTAGCCGAGCTGGCGCGCGACAAGCCTGACGCGCTCCTTGGTCTCCTGTCCGATATCCGGCGCATCCTTCAGTGCTCGCGATACGGTCGTGATTCCGAGCCCCGTCATGAAGGCGATCGTCTTGAGAGTCGGGCGCTCGCTGCTCACCATAGTACGCTTTGATGTTTTTCTGATTTCGTCCATCGTGGTGCCCGCATCGATTGTCGCCATTGAATTTTGCGTGATGCAATCTGCTTATTACAGAAAAACCTGAAACGTTACAGGTAATTTTCATATGGGGTGTGGAGAAAATTCCCAGGTGCGCAACCAAGTGTAGGCACCACGCAAATGCACATCGATTTTGTGCATATGCGAAATGGTTTCGCTTTGGATCGATCTTATCGCTAGGTTATTTGGAATTTCATCCCATGGATATTGTGTCTGACTGCACGCGAAAGTGGAGGCTGTAAATATTAATGCAATAATTCGGAGCAGCGGGCTTGCCACATCAATGGCTTTGCCCTAGCTTTTTACTGCAACGTTTCAGTGAGGGAGGAGACTCATGCGTATTCGTGCTTTTGCAGCCGTTCTGGCTGCCACTGCAGCACTGCCCTTTGCAGCTCAGGCCGCCGATCTGGAAGTCACGCATTGGTGGACATCGGGAGGCGAGGCGGCGGCTGTCAAGGAGCTCGCGACCGCGTTCGATGCTACCGGCAACAAATGGATCGATGGTGCTATCGCCGGTTCCGGTAGCACCGCGCGTCCGATCATGATCAGCCGCATCACCGGTGGCGATCCGATGGGTGCCACGCAGTTCAACCATGGTCGCCAAGCCGAGGAACTGGTTCAATCCGGCCTGATGCGGGATCTGAACGATGTCGCCGAGAAGGGCAAGTGGAAGGACATCATCAAGCCGGCGAGCCTGCTCGACAGCTGCACCTTCGAGGGCAAGATCTATTGCGCTCCGGTCAATATCCATTCCTGGCAGTGGTTGTGGCTGTCCAATGCCGCTTTCGAGAAGATCGGTGTGCCGGTTCCCAAGGACTGGAACGAGTTCGTCGCAGCTGGCCCGAAGCTCAGGGAAGCAGGTCTTCAGCCGCTCGCAGTCGGTGGTTCGGCCTTCCAGGTCAACGGCCTGTTCGACACGCTGGTGATCTCGCTCGGCGGTACCGAGCTCTATAACAAGGTCTACAAGGACAAGGACGAGGAAGCCGCGGCCGGTCCCGAAATGGCAAAGATCTTTGCGGCCGCCAATGACGCGCGCAAGCTCGCCAAGGGCTCGAACGTGCAGGACTGGAACCAGGCCACCAATCTGGTCATCACCGGCAAGGCTGGCGGCCAGATCATGGGCGACTGGGCGCAAGGCGAGTTCCAGCAGGCCGGCCAGACTGCCGGCAAGGATTATTCCTGCCTTCCCGGTCTCGGTCTGAACCAGACGCTGACCACCGGCGGCGACGCCATCTATTTCCCGCTTCTCGAAGACGAGGAAAAGTCCAAGGCGCAGGAAGTTTTGGCGGAGACCATCGTCGATCCGAAGGTGCAGGTCGCCTTTAACCTCAAGAAGGGATCGGTGCCGATCCGAAGCGACGTCGATCTCGCAGCCGCCAATGACTGCATGAAGAAGGGCATAGAGATCATCTCGAAGGGCGGCACCGCCATCAGCACCGACCAGCTTGTCTCCGCCGATACCCAGAAGCAGAAGGAGGATCTGATGTCCGAATTCTTCGCCAAGGAATCGATGACGCCGGAACAGGCGCAGGAACGCTTCGCCGAAATCATCGGCTCGGCGGACTGATCATTCCATCACGATCCTGAACCACACCGGTCCCGCTCCTTCGGCAGAAGGGTGGGGCCGGAAGGAAAGGCTGCGCCCGTCGCATGCCGATCGAGGAGGAAATATGCCCCATCCCATGCCGTCGCAAACGGGCGCGTCCAAGCCGATGCCAAAATCGTCCGGTCGACCCAACCAGCTGTTCCGCAATCTCAATTCCAAGATTGCGCTTACCCCTATGATCCTCATCGCCGCCGTGGTGTTTTTTGGCGGAACGGTCTGGACGGTCATCTATTCTTTCACCAATTCAAGGCTGCTACCGCGCGCAAGTTTCGTCGGTTTTGACCAGTATGAGCGGCTCTGGGCCTCGTCCCGCTGGATCGTTTCCATTCAGAACCTGCTCGTCTACGGCATCCTGTCCTTGATCTTCTCGTTGGTGGTCGGCTTTGTTCTGGCCGCGCTGATGGATCAGAAGATCCGCTTCGAAAGCGCCTTCCGCACCATCTTCCTTTATCCATTCGCCCTGTCCTTTATCGTCACCGGTCTCGTCTGGCAGTGGATCCTCAATCCGGAATTCGGCGTTCAGGGCATCGTTCGTTCGCTTGGCTGGACAAGCTTTACCTTCGACCCGCTTTATAATCCCGATATCGTCATCTACGGCATCCTGATCGCAGGTCTCTGGCAGGGGACAGGGCTCGTCATGTGCCTGATGCTCGCCGGCCTGCGCGGCATCGACGAGGATATCTGGAAGGCCGCCCGCGTCGACGGCATTCCGATGTGGCGCACTTATCTCTTCGTCGTCATCCCGATGATGCGCCCGGTCTTCATCACCACGCTGGTGCTGATCGGCAGCGGCATCGTCAAGCTCTATGATCTTGTCGTGGCACAGACGAGCGGCGGCCCGGGCAATGCCTCCGAAGTGCCGGCAAAATACGTCTACGACTACATGTTCCAGGCGCAGAATCTGGGGCAGGGCTTTGCCGCCTCGACAATGATGCTGCTTACCGTTGCCATCATCATCATCCCCTGGGCCTATCTCGAATTTGGAGGGAAGAAGCGTGGCTAACGTCTCCACTCTCAATGCGACCGGCGCCGCAATGGACGCCGTCAGGACCGAGCTTGCTTCCGGCCATCAGACTGGACCACGGGGCAAGAAGCCTAGGAAAGTGCTCTCCAGCCGCAATGTCATGATCTACGGCATCCTCGGCCTCGCAGCGCTTTATTACCTCCTGCCGCTCTACGTGATGGTGGTGACCTCGCTGAAGGGTATGCCGGAGGTTCGCCTTGGCAACATCTTCTCGCCGCCGGTGGAAATCACTTTCGAACCCTGGGTAAAGGCCTGGGCCGAAGCCTGCACGGGCTTGAACTGCGATGGTCTCTCCCGCGGTTTCTGGAACTCGGTACGCATCCTCGTCCCCTCGGTCATCGTCTCGATCGCGGTCGCCTCTGTCAGCGGTTATGCGCTTGCCAACTGGCGCTTCAAGGGCTCGGAACTGTTCTTCTCCGTCCTCATCATCGGCGCCTTCATTCCCTATCAGGTGATGATCTACCCCCTCGTCATCATCCTGCGCGAGATCGGCATCTACGGCTCGCTGACCGGACTTATCATCGTCCACACGATCTTTGGCATGCCGATCCTGACGCTGCTCTTCCGCAATTATTTCGCCGGCCTGCCGGAGGAATTGTTCAAGGCGGCACGTATCGATGGCGCCGGCTTCTGGCAGATCTACGGCCGGATCATGCTGCCCATGTCGCTGCCGATCTTCGTCGTCGCGATCATCATCCAGGTCACCGGCATCTGGAACGACTTTCTCTTCGGTGTCGTCTTCACGAGGCCGGATACCTATCCGATGACCGTTCAGCTCAACAACATCGTCAACTCCGTCCAGGGGGTGAAGGAATACAACGTCAACATGGCGGCGACGCTGCTCACCGGCGCTGTTCCGCTCATCGTCTATTTCGTTTCCGGCCGGCTGTTCGTTCGCGGCATCGCCGCCGGCGCAGTAAAGGGGTAAGCCTTGATGACCGACCTCTCCAATTCCGTTTCCATCCGTGACCTGTCTCTATCTTTCGGCGCGGTGACCGTCCTCCAGAACCTCGATCTCGACATCAAGGACGGCGAATTCCTCGTCCTGCTCGGCTCCTCCGGCTGCGGCAAGTCCACGCTGCTCAACTGCATCGCCGGTCTGCTGGAACCGACCGACGGCCAGATCTTCATCAAGGACAGGAACGTCACCTGGGAAGAACCCAAGGACCGCGGCATCGGCATGGTCTTCCAGTCCTATGCGCTCTACCCGCAGATGACAGTCGAAAAGAACCTGTCCTTCGGCCTGAAGGTCGCCGGCATGCCCAAGGACGAGATCGCCAAACGCATCGCCCGCGCCGCAGGCATCCTACAGATCGAACCGCTGCTGCAGCGCAAGCCCGCAGCGCTTTCCGGCGGCCAGCGTCAGCGCGTCGCGATCGGCCGCGCTCTGGTGCGCGATGTCGATGTCTTCCTCTTCGACGAACCGCTCTCCAACCTCGATGCGAAACTGCGCTCGGAACTGCGTGTCGAAATCAAGCGCCTGCACCAGTCGCTCAAAAACACGATGATCTACGTCACCCACGACCAGATCGAGGCGCTGACGCTGGCGGACCGTATCGCCATCATGAAGAGCGGGGTCATCCAGCAGCTCGATGACCCGATCACCATCTACAATCGCCCGAAAAACAAGTTTGTCGCCGGCTTCATCGGCTCGCCCTCGATGAATTTTCTGACCGGCGAATTGGCCGACGAGGGCGGCCACACGGTGTTCAGAACCAACGGTACCAGCTTTTCTCTCGCCGGCTACGAGACCGCCGAAACGCTGACGCCCGGCCGCAAGGTCGTACTCGGGGTCCGCCCCGAACATATCAAGGTCGACGGCGATCTGGCGGGCGAGGAGCCGCACGAAGCCGTCGTCGATATCGAGGAGCCAATGGGCGCCGACAACCTGATCTGGCTGAAACTTGCCGGCCACACGATCTCCGTCCGCATCGGCGGCGCCCGCCGCTACGCCGTCGGCGCAAAGGTCCGCCTGGGCTTCGACATGACCATGGCCTCGCTGTTTGATGCTGAGACAGAGGACAGGATCTGATGGCCGTATTGCGTCCCTCGTTTCATCCCCCTCTGGCCTGCCGGCCATCTCCCCCACAAGGGGGACGATCACAAGAGCCGCGACCTTTGCCACGGGCATCTGGTTCATCCCTGCAGAGCCAGATGAAGACGTTCACCCATACTGTTCAGATGCACTTCGATGAAGATTGGGGCAGGCCGGTGAGCCCAGCTGATCTCCCCCCTTGTGGGGGGAATGGCCAGCAGGCCAGAGAGGGGCTTGGTGCCGCAAATGGTGACCTTTCTGGGAGGCACCAATGACCACCGTCATCCCGCTCTCCGGCCACTGGCGCCTCTCATCTACCGACAGCGCCCATGCCACCACAATCCCCATCCCCGGCGACATCCACACCGCGCTGAAAACCGCCGGCATCATCCCGGATCCCTATCTCGGCCGCAACGAAAACGACGTCCAATGGGTCGCCCATCAGGAATGGCAGATCGAGCGGAGCTTCAACCTCGATGACCCCGACGGCTCCTGGTATCTCGATATTACATATCTCGATACGGTGGCGATCGTCTTCGTCAACGACGTGCCCGTGCTTTCCGCCGACAACTGCTTCCGTCGCTACCGCCCGGATGTCTCGCAGGCACTGAAGTCAGGTGAAAACACGATCCGCATTCTTTTCCATTCCAGCATCAAGGCGGGGGCCGAGCGTCAGACCAAGCAACCTTTCTACCTCCCGTTCTCGAAGAACTGCCCGATCCCCGACGGCAACATGCTGCGCAAGCCGCAATGCCATTTCGGCTGGGACTGGAACCTCGCGATCGCCCCACTTGGCCTCTACGGCGAGATCGCCCTGAAGCGCCTGGATACCGCTCGCATTGAACATGTCGTTACCGAACAGAGACATCATGACGACGGATCCGTCGATCTTCATGTCACCCTGTCCTTTCACGCCGATGTCCATGGCGTGATCCCAATCCATCTCGGACTCGGCGAAGATCGTCTTCGCCTCGATTGCGGTATGCGGCCCGGCGAAAACACGGTCCAGCATGTCTTCCATGTCGAAAACCCGAAACTCTGGTGGCCGGCCGGCAGCGGCGAGCAGGCGCTTTATCCGCTCACCGTCGATACGCCGACCGAAACGATCACAAAACAGATCGGCTTGCGCACCGTCGAACTGCTGACCGACAAGGACGAGGCCGGCAGTCGCTTCGCCTTCCGCATCAACGGACGGGAGATCTTCTGCCGCGGCGCCAACTGGATCCCCGCCGACGCGCTCTTCTCGCTCACCAGCGCGGAGAAGACTGAGGACCTGCTGCACTCCGCCGTCGATGCCAACATGAACATGATCCGCATCTGGGGCGGCGGCTTTTACGAGGATGAGCATTTCTACGACACCTGCGACCGGCTCGGCGTGATGGTCTGGCAGGACTTTCAGTTCGCCTGCAACATCTATCCCTCGACCCCCGACTTCCTCGAAAATGTCGAGCACGAGGTCGAATACCAGACGAAACGCCTGATCTCCCATCCCTCGATCGTCCTATGGTGCGGCGATAACGAGCTTGTCGGCGCGCTCCTCTGGTACGAGGAAACCCGCACCAACCGAGACCGCTACCTCGTTTCCTATGACCGCCTGAACCACACGATCGAGCGGGCGATGAAAAAGGCCGTGCCTCAGGCGATCTGGTGGCCGTCGAGCCCTGCTTCCGGTTATCTCGATTACGGTGATGCCTGGCATGCGGATGGTTCCGGCGACATGCATTTCTGGTCCGTCTGGCACGAGAACAAGCCGTTTGAACATTATCGCGATGTCAAACCGCGCTTCTGCTCCGAATTCGGCTTCCAGTCCTACACATCGCTGCCGGTGATCCAAACCTACGCAGAGGAGAAGGACCTCAATATCGCGTCTCCGGTCATGGAACATCATCAGCGCAACGTTGGCGGCAACGAGCGCATCGCCGCTACCATGTTCCGCAATTTCCGCTTCCCGGGCGATTTCGCCAACTTCGTCTATCTCAGTCAGGTCCAGCAGGGGATTGCGATCAAGACGGCGGTCGATTACTGGCGGTCGCTCAAGCCGCATTGCATGGGCGCTCTCTACTGGCAGCTCAACGACACCTGGCCGGTCGCGTCCTGGGCAAGCCTCGATTACGGCGGCAGCTGGAAAGTGCTGCACTACATGACCCGCCGCTTCTTCCAACCTGTCACGGTTGCCGCCATCCCGTCGCAAGACGGTAAGGAAATCCGTTTTTCGCTGGTCAACGACACGCTCGAGGACGTCACGGTCACACTCAGCGTCTCGACCCTGGCTCTCGATGGAACGCGCCGTTCGCTGCAAAGCGTCGATGTTGTCTGCTCGCCAGACGCGGCTGTCACAGCACTGACCATCTCGGCCGACACCATCCCGAGCGACAGTCTTCTCGCGTGGAGTTTCACTGCCTCGAATGGATCAGGCGGCGAGGGGCATCATGTCATGCAGAGCTACAAGGTTCTGGAGCTTCTGCCTGCAGGCCTTGAAATGTCCCTGTCTCCAGTCGGTGATGATGCTTACGACATTCTCATCCAATCAGCCGGCCTCGCGCTTTTCGTCCTGATCGAGAGCGAGACGCCCGGCCGTTATTCCGACAACGCTTTCGATCTTGCCGCCGGCGAAAACCGACTGGTTCGCTTTACCCCTAGCGAGCCGGCGGCAAGCCCCCAAAACACACCAAGCTTCCGTATCTACGATCTTCAATCCTGCCAGTCCGCAGGGTGACATTTCATTTCAAGGAGGATGACATGACGACCTTTGGTTTCCAGCTTTATAGCGCCCGCAATTTCCCGCCGCTGTCCGACGTGCTGAAACTCGTGGCGAAAAACGGCTACAAACATGTCGAGGGTTATGGCGCGCTTTACGCGACACTCGACGAGGCAGGCCTGAAGGCGATGCGCGCCGAACTCGATGCCAATGGCCTGACCATGCCGACAGGCCATTTCGGCCTCGATCTGCTCGAAAAGGAGCCGGAACAGGCGCTGCTGATCGCAAAAACGCTTGGTGTCGAGGCGATCTATTGCCCGCATCTCGTCGCCGACCAGCGCCCGACCGATACCGACGGCTGGTTCGCCTTCGGCAAACGCCTCGCCGAAGTCGGCAAGCGTTATCAGGATGCCGGCTATACATTCGGCTGGCATAACCATGATTTCGAGTTCAAGGCACTCCCGGATGGCTCGACCCCGCAGGAACAGATCTTTGACGGCGGTCCCGATCTTACCTGGGAAGCGGATATCGCCTGGGTCATCCGCGGCGGTGCCGACCCCTTCGAATGGATCGAGAAATATGGCCAAAAAATCACTGCCGTTCACGTCAAGGACATCGCGCCGGCAGGTGAAAACACCGATGAGGACGGCTGGGCCGATGTCGGCCACGGCACCGTTGCGTGGAAGGACCTGATCTCTGCATTGAAGGCAAAGACATCGGCGAAATATTACGTTCTGGAGCACGACAACCCCAAGGACATCGAACGGCTGGCCTCCCGCTCCATCGCCGCCTTCAACACCTATTGATCCCAAAAAATCATTCGGAGTTTCCCAATGACCAAGGAACTTGGCGTCGGCATCCTGGGATGCGGCAACATTTCCACCACCTACTTTGCGCTGTCACCGCTGTTCAAGGGCATCAGGGTTTTGGCTTGCGCTGATATCAATCCCGCAGCTGCCGAGGCAAAAGCGAAGGAATACGGCGTCAAGGCGCAGACGGTCGAAGACCTGCTTGCCAATGACGAACTCGACGTGATCGTCAACCTGACGATCCCCTACGCGCATTTTGCGGTCTCCAAGGCGATCCTTCAGGCCGGCAAACATGTCTATTCCGAAAAGCCGCTGACGGTGACGCTGGATCAGGGCAAGGAACTGCAGGCGCTCGGCCGGGAAAAAGGACTCGCCATCGGTTGCGCCCCCGATACTTTTCTAGGCGGCGCACACCAGCTTGCCCGTGCCTATATCGACGAAGGCGGAGTAGGGCGCATCACCTCGGGCACCTGCCACGTGATGAGCCCCGGCATGGAAATGTGGCACCCAAATCCGGGTTTCTTCTTCCTAAATGGCGGCGGCCCGATCCTCGATCTCGGCCCTTATTACATCGCTAACCTGATCAACTTCCTCGGCCCGGTAAAGCGTGTCGCGGCATTGACTACCATGGCGAACCCGACCCGTACCGTCACCAGCGAGCCGCTGAAAGGCACGATCATCCCCGTCGAGACGCCGACCAATATCCACGCGCTTCTGGAATTTGTCGATGGCGCCACCATCACACTCTCAGCCAGCTGGGATGTCTGGTCCCACCGCCACGCCAATATGGAACTCTACGGCACCGAAGGGTCGATCTATGTGCCGGACCCGAACTTCTTCGGCGGTGTGGTCGAGGCGAGCGGTCGCGACAAGGATATTACGCCCCTGAAGGACTGGGATCACCCGTTCGGCAAGGCCAATCAGGAACATCCGAACGGCCCGCGCGCCAATTACCGCACGGCAGGCCTTGCCGATATGGCCATGGCACTGATCGAAGGCCGCGATATCCGTTGCTCGATCGACCGCGCGCTGCATGGCGTCGACGTCATGACCTCGATCCTCAAATCCGGAGCCGAGGGTAATTTCGTCGCCACTACCACGACCTGCACCAAACCTGCGGCACTTGGCATAGACGAGGCACTGGCGCTTCTCGCCTGAGCCGTTACAACTGCAGCCGGCGCCGGAAATGAGGTTCGGCGCCGGTTTCATTTGGAGGACTTTTCATATGGCCACGGGCACATCTTGGCTCCCGGCGGAAAACCGCTACGAAAACATGACCTATAATCGCTGCGGCAAATCCGGCCTCAAGCTGCCGGCAATTTCGCTCGGCCTCTGGCACAATTTCGGTGACGACACGCCGCACCAGCGCAAGGTCGATATCTGCAAAAAGGCATTCGACCTCGGCATCACCCATTTCGACCTCGCCAACAATTACGGCCCGAAGCCCGGCTCGGCCGAACTTGCTTTCGGCCAGATCCTGCGTGAGGAATTTCGCGGGCTTCGCGACGAACTGATCGTCTCGTCGAAAGCCGGCTACAACATGTGGCCGGGACCTTATGGCGAATGGGGCAGCCGCAAATACCTGATCGCTTCCTGCGACCAGAGCCTGAAGCGCATGGGGCTGGATTACGTCGACATCTTCTATTCGCACCGCTTTGACCCGGATACGCCGCTCGAAGAAACCTGCGGCGCGCTCGATCATATCGTCCGCTCGGGCAGGGCGCTCTATGTCGGCCTCTCCTCCTACAATTCCAAGCGCACCCGCGAAGCCGTCGAAATCTTGAAGCAGATGGGCACGCCGGTCCTCATCCACCAGCCGAGCTATTCGATGATCAACCGCTGGGTCGAGGAAGACGGCCTGCTCGATACGCTCGAAGATCTGGGCGTCGGCTCGATCGTCTTCTCGCCGCTGGCGCAGGGCATGCTGACGTCAAAATATCTCGGCGGCATACCGGAAGACAGCCGTGCCGCTCAGGGCAAGTCGCTGCGTCCCGCCTTCCTCAACGACAAGAACATCGAGAACCTCAAGGGCCTGAACGCAATCGCCGAACGCCGTGGCCAGACGCTCGCCCAGATGGCGCTCGCCTGGGTCCTTCGCGGTGACCGCGTCACTACCGCCCTCATCGGCGCCAGCCGTCCCGAACAGGTCGAGGATTGCGTCAAGGCGCTGGAGAAGCGTGATTTCACGGCAGACGAACTGGCCGAGATCGACGGGTTCGCCAGAGAAGCGGACATCAACATCTGGGCGGCCTCGGCCGAACGGGAAGGGCCGGCGCGGAATAAGTAGTTTCACATGGTTTTTTGCTCTCACTGTTGGGGAGAGAAGACCCCTCCTAACCCTCCCCACAAGGGGGAGGGTTTAACCCGGCAGCACCGTTAAGGCCCAAGCTGCCACTTGAGGCAGGTGGTTGCCTCGAGTTTTCTCCCCCCTTGTGGGGGGCTCGAAGAGCGGGCAGAGACCCGTGGCTATGCCCCGTCAGGCCGGCAGGCCAGAGGGGGACTTGCCTGCCACGACCTCAAAACAATCAATGTGGGAGGAGAACCATAATGATCCGTAACCCGATCCTGCCGGGCTTCAATGCCGACCCATCGATCTGCCGCGTCGGCGAGGATTATTACATCGCCACCTCCACTTTCGAATGGTATCCGGGCGTGCAGATCCACCACTCCCGCGATCTCGTCAACTGGACGCTGATCCGTCGCCCGCTGGAGCGAAAATCCCAGCTCGACATGCGCGGAAACCCCGACAGCTGCGGCGTCTGGGCGCCATGCCTGTCTCATGCCGACGGCCTGTTCTGGATGGTTTATACCGACGTCAAGCGTTACGACGGCAATTTCAAGGACGCCCACAACTACATCGTCACCTCGCCAACGATCGAAGGCGAGTGGTCCGATCCGGCCTATGCAAATTCCTCCGGTTTCGATCCGTCGCTCTTCCACGACGAGGACGGCCGCAAATGGTTCGTCAATATGCAGTGGAACCATCGCACGGAAAGCTACGGCGGCGCGCCGAAACATCCGGCCTTCGACGGCATTCTCCTGCAGGAATGGGACCGGGAGGCGAGGGGGCTGAAAGGTCCGATCACCAACATCTTTCCCGGCAGCCCGCTCGGCCTCGTCGAGGCCCCGCATCTCTTCAAGCGCAACGGCTGGTATTATCTGACGACCGCGGAAGGCGGCACCGGTTACGATCATGCGGTGACGATGGCGCGTTCGCGCAGCATCGAAGGCCGGTACGAACTCCACCCCAACACCCATCTGCTGACATCCAAAGACAATCCCGAAGCCGTTCTCCAGCGATCCGGCCACGGCCAGTATGTCGAGACACCGGATGGTGACGTCTATCACACCCATCTCTGCAGTCGCCCGCTTGCCCCCAACCGCCGCTCTCCGCTCGGCCGCGAAACCGGCCTGCAGAAATGCGTTTGGAAGGACGATGACTGGCTTTATCTCGCCCAAGGCGGTGTTGTGCCGGATGTCGATGTTCTCGCGCCGACCGATGCCTGGCCGATCGCAAAACCTGCCCGTATCGATTACAACTTCGATGGTGAAGAACTGCCGATTGATTTCCAGTGGCTGCGCACCCCCGAACCAGACCGCATCTTTACCCTGAAGGCAAATCCCGGCCATCTTCGCCTGATCGGCCGCGAAAGCATCGGTTCATGGTTCGAACAGGCGCTTGTTGCCCGCCGTCAGGAGCATCATCGTTTTCGCGCCGAAACCACGGTCGAGACTTTTGACCCCGACACATACCAGCAGGCTTGTGGCCTGACCCATTATTACAACCGCCACAAGTTTCACGCCCTCGTCGTCACCCTGCATGAAAAGCTCGGTCGCGTCGTGACCATCTTTTCCTGCCCCGGTGATTTTCCCCATGGCCGCATGCAGTTCCCGGCCGGGAGCGGCGTTACGATCCCCGGCGGGCCGGTGGAGCTTGCGATGGAAATCCGTGATAACGACCTGCAGTTCTTTTGGCGTCCGGGCGGCACAAACGAATGGCAGCCGATTGGACCGGCTCTGGATGCCAGCGTGATTTCCGACGAAGGCGGCCGCGGCGAACACGGATCCTTCACCGGCGCCTTTGCCGGCATGTTCGCCTTCGATACGTCCGGCCGGGCAAAACCTGCCGATTTCAGCCGGTTTGCCTATGAGGCGATTCGTTCGGAGTGACGTGAAGGCTTGCGGAAGCGTTAATTTCTCCGATGAGAACGTTACCGCAAGTCCATATTTTTATTACGCATATTTAATCTTGCATTCATACGGCATTCATCGCTTGAGCCCTAATTCTTGGGTGTGTTCAACGCGAGGATTTAGCCATGAAGAAGTTCGTTATCGCTCTCGTCGCCGCAACCTTTTTGGCCGGCCCGATCGCTACTGCAGCCCAGGCGCAGGATTGGCGCCATGACCGCGGCCGCCAGGTAGAGCGTCACGTCGACAAGCGTGTCGACAAGCGCGTCCATGTCGACAAAAAGGTGGTGATCCACAAACATCGCTGGTCGAAGGGCCATCGTGCGACCGCGGCCGAGCGTCGCCGCATGGCGGACGTGCGTGACTATCGCCGCTACCGCCTGTCGGCTCCGCCGCGTGGCTACAAGTGGGTGAAGGTCGATAACGACTATCTGATGATCGGCATCGCCACCGGCGTCATTTCCAGCATCATCGCTGCCCGCTAAGGCCTGCATGAAAACAATGAGACCGGCGGGCGTGTCGTTGGCGCCCGCCGGTCATCTGCCTTTTAGACCGGTCGTGAGGGGAACTCTTGCCCGGTCCGTCACATCACTGTGTCAGGCAGGTCTTCATCGAGGTTGCAAGACCCCGCATCAACTCGAAATAGAGATCCGGCCCGGCCGTCAGGGTCGCAGCTTCCGGGTCCAGCGTGGCGGATTTCGCCGGCGTTCCTTCGGTCACTACCTTCACCAGCTTCGGCTCGAACTGCGGTTCGGCAAAAACGCAGGTCGCACCCAGCTGCGTCACTTTCTCGTGGATTTGTTTCACCCGCTCCGCGCCCGGGATCGTTTCCGGGCTGACAGTGATCGAACCTGCAACCGTCACGCCGTAATGATGCTCGAAATACTGGTAAGCGTCGTGAAATACGATGAACGGCTTGTCCTTCACCGGTGACAGGGTTTCCTTGATCTCCGCATCCATGGCATCGATCTGTTTCATCAGCTCGGCGGCATTCTTCTGGTAGGTCGCGGCATTTTCCGCATCTGCCTGCACCAGCTGCTTTTCGATCTCGGCGGCAAAGGCCTTGGCATTCATCGGGTCGAGCCACAGATGCGTGTCGAAGGCGCCATGATCATGCCCCTCATGATCGTGGCCTTCATGGTCATGACCGCCCTCGTCATGGTCAGCATGCTGCTCGCCTTCGCCATGCTTGTGTTCATCGCCATCCGCATGCCCGTGATCTCCATGGTCATGCGCCTCGAATGGTCCTCCCTCGCGGAAGGGCAGTTTTTCTAGCCCCGGCGCATCTTCCAGGGTCACAACCGTCGCGTTGGTAGCCAATGCCTCGAGCGGTTTTTCGAGAAACGCTTCCATGCCGTGGCCGACCCAGAACACCATATCGGCGCCTTGCAGAGCGCGCGCATTCGAGGGCTTCATCGTGAATGTATGCGGCGAGGCAGCGCCATCGACGATCAGCTTCGGCTCACCAACGCCCTTCATGATCGAGGCCACCAGAGAATGGATCGGCTTGATCGAAACCACGACATCGGGCGCGGCGGCGTAGGCGCCTGGTGCGACAACCATGGCGGCCGAGGAGAAAAGCAGGGCGGCGGCGAATTTCATGGGCATGCTTCCTTGTTTGCTAATGTAATGTTATTACATCAATTGCGTTACGCTATAACGTGTGCCATGACGGGTGACAACAGGAAAAATCGACGATCATGCTGATGAACAGCCAGGTCTCTTCATTCCCCGGAAAACGGGGCAGCGAGGCCAAAACCCTCGTTTCTCTCGAAAATGCCGGTATTCGCCGCGATGGCCGCTGGCTGGTCCGCGGCGTCGATTTTTCGATTGCCCGCGGCGAGGTCGTCACGCTGATCGGTCCCAACGGCGCCGGAAAATCGACCACAGCGAAGATGGCGATCGGCGTGCTGAGGGCAGACGAAGGCTCCGTCACCCGCAAACGCGACCTGCGCATCGGCTATGTCCCGCAGAAGCTGGCTATCGACTGGACCATGCCGCTCACCGTCCGCCGTCTGATGACGCTCACCGGCCCGCTGAAGGAGCCGGAAATCGTCGCAGCGCTCGAAGCCACCGGTATACCCCATCTCGTCAATTCCGAAGTCCGTCATCTCTCTGGTGGCGAATTCCAGCGCGCGCTGCTCGCCCGCGCGATTGCCCGCAAGCCGGATCTGATGGTGCTCGACGAACCCGTGCAAGGGGTCGATTTCGCCGGAGAGGCAGCGCTCTACGATCTCATCCGCACCATCCGCAATGCCACCGGTTGCGGTATCCTGATGATCTCGCATGATCTGCACATGGTCATGGCAGGCACGGATACGGTAATCTGCCTCAATGGACATGTCTGCTGCCGCGGCACGCCGGAAATGGTGAGTCAGAGTTCCGACTACGCAAAGCTTTTTGGCGGCAACGCCCGCGCGCTGGCGGTCTATAATCACCAGCACGACTATACCCATCTGCCCGATGGCCGCGTGCGCCATGCGGATGGCTCGATCACCGATCACTGCCATCCGGATGATGGCCATCACCATGGCGAGCATGAGCACGACCACTCGCATGACAATGCCCATGGAGGTCACCACCACGGCGACCATGCCCATCATCATCACGGTGCGCATGAAGGTGAGGGTACCCGCCATGCTTGACGACTTCTTTATCCGCGCCCTCATCGCCGGTGTCGGCGTCGCGCTCACCGCCGGTCCGCTCGGTTGTTTCGTCGTCTGGCGCCGCATGGCCTATTTCGGCGACACGATGGCTCATTCGGCATTGCTTGGTGTTGCCCTGTCGCTGTTTTTTCAGGTCAATCTCCTGATTTCCGTCTTCGCCGTCGCCGTTCTCGTTTCGGTCATGCTGCTGCTGCTCCAGCGCCGCCAGTCGCTTTCGGCGGATGCGCTCCTCGGCATCCTGTCCCATTCCGCGCTCGCCATCGGCCTCGTTCTCGTTGCCTTCATGACGTGGGTGCGGATTGATCTCATCGCCTTCCTGTTCGGCGATATTCTGGCGGTAACCCCCGCCGATATCGCGCTGATCTGGGGCGGAGGGGCAGTGGTCGTCGCCGCGATCATCTATCTCTGGCGCCCGCTCGTCGCCTCCACCGTCAGCGAGGACGTTGCGGAAGCCGAAGGCATGAACCCGGCGCGTACAAAACTTTTCTTCATGCTGCTGATGGCGCTTGTCATCGCCATTGCCATGAAGATCGTCGGCATCATGCTGATCACTTCGCTGCTGATCATTCCCGCCGCCACCGCGCGCCGTTTTTCGGCGAGCCCGGAATGGATGGCGGTCTTCGCCTCCCTGATCGGTGCAGCCGCGGTCATCGGCGGGCTTTTTGGCTCGCTCACCTACGATACGCCATCCGGCCCTTCCATCGTGGTCACGGCACTCCTACTTTTTGTCGTAAGTTTAGTCCCAGTCTTCGGCCGAACCACCAGCGAGCGGCCCGCCAACAAGGGAGTACGAGGATGAACGCTTTGATCGTCAATCCGGCCCTGACCAAGAACCAGGCTCTGGTCTTCGATGCGCTAAACCGGGCCGAAGGCCCGATGAGCGCCTATACGATCCTCGACAAGTTGCGCGACCACGGTTTTCGCGCGCCGTTGCAGGTTTATCGCGCGCTCGACAAGTTGACCGAGTTCGGCATGGTGCACAGGCTCGAAAGTCTGAACGCCTTTGTCGCCTGCGCTCACCGCGACCATGAATGCTGCGGTGGCGGCCACGGTCACGGCCATGGCACAGTCGCCTTCGCCATCTGTGAAAGCTGTAATCAGGTGATGGAGTTTCACGATCACCAGGTCGATCACCGACTGGAAGACTGGGCCAAATCGAAGGGCTTCAAGCCGGCCAAGACAACAATAGAAATCCGCGGTCTCTGTGAAAAATGCGCCGCGTGACTGGATAAACTCCAGCAACAACGGAAACTGATCTCGCACAAAAATGAACCACTGCCGGCGGTGCCATAATCGGCGGACGCGCCCTATATTTCTTTGAGGTCGCGGGAAAATCGCTTCCAGTTTTCTACATAGCGTGCGGCGGAAGCGGTCAGCTTTGCCGCCGCTTCGTTATCCAGAACCCGTATCGCTTTAGCGGGCGAGCCGACGATCAGCGAATTGTCGGGAAATTCCTTGCCCTCGGTGACAAGCGCATTCGCCCCAACAAGGCAGTTTCTGCCAATTTTCGCACCGTTGAGGATCGTTGCCCCCATGCCGACCAGCGAATTGTCGCCGATCGTGCAGCCGTGGATGATCGCATGGTGCCCGATCGTGCAGTCCGACCCGATTGAAACGGGGCAGGCGGGATCTGTATGAACCATCACCCCTTCCTGGATATTGGAGCGCGCGCCGACCGTGATCGGCTCGTTGTCACCGCGCAAGGTAGCGCCGAACCAGATGCCGACATCCTCGCCAAGATTGACCTTGCCGACTACATTGGCATCCGGCGCCACCCAGTACCGGTCAGGAGCCGGGAGTGAAGGCGAAAACTCTCCGAGTGCGTAGATCGGCATATCATCACTCCCGACAATTTCGATTAGATAATCGTCAGTGACAGCTCACCGACACCGGCAACGCCGCAGGTCACCTTGTCGCCCTTGACGATCGCGCCCACTCCGGCCGGCGTGCCGGTCATGATGATGTCGCCCGGCGCAAGCACGAACTGCTTGGAAAGCTCGGCGATGATTTCCGGCAGCTTCCAGATCATCTGGTTCAGGTTGCCGTCCTGCTTGCGGGATCCATTGACATCGAGCCAGATCGAGCCTTCCTGCGGATGGCCGGTCTTTGATGCAGGCACGAGGGCCGAAACCGGAGCCGACTTTTCAAACGCCTTTGCCACTTCCCAGGAGCGTCCAGCCTTCTTCATCTGATCCTGCAGGTCGCGGCGGGTGAAATCGATCCCCACGCCATATCCATAAACCTTGGACAGCGCATCCTCGGCGGCGATATTGGCGCCGCCGCCGGAAAGTGCCATCACCAGTTCCACCTCGAAATCCACATTGGAGGAGAGCGGCGGGTACGGAAAACTCTCGCCGTTATAAACGTTGTCGGCGTTCTTCTGGAAAAAGAAGGGCGCTTCGCGCGAAGGATCGTGCCCCATCTCGATCGCATGGTCGGCATAGTTGCGACCGACGCAATAGACCCGGCGCACCGGAAACTGTTCGGTCGCGCCGACAACATCGAGAAGCACGGATTCGGGGGCAGGGATCACTGTGGCGCGCATCTGGGTATCCTTGAAATGATAAATGCTGGAAGGCTTTGTCCAACAATTTGTCGGACAATCCTAGCCCGTTTCTGCGATCGGTTCGAAATGGCTACAGGAATGATCCTCAATGAGCGTTGAGTTCGCCTTGTGCTTGCGCTCCACCTGTGAGGTTAACAAGCGCACAGCCCGATGCCGACTTGCCGGCTGCCCTGAAACATTACTGGAAAGCGGCCGGAACTTTCCGGACACTGCACGGTTCGCTCTTTGTAGGGTCAGAGAGGAAACACAACCAATGATGAAAATTCTCGCAGTAACGGCACTGTCGCTCGGTCTTGCAACATCGGCAATGGCTCAAAGTTCAGATGGCGGCAACAGTGGCGGCAGCGGTGGAAATAACGGATCGGGTAGCAGCGACACGAATAGCGGTTCTACTGGTTCGTCGGGCAATAGCGGCGGCAATCAGGGTGCGGACAGCGGCAGCTCTAATACGAACTGCGGCGCCCCCGGCGGTACTCAAGGCGCAGCCCAGTCTGAGCAGAACAATAATACCAGCACCAATCCGGGCGCCGGTACCGCAGGCACCTCCTGCTGACACCAGCATGATTCTTGACAGGAAGGGCTCCGTTGCGGCGGGGCTTTTTCGTTGCAAGGGACCTGCTGCATTGCCTTGATCAAGGGGCGAGGGGTTGTCTGCCAATTTTCCTAACGACGCGACGCCTGCTTGCCTTTAAGCATAATTTTCGCCAATGACTATCGCGTGAGAACATCCCTCAGAATGTCAGGTTCGTCATGTCCAAGCCGCCAAAATCCCAAAAGCCGAAGCCATCGCAGGAGCCGAAACTCGAACATTCTGAATTCTCCGGTGAATTTGAGGATGAAGGCATCACCGTCCTGGTCGATATTTTCCGCAATGCAGGAACCAACGAGGACTGGGCGCTGGAAGTGATCAGCCAGACCGAAATCGTCACCACGTGGGAAGAGGGGTTTGCGACCGACAAGGATGCTTGGGAAGAATTTCTCGCCACCGCCGAACGCGATGGCCTGAAAAGCTTTTTGGAAGAGGGCGAGGACGAAGCCTCGCTACATTAAGGGGACGAGGCCTGACCGCTTCTCCTCACCTATGCTGAAAGCGACAGTCAGGTGTTCGCCCGATGTCCTCAGTTTCGATCCGAGCCGGTCTTCGATAGGAGAAATGCGAAAGCAGCCGTCACCACCAGCGCTCCGACGATCGCGCCAGTTGCCGTTCCGGGATTGCGGCGCACAGCCTCGCTCAGGTCATGACCGCCGTGACGAAATTGATGGGCTACCTGTCGGGCACGCGGAACCAGATAGCCGGAAGCATCCTCAGCTGAAGCACTGGCCTGTTTTGCGAGTGCAGTGCGCAGGTCTGCCAACTGGCTGGTCAGTCGGTCGATGTCAGCGGAGAGGTCGCGGGCCATAAACATTCCTTGGGTTGGTATGGATGCGCTTGATTAACGAGCAAGGCGTCATCAGGTTCCTTCGTCATCGGCGTGTTTGGGTGGCTTGAGCCTTTCTTTCCGCACCAATCGCTTGTATAGACCGCCAGTCTGTCCAGCCGACCGAAGGCGTGGATGGTTTCCGAAATGAGACAGGTCTTGCGATCGGTAATATCCCCGAGGCCAAGGAACGTGGCAAAATGTGATGCCCCATGCGGAGCAAATGACGTGAGCTTTTACGAGACAGCGCTGAGATCCGGGAACAAGATTTTCGCGGTTGCCCCGATGATCGACTGGACGGACCGTCATTGCCGTTTCCTGCACCGGCAACTGTCGTCCCACGCTTTGCTCTACACCGAAATGGTGGTGGCCGATGCGATCATTCATGGTCCGCGCGAACGTCTCCTGTCGTTTTCGCCTCAGGAACATCCGATAGCCTTGCAGCTTGGCGGTTCGAATGCAGATAAACTCTCCGAAGCGATCCGGATTGCTGCTGACTATGGTTATGATGAGATCGGGCTCAATGTCGGCTGCCCGTCCGACCGGGTCCAGTCCGGCACTTTCGGTGCATGCCTGATGCGCGATCCGGGCCACGTTGCCGATCTTGTCGCCGCGATGAAAAAAGTGTCTTCCGTGCCGGTGACGGTCAAATGCCGCATCGGTGTGGATGACCAGGAATCGGCCGATGTCCTGCCGGATTTTCTTGCCCGCATGATCGGGGCAGGGGCGGATGCGATCTGGATCCATGCCCGCAAGGCCTGGCTGCAGGGGCTGAGCCCGAAGGAAAATCGCGAGATCCCGCCGCTCGATTACGACCTCGTCCACCGGATGAAACGCGAGAACGCGAACGTGTTTGTCGGCATCAACGGCGGTATTTCCGATCTCGATCAGGCAAAAAGCCATCTGGCGGTAATGGACGGCGTCATGCTCGGCCGCGCCGCCTACCAGAACACCGGTCTTCTGGCCGGTGTGGATGCGATGCTGGAAAGTTCGGACCCCGCGGGGGCCGACACCAATGAAGTTGATTGGCTCGCCCTCCGCGACACGATGATCGGCTACGCCGAAGAGGTCATCGCCTCCGGCGGTAGATTGCATCATGTTACCCGCCACATGGTCGGCCTGTTCCAAGGGTATGCCGGCGCCCGGCGTTTCCGGCAGATACTGTCTTCCGAAGCAACGAGGCCCGGTGCCGGGACCGAAATCATTTCCGCCGCTTTCGCTGCTGTCGATCTTTCCGGCAATGCGGAGCGCGAGAGGATCGCGGGCTAGCCCCCAGGATTTTACGGGTTTGCGTGCATGTGCCGAAATGCGACACCTTGGCGTTGCTTTGCATTAGATAATTCTTAAATAGCGTACACGTAATGTTCCCGGCAATGGACGGTGAAATCAATCACCGCCGGGATCTGGTAGTGTATGATGTTCAAGGTTCTGGAATGTGTCGCGGTCCAGCACGATCACGCCCTGGTGGCTCTTGCTGCAGGCATCTGCGTCATCGGCATGCTGGCTTTTTTTCTCATCCACCGCCGCGCAATCGAATGCAGCGAAAACCGCCGGAAAATCTGGCTGGTCGTTGCCGCAATCACTGGCGGGCTTTCGGTCTGGGCCACGCATTTCGTTGCAATGCTCGCCTATGAGGGCACGGTTGCCATCGAATTCGAATTGTTTCGTACCATCCTCTCCGCCGTCATCGCCGCGGCCGGTTTCTGGGCAAGCCTCAGGATCGCCGAAAGCGGTACGCTGAAGAGCGAATTTCTCGCCGGCATCGTCGCAACGATAACCGTGGCGGCGATGCATTTCACCGGCACCGCATCGATCCGGGCCGCAGCGACGGTCCACCATGAAATCGGCGCCATCCCGGTCGCAGCCCTACTCTCGATCGGCCTTATGACTTTCGCTTTCCGTCTATCTATACGCCGCATGGGCCGCCGCGGCCTGTGGGCTGCAGTGGGGGCGAGCGTACTGTCGATCTGCCTGCTGCATTTCTCCGCCATGTCTGCAACCACGCTCGTTCCAGATCCATCGATGCCGGATGCATCGCTTGACGGTGACACCGGGCGAATCTGGATGGTCTGGGCGGTCTCCGTCGTCGTCGGCATGATCGTGCTGACCGGCACCATTGCCAGCTTTCTCGACCGCTATCTCACCGACCTTCGCGGTTTCGCCAATGCCACGCTCGAAGGCCTTGCCATCGTCCGCGAGGGCGTCATCATCGAGGCCAACGCCCGGTTTCCCGCCATGCTCGGCCTGCGCGACCGCGATGTCATCGGCCGTTCGCCCGACGCGCTGATGGTTGCTGCGGACGGGATTTCGCTGATCGACGTCGAGCGCACCCGCGCCGTCGAGGCAGCCCCCCTGAAGGCGGGGCCATTGAAGCCCGGCAACGAGGCCTTTCTTGAAGTCGCGGTTCACACGATCGAATATCGCGGCCGTCAGTGCCAGGTTCTTGCGGTCCGCGATTTGACCGAAAAACGCATTGCCGAACTGAGGGTCGAGCACATGGCCCGCCACGACGCGCTGACCGATCTGCCGAACCGCTCGCTGTTCAACGAGAAGCTGGAGGCGGCGATCGATATCGCCAATAGCGCCGAAGAGCGTCTGGCGGTGCTGGCGCTCGATCTCGACCGGTTCAAGGTCGTCAACGACGTGTTCGGCCATGCCGAAGGTGACCGGGTTCTGGTCAAGGTCGCCGACATATTGCGGCGCTGCGCTGGCTCGACCGATACGCCGGCCCGCATCGGCGGCGACGAATTCATCATCCTCCAGCCCGGCCTCGACCAGCCGACGGCGGCCTATCTGCTCGCCGATCGTATCCTCGACACGTTCCGGCAGGAGATGAACGTCAATTTCGACCCCAAGGCGGTCGGCGTCTCGATCGGCGTCTCGATCTTCCCCGAGGACGGCCGCACCGCCGACGAGTTGCGCAACGCCGCCGACATGGCGCTCTACAACGCAAAATTCAACGGCCGCGGCACCGCTGCCTTCTATTCGGCCGACATGGATGCGGACCTGCGCCAGCGCCGCCTCCTCGAAAGCGAGCTGCGCCACGCGGCCCTGCGCGACCAGCTGTCGCTCGTCTTCCAGCCGCTGTTCGACGCCTCGAACGGCACCTGCACCGGATATGAGGCGCTGATGCGCTGGCACCACCCGGATCTCGGCCAGGTCTCGCCGGCAACCTTCATTCCGGTCGCCGAAGAAACCGGCATCATCGTCACGCTCGGCGAATGGGCGCTGCGCGAAGCCTGCCGCACCGCCGCCTCATGGGATGACGGGCTGGCGGTGGCGGTCAATGTCTCTGCGGTGCAGTTCCGTTTCCCCGATCTGGTCGACACGGTCGCATCGGCGCTGACCGACAGCGGGCTCGAACCGCACCGGCTGGAGCTGGAAATCACCGAAACCTCGCTGATCGAAAACCGCGAGACCGTGCTTGCCATGCTCAACAAGTTGCGCGCGCTCGGCGTGATGATCGTCATCGACGATTTCGGCACCGGATATTCGTCGCTCAGCAATCTGCAGACCTTTCCCTTCGACAAGATCAAGATCGACCGCAGTTTCATCTGGCAGATGGAGGAGGATGACAGCGCCCGCGCCATCGTCAAGGCGATCATCGGGCTCGGCAAGAGCCTCGACCTGCCGGTCGTCGCCGAAGGCATCGAGACATTCGGCCAGCACCGCATGGTGATCGAGGAAGGCATCGAGCAGCTGCAGGGCTTTCTGCTCGGCAAGCCGAAAAGCGCCGGCGAAGTGGAAGTGCTGTCCGGCGTCCGCCAAGTGCCGCCGTTTCGCAAGCGGGGGTGAGGCGAAGCGGCGAAGGGAAGACGCAAGCCACACGGACAATTCTGACGCATCGCCTCAGTCCTCGCCGGCCAGCCGCCGCCATTCGTTTCATCCGCGCACGCCGGACAGATTCTTGGCCACTAGTGCCGGACGGCTGGGCGCGTTGGGAATTCGCAACGTTGTAAGTTGGTTGAAAGAGAGAAGTCCAGACAATCTGTTATATACCAATTCACCCTTTTGCCCGTTGAAGGCCATTATCTACAGCATGAGTTATTGCGCCAAGATTTTATTAATTGGTTTGCTTCTAGTTGATTGATGAAAAGATTTTACTTGTGCCGATCTGTCGGTGAATTTTAATGTAATGAGGAAGTTGATATGGCAGTGCGTAATCCAATAATAAAATCGCAACTCGCAGCATTTGAGAATTTTTTTGCACTAGATTCAAAAGATGAATCGGAAAATTTCGAGAAATACAGTATATTTTGTATATCAAACGGACGAGACGGTCTTGGGTTGCAGCCGGATGATTTTCATCTAGAGGGCAGTGATTTCGGTTTGGACGGCGTAGGGATTACTGTCGGTGGTGAAATTGCCACTTCAAGTGAAGAGTTACATTCGCTTAAGCGTATAAATGATGCAGAGTTCTATTTTTTTCAATCCAAGACATCAGAAGGGGTAGATTACGGCAATCTCTCTAAATTTCTTGATGCTGTTGAGGGTTTTTTTTGTTTCAGAAATAAAGTATGAGGCAGACAAACTTAATGATGCTAGAAATGTCCGCTCTTATATATTTGAAAATGCAAGCAAGCTAAGTTCAAACCCTAAGTTGAAGATGTATTATGTCGTAACCGGTAAAGGTGAAGTCTCTTCTCACGCTCGTGGATTGGTTAAGAAGACTGTCACTGTTCTTGAGGGCCTCAGTCTGTTCTCAGAGATCGACATTCAGTTTGTGGGTGCTGCTGATCTTCAACAATACTACCGGCGTGCAACTGACGCGGCAACAGCAAGTTTTCAGTTTAAGAATAGGATAACGCTTCCTTCTATCTCGAGTGTCTCTGAAGCGTATATCGGATATATATCGACCAACGAGTTGTTGAAGATTGTTACTATAAATCCAGACGAGCCTCTGTCAAGTCAAAGAATAAATCGAAAGTTATTCTTTGATAACGTGCGTGATTTCGATCCTGAAAGTGAAATTAATAATCAGATGGCTGGGTCCTTAAAAGGGCAGTCAGAGGCGTTTGTATACAGAAATAATGGGATCACTATTGTGGCTCGCCAAGGGCGGCCTACTGGGGACAACTTTAGAATCGAAGACTATCAAGTTGTAAATGGGTGCCAGACTTCAAATGTAGTATTTAATGAGCGAAGCAGACTATCGGGATCTTATGTGCCTTTTAGATTGGTAGTTTCAGATGACATATCTTTCGTTCGAAGCATTATTGTTGGTACCAATAAACAGAATCCGGTGCGTGATGAGCAGTTTTGGGCTTTGAGGCCGTTTCTTAAAGATTTTGAAGAATATGTCCGAAATCAAGCGGAGCCTCGAAATTTATACTTTGAGCGTCGGGAAAATCAATATCGGTTTGAGGAGGTTCCTGAACGTGTGCGGATTATTGATGCGGTGTCGCTGCTCAAGGCGGTTGTATCCATGTTTCTCGGTATGCCCCATCGGGCTGGCCGTGACTTTAGGCAAATAAAGCGTGATTTTGATAAAACGCTTTTTCTTGATGATCATAATGTGAAGCCATATCACGCTGCTGCATATGTTTATTACAGATTAGAGTTTTTGTTTAGAACGAAAAGGATCCGCTCCGAATGGAAACGATATAGGACATATATTATGTGGTTCATTGCGCGGCGAGGAGCTGGTTTAACATCCGATGTCAGTGTTTCTGATCCAAGTATTGGAGTTATTGCAGATAAAATTCTAAACTATGCGGATGATGAACTTTCTCTCGTCAATGATATTGGCGATTTTGTAGGAAGTTTTGAGCGAGATTTGGCTTCGGCAGGGTTGAAAAATGATAGAGATTCTTTACGCAATGACGACGTTTTAGACGTTGCTGTCCAGCTTTTGCAGGGCGGTGAAAAGAATTAAGTTGGATATATAGTTGTTCACCTGCGGCGATTCTTTTCCAAGGAAGCGCCGCAGGTTTGATTCAAAATGTTCTGAACGCTCCATTGCCTTGTTGGTAAAGTTATCTACTTCGTCGTTCTTTTACCGCCCCGGCCTTCCCGTTTTCCCTTTCGTCCGTCCCTTACGCTTTTGCTCTCCCGCATCCTCATAACTCCCGGTACCGACCTTGCCGCGCACGATTGGTCGCGGATCGTCCTTCTCTCGGGTCTCATTGCGCTCGGCAGAGGATGACGGGTCGGCGCGTTCGGGTTGGCCTTCCATAAGCGGCGAGAAGCGTTTCTTGGTGCTGTAGGTTTCCGGCGGGCGTTCGGGGAGGGCGCCGGCGGCCGGTTTTTCGGTGCGGCCGACGGTCATTTCGTCGAGGCTGTTGCGGCGGAACAGGGGGCGTGCGGTGTCGGTGCCCGGGCCCATGTCATCGAGCGTGGGTTTGGCGAAAAGCGATTTGCCTGAGGCAACGTCTCCCGGCCCTTCGCTTTCGCTCCGGGCGTTCGTCGCTGCAATCGATTCACTGGATCGATTGCTCCGCTGCGCGGACCGCTCCTCACCCCCCTCTGTCCTGCCGGACATCTCCCCCACAGGGGGGGAGATTGACTCGCGGCGGGCGCTCGTTCCACCCTTGCCGCTGCGTTCCTGGCTCTTCGCCTCGTCCCGCGCGATCGGGTCGTCCATGGTCGCCAGTTCGGCGGCCTTGAGGCGTTTGATTTCGTCGCGCAGGCGGGCGGCTTTTTCGAAGTCGAGGTCGGCCGCGGCGTCGCGCATGGATTTTTCCAGCGCGTTGAGATGGCTTTGCAGGTTGTTGCCGACCAGATGGCCGCCGTCTGCGAAACCCTTGCCGGATGCACCGGAAATGTCGGCGCGGACGTGGTCCCGTTCGTAGACCGAGTCGAGAATGTCGGAAATGCGGGCCTTGACCGATTCCGGCGTGATGCCGTGTTCGGTGTTGTAGGCCACCTGCTTTTCGCGGCGGCGGGCGGTTTCGTCCATGGCGCGCTGCATCGAGCCGGTGATCTTGTCGGCATAGAGGATGACCTTTCCATCGACGTTACGCGCCGCGCGGCCGATAGTCTGGATGAGCGATGTCTCCGAGCGCAAAAAACCTTCCTTGTCGGCATCGAGGATGGCGACGAAACCGCATTCGGGAATGTCGAGACCTTCGCGCAGGAGGTTGATGCCGACGAGGACGTCGAAGGCGCCGAGGCGCAGATCGCGGATGATCTCGATGCGTTCCAATGTGTCGATGTCCGAGTGCATGTAGCGGACGCGGACACCCTGTTCGTGCAGGTATTCGGTGAGGTCTTCGGCCATGCGCTTTGTGAGCACCGTGCAGAGGGTGCGGTAGCCTTTCTGGGCGGTTTCGCGGATTTCGCCCAGAACGTCGTCGACTTGGGAGCGGGCGGACCGTACCTCCACGGGGGGATCGATCAGGCCCGTGGGGCGAATGACCTGTTCGGCGAAAACGCCGCCGGACTGTTCCATTTCCCAATTGCCGGGCGTAGCCGACACGGCGACGGTGAGCGGACGCATGGCGTCCCATTCCTCGAAGCGCAGCGGGCGATTGTCCATGCACGAGGGGAGACGGAATCCGTATTCGGCCAGCGTCGCCTTACGGCGGAAGTCGCCCCGGTACATGCCGCCGATCTGGCTGACGGAGACGTGGCTTTCGTCGATGAACAGCAGGGCGTTGTCGGGGATGTATTCGAACAGGGTCGGTGGCGGCTCGCCGGGATTGCGACCGGTGAGATAACGCGAATAGTTCTCGATGCCGGCGCAGGAGCCGGTGGCTTCGAGCATTTCGATATCGTAGCGGGTGCGCTGTTCCAGCCGCTGCGCTTCCAGAAGGCGGCCGCCTTTTTCCAGCTCGGCGAGGCGGATCTTCAGCTCTTCCTTGATGGACTTGATGGCGCCGTTGAGGGTGGGGCGCGGGGTGACATAGTGCGAGTTGGCGTAGATCTTTACGCTCTTCAGGTCGCCGGTCTTCTGGCCGGTGAGCGGGTCGAATTCGGTAATGCTGTCGATCTCGTCACCGAACATCGAGATGCGCCATGCGGCATCTTCAAGGTGAGCGGGAAAAATTTCGATCGTATCGCCGCGGACTCGGAAAGAGCCGCGGATGAAGTTTATGTCCTGGCGCTTGTATTGCTGGGCGACGAGGTCGGCGAGCAGCTGGCGCTGGTCGAGGCGGTCGCCGACTTCCATCTGGAAGGTCATGGCGGTGTAGGTTTCGACCGAGCCGATACCGTAGATGCAGGAGACCGAGGCGACGATGATGCAGTCGTCGCGTTCGAGCAGCGAGCGGGTGGCGGAGTGGCGCATGCGGTCGATCTGCTCGTTGATCGACGATTCCTTTTCGATGAACGTGTCGGAGCGCGGCACATAGGCCTCCGGCTGGTAATAGTCGTAATAGGAAACGAAATATTCGACCGCGTTGTCCGGAAAAAAGTTCTTGAACTCGGAATAGAGCTGGGCGGCGAGTGTCTTGTTGGGCGCGAGGATGACGGCGGGGCGCTGGGTTTCCTCGATCACCTTGGCCATGGTAAAGGTTTTGCCCGAGCCGGTGACACCGAGCAGGACCTGGGAACGCTCGTTGTTGTTGATGCCCTCGACGAGATCGGCGATCGCGGTCGGCTGGTCGCCGGCGGGCTTGTAGTCCGATGCCATGCGAATGGTGACGCCGCCCTCGGATTTCGCCGGCCGTTCGGGGCGGTGCGGCGTCCACAGCTTGCCGTCCTTGAACAGCGGGTTGCCGCTTTCGATCAGCGCCGACAGGGCTTCGACTGTAGCGGTGACGGCGCCGGGGGCCAAGCTCTGGGCGTCTTCCAGCGAGATATCGAGGCCGGCGACCGGGTTGAGGCCGGCGGCGGCGCGGGTTTTCGGATCGGACGAGGCTCCGATCGAGACGCCGCGGGCGGTTTTCGAGGCGGTGGTGTTTTTTGCGGTTTTTCCGGCGGATTTGGCCGCAGTTTTTCCTGCCGGTTTCTTCGCCCTGGCGGCTTCCTCCTGCGCCTCGCGGATCGCCTGTTCGCGCGCGGCCATTTCTATTTTTTTGCGATGCTTGCCGGCCTTCGAGGCGATTTCGCGCTGGGTTTCGACACCCGATGCTTCCGCGTCCGCCTCAAGCTGCTTCACCCAGTCGGAGACGCTGCCTTCCAGCGGCGCGCCTTCGAAGGACGACTGAGGAGCTTCACCGAAACCGGAATGATCTTCGCGGGTTTCGGGCGTGGGTTTTTTCGGGGATCTGGCCATGCCGCGAATATGGAGAGAGTCACTGCAGAAGTGAAGGGGGCGGGGCGGAAAATGAGTACAAAAGGGAAACGGTTTTTCGCTTGCGCGGAAGGGGCAGGCGTCAGAGCTTGAAGACGTTGTCGCGATGCCAGGCGAGATAATGCGGATGGGGCCGATAGTGAGCGGGTGCCGGAACGCGGGCGGTAAGGTCGGGAACCAGCAGGTGCGAGATATCGGCATTCAGCTGGCGTGAGCGGAGAATCCGAAAATCGTCGTCGAGCGACAGCAGGCCGCGATCGAACATCCAGTGGACGGTGCCGGAGAGTGCTATGCCGTTCTGGACGGAGTCGTTGCCGCCTCGTTCGGCCGGTATGATATGCGCTGCCTCCACTTCCGGCCTGCCGCGCCCATTGATGAGGCGCAGTCCTGTGAAAGCGCAGCGACGGTCATAGACCTTGCGGATATGCTGGCGGAATTTGGCGTCGCGGAAAGGTCGATTGATCGTCTGGGAGAGGATCGGGCGGGGCCCGTCTCCGGCAAGATAGCCGGCTTGCGGCAGTTCGTCGAACTCGGGTGCCTGAACCGGGCTGTCGACGCGGTCGGGCCATTCGTCCGGTTCGGAAAGGCCTGCCGCCACGATGGCGGCAAATTCACGCTCGTCGATCAGCCGGACGGCTTGCACGCTGCGGCCGCCGTTGATCGAGCCATCAGGCCTGACGAGTTGCCGTTCAAAACCTCCGCCTTCGAGATAATCGAGCGGCCGGTCGAAATCGATATACTCGTCAAGATGGGCGTAGTGGTGGTTGGCAAGATCCGGATCGGGTTCGACGGAAACAACTCTTGCTATGCCGGAATAATACCGGCCACGCATGCCGGCCAGTGGCCCATAATAGATGATCAGGCTGCCGATCGTCTGGACGACACGCGAAAGATAGCTTCCCGGAAAATGGTAGAGCTTGCCCCTGACATCCTTATAGATGCTGTCGTCCTTGTGGTAAAAGACGGCATTGACCATGTGATCCGCGACTCGTGCTGTTTCTCTACGGGACCAGGCTATGAAGCATGTCTGGTCTGCGCAAGTGCCTCTGTTGTCACGGAAATACCGGTTTTCGAACTTCCGCCGTCGAAAACTGCAGTCGGAAGCATATCTACGCCGCCGGCGTCAGCAGCCTCGTCAGCAGCCAGCCGGCGATGGCGTCGACCGGCATCGGGTGGCCGAGGAAATAACCTTGGGCGGCGGGACAGCCGAGATTGCGAAGGGTCGCAGCTTCCTCCGCGGTTTCGACGCCCTCGGCGACGATATCCATCGACAGGGCCTTGCCGAGCCCGGCCATGGCACCGACGATTTCCTGGTTCTGGAAGCTGGTCTGGATGCCGGCAACAAAACGGCGGTCGAGTTTCAGCCGGTCGACCTTCAGTGTGACGAGGTAGGCCAGGGACGAATGGCCTGCACCAAAATCGTCGACCGCGAGCTTGTAGCCGGAGCGCTGGATATGCTTGAGCTGCTCACCCGCCACCAGCGTGTCGAGTATCGCCTCCTCGGTGATTTCCATCTCGAACAGCGCCGGATCAATGCCATGCGCGCGCGTGACTCGGTCCAGAGTGTCGGCCACCGAATAAAGCTCGAATTCGCGCGGCGAGACATTGACCGAGACGGTCGCCTCCGGCAGGCCGAGCGAGGGAAGGGTGGTTAGCAGCCGGCAGGCGCCGGTGGCGATGCTCGCGGTCAGGGCTTCGGAGAGATTGGCCGTATGGGCCGCCGCGACGATTTCCGGCGGAGCGATCGCACCGAGCGATGGATGGGTCCAGCGTACCAGCGTTTCGAAGCCGATGACGCTGTTTTCCGAAAGCTCCACCTGCGGCTGGAAGGCGACGGTCAGGGCGCCGGATGCGATTGCGCCGGCAAGATCTTGTTCGATGCGCCGTTGGCGGTCGGCGCGGGCTTTCAGCGACGGATCGAACTCACGCCATTGGCCGCGGCCTTCATCCTTGGCCCGGTAGAGCGCCATGTCGGCGGACACGAACAGGTCGGCGGCGCTTTCCGCATGTTCCGGCCAGATTGCGAAGCCGATCGAGACGCCCGAGACGACCGGTCGGCCGCGGATGATGAAGGGCTCCCGACCGTGATCGAGAATGCGGGTGGCGAGCTGACGTGCCTCGGCTGCAGCGGTCGCGCCGCCGATGACGACAGCGAATTCGTCGCCGCCAAGTCGTGCGATAAAACCGCGTTCGCCGACGGCCTCGCGCAGCCTGTGGCTGGCTTCCAGCAGCAGTTCGTCGCCGGCCGAGTGGCCGAACGTGTCGTTGATCGTCTTGAACCGGTCGAGATCGAGGATCAGCAATGCCAGCTGCTCGTTCTGGGTACTGGCATTATCGATCCCTCTTTCCAGCGAGACGTTGAACGCCGCGCGGTTGGCGACTCCGGTTAGAGGATCGCGATTGGCGAGAACTTCCAGGCTTTCATTGGCGTTGAGAATGCTGGCATTCGCCCGGCTGAGGGATTGTGCCAAGGCTGTGGCCTTTACCTGCGCCTCGATGTAGCCGATCACGATCGCCTGACCCTTCACGCTGCTCTTGTAAAGCACGAGCGTCAGTGCCAGCACGTTGAGCGCCAGCAGGTGGCCGCCGACCTGTTCGCTCATCAGGAGCGTCACCACGACAGCCAAATGCACAGGAAAGGCGAAGGCAAGCGCAGTAACCGCATGGCCGGTGCCGAGCAGGACGGCGCCGGTGCCCATGCCGCACATGAGAATATAGATGCCGCCATCGACGCCCAGCGCATCGAAATCGGAGAGGACGAAGGGCAAGGCACCCCAGGCGATGCCGCTGACCAGTGCGCCTAATGTCATCAGGTGAAGGCAGAGACTTGGTTGCAATTCGTCCAGACGGCGACGTTTCACGGTAGTGCCCACGACAAAACGCCCGACGATCGTCACGAGGGTAGCCGCAAACCAGATCACCGCAAATTTGGTGATACCGCGGTTGATCGCGCTCATCAAAAGAGCGGAAAATGACACGAGCGCGTTCACTGTAAGCGTCGTTGGGAGGCGCTCAAGTGTGGCTGCGGCTTGCGCCCGCCTCACCGCGAGCTCAAGTCGCGGGGCGTTCATCTGACTTGTCGAATCTGGCAGCATTCACTAGGTCGTTATAATTACGGGCTCTAAACGTAACATAAGGACGAGCTAATAATAAAGTCTTTCCGACAGCATGGGCGAATGCGATCGAAGTTCTGGTCACTGCAATATGTCAGTTTTCGAGGGGGCGACCGGCCCATTTGTCATCGCTTGCAGGGCCTGATGCCAAAACTGTGAGATGAGCCGGCGAGGCCATTGTGTTGAGATGAAATTATTCGGCATCGAGAGGCTGGAGCGGTCGGAACCTGAACATCGATCGGCCGTTGGATTACAATCTGTCCATCTCTCGAAATTGCCACAATCTGTCACCGTTTCCGCCCTAGTTGTTGGCGAGGATTCTACAGGACAAGGAGTAGCGCATGGCTCTTGCAAGGCCCACGCTTGCGGCAATCCGCTATGGATATGGTCTTCGGCCCGGGCAGGACGGCCCGTCAGATGCCGATGGGCTGATGAATCAGCTCAGGAAAGGCATCGCTGCCAAGGATCGTTTTCCGCGGGAAGGGCTTGTAGGCCGTCGCGAATCCGCAACGCGCGTCATCTCCTTGAGGGCAGCTGAGGCCAAGGCTGCACGCGAAGGCAAGCCGAACGAAAGCATCCGCAAAGAGACACAGCGGGAAGCGCAGCGTATCTATCGTGTGGATGCGATGTCGCGGCTGGCCCAGGCCATTCATTCGCCCTTTGGTTTTTACGAGCGGCTGGGCAGCTTCTGGATGGATCATTTTTCCACCAGCGCGCTGAAATCCCTGCCTATGCGAATGATCGTGCCGTTGTATGAGACGGAAGCAATCCGCCCGAAGATGGCCGGGTCTTTCTCTGCCCTGCTGCAGGCCGCGATCCTGCATCCGGCGATGCTGATCTATCTCGACCAGAGCCAGAGCGTCGGCCCGGACTCGCGCGCTGCCCAGGAAAGCGGTCGCGGCCTCAACGAAAATCTCGGTCGCGAATTGCTGGAGCTGCATACGCTGGGAGCTGGAAGCGGCTATACACAGGATGATGTCCGTGCAGCAGCATTGATCCTGACCGGATTGACTGTCGACACTCGTGCGCTGCAGACGGTGTACCGTCCGCGACGGGCTCAGGGCGGGACGATTACATTGCTCGGCCGGGAATATCAGGACGACGAGGCGGGTAGCCAGGATCATGCGCGCATGCTGGAGGATCTTGCCGCCGATCCAAGAACGGCGTCTCATATCTGCCGCAAGCTTGCTGCGCACTTCATCAGCGACGCACCGCCCGCCGAAATGACGGAAGTCATGGTCGCAGCCTGGAAAGCCAGCGATGGAAATCTCGGCGATGTCTACCGGGCCATGCTGGAACATCCGCTCGCCTGGGAAAATCCGGGTCAGAAGATCAAGCAGCCATTCGAGTTCGTTGTGTCCGGTTTCCGCGCGCTGACTTTGCCCGACGACAACATCGCGACGCTTCTGGCGGATATGGAAAGCGACGAAGACGATGTCGGTCCGGTCGGGAAGGCGATGCAGATGGCTGGTACAGCCAAGGCTGCCGAGGCGCGGCGCAGGCGTGCCGGCCAGGCAAATGCGCTGACACTCGGCGCCTTGCAGAAGATGGGACAGCCTATCTGGCAGCCACCAAGCCCGGCAGGTGTTCCCGATACGAGCGCTGCCTGGTTGACGCCGGGCCAGCTCAGCGAACGGATCGACTGGTCGCGCCGTGTCGCAAAGATACTGGGGCAGAAACTTGAACCCGCCGATTTTCTTCGGGCTGCCCTGGGTGACGCCGCATCTGCGGAAACCGTGCGGATCATTTCGCAGGCACCGAGCCGGCTGCACGGCATCGCCATGGTTTTGGCATCGCCGGAATTCAACAGGAGATAGGCCGATGAGCCAGAACGAGAGCGCTACAAAATTTCGCCTCTCCCGTCGAGGTTTCTTGGCTGGAGCCTGTTGCGCAGCGGCTGCACCGGTCCTGACGCCGGTTACGTTTGCTGCCATGCCCGGAGACAATCGTTTCGTCACCATCATCCTGCGCGGCGCAATGGATGGCCTCGATCTTGTGCAGCCCTATGGCGACCCGGCCTTTGCTGCGCTTCGACCCAAGCTGGCTCTGACGCCGGATACGGGCCTGCTCGATCTCGACGGGTTTTTCGGCCTGAACCCGGCCGCTTCCGCGCTCATGCCTTTGTGGAAGGCGGGGCATCTGTCCTTCGTCCACGCTGTTTCGACGCCCTATCGCGACCAGCGGAGCCATTTTGACGGTCAGGATATTCTGGAGACCGGCGGCGCCGACAAGACCCAGAAAACCGGTTGGCTGAACCGGGCGCTTGCCACCATTCCGCGATCCGATGCCCGCAAGGCGATCGACATCAATACCTCGATGGAACTGATCCTGACCGGGCCGAACCAGGTGGACAACTGGTCGAGCCAGAGCGATTTTTCGCTGGCCGAAGACGAGATCGCCTTTCTCGACCGGCTTTATTCTCACGATCCGCTTTTCGCAAAGGTTTTCGACGAAGCGAAAACGACCGATAAGGCGGCGGATCTTCTTTATTCGGACGCGAAGCGAGGTTCAGGTATCGCCGACATGGCGAAGCTCGCCGGCGGAATGCTGCGCGAGCAATATCGGATGGCGAGCTTTTCGATCAATGGCTGGGATACTCATGTCGGGCAGTCGGGCCAGTTCAGGAAGGCGGCCGGCGACCTTGCGACTGCGATCACGACTTTGAAGGAAACCCTTGGCGACGAGGTGTGGAAGAAGACGGTGGTTCTGGCCATGACCGAATTCGGGCGCACCGCCAAAGAGAACGGCACCAATGGCACCGACCACGGCACAGGCGGTCTGGCCGTGCTGGCTGGCGGCGGCGTAGCCGGCGGCAAGGTGCTTGGGACATGGCCGGGTCTGGGCGACGGAAAGCTGCTGGACGAACGCGACCTGATGCCGACCGGCGACGTCCGCGAAATCGCCGCCGCCATGCTCCATCGTCAGTTCGACATCAAGCCGAGCAGCCTGACAAGCCGGGTATTTCCAGGGCTGGGTTTCGACGAGAGCTCGGTGTTTTTGAAGGGGTAAGGCGAGCGCCGGCTGCCACCGATAGTGTGATGTTCGATCGATAGCCAGCTTCTGTCTGATGTGGAGGTCTATCTGGCTGGATCACTGGTGGTGGTGCACGGGTGACACCACGCCCTTGCCAGATCTTCTACAGCGAGGCTTGTTTCTATGGCTTCCACCGCAACCAAATTCGCCAACCGGAGGCACGAAGGCGATCCAGTGTCGAGGCGTTCCATGTACGAAAAATTGCGCTCGTTCCAGTGATATGTATCAATTCAGCTGCGCCAAATATTTCCTCAATTTGCTTAGCCCACCACTCCGCCGGTCGAACCGTGGCATGAGCATTCTCGCCATTAGGGAGTAGGGTATCCGCCGGTCTGGTGTCTGCGGCGATGATGGCGTGTGTTGTCAGGGAGTGGATGTGTTTCAATACTGTTGGGATTTCACCCTCATCCAGGTGCTCAAGCACATCGGTGCAAGTGACCAGATCGTATCTGTCCCGGGGCAAGCTGTTGATCTCAGGAATTGCGGGGTCATACCTGTCCCTGACACTGAGAGTTTGCGCACGCAAAAGCTCGACCATCCGACTTTGCCCCGCCCCGTAGTCAAGGATCGATGTAGGGCTGCGCGCGATGACCCAAGGTTCAATCCACCTCCGAGCCTTTGCTGATCCAGTTCCATATTGTCTCTGGCTGTGGATCGCCCGGTACTGCTCAAGGTTCCGTGTGTTCACCATCGAAAACACCTCTTCTGATGGAAAGCCCGTAGCTGAAAGTGTGTACCACTAGCACTGTTAATTATTGCGTGCATGAGATTGCTCTACTGCAACCCGAGGAATAATGTTGATCCTTGGCAGGCAGGGGGCATCATGTCATTTCTTGCGTCGTTAAGCAGCTTTCTGTTGAGGCGGTCGTTGCTGCCGCTTGAATTTGAAGCAAACGTCCTCATCCTCGGGGCGGGACCGGGATCCTTTATTCCATCGTCATTTAACGAGAAATGGTCTCTTTTCACCATCAACGCGTCTCAGGCGGCTTTGCTGGACGACGATATCATTCCCGACTTCACCCTTATTGGAACTTCGACGCTTCGGAACAAGCCGACCAATCGTGAAGCGAAAAAGGCGCTGAGAGGACGAAAAACTCGAACACTTATCCTTTTCGATCGCGGCAAATTTATCGACAATCAAAGGCTGAAGCTTTTTCGGCTTGGGTACCAATACGACAGAGTTGTCTTCTTCTCCACTGCCGAGCGTCTTCATTGGATACGTGATGCGACAGGTATTGAGGTCAGAGATAATTCGCAGAAGCCGAGCAACGGTATCGCTGCCGCTTTCCTCTGCGTATCACTGGGCGTCAAACGAATAGTAATGACCGGGTTTTCCCTCACCAAAGAAGGTCATGCATATAACGATAAAAATCGGGAGAGAGCTCACGTGCAGGGTGATCGAGCGGCGCTGAGGATGGCGACGTTACGAAGACATCCTATCTACACCAATCAGAGTGATTTTGCCGAAGAAGCAGGGATTCCGCTTCTTCGGTAGAGACAGTCGATGTGAGGGCGGCCCACGCAAGCGAATAGGGTGCCTAGCCCATGGGACAGAGCGCCATCATTCTGCCGGCACCGGCTTTGGCTTGCCGTCTTCATCGAGCGCGACCATGACGAAGGTTGCTGCAGTGACCTTTTCCTGCGCCTGATGGCGGGCGCGGTGGGCCCAGGCTTCGACATTGAGCGTGATCGACGTCGTGCCAACGCGGGTGATGTCCGTGTAGATGGCCAGGGTGTCGCCGATCTTGACCGGCAGCTGGAAGGCCATTTCCTTGACCGCTGCGGTGACGACACGGCCGCGGGCACGTTCGGCGGCGCGGATGCCGCTGGCAAGGTCCATCTGGGCCATGACCCAGCCACCAAAGATATCGCCGGCCGGATTGGCATCACTCGGCATGGCCAGCGTTCGCAGTGTCAGTTCACCGGTCGGTTTGGCGGGTTCGGTCATTCCGGAATCATCCTTTGCAATTGATCATGTCTGTCGGGAGGCGGACACTAGCCTTGTTTCTGTCGATTGCCAGTTTCTTTTGGTCATGGCGACCATGTCCAGCCGTCATGACTTGGTGGCAGAGAATATCTGAAGAACAAATCGGCGTTCGACTTCGTCATCTGGCCCGCTCAAAGTTATTCACGGCCCGGTAACTTCCGATCGTTATCATTTAATGATGATTGCAAATATCGGGGGAGGTATCATGCAACGTCTTGCCATTTCTGTGCGCCTTTATTGTCTTGTTGCGCTGTCGCTTGTCATTCTGGCCGGCGCGCTGACCTTCAGTCTTTTCGAAAGCTATGCGTCATCTGAGCGGGAGCGCAAGGCTGGGCTTGCCCAGATGAACGACACGGCGCTCGCCGTACTTGCCAAATATCAGGCGCTGGAAGCGTCCGGTAACCTGTCGCGTGAGGAGGCGCAGACGCAGGCGAAAGGTGTGATCGCCGCCATGCGCTACGACAACGGTTCCGGCTATTTCTGGATCAACGACATGCATCCGACGATGGTTATGCATGCGGTGAAGCCGGAGATGAACGGCTCCGACCTCAGCCAGAACAAGGATCCGAACGGCAAGTTCCTGTTCGTCGAATTCGTCAAGGAAGTGAAGGCGAACGGCAAGGGGTTTGTCGATTATTACTGGCCGAAGCCGGGCGCCAGCGAGCCGGTGGAGAAGTTCTCGCATGTGGCGGGTTTTGCACCCTGGGGCTGGATCGTCGGCACCGGCGTTTATGTCGATGACCTGAAGGCGATGTTCCGCAAGGATGCGACCGATTTCGCCATGATTTTCTCAGTCGGTGCTCTGTTGCTGATCGGCGGGGCATGGCTGGTGGTCAAAAGCGTAACCGGCCCGCTGTCGCGCGTGCAGCAGGTGCTGCAGTCGATAGCCGGCGGTGCGTCGGGCGTTGCCGTTCCCTGCACGGAACAGAAGGACGAGATTGGCGAAATGGCGCGGGCGCTGCTCGTGCTGCGCGACAATGTCGAGGAACGCTCGGCATTGCAGGCTCGCGAGGCGGAGCAGCAACGCACCATCGCGGCCGAGCGTTCGGCAAGCGAAAGGGCGATTTCGAGCGCCGCCGACCGGCAGTCTTACGCGATGCAGGAACTGGGGCAGGCGCTGGAAAGCCTTGCTGCCGGCGATCTCTCGGTGTCGCTGGGGGATATCGGCGGGGACTATGTCAAGCTCAGGCAGGATTTCAACGATGCGGTCGGGGCACTTAATTCGGCGATCATGGCGATCTCCGAAACGGGCATGATCGTGCGCGACAGTGCTTCGGATATTTCGGGCGCGACGGGCAATCTGGCGAAGCGGACCGAACAGCAGGCGGCAGCGCTGGAAGAGACGGCGGCGGCGCTCGACCAGATCACCACCACCGTGCGCACCGCCTCGCAGCGCGCCAAGGAAGCCCGCGAGATGGTCAGCGAAACCAAACTCAGCGCCAGCCGTTCCGGCGAAATCGTCCGCAACGCGATCGATGCCATGGGGCGCATCGAGCAATCGTCCGGGCAGATCAGTCAGATCATCTCCGTCATCGATGAGATCGCCTTCCAGACCAATCTTCTGGCGCTGAACGCCGGTGTGGAGGCAGCGCGAGCCGGCGAAGCTGGCAGGGGCTTTGCCGTGGTGGCGCAGGAAGTTCGCGAACTGGCGCAGCGTTCAGCGGGAGCTGCCAAGGAGATCAAGGTTTTGATCGGCAACTCGGTGCAGGAGGTCGAAGGTGGCGTGAAGCTTGTCCGCTCGACCGGCGATGCGCTGGTCGAGATCGCCGGCCTTGTGGAAAAGGTCAATGCCCATGTGGAGACGATCGCCACCACCTCGCAGGAACAGGCGAGCGGCCTGGCCGAAATCAATTCCTCGGTCAATCACATGGACCAGATGACCCAGCAGAACGCCGCTATGGTGGAGGAGACGACGGCGGCGAGCCAGACACTTGCCGACCAGAGCCTGCATCTGCAGCAGCTGCTGGGCGCCTTCAGGCTCGGCAATGCCGGCGGGCGCTTCCTGTTCCGCGCGGCCTGACGGCAGGACGAAGGCCGCAGCACTAAGATTATACAGGGGTCGGAACGCGTATGCGTCCGGCCCTTTCCCGTAATGTGGCGAAGCCGAGCCGAAATGGCCCGCAAACAGCCATGCTTCATCAAGGTTTCGTTTACCCAATCTGCCTAAAATCGTAATCTGTGTCATTTCGGCATCGAGCGAGAGGCAACTTGTATGGCGTATGCTTCCCTATCGACGCGAGTGATCGGCTCGCTGATGGTTTCGACCATGCTGGTCGCATGCTCGGCCGAAAGCCTAGTGCCGCCGGCATCGATCGATAATGGCACGCAGGTCGGCTCGATTTCGCGTTCATCGCCACCTGCGCCAATTTCCCATCCCGTTTCGCAGCAGCCCTATTCCGTAGCTTCTGCGCCCGTTTCCCAAGCGGGTGGCGGCGGATATCTGGCGGCGCCTTCGGCACAGTCGAATGATGGCGGTCATTATTTGCGCGCGCCGGATGGCGCACAGGCGACGATCCCGGCCGGTGGCGTCAGCATGGACGAGGAGTTCGGTTTCGCGCCCGATGAAAGTGATGTTGTTGGTCTTGCCGAAGAGCAGGACGGCGACATTGCGGAAGGTGTCGGCGACCAGCCGGTTGTCGGTGGCATAGGCACCGACAACCCGGTGGTTCTCAACCCGAGACGCCAGCCGATTGCCGCCTCGGGTTCGGATGACCGTGTGATCGTGCCGCCGAAGCGGCAAGGGGCAGGTCTCGGCGGGCAGGGGGCGTCCGCTTCGATGACCTGGAACGACAACGCCCCTGTCGTCGCGCCGAGCCGTGTGCCTGCGGATGTGCAGGAAGTGGCAATGCTGCGGCCGAACAATCCGGTCGCCCGTGATGCTCCGATGAGCTCACCCGATGGCGCCTGGCAGCGCACCGTCATGCCCCGGTCGGAAGTGGCGTGCCGTACCGAGCTGCGCCGTCTCGGCGTAGAGTTCAAGGATCTGCCGGGCATCTCGCAGGGGCCAAGTTGCGGTATCGATCATCCGGTAAAACTCTCCGGCCTGTCCGGCGGCATTGACGTGAAACCGGCGGTGACCCTGAACTGCCAGGTGACTCTCGCTTTTGCCAAATGGGTTAAGAACGACCTGGCGATCTCCGCCCGCACCCGTTATCTCACCGGGATCCGTCAGATCCAGCCGATGGGCGGTTATTCCTGCCGCAAGATGAATAACAGCCGCCAGCGCTACAACCCGATGTCGGAACATGCCCGCGGCAACGCGATCGATATCGGCCGCATCACGCTGAAGAACGGCCATGCCATCGACGTGCGCAAGAAGGGTCTTTTCTCATTCCGCGAAGGCGGGCTGCTGAAGTCGGTGCGCGGTGACAGCTGCAAGTATTTCTCAACGGTGCTTGGTCCCGGCAGCAACAAGGAGCACTGGAACCATTTTCACTTCGACCTGCGCTCACGCAAGGGCGGTCGCCAATACTGCGATTGATGGTGCATGACGCCCGGAAACGGCTGACCGACAACACCGGGGCGTGGGAAACATTCAGTTGAGCTGCTTGGGGGAGTGAGGCGCGAGCGGATCTGGTCGATCGGCGTCGGAGCTATTCACGTCACGGAAATCCGCTGGTAGCGGAAGCGTCAGCGCATCCACCATCATCGTTGCAAGATCATCGAGCGAGGCAAGGTCGAAATCGTCCATATCCGCCTCGAAGGCGGTATCGGAGGCCAGTGGAAATCCGTTTTTTTTGGCGGTATTCGGCATCACGGTCGACTTTCGGCTGCAACAATGGATTTGAACTATATGCAATCTGGTATCCTGATGCCTCGCATGGGGCAACATACCTCTACTTGCATACGTCGAACGCCGGAGCTTGGATCTCATGAACCAGATTTTTTTGGCTGCGACGGTTTCCCGACACCTAACCCTATCGCCTCAATGACTACCGAGTTCTAAACGCCGGTCTCTTGGCGAAGAGTACGGGCCGGAGCGGCCTCGCATGAAATCCCCATTGTTTTGAGAGGAGTGCAACACTCACTTGCCCTTTCGTCGCCACCCGTTTGGGTGAGGGGCTTCGAAATAGAGGCGCTTCGATAGAGAAGGTCGCTGCCGGCATCAGGCTATATCGCGCGGACAAGAGGCTGGCGTCTGGTCAGGTGGTGGAAGAAGGTTTGGCAGCGGGCCTCGGCTTGCCTGGTGCCTGCAATGATGCCATTAGGTCTCTATGAACGACCGGGTGAGCCTGTTCGTTTTGCCTGTCCATTCGCTCCTGCCTTTCGATCCCACTTTAGGGCCGGTTCATGCGCCCCGTCGCTGGAGAACGCGATGCCTGCCTTTATCGATATTCTTCCGTTTGTCGTCGCGCTGCTGGCTGCCGGCGTGCTTGCCGGGCTGCTTGCCGGCCTGTTCGGCATCGGCGGTGGTGCGATCCTCGTGCCGATCTTTTTCCATGTCTTTGGGCTTCTGGGCGTGGACGATGCGGTGCGCATGCATCTGGCGCTGGGAACCTCGCTTGCCATCATTGTGCCGACCTCGGTGCGCTCGTTTTCAGCCCATCGCCAGCGCGGAGCAGTGGATATCGATCTCCTGAAGGGCTGGATCGTGGCCGTGCCGCTCGGAACAATCATCGCGACGCTGATCGCCGCCTGGGCGTCCAGCACCGAGCTGAGGCTGATCTTCGCGGTGATCGCGTTGGTCCTGGCGCTGAGGATGATTTTCAACCGTGCAAGCTGGAAGCTCGGCGACGATCTCCCTGCCAATCCGCTGAAATTCCTGGTTGGAACTGGCATCGGCATCCTGTCGGGGCTGATGGGGATTGGCGGCGGCGTGATGAACAATACCTTCATGACACTTTACGGCCGTACCATCCATCAGGCGGTCGCCACCTCGTCCGGCGTCGGCGTGCTGATCTCTATCCCGGGCCTGGTTGGCTATGTCTGGGGCGGCTGGGGCAAATCCGGCCTGCCGCCGTTTTCAACCGGCTACATCAACTGGCTGGCCGTCGCGCTGCTGATCCCGGTCACGCTCTATACGGCACCTTATGGCGCAAGACTTGCGCATGCCCTGTCGAAACGGCAGCTTGAAATAGGCTTCGCGCTGTTTCTTGTGGCGATCGCGCTGCAGTTCTTCGCCAGCGTGATTTTCTAAGCCGCAGCTGCCGGCAGTCTCGATGCGGTCGCTGATTGACAACGCGCCAGCGTGATGCCTCATGCTGGGTTCACGAAGTCCAGCGTGTTCCGGGGCTGCGGCAGCAGTTTTGCACCGGCCTCATTACCCCAAATTTCCGAACGCAATATTCTTCCATGAAGGGATAGATTCTTGGGAATGCGCCCCTATATTGCGGCATCTCCGGAAAACATCTTTCCCGGAATGGTGTTCAATGCAAATGCGGTTCCCATGCCTCCGATTATCTCCGTACAACAACTGTCCAAGACCTATGGCAACGGTTTCGAGGCCCTGAAGGGCATCGATCTCGATATCGAGCGCGGAGAAATTCTCGCGCTTCTCGGGCCGAATGGCGCCGGCAAGACGACGCTGATCTCGATCATCTGCGGCATCGTCAACCCGACAGGTGGCAGGGTGATGGTTGATGGCCATGACGTTGTGAAGGATTTTCGCCGGACGCGTTCGTTGATCGGTCTCGTGCCGCAGGAACTGACGACCGACCAGTTCGAGACGGTCTGGAACACGGTGAGCTTTTCCCGTGGTGTCTACGGCAAGAAGCCTAACCCGGCACTGATCGAAAAAATCCTGCGCGAACTGTCGCTCTGGAAGAAGAAGGACAACATGCTGCGCGAGCTTTCCGGCGGCATGAAAAGGCGCGTGCTGATCGCCAAGGCGCTGAGCCACGAGCCGGAAGTGTTGTTCCTCGACGAGCCGACGGCCGGTGTCGATGTCAGCCTGCGCCGCGACATGTGGGAAGTGGTCAAGCGCCTGCGCGAGGACGGCGTAACCATCATTCTCACCACCCACTACATCGAGGAGGCGGAGGAAATCGCCGACAGGGTGGGGGTGATCAACGGCGGGCAGCTTCTTCTGCTTCAGGAAAAGACCGCACTGATGAAACAGTTTGGCCGCAAGCAGCTGAAACTTGACCTGACCGAGCGATTGGAAACGATACCGTCCAGCCTTGCAGCGTTCGAGCTTTCGCTTGGCGAGGACGGCATGTCGCTGGTGCATGAATACAGCCATGACGAAAGCCAGGACAGCATAGCCTCGCTTCTTTCCGCTCTGACCGCGGCGGGCATTCACTTTAGGGACCTCTCGACACGGCAAAGCTCGCTGGAGGACATTTTTGTCGCTCTGGTGGAGGAAAAGGCATGAATTTCGAAGCGATCAAATCCATCTACGGTTTCGAGATGGCGCGCATGCGCCGCACGCTGATGCAGAGCGTCATCTCGCCGGTCATCACCACTTCGCTTTATTTCATCGTGTTCGGCACGGCGATCGGGTCGCGCATCCAGTCGATCGAGGGCGTCTCCTACGGCTCGTTCATCACGCCCGGCCTGATCATGCTGACACTGCTGACCCAATGTGTGGCGAACGGCTCGATCGGCATCTATTTCCCGAAATTTACCGGTACGATCTACGAGATTCTCTCGGCCCCCGTGGCCATGACGGAGATCCTGGTCGGTTATGTCGGGGCTGCGGCGACCAAGGGACTGCTGATTGGCCTGATCATCCTTGCAACCGCTTCCTTCTTCGTCGATATCCGCATCGCCCATCCGTTCATGATGGTTCTGTTTCTCGTGCTGACCGCCATAACCTTCAGCCTGTTCGGGTTCATCATCGGTATCTGGGCAAAGAATTTCGAGCAGCTGAACATCGTGCCGATGCTGGGCGTGCCGCCGCTGACCTTTCTGGGCGGAAGCTTTTACTCGATCGACATGCTGCCGCCCTTCTGGCAGGCGGTAAGCCACCTGAACCCGGTCCTCTATCTCGTCAGCGGCTTCCGCTGGAGCTTCTACGAGATCGCCGACGTCAACCCGGTCATCAGCCTCGTTATGATCGGCGTGTTCCTCGGGCTCTGCCTGTCGGTTCTTGGCTGGATGTTCAAGACGGGATATCGCCTGAGAAGCTGACGGGAAAAATCGACCGGCGACAGGTGGCCGCCGATCGTTTTCTTCCATCATCCGGATCCTTATCCGAGCGACAGCTGGCGGCGTTCACCGCGCGCGGCCATGACCGAGGCGGCAAGCAGGCTGGCTGCGGCGAGGAACAGGACGACGGCGACCGGCCCCTGGGTTTCGATCAGCACGCCACCGAGAACCGCGCCGCTGGAAATTGCGACCTGGAACGTAGTGACCACCAGCGAACCGGCGCTTTCCGCTTCGTCCGCTGCGTTGCGGGCGACAAAGCTCTGAACGCTGACCGGAAAGGCGCCGAAAGCGAGGCCCCACAGAGCGATGGCCGTTGCCGCGACGAAAAGCGATGCGCCGCCGACCGCAAGTATCACTGCGGACGCCGCGACCAGTGTAGTGAACAGCATGATCGAAAGCCGCGGGCTTTTCTCCGAGACTGCGCCACCGAGCATGTTGCCGATAAATCCGGCAACACCATAACCGAGCAGGATCAGCGAAATGGTTTCGACGTCAAGCTGCGGCACGCGTTCCAGGAAGGGCCGGATATAGGTGAAGCCGGCGAAATGGCCTGCGACGAAAAGCAGGATGGTGAAAAGGCCGGTGCGGATCGCCGGACGGCGCATCACGGCTGCAAGCGTACCGAGCCCGGCATGACCGGTTGGCGGCAGGGCGGGCAGGGTGAAGGCCTGGACGATGAACGCGATCGCGCCGACGGCCGCGGACAGATGAAAAGCTGCCCGCCAGCCTAGCGTTTCGCCGATCCATGCGCCGAGCGGTGCTGCGCAGACGGTGGCAAGCGAAACGCCGGCCATGATGATCGCCATGGCGCGCGGCATGAGTGGCGGCGGTACGAGGCGCATGGCAAGCGCTCCCGACATGGCCCAGAAGCCGCCGAGCCCGATGCCGAGAAGGGTGCGGGCCGCAAAAAGCGTATAGATATTGGTGGCGATGGCAGCAACGAGGCTGGATAAGACCAGAAGTGCAGTCAGCGCCAGGACCGTCCAACGACGATCGATATGGCGGGTGCCGATGACGACGCCGGGACCGGCAATGGCGGCAATGACGGCCGTGGTGGTGATCGACTGGCCGGCGACGCCGGTACCGACGCCAAGATCGGCGGATAGCGGGGTCAGCAGGCTGACGGGCAGGAATTCGGCCGTGACCAGACCGAAGACCCCGAGCGTGAGCGAGGTGACTGCGCCCCAGCGCGCCGCATCATGTTCCGTTCTCGCTGCATCGTCAGTTGGTGTATGGGTGCCGTGCATGAAATTCTCCTGATTTGCAGCCGATTTGGCTTTGGTCAGGAATAGGCGTGACGGTCCGGTGTTTCTATGCTAGAAAATCCGACATGCTTGACAGATCGTCCAAATTCTCATCCTCGGCTGCGGCCGATCCCCTGTCGGAAATGTTGCGGGGCCTGCGGCTGGACGGGGTCGAATATGGTCGCTGCCGGCTCGCCGAACCGTGGTCTACGGCCTTTCCGGCCGAGGATGCGGCGCGCTTTCACTTCATCTCGTCCGGTGCTGCGCTGCTCAGGAGCCCGTCGGGTGAATGGCTGCGGCTGAATGCCGGTGACGCCGTGATACTGCCGCGCGGTGACGCCCATGTGATCGCCAGCGCCGAAAATGTCCAGCCCCTGCCGTTTGCTCGTTACGGAAAGAAAGAGGTTTGTCAGGGCGTGTTCGACATGCATTGCGCCGACGATCGCTGCGGCACCGTGGCGCTGACCGCCTCGATGCGTTTCAATATCGATAAGCTGCATCCGCTTCTGCAGCTTATGCCTGAGACCATGCTGACCAGCGATCTCGCAACCAGCGAACCGGCTATTCCGCACCTGCTTGATGCCATGGCGCGTGAAGTGGACATGGACCGGGTTGGCGCTGGCGGCATTCTGGCACGGCTGGCGGATGTCCTGACGGCGACGATCATCCGCACCTGGGTGGAGCATGGCTGCGGCAATACCAGCGGCTGGATTGCGGCGGTACGCAACCCGGAAATCGGGCGGGTGCTGGCGGCTATTCATCTGGAACCGGAACGGGAATGGTCGGTGGCCGAACTCGCAAGGCTGATGGGTGCGTCACGCTCGGGGTTTGCAGAGCGTTTTGCCCGCGTGGTCGGAGAGACCCCCGCCCGGTATGTAGCCCGCGTGAGGATGCATCAGGCGCGGCTCTGGCTGAAGGAGGGCATGCGGGTTGCAGCCGTAGCCGAGAAACTGGGCTATGATGCTGAAGCCTCGTTCAGCCGTGCCTTCAAGCGGATCATAGGTGAGCCGCCGAGCCATTTTCGCGGCAGGGGCGATGTCGGGTCACCGTCGCATGAGATGGTGGAGCTGGCGGCGGTCGGTTGAAGCCGCCGGGGCTGATATTGCCCGGAGAAGCCGTGATGGCTCATTTAAGGGACAGATGGGAAGGTATTCCGGACGATCATCTGCCGATACGTAGACATGACGGCGGCCGGAGCCGAAATCTGTCTTGGCGAAACTGGCCGGTGGGCAACGTCTTGCCTGCCCTAATCCCGCAATCTCAACTCGTCCGTCTGCATGTTGAGCGAGCTCAGTGTCGACAGGAAGCTCATGCCGAGCAGGCTTTCGTTCAGCATCCCGTCCTGTGCCACCATGGCCCGAACATTGCTGCGGGAAATCGGGCCGATGGAGATCTCGTCGAGCCTGACGGGAGCGGCCATGGCGGCCCCGTTGGCTGTCATCACCCGGACCGTATAGGAAAGGCCGCCCGTATCGATGCCGATCGCGGCGGCATCGTCGAAGGAAAGCACGACACTGCTGGCGCCGGTATCGACCAGCATCGGAATGGTTTTTCCGTCGACCGAAACATCGGCCTGGAAATGACCGCCGAGCGCCTTCTGGATAATCACCTCGGTTCCGTCGCGGCCGGTAACGACGACGGCGCGGCCGGGCATCAGTCCCGCCACCATGCGTCCGGTAAACTGGTTGGCGTCGTTACGGTAAAGATAGGCCGCAACCAGGCCCAGAATGATGACCAGCCAGATGGCGATATTGCGCAGCGCCTGGCTCGTGTCGCCACGCCTGCCGGCAACAATGCCGGCCCCGAGCAGCCCGGCGATCGGGATAAGATAAATGAGCTGGCCGAAGTCGTTGTTGTCGATGCCGAAGGTCTGGCCGGAGTCATGATTGAACACGAGCAGAGCAAGGCCTGCGCCAAGCACGAGAAGCACGAGGGTCAGTCCGTTCATGTGCTCTGGCGCTCCTTTACCGACTGTTGGGCCATTCTCTGGCGTCGCGTTTCGCGTCGAGGCCTGCGCTCGACCTTTTCGAGTCTCGTGGCAAGCACATCCATGATCGACTGGCGCTCGGCATCCGAATAATCGATCCAGCCGGCGATCTCGTCACGCGTGCGGCCGCAACCGAAACAGTAGCCGGTCTTCATGTCGATTGAGCAGACGAGGATACAGGGCGAAATCATGGGAGAATATATCGGAGGTTCAGACGATCACGGCAAGGGTCGCCAGAAGCACGATTTCGCTAATCTGTTGTGTGGCACCGATCGTATCGCCCGTATGGCCGCCGAGTTTGCGACGCACGAAAGCCGTGAAGAACTGCCCGGCGGCTGCAGATGCGAGAAGCACGAAGATCGCGACCGGAATGCCCAGATGCGATGCGATGAAGACCAGCCCCATCAGCCCGCCGATCAAGAGCGCCAGATTGCGAGCTGTTTTCTCGGGCGCCCCGATCGCCACTGCAACGCCATTCGTGCGTGCTGGAGGAAGGATGCTCCAGTGCCAGATCATGATCGAACGGCTGGCGCAGGCTGCTGCCAGCATCGAAACTGCAGCAAGGCTGGAATCGAAGCGGGCGAGTGCAGCAAGCGAGGCGGCGCGCAGAGCGAAGGACAGAATCATCGCGACGACGCCGTAGGAGCCGATGCGGCTGTCCTTCATGATCGCGAGCGCGTGTTCCCGGTCGCGTCCGCCGCCCAGTCCATCGGCTGCGTCTGCAAGACCGTCCTCGTGCAGCGCACCCGTCATCAGAGCCATCAGTGATAGCGCAATCAGGCTTGTCACGAGCGCGTCACTGGTCTGCGACAACGTGTAAAGCACCAGCGCGGGAACGAGCGCGATCAGCGCGCCGGCGAGCGGAAACGCCCGGACAGCGCGGGAAAACGAGCCACTCTGGCCGAGAAAGAACCGGTTTGGTACCGGGATCCGGCTGAGGAATGCGACCGAGCGGGCGAGGTCGGCAATGAAATCCGTCGCGTTTGGCAGTTGTCGCTCCCGATATAGGCGATTAAGAGATGCGCACACAAAGCGCGATTTGCCGGCAATTACAAGTATCAGACATTGGCGTGCCGGCTTAAGACGAAAGAGACTTCGATGAGTTTGAGCGGCCTGCCTTTTGACGATTTTCGCAATCTGATTGCCAACCTGCCCGGACCGGATCCGCGCGCACTGGTGGATGCCCGCGAGCGCGACGCGAAACTGACCAAGCCCCTGGGAGCGCTTGGAAGGCTTGAGGAAATCGCCTTCTGGCTCGCGGCATGGACGGGCAGGGCGCCTGCCGTCAATCGCCCGCTGGTGGCGATTTTTGCCGGCAACCATGGCGTCACCCGGCATGGCATCACGCCGTTTCCGTCGTCTGTGACCCAACAGATGGTGGAGAATTTTGCCGCAGGTGGTGCGGCAATCAACCAGATCTGCGTCACTCATGACCTGGGCCTGAAAATCTTCGATCTGGCGCTCGATTATCCGACTGGTGACATCGCGACGGAAGCCGCCCTTTCCGAGCGCGATTGCGCCGCAACCATGGCCTTCGGCATGGAGGCGATTGCTGGTGGCACCGACCTTCTCTGCCTTGGCGAGATGGGCATCGGCAACACAACGATCGCGGCCGCCATCCATCTGGCGCTTTATGGTGGCGAGGCCGAAGACTGGGTCGGCCCCGGCACCGGCTCCCACGGCGAGCTGATGGAGCGCAAGATCGCCGTCGTCAAGCAGGCGATGGAGACGCACAAGGGCCATCTGGACGATCCGCTGGAAATCCTGCGCCGCCTCGGCGGACGCGAGATCGCAGCGATCGCCGGCGCCATTCTGGCCGCGCGCATGGAAAAGATCCCGGTCCTGCTTGACGGCTATGTCGTCACGGCAGCTGCGGCAATCCTGAAGGCCATGAACCCGTCGGCAATCGACCATTGCCTGATCGGCCACGTGTCTGCCGAACCGGGCCACCTGCGATCCATCGAGAAGCTCGGCAAGACGCCTCTGCTGGCACTCGGCATGCGCCTTGGTGAAGGCACTGGCGCGGCACTGGCGGCCGGCATTGTCAAATCGGCGGCTGCCTGCCATTCCGGCATGGTAACCTACGAACAGGCCGGCGTGACCAACAAGGTATAGAACCGCCGATGGAAAAGACGCCGCTCGACAGCAATATCGAAAAAGCGAGCGGCGTCCGTCGCATCATCGCAGCGACGCGTTACTCGATGCAGGGTCTCGTGCGCCTGTGGAGGGAGGAGGCCTTCCGGCACGAGGTTTATGCTTTCGTTGCAGGCGTGATCCTCTTTGCGCTCGTGGGCGCGAGCGCGACGGACTTTTTCATTTTTCTCATTCTGATGCTGATCCTGTTTTCCGTCGAGGCGCTCAATACCGCGATCGAGGAACTGGTGGACCGGATTTCTCCCGAAATCTCTACGGTTGGACGCCACGCGAAGGATCTCGGCTCCTTCGCCGTCTTTTGCCTGCTTGCCGCAAACGGTCTGTTCGCGCTGTATGTCGTCGGCACCGCTTTCCTCTGATTGTGTCCCGCATGCAAATATCCAGTCGGTACAATGTGATAAATTGATGATCACGGATCCGTGATTTCAAAATGCAACTTCTTGTAGTCGACGCGAGAAAATCAGGAAATTAGCTTTTGTCATGTTTTGACAATTGCGGAACCTGTCACCGTGAATGATGACAAGATCGAAGTTTTTGAAAGTCGTTTTAAATGGATCGTTCGGATATGCGAGAACGGACAGGTGACCGAGCGCGTTTTCGATATTGCTGAACACGCCCATTCCTGGGCTGCGGGCCAGAGAATCCGCATGCAGGTTCCAGTCCATCAGGATAATTTCAGAAGCGGGCAATGGGACTAGACAAGCAGCGCGCAGCTCTTCATCCCTTACGACTTGTCAGGCGAACGAGCGCCTGCGTTTTTCGATCGCCGGCGCGTCGGCAACGGCCGGAAGGCTCTGCATCACCCGGGTGGCCGGCAGGATGGCGATCACTTCCGTTCCTTCACGCAGCTTGGAGCGCAGCACGAACTGGCCGTCATGCTTGGCAAGAATGGCCTGAACGATCGGGAGACCGAGACCGGTTCCCTGTTCAGCGCTCTTTATGGCAATAGAACCCTGACCGAAGGCCGATAGCACGACCGGGATTTCCTCCTCGGGAATGCCCGGGCCATTGTCCTTGATGGACACGTATTGCCCGCCGCCTGCCGTCCAGCCGACCTTGACGGAGATTTCTCCGCCCTGCTGGGTGAATTTCACGGCATTGGAAAGAAGGTTGAGAATAACCTGGCGGATCGATTTTTCGTCGGCCCAGACATGCGGCATCTCGTTTTCGAAAGCGTGCTTGATGGCGATGTTCTTGGCGCGCGCTCGCAACTGCACCATGCCGATGCAGTCTTCCGCCACTTCGAGAAGCGACAGCGTCTCCTCGTTCAGATCGTAGCGGCCGGCTTCGATGCGCGACAGGTCGAGAATCTCGTTGATGAGGTTCAGAAGATGTTCGCCGGAACGATGGATATCGCCGGCATATTCGCGGTAGGTCGGATTCGGCAACGGCCCGAGTACCTCGGAACTCATCACCTCGGAAAAACCGAGAATGGCGTTGAGCGGGGTTCGGAGTTCATGGGACATCGAGGCGAGAAAGCGGGATTTCGCCATGTTGGCTTCCTCGGCCCGGCGCCGGGCCTCGTCCGACATCGACTTTGCCACTTCCAGCTCGGCAATCAGGTCGTCCTTTTCCGACTGGTAGGACATCAATGTCAGATTCGATCGATAAAGGCGGTCGCCGATGAAGTGGAAGAAGACGACCGCAATGGCGCAGATCGCGGTCAGCCCGATGTCGACGAGATCGCGCGAGAGGACGGCGCGGAAAAGAAGCGCTGCGATCATCGGAAGGAAGCCGACCAGCACACCCTGGCGCAGCATGAAGCTGCTCATGGCAGTAATCGGGATTGCAAACAGCAGGACAGCGCCCTTGTAGAAATAAAAACTGTCGCCGCCACAGACGTTGCAGGATTGCAGTGCAAAGATCGCCCAGCCGGCGCCGAGCAGGACCTGTGCCGACAGCAGCCGTCGACGCCACTTGGTCGTTTCTGCCGCAGCGATCTCCTTGCGGCTGAAGCGCCTGGCGATCAGCAGGTTGATCGCATGCAGGCTGAGCATCAGAAGCGTCCAGGCAATCAGATTGGCACTGGGCGAGAGATACATGCCGATTGCGGTGACGAGCGCGATGAAAAGGGGAACCACGGCGGCAGACTGCAGCACTGCATTGACATGCATTGACAGCATGTCCCGGTCGAAGGCCTGATTGCCGCTGTTGGATAGCTGCAAGCGTTCGCGGGTCGCGCGGACGGTCTTGGAAACCGCCTTGTTGCGGTGGCCACGCGATCGATCAACGATTATCTTGTCGGTCGAGGTACTGACGCCGCTACTCATTGGTTGTGAACTAACTTACTCGGATGATTGAGAGCTTATGTTCCAAACCTTAAGAAGATACTGCCGGGAAAGGTTTTGTTTGCCATTTTCCTGAAGCTTCCGTTTGTGATTGAGACCGGATTGTGACCCGCATTACCAAAACCCTGATGGATGGTCTGTTCCTTGGAGCATTCCTCGTCCTTGCATCGCTCATCGTTGCAAAGATCGACCTGAACGACGACACCCGCATAGGCGGGCCATTCTATGCCATCGACGGAGACACGCTGGTGGCTGGCGCCGAGCGGTTGAGACTGATGGGCATCGATGCGCCGGAAGCGGATCAGTCCTGCGGAGGCGAGGGTGTAAAAGCCTGGACTTGCGGTGAGGCGGCGCGCGAAGCGCTGTCGAGATTTGCCTCCCAGCAACAGACGCAATGTTCGGGATCATCGAGAGATCGTTACGGTCGCGTGCTGGTACGCTGTCGGCTGGGCGACACGGATATCAATTCCGAGCTCGTTCGCCAGGGCATGGCCGTGGCATCCGGGGACTATCACGGCGAGGAGACCGCTGCGCAGGGCGAAGGCAAGGGTATCTGGTCCGGTCCTTTCGAGACGCCGCGGGCCTGGCGGATTGCCAAGGGGACAGTGGCTGAGGATGACGGATCGGCCGGGACTGAAAGCGCAGCGGAGGCTATCTTCAACCGGCTGAAAGGGTTGCTTCCTTGGTCGTGACCGAGCCGGACCGAATTGCTGCTCTCGGCGCGTCGATTGCCCGCTGTCGCATCTGTCGCGATCACCCCGCAAGGGCGGACAATTCTCTTCCGCATGAACCGCGTCCTGTCGTGACGCTGTCATTGACGGCAAAACTGCTGATTGCCGGCCAGGCGCCGGGCCTGCGGGTGCATGAGAGCGGGCTGCCGTTCAACGACGCGTCCGGCAACCGCCTGCGCGACTGGATGGGGGTGACGCGCGAAGAGTTTTACGATGAGAGCCGTCTGGCGATCGTGCCCATGGGCTTCTGTTTTCCGGGTTATGACGCCAGGGGGAGCGATCTGCCACCCCGTAGGGAATGTGCGCCGGCTTGGCGCCAAGACGTGATCACGGCCATGCCGCAGATCGACACGATCCTGGTGATCGGCCAATATGCAGCCGCCTGGCATCTGGGTGTCCGCCGGAAGAAAACCACCACGGAAACGGTGAAAAACTGGCGCGCCTATTTCTTCGTCAATCATGGTCCGCGCATTCTGCCGCTGCCCCATCCAAGCTGGCGAAATACCGGCTGGCTGAAAAAGAACCCATGGTTCGAGGAGGAGATTTTGCCGGTGCTTAGGCAGCATGTGGATAGCTTGATCCGCGGAACAAAATTCGCTTAACTGTGCGATATTAGGGTGTATAACGAAAAATCATTTCGAAGGGGACAATGATGGACCGTCTTGACCGCAAAATCCTGCGTATCCTGCAGGAGGATTCCACACTCGCAGTGGCGGATCTCGCCAAGAAGGTCGGCCTGTCCACCACGCCCTGCTGGCGGCGTATCCAGAAGATGGAAGAGGATGGCGTCATTCGCCGTCGCGTGGCGCTGCTGGATCCGGGCAAGGTCAATACCAAGGTCACCGTGTTCGTCTCGATCCGCACCGCCAGCCACTCGATCGAATGGCTGAAGCGCTTTTCCGAAGTCGTGGTCGATTTCCCCGAAGTGGTCGAATTCTACCGCATGAGCGGTGACGTGGACTATCTCCTGCGCGTCGTCGTGCCGGATATAGCCGCTTATGACGCCTTCTACAAACGCCTGATCGCCAAGATCGAGATCCGCGACGTCTCTTCCGTCTTCGCCATGGAACAGATCAAATACACGACGGAACTGCCACTCGATTACATGCTGATCGACAACCAGAAGTCCGGCGACGACTGAGACCGGACCAACGATAAAACCCTCTCACAGGGGCGTTATCGCGCGTTGCCCATTCGACGATTTCTCCTAGCTGAGCCTGCGACCCGTTACGCGAAAAGTGACGGGCGCAAGCATAAGGAGTTTTCATGTCTGCAAGATCCCCGTTCGTTCTGGCTGTCGCCGTCCCGGCTCTGATGGCCGGCATCGCCGTACCGGCATTGGCGCAGGACGGTGCAGCCGAAATTCGATCCTACGGGCCGCGACTGGAAGGGTTCGACTATCCATTCAGGACCGAAATGTTCAGTGTCTCCAACCAGGGACCTGTAACGGAGCCGGGGCTGGAAATGGCCTTCATGGACATCGCTGCGGAAAACCCGAACGGCCGGACGGTTGTCCTGCTGCATGGTAAGAACTTTTGCGCTGCCACCTGGGAAGGAACGATCAACAGCCTGACGCAGGCAGGTTACCGTGTCATTGCACCGGACCAGATCGGTTTCTGCAAGTCGAGCAAGCCCGAGGCCTATCAGTTCAGTTTCCACCAACTGGCATATAACACAAAGGCTCTTCTGGAGCAGCGTGACATCGACAAGGCGACGGTGGTGGGCCATTCGATGGGCGGAATGCTGGCGACCCGGTTCGCGCTGATGTATCCCGAGATGACCGAACAGCTGGTGATGGTCAATCCGATCGGTCTTGAGGACTGGAAGGCAAAGGGCGTTCCCTATCAACCGATCGGAGCCGCCTTCGAAGGCGAGAAGAAGACCACATTCGACAGCATCAAGACCTACCAGCAAAAATTCTACTATTCGGGTGACTGGAAGCCGGAATACGACAAGTGGGTGGCCATGGGCGCCGGTATGTATGCGGGCGAGGGTGGCGATCAGGTCGCCTGGAGCCAGGCGCTCACCTCTGACATGGTATTCACCCAGCCGGTCGTTCATGAGTTCGGCGAGGTGAAGGTGCCGACATTGCTGATGATCGGGATGACCGACAAGACTGCACCGGGCGCCAATCGTGCCGCAGACGAGATCGCCTCGACGCTCGGCGATTATACGAAGCTCGGAAAGCAGGCGGCAGAAGCAATCCCGAACGCAAAGCTCGTCGAATTCGAGGATCTTGGCCACTCACCGCAGGTTCAGGACCCGGATCGTTTTCACAAAGCGCTTCTGGATGGGCTGAGCGCGATCTGATCGGAAAAGGTTTTGCCGATGCCCGCCTTCACTCACGGCGGGCATCGAGCGTCAGAATTTTAGCCGATGCAGTATCTTTTCGCTGCGTAATTCCTTCACCGCATCCTTGCCGATCCAGCGTGCCGTGCTGTCGTCAGATGCCGCGAGTTTCTGGGCTAGCGCGAGGGCAGGGCCGTGACAAACCGCACTACGCTTGCCGATATTGCGTAGTGCCCAGTTGACGGCCTTTCTGACGAAATTGCGCGGGTCATTGGAATGCGCTTCGATCAAACTCAAGTAGCTTACCAAGGTGGTATCGGGTTCCTTCTTGAGATGAACCGATGCGCCGGCGATCATCGCGAACGCCGTGCGGCGGACGAATTCCCGCTCTTCGGCGGCAAATTCGGCGATCAGGTCGCGCCAGAATGGGACTTCGGTGAATAGATCGGCCGCTGCATCAACGATTTCCCATGAGGCAAAATCATCTGCCCAGGCACGCGCCTCGACGGCCGTGAGGGCTTTCGGATAGGCGGTATATATAGCCACCATCCGCGCCTCTCGGACGCCGGTTTTCCAGAGATCCAGCGCACGGGGATGATTGCATTTCACCACACGGGCGATTTTCTGCAACTCGGGATTGGAAATGCCGAGCGCGGTTTCGGTGACTATGCCGAAGCGGCTCATCCCGGCAATATTCTCCTCCGACCGTAATGTGCCGAGATGATCGATAATCCCGGTTACGTCTGAGGAGGGGCTGAGCATCGCCTTGTGCCTTTATTTCCGCTCGAGCCGGGCAAGCAAAGAGGACGTATCCCAGCGATTGCCGCCCATGGCCTGTACGTCGCCATAGAACTGATCGACCAGCGCCGTCAGCGGCAGTTTTGCCCCGTTGCGGCGGGCCTCGGTGAGAACGATGTCGAGATCCTTGCGCATCCAGTCAACGGCAAAGCCGAAATCGTATTTGCCCTGATCCATCGTCTTGTGGCGGTTTTCCATCTGCCAGGAACCGGCCGCCCCTTTGGAAATCACGTCGACGACCTTCTCGATGTCTAAGCCCGACTGCTTGCCGAAATGGATGGCTTCCGAAAGACCCTGGACGATACCGGCGATGCAGATCTGGTTCATCATCTTGGTCAGCTGGCCCGCACCCACCGGCCCCATAAGCCCGACCATGCGGGCATAGGCGTCGATGATGGGTTTTGCCTTGTCGAAGACCGCCTGTTCGCCCCCGCACATGACGGTCAGCACGCCGTTTTCGGCGCCTGCCTGACCGCCGGAAACAGGAGCATCGATGAAATAAACACCCTTTTCCTTCGCAGCCGCCTCCAGTTCGCGTGCGACCTCCGCACTTGCCGTGGTGTTGTCGATCAGGATCGCGCCGGGCTCCATGGCCGAAAGGACGCCGTTTTCGCCTATCGTCACCGAACGGAGATCATCGTCGTTGCCGACGCAGGTGAATACGAAATCCGCATCCTTCACGGCTTCTGCCGGCGTTGCCCCGGTTGTGCCGCCGAATTTCGCAGCCCAGTCGGCGGCCTTGGCGGCGGTACGGTTATAGACGCGGACGTCGTGGCCACCCTTTTGCTTGAGATGCCCCGCCATCGGGAAGCCCATGACCCCGAGACCGATGAATGCCACTTTCGCCATGCCGAACCTCCGAACTGTGTTTGTTCCAGATGATTAGAACAAAGCGTGGCCGACGGGAAGGACAAAGGAAGCAAAAATGATTTTCCGCGGCGCACCGCGAAATTGCAGTTTAGCAGTTTTGCATTCCGATCCCCTTGAATCGGAGAAATGAAATCTCCGATTACGGATGTTTTTTGAAATGATGGAATGTCGACCAAGTCGATAGAGTATGGGAGCCTTTGCCATCGGAGATCTGTCAGGAAGGGCTCGTTCCATGGTTACATCCACACTGAGACGTCGGCAGGCACTTGGCCTGATCGGAGCGGCAGCGGCCACGGCAGTCTTGCCGATCGCGGGCGGGGCGAGAGCGGCGGCGAAGGAGTTGCGCATCGGCTGGCAGAAGAACGGCGTGCTGGCGCTGGCAAAAAGCCAGGGCGCGCTGGAAAAGCGGTTTGCCGATCGCGGCATCAAGGTCAGTTGGTCGGAGTTCACATCCGGTCCGCCGCTTCTCGAAGCGCTTGGCGCCGGTGCGCTCGATTTCGGCCCGACGGGAGATGTGCCGCCGCTGTTTGCCCAGGCGGCTCGTGGCAACCTGCTTTATGTCGGCACCTATCGCGGCAGTTCGGCAGGTTCGGCGATCCTCGTTCACAAGGACAGCCCGATCCAGTCGATTGCGGACCTGAAGGGCAAGAAACTTGCCTTCAAGCGCGGTTCGAGCGCCCATAACGTGACGGTCAAGGTGTTGCGCAAGGGCGGCCTGACGCCGAGTGATGTGACACAGCTCGATCTGGCCCCGCCGGATGCGGCTGCCGCCTTCAAGAACGGCTCGATCGACGCCTGGTCGATCTGGGATCCCTATACGGCAATCGCCGAAGCCGATCCGCAGACGCGTGTGCTGACCACCGCCGATGGCATCGTCGACAGTTGGAGCTACTTTCTGGGCAATGGCGATTTCGCGGCCGAGAACGGTGACCTCATCGTCGAGGTGATCGACGAACTAAAGAAGGTCGGCGGTGCGGCTCAGGCGAATTTCGACGAAACGGTGAAGGCGATCGCATCGATCACCGGTGTGCCTGAAAAGGTAACCCAGGTCGTACTGTCACGACGTGGCGCGGATCTCGCTGCCGTTTCGACCGTGCCGGATGCCGCCGTCCAATACCAGCAGGCGCTGGCTGATGAATTCTACGATCTCAAGATCATTCCGCGAAAACTCGAAATCTCCGACATCGTCTGGCGCCCGAAGGCGAGCTGAATCGGCGCCCGCCAAAAAGACAGAAGCCACCCGATAGCGATCAAGGATTTTCCAGATGACAGAGACGTCCAAACCAATCGATTTCCTGTGGTTCATTCCGACGGCCGGCGACGGCACCTATCTCGGAGGAAGCGAACTCAACCGCCCTCCCGAACACCGTTATCTGCGTGAGCTGGCGCAGGCGGTGGACCGGCTGGGGTATTCGGGCGTGCTTCTGCCGACCGGCGTTTCCTGCGAGGAATCCTTCGTCACGGCAGCGGCGCTGGCGCCCTTTACCGAAAAACTGAAATTTCTGGTGGCGATCCGCCCCGGCACCGCCGCACCCGCCTATTACGCGAGGCTCGCCGCTGCGCTCGACCGAGTGACGAACGGCAGGCTGCTGCTCAATATCGTAGTCGGCGGCAATCCATCGGAACTCGCAGGCGACGGAATTTTTCTCGAGCATGACGAACGTTACACCCATGCGGAGGAGTTCTTTCAGGTCTTTGAGGATCTCGTCACCACGGGGCATGCGGATTTCGACGGCAAGCACATCAAGGCGAAGAACGCCCGGCTCGGTTTCCCGACCATTCAGCAGCCGCGACCACCGCTTTATTTCGGCGGATCGTCGGATGCAGGTATCGAATTCTTTGCCGGTCGCGGCGACAAATACCTGACCTGGGGGGAGCCGCCGGAACAGGTGGAGCAGAAGATCAGGGCCGTGCGCGCTGCCGCTGAAAAGCGGGGCAGGGAGATCTCTTTCGGCATTCGCCTGCACTTCATCGTCCGCGAGACAGACGAGGAGGCATGGGAGGCCGCTGACAGGCTGATCTCCAAACTCTCGGACGAGACGATCGCCAAGGCGCAGGCACATTTTGCCCAAGATTCCGACAGTGTCGGCCAGCGGCGCATGGCGGCGCTCCACAATGGGCGTCGCGACAGTCTGGAAGTCTCGCCGAACCTGTGGGCGGGTATCGGTCTGGTGCGCTCGGGCGCCGGTACGGCGCTGGTCGGTTCACCGAAAACAGTGGCGGCCCGCCTGCGCGAATATCAGGACCTCGGGATCGAGACGGTGATCGGTTCCGGTTATCCGCATCTGGAAGAGGCCTACCGGGTGGCGGAACTGCTTTTCCCCGAACTCGGCTTGATACGCGAGGAACAGCGGGCCGGTTTCGGCAACGAGTTCGCGTCGCAAAAACCGCTCTTCGGCGGCGGCGGTCACGCGACCATCCGCGCCGTTGCTGCATCCTGATCGAACGGCGAGGGCCAGACAATGACGACAATCGATACGTTTTCGGAAGGCCGTGGCTCAAGGCAAATCAAGGAAGACAGGATACAATCGGCGGCCGCGGACTATTCAACTCCTCCCAGGGGTGCGGCGGGAAAGGTTGTGCGGGCGAGTGACGGGCAACCGGCACGCTCGCGCAGCTTTTCCGGCGGTGCGCTTCTGCCTTTTCTCCTGCCGGTGACTTTGGTGGTTCTCTGGCAGGCCGGCTCATCCGCTGGATTTATTTCCGACCGGATCATGCCGTCGCCGTTGGCGGTGGTTGCGGCCTTCTGGGAGCGGTTGCTCTCCGGCGAGCTGGCGCGCGATATCGGCGTCAGCGGTGCCCGGGCACTGAGCGGGCTTCTGATCGGGGGCTCTATCGGCTTTCTGCTCGGCATCGCCAACGGCGTGTCGAAATTGTCGGAACAACTGACCGACACGACGTTGCAGATGCTGCGCACCATTCCGCATCTGGCGATGATCCCGCTCGTCATCCTCTGGTTCGGCATCGGCGAAGAGGCAAAACTTTTCCTCACTTCGCTCGGCGTGCTTTTCCCCATTTACCTCAATACCTATCACGGGGTGAAAAATGTCGATCGCGACCTGCTGGAGATGGGGCGTATTTACGGCATGAGCGGCTGGTCGCTGTTCCGCAAGGTGATTTTTCCCGGCGCTCTGCCGTCGATCTTCGTCGGCCTCCGATATGCGCTCGGCATCATGTGGCTAACGCTGATCGTGTCTGAATCGATAGCTGCCAATTCCGGCATCGGCTACATGGCCAACACCGCCCGCGAATTCATGATGACCGATGTCGTCGTGCTCGCGCTCGTCATCTACGCGGTGCTCGGCAAGCTGGCCGATGTCGTTGCAAGGGCGCTGGAGCGCGCCGCGCTTTCTTGGAATCCTGCTTACCAGCGATAAGGAATATAATATGCCCATCGGACCCTATCAGTCGCCACTCGCTTTCATCTCGGATGCCGAACTCGACGCGCATCACGCTTCATTTCCCGTCGACCCGCAAGACCATGCAGCGCCGCAACCGGCTGGCCTGAAATTGCGCGGTGTCGAAAAGCGGTTCGGCGACAATCGGGTGCTGCGCGGCATCGATCTCGACATACCCGCCGGGCAGTTTGTGGCGATCGTCGGCAAGAGCGGTTGCGGCAAAAGCACGCTTTTGCGGCTTCTCGTCGGACTGGACGAGCCGACCGGCGGCCGGATCGACTTCGTCGACGAGGAGGGCCGGGCGGTGGAGCCCAATTCACGTATCGTCTTCCAGGAGCCTCGGCTTCTGCCTTGGTTCTCGGTGGCAGATAATGTTGCCGTCGGACTGGGCGACGGTGTGCCTAAATCTTTTGGACGCCGCGAGGCTGAGCGGGCCTTGGCGGGCGTGCAACTGTCGGAAAAGGCAAGCGACTGGCCGTCAAAACTTTCCGGCGGCCAGCGCCAGCGTGTAGCGCTGGCGCGGGCTCTGGTCAGCCGTCCGGGCCTTTTGGCTCTCGATGAACCGCTCGGTGCGCTCGATGCTTTGACGCGCCTCGGCATGCAGGATCTGGTGACGGATGTCTGGCGCGAACTCGGCTTCACCGCAGTTCTCGTCACGCATGACGTGGGCGAAGCAGTGCATCTGGCTGACCGGGTGATCGTTCTCGACGAAGGGCGGATCAGCCTGGATATCGAGATTCCGAGGGATGGCCAGCGCCGACATGGCGATCCGGCACTGGCGGAAATCGAAGGAAAGCTGCTCGATACGATCCTTGGGAAAGCCTGATAATTTGGCCGGGCCGATCAGATCGATCGGCTCGCCCGAGCCAGACCATGTTCGACCAGCCGGTTGATGACTTCAGGATAGCTGACGCCGCTTGCACCCATCACCTTGGAATACATGCTGATATCGGTGAAACCGGGAATGGTGTTCAGCTCGTTGACGAATATGCGTCCCTCTGCGGTAAGGAAGAAGTCCGCCCGCGCCATTCCATCACAACCGAGTGCGCGAAAAGCCCTGACCGCCAATCCGCGGATCTCGTCCTCGACATCCTGCTGCAGGTCGGCCGGGACCTTCAACGCGGCGCCGTCCTCGTCGATATATTTCGCATCATAGGAGTAAAAACCGTGGCTGTCCGCCGGGGTGATTTCTCCGGTCCTGGAGACGAACAGGCTGCTGTCAGTGGCTTCCAGCACCGCGCATTCGATCTCGCGTCCTTTGATGAATTCCTCCGCGAGAAGCTTGCCGTCATGCCGAAACCCTTCCGACAGGGCCGACTGGTATTCGGCGGCAGTCGCGACCTTGCTGACGCCGACCGATGATCCCTGGCGGGCGGGCTTGATGAAGACCGGCAGCCCGAGCGCTTGTTCCAGTTCCTCGAAATTCGGGGCGTGGTTTTGATAAATCGTCACCGAGCGTGCGGCCGGAATGCCGGCCTCGTTGAACAGCCGCTTGGCAATATCCTTGTCGAGCGCATTGGCTGAACCAAGAATGCCGCAGCCGGCGAGCGGCACCCGCGCCACCTCCGCCAGACCCTGAACCGCCCCGTCTTCGCCATGCAGGCCGTGGAGCACGGGAAAGAGAATGTCTATGCGGGGCAATTCGTAAGGCGCAGCACCCTCGGGAAGAGCAAAAAGTCGGCCCTGACCGCCGGCAATCAGGGAGAGCTGCGTACCGCTTGCCGGTTTTGAAAGCGTGCCGCCTTCGAAGGCGCTGAGCAGCCATCGGCCGTCTCGACTGACGAAGATCGGCACTGCATCGTATTTTGCCGGATCGAGCGCATTCATCACGTTAGTGGCAGAAAGCACCGAAACGTCATGTTCCGCCGAACGCCCGCCGAACAAGATGGCAATACGCAGTCTGTCTGAATTCCCAGTCATTCGCCCTCTCCAGTCCGGATCGTCGCCGGAATCTGATTCTGAATCGTTTTCTCACCTACTTCTTGCGACGATGCAAAACAGGCTGTTTTGCGGCAAATTCGGAATTGGAGACGAGGAAAGCTCGGATCAGAACGGCTTGATGACAGCCAGCGCCAACACAAGCACGAGACAGATCAGGATGATCGGCATGCCGAGCCGCACGAAACCGTTCGGATCGAGTTTCGGATCGGCGACCATCTTGCGCATCGCAGCCTGCTGCATGCCGTGCAGTGCCGACAGCAGGATGACGAACAGGAATTTCGCGTGCAGCCAGCCGTCCGAGAAGCCGATATAACCGATCGCAAGCCAGAGGCCGAAGATCCAAGCGCCGGCAAGCGCCGCGGTTGTCACGGTGCGATCGTATCTCCGAAGCGCCACGATCACGCCGACCCGGATCGGCGGCGGCACCATCGAGATGACGAAGGCATTGATCAGCATGCCGCCGATCAGCAGGAAGTCGGATAGAAGGTGCAGGGCCTTGATGACGAAATACAGCATTATCGATCACTCCAGATCATGGATTCGGTAAACCCGAGTTCTGCCAGATCCTGCGCTCTGAGCGCCTGTTCGGCCGGGTCTGATGGAAAGAATTCGTCCAGTTGCGGCGGCTTCACCGACGTGCCGGACATCATCGCGTGAACCTGTCCGCGATGATGTATCTGGTGCTGGAAGAGATGCAGCAGGATACGGTCGGCCGGCTCGACCTGCACATGTGTGTCGCGCGGGATGCGGATCTCGGCACCGAGCGTTTCGGCACTCAGTCCACGACAGTGGCGGATGAGGCGGCCATCGGCTACTCGCTGCTCGCGGTCGAGATCGACAAAGGCGGGAAACGGGATTTCCGGCTCGAAGGCGGAAGCGCCCGGACAGTCGCCCTCCAGCGCGCCGACATAAAGCCAGTCGACAGTGAGGATATGGTTCAATGTATGGATGATCGACGGGAAAAAGCTCACCCGAGGCGCGGCTAGCTCGCCGGCGGACAGCCGCGCGCAGACTTTCAGCAGCCGATGATTGGCCCAGGCATTGTTATAGGCCTGGGCGAGGAAGTAACGCTCCGATGTTGTTGCCGTCTTCACGAAATGCCCCTCACCCTAACCCTCTCCCCGTAAATGGGGCGAGGGGACTTGCCTCAATTGATGTCGGCGTGAGCCGAGACCTTGCTGTTTACCTCCTTCGCCCCTCTTGCGGAGAGAAGGTGCCGGCAGGCTGAGGGGGCGATGTCGGCTCGACATCCGCGTGGAAGCGCAGAAATTAGCCCTTCAACTTCGCGATGACCAGATGCCCCGGGCTTGGATTGCCGTCCTGCATGCGCACGTTGATGTCTATCATTTCGACAAGCTCGAAACCGGTATCGGCGAGCCGTGTGCGGATATAGGCGGGCGAATGCAGAAAACGCTGGTGGGGGCCGACCGTATAGGTCCGTTCATCGCCTTCGGGCAGAGACTCGCATGAGAAGATGAACAGGCCGCCGGTGACCATGTTTTCGGCGGCGCCGAAGAACAGTGGTTCAATCGCACCGAGATAGGGAAGGACGTCGGTCGCGGTGACAAGATCGAAGGCATCGTCGTCATTGTCTTCGAGAAAATCCTCGACTTCGGCGACATAGAGCGTTTCGTAGAGGTCTTTTTCGTGGGCGATCTCGACCATGTTTTCGGAAATGTCGATGCCGGTAATATCATCGACCATGTCGCGCAGCGTGCCGCCGGTCAGGCCCGTGCCGCAGCCGAGATCGAGCATGCGTTTGAACGGGCCGAGATTCAACTCCTGCAGGCGCTGGCGCACCAGGACCGGAACGGCATAACCGAGTTGCTCGACGAGGATGTCTTCAAAACTTTCCGCATGCTGGTCGAACAGTGTCTCGACATAGGCGTCCGGCGCCTTCGGCGGCGCTTCGCCGCGGCCCATTGAGGCGATGCGCACCGCTGCGCCACCGTGATCTTCCGGGTCGATTTCGAGCACCTGGCGATAGGCTTCGACGGCGGCATCGATCTCGCCGGCCTTTTCATGCGCGAGGGCACGGTTATAGGCTTCCGCCAATGCTTCTTCGTCGATCTTCGCCATAGCCTTATCCTCGTTATTGCGAGCCGCTTTACGTGTCATGACGCCGTTTGGCAATCGCGAGGATCAAGAAGGCGCAGATCAGTGCAAGATGATCTCGCCCTTCACCTGTCGCCACTCGCTGGCCGAGATCAGCTTGCGATGCACGTAGCGGACGGAATGCAGCGGACCCTCCAGCTTTTCTTCCCAGAATTTCAGAAAGCCGTTCATCTCCGGAAAGTCCGGCGCGAGATCGTAATGCTGCCAGACGTAGCTCTGCAGAAGAGCAGGGTGGTCCGGCATGCGATAGAATATCTGGGCGGTGGTGAGGCCGTAGCCTCGCAGCATCATTTCGAGTTCCGACATCTGCTGTTCCCTATTTTCCAAGACGCATTGTTTGCGTCTTGGAAATGGGATCATGGCATGCTTAACGGAAGCTTGACAATTGTCGTCTTTATCCGAAATTCATATTTTATTTCAATTTGTTAGCAGCAAAAATGCTTGAGTGCTGCTAATGTACCAAGTGGCGCGTCAGTCGCCTTTCGATGAAGTTCCACAAATGCCGGAGAGCTTCGACCATCGTGAGGTAGAAGATCGCCGCCCAGAGATAGGTCTGGTAATCGAACGTGCGCGAGAAGGCATAACGCGTCTCGCCCATCAGGTCGTAGACGGTGACGATTGCGACGACGGCCGAGCCCTTGATCATCAGGATGATCTCGTTGCCATAGGGACGCAGTGCGACGATCAGAGCCTGTGGCAGGACGATTTTCCAGAAGGCAACGCGCTTCGAAATGCCGAGAGCTGCTGCCCCTTCGTGCTGGCCGATGGGAACGCTCTGGATGGCGCCTCGCAGGATTTCCGCCTGATAGGCTGCGGTATTCAGTGTTAGCGAGAAGAGGCCGCAATACCAAGCCTCGCGAAAAAACCACCAGAGACCGACGGCTTCGAGCTGCGGGCGGAAACTGCCGAGCCCGTAATAGATCAGGAACAGCTGAGCGAGCAGCGGCGTCGAGCGGAAGACATAGACATAGGCGTAGGCGATCGCGTTCAGAACCCGGTTCTGCGACATGCGGGCGAATGCGATCGGCAGCGACAGGATGGCGCCGAGCAGAATGGAAACGCCGACCAGCGTCAACGTAGTCCACAGACCGTTGAGATAACGCGGCCCGTAGCGCTCGAACTTAGCCGGATCCCACCCCTCGATCACCATGCTGACCAGTGCCGCGGCGAGCAGTGCCCATAGCACCAGAATGCCAATGCCGAAGACCCTGGATGCCGTCAGCGGACGCTTGGCGACCGGCGGGGCCGGGCGTGGCGGGATCAATTGTTCAATAACGCTCATCGGGAAACCTCCGAGCGCTTGGCCCAGCGTTCGATATAGCCGAGACCATAGGAGGAGAGCATTGCCAGGACCAGATAAAGCAGGCAAGCGAGGAAATAAAAGAAGAAGGCTTCCTTGCTGACACGCGCAGCAATGCCCGTCTGGCGCACGATATCGGCAAGCCCGATGACAGAGACATAGGACGTATCCTTCAAGAGGATCAGCCAGAGATTGGTAAGGCCAGGCAGAGCAATTCGAATGAGCTGTGGCAGGACGATCAGCACCATCGTTTTGCCGCGGCGCAGGCCAAGCGCATCGCCCGCCTCGTACTGGCCGCGCGGAATGGCACGGAAGGCCGATAGCAGCACTTCAGACGAATAAGAGGAGAACACCACCGCGAGCGCCACCATGCCGGCAACGAAAGCGTTGATTTCGACGCGTCCTTCATATCCGAAGGTAGAGAGCACCGACTGGAGCAGCGTCTGGGCGCCGTAATAGACGATGAACAGCGTCAGGAGCTCGGGCAGGCCGCGAAATATTGTCGTGTAGATACCGGCGGCGAGCCTCAGCAGCTTTTCCTGCGACTGGGCGGCAAGCGCGATCAGGAAACCGATCAGCAGGCCGATGGGCAGGGTTGCGAGTGCCAGCGAGATCGTCACCTTGACGCCGAAGGCGATTTCGTCGCCCCAGCCGGTATCGCCGCATGAGACAAGGCCGGTGCCGCCGAGCCATGTGAATATGCCAACTGGACCGCAGAACGGGTCGAGTGTGTCGAAGAGGGCGGAAAGCCATCCGCTCATAGGATCATGTTCCGGTTCATATTCCCCTGCGGCTTATAGTGTGCCGCTTGCTGTCTATTCGCATTAAAAAGGAAATTTGCGTAAGGACAAGCCCCTACGGCGCTGCACGCCATTTATGGCGTCATGGCAGCCCTGTAAACCCGGAAAGCCGCGTAACTTGCATTCCGCAAGAGCTTCGGATTTGCAGCCTGATGCGTGAATAAAAACAAAAACGGCGGAAGGACCAGCCTTCCGCCGCCATTCAGATATCCGAAAGGGTCTCAGTTAGTGCTGCCGTAGGCGTCGAAGTCGAAATACTTGTCGTTGACTTCCTTGTACTTGCCGTTGGCGCGGATCGCGGCGATTGCAGCCGTGAACTTGTCTGCAAGCGCCTGATCGTCCTTGCGCACCGCGATGCCTGCGCCTTCACCGTTGATTTCCGGGTCGAGCGGCAACGGGGCGAGGATCTTGCAGCAGGAGCCTGCGTCCGACTTCACCCATTCGGTCAGAACGACGATATCGTCGACGACGCCGTCGATGCGGCCGTTGGAAAGGTCGAGCTTGTATTCGTCAGCCGTCGGATAGAGCTTGGCGTCGGAATCAGGGAAATGCTTCTCGACATAGTTCGAGTGGCTGGTCGAACCCTGCGCGCCGAGCGCCTTGCCCTTCAGGGATTCGGCTGTCGCTTCGGTCAGCGGCGAATCCTTCGGCACGGCAATTGCCGGCGGGGTGTTGTAATACTTCTTGGAGAAGGCGACCTGCTGCTTACGCTCGGGCGTGATCGACATCGAGGCGATGATCGCGTCGAACTTCTTCGACTGCAGCGCCGGAATGATGCCATCCCAGTCATTGGTGACGAAGGTGCATTCAGCCTTCATCTCATCGCAGAGCGCCTTTGCCATATCGATGTCGAAGCCGGTCAGGTTGCCGTTGGATTCAAGCACGTTGAAGGGCGGGTATGCGCCTTCCGTGCCGATCACGATCTTGTCCTGTGCGGAAGCGGCGCCGGCGAAAAGCGAGATCGCGGCGAGCGACGCTGCAGCAAACAAACGGGTGGAGATGTTCATAATGGTCCTCTCTGTTGGCAGCCCGGCGGCGTTTTCCTGTTTTATCGCTGCCGGTGAGGGGCTTTTTCAGCCCTTGTTTTTTATAGATACCGGCTCCGGAAAAATTGCAACGGCATTTTCAGCGGCAACCTCGGCCTTCACAGGCCTTTGAGGTCGATGCTCGAACCATCCTGCCATACTGAGTTTTTGCAGAATAAAATGCCTCTCATCACGGTCTGGCTAGTTTTTCGATGCGCCAAGATGGCGCAGGCCGCATTGGCAGATGAACACCTCATTCAAGCACAGTTCAGACTTTGGTCCCGATCATATGGACCTTTGCGGACGGCCATAATGGGAACCAAATTGGAACAAATACAGTTGTGGTGCCGCTGAAATCTGCCCGCAAGAGGCAGGCCCGCCGAGGCCACCGCAAGCACCTAGGGACGAATGCCAGAAGAAGGAAAATTTCCATGTCGATGAAATCCAGATTGTTCGCCAGCGTGGCGGCGCCTGTTTTGTCCCTGCCATTATTGATGCAACCCGCATATGCCTTGCCATCCGCTGTAGATCTCGGATCCGTGCAGCCTGCAACACCCGGGATCATCCGGGTACAGGAAGAGGTTCCGGCAGAGGGCGAGGAAATTCCCAAGCGCCGCAAGCAGCAGGCAGAAGAGGGAGAGGGCGCGGAGCGTCCGCGCGGCGAACGGCAGCAACGGGCCGAGCAGCCCGAGGGTGAACGGCCCCAGCGCCGTGAACAGCAGGCCGATCAAGGCGAAGGCGGTGAAAGACCGCAGAGGCGCCAGCAGCAGGATGCCGGCCAGGCCGAGGAAAGCCCGCAACCCCGCCAGCGCGAGCAGCGCGCGGAGCAGCCCGAGGGTGAGCGCCCACAGCGTCGCCAGCAGCAGGCCGACCAGGGTGAGGGCGGTGAACGCCCACAGCGTCGACAACAGAATGCCGAGCAAGCCGCCGAACCCCGCGAGCAGGCAAAGCCGGATGCGGATCAGGCGGAACAGCCAAAACCGCGACGAGAGCGTCAGCAGCAAGCAGAACAGCCCCAGACTGAGCAGCCGCAAACCGGACAGCGTGAGAGCGAACGTCCGAAGGCGGACCAGGCGGAAGGCAAGGAGGCTCCAAAACCTCGCCCGCAACGCAATGCCGATCAGGCTCCCGAGGCCAAGCCGGATGCGCAGCAGGCCGAGCAGCCACGCGGTGAACAATCCGAGGGCCGCCCGCAGCGCCAGCAGTCAGATCAGGCCGAGGGCCAGGAGCCGCCGAAACCTCGTCCGCAGCGAAATGCCGATCAGGCACCGGCAGCTGGTCAGCCGGGTTCACGAGACGGCCAGAGAGATGGCCAGCGGCCGCCTCGCCAGCAGGCTCAGGATGCCGACAGGACACCCGATCGGGCGACCAGCGGCGGTGAGCGCAATCAGCAGCGACCGGTCCAGCAGAGTGCGGAGCAGCCGACACTCCCGGTGGAAAACGGAGCCGCCGTGCTAGACAGCGCCAAGGAACAGCGGCCTGATCGTGCGCAGCAGGGTGGCGAACGGCCACGTCGGGATGCGAACCGTCCAGACCGTCAGGGTGACCCGCGCGCACGTGACCCGCAGCAGGCGCAGGATCGTCCCGCAGCGCCTCCGCCGCGCACCGATGCGGATGCCCAAGCAAACGACCGTGTTACCCGCGAGGAGCGCGACCGCTGGCGCAACCAGCGCCGCGAACTGGTCGAGGAACGCGGCGAGCGCATGGATGGCAGGCCCGATTTCGAGCGTCCGCGCGGCTGGGATGTTTTAGGCCCGATCGGCGGTGCTCTCCTGGGGCAGGATCGCGACGGTAGCCGTGACCGTGGCAGAGATCGTGACCGTGATGATGGCCGTGTGATCATCTCGATCGACAACCAGAATTATGTTCGCCACAACGACAGCCGTCGCTTCTACGAGGACGGCCGGCAGCCGGAATACGAACGCCTGGGGGACGGGCGTTATCGCGAGGTCGTCGAGCGTAGCGACGGTACTCGCGTGGTGACCATCCGCAACCGTTACGGTGAAGTCGTTCAGCGTTCACGTGTCGTTCGCGGCAAGGAATACGTGCTCTATTACGCGCCGGAACTCCTTGAGGACCGTCAGGACTATACCTGGCGCGATCCGGGCGACGACCTGCCGCCCATGCGTCTCGGTGTGCCGATCGACGACTATATCATCGACACGTCGAGTGAACCGGACCGCGATTATTACGAGTTCCTCGAACAGCCGCCGGTGGAGCGGGTCGAGCGACCCTATTCGCTCGACGAGGTTCGTTATTCTGCCCGTATCCGCGACAAGGTTCCGCGTATCGACCTCGATACGATCACCTTTGCCACGGGCAGTGCGGAAATCCCGATGAACCAGGCAAGTTCGCTGCGCAAGGTAGCGGACGCGATCAACAAGGTACTGGAAAAGGATCCGTCCGAAACCTTCCTGATCGAAGGCCATACGGATGCGGTCGGCTCCGACGACAGTAACCTTGTCCTCTCCGACCGACGTGCGGAATCGGTTGCCGTTGTGCTCTCGGACGCCTTCAGCATTCCGCCTGAAAACCTGACGACCCAGGGCTACGGCGAACGGTACCTGAAGGTGAATACCGAAGCTGCGAACCAGGAAAACCGCCGCGTGACGATCCGTCGTATCACGCCGCTGGTAAAGCCTGTCGCCTCGAACCAGTAACGGTTCAGGCAGGACACGAATTGAAAGCCGTCGGCCAGTGGCCGGCGGCTTTTAGCGTTTCTGGAGTTCGGTCACACGGATGATGAAATCGGCCATAGCCATGGTGTCATCGAGATCAAAGACGGGCAGGGCCTGTTCCTCAATGGCGTGATCCGCGGCGATGGCGACAATATGGGGATCGTTCGGGGCCAGAGGCTCGCGGTTTGCCGATTCCAACCGGCGGAGTTCGATCTTCGGGATGGCTTCGCGCTTGTAACCCTCGACCAGCACCAGGTCGCAGGGTGCCAGCCGAGTAAGGATTTCGGCAAGCGTCGGCTCTGCCGCACCTCTCAGCTCATGCATGATCGCAAAGCGCGCGCCCGAAACTATCGCCACTTCTCCGGCACCGGCCTCCCGGTGACGAAACGAATCCGCGCCGGGCTTGTCGATGTCGAACTCATGGTGTGCGTGCTTGATGGTCGAGATGCGGTAACCGCGGGCGGTCAGTTCCTCGACCAGCCGAACGGTCAGTCCGGTCTTTCCGGAATTCTTCCATCCAGAAATGCCGAAGGCGGGTGTCGTGTTCATGCAAGGCTCTCCACGAAGGCGCTTGCATGGGCAAGCTCTTCGGGTGTGTTTATATTGAAAAAAGGGTCGAGTGCGCCGCGCTCCGTCTGGAGCTGCGGGAAGTTGACGGTCACCGTATGGTGACGGTCGAGGAACGCGTTGATCCGGCGATTGCCATCAGTCACCAGCCACCGTTCGAGATCATCGGCCAGAGAGAGCGGCCAGAGGCCGAAGACGGGGTGACGGCGTTCCAGCGACCCGGCAATGACGATGGTCTCGGCGCCGGAGCAGGCGGCAGTCAGTCGCGAAACCAGGTCGAGCGGCAGGAAGGGGCTGTCGCAGGGGGCGCTGGCGAAATGGGAAATTTCCGGTCGCCGACCTGCGTAATGGCGCATTCCGGTAAGAATGCCGGCGAGTGGCCCGAGCTGTCCGCCGGCAATGTCTTCCAGATAAGGATAGGCTTCGAACCCCGGAAGCAGTTCGGCGGCGTTGATCGCGAGGGGCGAAACCTGCGGATCGAACCTGCGCAGCACGTGACCGAGAATGCTGTCTTGCCCAAGACCAAGCAGCGCCTTGTTGGCTCCCATGCGGCTTGATTTGCCGCCGGCAAGGATAAGACCGGGCGGACGCATCGTCAGCCGCTCGCCGGAGGAGCAGCTGCCGTTTTCGCCGTATCGATGGCGCGGCGGCTTTCCCGGTAGAAGGTATAAAGGCCGGAGCAGATGACGATGGCGGCGCCGAGGAGAACCGTCATTCCCGGACGCTCGCCGAATATCAGCACCCCGATCACAAGCGCCCAGATCAGGCTGGTATAGCGGAACGGTGCAACGAAGGAGATTTCGCCGCCGCGCATGGCAAGAATGATCGTCTGATAGCCGCAGAATACGGCAATCGCCGTCAGCGCGAGAAGAATCCAGTTGATGCCCGAGATCGGATGCCAGCCACCGGTCGGTCCGATAAGGGCAAAGCCGACGACCATGATGACGAAGGATGTGAAAAGCGTCACGTGAATTGTCGGGATCTCGGTGGCGATCCGGCGTGTCACCAGATCACGGCAGGCGGTGAAGCAGACGGCGGCGAGCGGGAACAGCGCATCGGCGGAAAAACCTTCAGGTCCCGGCTGGATGATCAGCAGCACGCCCAGAAAGCCGACGATGATGGCACTCCATCGCCGCCAGCCGACCGGCTCGCGAAAAAGCAGTGCCGCGCCAAGCGTTACCGCGAGTGGCAATGACTGCATGATCGATGCGGCCGAAGCGAAGTCGATCCTTGCCAGCGCATTGAAAAAGGCCAGTGTTGCACCCAGTTCGAAGGCCGTGCGCAACAGCACCAGCGGATGAGTGAGTGTGCGAAGCGACAAGCGCGCGCCGAGCAGAACCGAGACCGCGAACACGAGTGCCGTCGTGAGCACGCCGCGCACCGCCATGATCTGCGGAATGCTCAGCTCGTGGGTCAGCGTCTTGACCATGGCATCATTACAGGAAAACACGGCCATCGCGGTCGCCATGAGCAGCGCGCCCCGCGTGTTGTCCGACAATGCCATTCCGATTCCTCCGCCCGTACCGTCTCGTGTTTACGTGATCGGCGAGCCCGCTGCCAGCGATTTTCCGTGGCGGTTTCCCCGCGCGAAAATGTCGCCAATCGCCATTAACGGTTGCTCAACCGAAAGTGGACATCGTGTGCCGATGTTCCCGCATGAGGCTGGAATCGTTCCGTTGCGCACACATGCAGTCGTGCCTTCAGCGTAGCCAAATGACGGGGGAAAATGTGTTTATCGATCGACTGTTGCAGAGCCGGAAAATTGTAACCAAGGTTCTTTTGTTCGTTGTGCCCTTGGTTCTGTTGATTGCTGGCGTGGGGCTCGCCGGCTATTATACGGCCAACACGTTGAATGGCCACATGACGGTCACCCGCGCCACGATTGAGAATATCGGCGATTTCGAACGACTGCAGGCAAGTCTGCAGGAATTTTCCACCGCGCCAACCGACAGCACGCTGGCGGCGTTGAAATCCGATATCGACGCTCAGGAAAAAGGCGTCGGCGTACTCGAAAGTCTGCTGGCGAGCGAGGGTGACCGGGAGCGTGTTGCACCGGTGGTCGGTCTGTCTCCGGCAATGCGTGTACATGCCGATGCTCTGTGGGCGGTCAAGACGATGCGTGACGAGACCGACCGCCAGATGGAACTAGCCATCACGGAAATTCGCACTTTGGGGGCCGAGGTCGAAGATCAGGTCGGGACGTTGCGCAAGCAGACCGAAGGCAAGGAGAGATTTGCCAAGGGAATGCTGATTGAAGCGTTCGCTTATAACGCCATTGCCGAGCGTATTGCAGATCTGCGGGAAGCCATGCAGCGGGCCGAGAGCGACGATGCCGCCATCAGCACCGCCAAGCTCTATCTCGGCCCTCTCGAAGAGGAATTCACCAAGGTCAAGGCAATGGTGTCCGAGAAGGTTTTCAAGGCGTTCGATCCGGCACGCAAGTCTGCTGGCGACCTCGCAGCTACGCTTGCCACCAATGTGCCCATTCCGGAAAAGGCATACACCGTCCGTATCGGAACCGGTGTGCTGATGCGGATCCAGGGAGAGCTTGATGCTCTTTCCAATAAAAAGGCTGTAACGGCGGCGGAAAGGTTCGTCGGTCTCGACGCGGATGTCGCGGCGCAGCGCGAGCTTCTGGCTCACACGGAGGATTCCGTGCGCCGGATCGGTGAACTACAGCTTCTCGTCGAACGGATGCGCGGCACCATAACCGACGATGCACGCAAGGCGCTTATCGACAGTATTGCCGGCCTGCGCCTGGTTTCCTCCCGCGTGTCCGAAATGGCGACAACGAATTTCACCATGGCGGGTTTCGGCGTGAAATCGGCAACCCAGCTGGACACTCTCGACTCCGGCTCCGCCAAGCTGATCGCGATCGCTGCTGAATGGCAGGATAAGAGAAGCGCGGCTGCCACCACTCTGACCGCTGCCATGGCGGGATTGAAGGATTTCGTCGCTCAGGCTCAGGAGGTCGGCAAGGAAGACAGCGAGCGGTCGGCAACCCTTTCGGTCGTCGCCATGGTCGTCGGCACGGTTCTGGCGATCGCCGGTGGCCTGATGCTGGTCGAGACGTTGCGTGGCCCGCTGCGCCGGGTGACCGAAGTGATGAAACGTCTTGCAGATGGGGATCTGGAGGTCTCGATCGAGGGCCGTGAGCGAGGCGACGAGATCGGCGAGATGGTGCGTTCCGTCACGGTGTTCCGCGATGCGGCGAGAGAAAATGTCCGGTTGGAGCAGGAAGCTGCGGCTGCGCGCGAACTCTCTTCTGCCGAAGCCGAACAACGGGCCAGCGAACGTGCCCGTGTTGCAGCCGACCAGAAGCATGCGCTGACCGCGCTGTCCGGCGTGCTGGGCAATCTGGCGGAAGGTGATCTTGCGACGGGTATGGACGAAAACCTGCCTGCCGATTTTGTCACGATGGCCAGAACCTACAACCAGGCCGTCGATGCGCTTCGCGCGACCTTGTCGGAGGTCGGGCTTGCGGCACAGGAGATCAACGGCGGCACCGCCAACCTGTCCGCCTCTGCCGACGATCTGGCACGGCGCACGGAACAGCAGGCCGCAGCGCTCGAGGAAAGCTCGAGGGCTCTGCGCCATCTAAGCGATGTCGTGCGCGGCACGGCGGCGAATGCGCGGCAGACGTCGCAATCGGTCAACGAAACGGAAGAATTTGCCGTGCGCTCCGGCGAGGTCGTGTCGCGTGCCGTCAATGCGATGGGCGAAATCAGCCGCTCTTCGGACAAAATCAGCCAGATCATCGGGGTGATTGACGAGATCGCCTTCCAGACCAATCTTCTGGCGCTGAATGCCGGCGTCGAGGCGGCTCGCGCCGGCGAGGCGGGCCGCGGTTTTGCGGTCGTCGCCCAGGAAGTCCGTGAACTGGCCCAGCGTTGCGCCGGAGCTGCCCGAGAGATCAAGCAGCTTATTTCGGCAAGCGCAACGCAGGTCGAAAGTGGTGTGCAGCTGGTCGAGGAAACTGGCGAAGCTCTCTCCCGGATCATCGCTCACGTGACCGATGTCCGCAAACTGGTGGCTCAGATTTCGTCGGCTGCGGCAGAGCAGTCGACGGGCATTACGCAGGTCACACAGGCCGTCAACGACGTCGAGCTGATCACCCAGCAGAACGCCGCAATGGTCGAGGAGAACAATGCCGAAATCCGTGGTCTGCGCCACCGGGTGGAGGATCTGACACGGAAGATAGGCCGATTCAGAACCGGCGAAGGTGAGCAGGCTTATGACGAACCGCAGCAGCGTGGCTATCGCAGTGACGCTGCCTGATAGGCGGGCATGAACCTATCCCCGATGAACCTCGAAAAGCCGCTTTCGGAAACGATGGCGGCTTTTTACTGCCGAAAACCCCGTCGGTGCGCGGGACTTCGCCAAAAGTGCTGGAACCGGCAGGTGTCATCCGCTAGTTATTGTTTATGACAGGGGCGTCCGGCGAAAGCCGGGCTGAGAAGCACCCTTTGAACCTGAACCGGATCATGCCGGCGGAGGGAGTCGTTCGGGTCTTCGTTCTATACGTTGCATCCTCACGTCCGTCTCCGGTTTCATAAAAAGGAGGCGCAGATGACGGACTATCCCCTTCAATCCCTGAAGCCCGGCCCATGGCTGTCCGCGATGCGGCGGAAAAACCCGCTGGTGCAGAACATCACCAATTTCGTTGCAATGAACATAGCCGCCAATGTCATGCTGGCTGCCGGGGCTTCGCCTGCTATGGTGCATGCTCCCGAAGAAGCCGCGGAGTTTGCCGGCATCGCAGCGGCCTTGACCGTCAATATCGGCACGATCTCGCCGGACTTTCTTGACGGTATGAAGCGAGCTGCCAAGGCGGCCGGCGAGGCGGGAAGGCCCTGGGTGCTTGATCCGGTTGCGCATTTCGCCACATCCTACAGGCGCAATGCCGTAGCCGAGCTCCTGGCACTCAAGCCGACGGTGATCCGCGGCAATGCTTCAGAGATCATTGCGCTTGCCGGGGAGCAGGCTTTGGGGCAGGGGGTCGATTCCGGGGACAGTGTCGCCTCTGCGCAGGCTGCGTCCCGCGCGCTCGCCATTCGCCACACCTGTGTCGTCGCCGTGACCGGCGAGCGCGATTTTGTCACCGATGGTGATCGCGCCGTCCATGTCATCGGAGGTTCGCCGCTGATGCCGAAAGTAACCGCGCTTGGCTGCTCGCTGACCTGTGTCGTCGGTGCCTTCCTCGGAACTGTTCCGGAAAAACCTTTCGAAGCGACCGTTGCTGCGCTTGCGCTGTTTGCGGCGGCGGGCGAACTGGCGGGACGGGATGCGCAGGCGCCGGGATCCTTCGCTGTCCGGTTTCTCGATCTGCTGGCCGAAGTGACGCCGGATGCGGTGGATGCCGTGGCGCGGGTGGTGCCGGCATGAGGCGTTTCGATCTTTCCCTGTATCTCGTGCTGGATCCCGAACTCTGCCGCTCTATCGGAATGATCGAAACGGCGCGACTTGCGGTGCGCGGCGGAGCGACCATGGTCCAGTTGCGCGACAAGCAGGCGACGACCGAGGAGATGATCGCGACGGGACGCTTGCTGAAGGCTGCGCTCACCGGAACGGGCGTGCCGCTGATCATCAACGACGATGTGGAGGCCGCTCTCGCAGTCGGGGCCGATGGCATCCATGTCGGGCAGGACGACATGGCAGCGGCCTTCGTGCGTCAGCGTGTCGGTGACGGGATGATCCTTGGCCTCTCCATCGAGACGGAAGAACTCGCGCGACGGGTCGATCCGGCGGTGGTCGATTATGTCGGCACCGGTCCGGTCTTTGCCACCGGCACCAAGCCGGATCACCAGCCGCCGATCGGCTTCGATGGGCTGGCGCGGATCGTGGCTGTGTCTCCGGTGCCTGCGGTCGCGATCGGCGGCGTAAAGGTTGAACATGTCGAAGAGGTGTTTGCCGCCGGGGCCAAGGGGCTGGCCGTCGTTTCCGCCATATGCGGCCGGCCTGATCCGTTGGTAGCCGCCAAAACGATCGCCGACGAAATCAGGAGGATAAAGACATGACGATCTGCAACACCCTATCGATAGCAGGCTCCGACCCTTCCGGCGGCGCCGGCATACAGGCGGACCTCAAGGCATTTTCCGCCCGAGGCACCTATGGCATGGCGGCGCTGACCGCGCTGACGGCGCAGAATACCCAAGGCGTGACCGCGATCCAGGCGCTGCCGCCCGAGTTTGTCGAAGCTCAGATCGAAGCGGTCTTCAACGATATCCGGGTCGATGCGGTGAAGATCGGCATGATCGCCAATGCGAGGATCGCGAACGCCGTGGCGGCGATGCTCGAAGCGCATGCGACGCGCGTGCCGATCGTGCTCGATCCGGTGATGGTCGCTAAGGGAGGCGCTCCGCTTCTGGCGGAGGATGCCAATCAGGCGATCATCGCGCGTCTGCTGCCGCTTGCCTCCGTCATCACCCCCAATCTTCCTGAAGCCGCGGCTCTGCTTGGCGAACCGGTGGCTGAAACGCGCGAGGAAATGGAGAAGCAGGCAGGACGGTTGCTGCAGCGCGGACCACGGGCCGTGCTCATCAAGGGCGGGCATCTGGAAAGCGCTGACAGTCCCGATGTTCTCATCGACGCCGGCGGCGTGATCTGGTTCGAAGGCGTGCGCATGACGACGAGGAATACCCATGGCACCGGTTGCACCCTTTCGAGCGCCATTGCCGCCGAACTCGCGAAGGGACAATCGATGGTGGAGGCCGCAGGCGTTGCCAAGGCCTATCTGGCCAAGGCTATTTCAGCGGCCGACAGGCTTTCCGTCGGAAGCGGCCATGGGCCGGTCCATCATTTTGTCGAGCTGTGGAAGGAGGGCGTCACCCGCCGGTGACGCTCATGTGCCGGGCGACAGCTGGCCGCTTGTGCGTCCGGTCGATGATGAAGTCATGACCCTTGGGCTTGCGGGTGATCGCCTCGTCGATAGCAGTTGCCAATACCTCGTTGTCGTCTGAGGCGCGCAATGCGGAACGCAGGTCTGCAGCATCGTTCTGGCCAAGGCACATGTAAAGCGTGCCGGTACAGGTCAGGCGCACACGGTTGCAGCTTTCGCAGAAATTATGCGTCATCGGCGTAATGAAGCCGAGCCGCCCGCCGGTTTCCTTCACCTCGACATAACGGGCGGGGCCGCCGGTTTTATAAGGGATATCGGCAAGCGTGAACTGCTTTTCGAGGCCTGCACGCACCTTGGACAGTGGCAGATACTGGTCGGTGCGATCCTCGTCGATTTCGCCCATCGGCATGGTCTCGATCAAGGTCAGGTCCATGCCTCGGCCATGCGCGAAGCGGATCATTTCGGGAATTTCCCGATCGTTGAAATCCTGCAGCGCCACCGCGTTCAGCTTGATCTTGATGCCGGCTTTCTGAGCGGCATCGATACCGTCCATGACCTGGCGGAAATTTCCCCAGCGGGTGATCGTCTTGAACTTGTTTTCGTCCAGCGTATCGAGCGAGACATTGATCCGGCGCACGCCATTGTCGTGTAGCGCCTGCGCATATCGGGTCAGCTGCGAACCGTTGGTCGTGAGTGTCAGTTCGTCCAGTTGTCCGGCACTGATCTGTTTTCCGAGGGCTTCGACCAGGAACATGATATTCTTGCGCACCAGCGGCTCGCCGCCGGTAAGCCGCAGTCTGCGTACGCCCTTCGCGATGAAGGTGGAACAGAGGCGCTCCAGTTCTTCGAGCGTCAGAAGGTCCTTTTTCGGCAGGAAGGTCATGTTTTCCGCCATGCAATAGGTGCAGCGGAAATCGCAGCGGTCGGTCACCGAGACGCGAAGATAGGTCACAGCACGACCGAACGGATCGATCATCGGCGCCTTAGCCGATGCCGGATTACCGAATAAGGGCGTGGTAACGAGAGAATTCAATCAACATACTCCTGATCGCCGGAATCTGGTGTTCATCGCGGATGACGTCAAGCCTTATACCGACGAAGTGGATGGTGCTTTGATCAAAACAGCGCGACGGACAGGGTTGCGACGAATTGATGAAATCCATAATCCTGAGCGGGTGAAATTGGAAGAGCGGATATGACCGAGGTTTTGAACGACAGCTGGCCGACCGAACTGCGTGTGGCCGAGGACAAGCGGACGCTGACCGTGACCTTCGATGACGGGGCGCGCTTTGCGCTGCCCGCTGAGCGGCTGCGCGTCCTTTCGCCATCCGCCGAGGTTCAGGGGCATGGCCCGGGCCAGAAGGTTACGGTTCCGGGCAAGCGCATGGTGGCGATCCGTAACGTTGTCGCCGCGGGAAACTACGCGGTGCGCATCGCTTTCGACGACGGTCACGACAGCGGGATCTTCACTTGGCGTTACTTGAGGGAACTCGGGACGGATGGTGACGATCTTTTTCGACAATACGAAGAAGAACTGACTGCTAAGGGCTTGAGCCGAGACGGCGTCTCGCGAGCGCATTAACGGGATCAAGAAGGGGAAAAGCGGGTGGCGGCAGAATCGAATGCGGGTGAACTGGTCCAGGTCGTGGCACTTCTCGGGGCGGGCGTCATCGCAGCTCCTCTGTTCAAGAGGATAGGGCTCGGCTCAGTCCTCGGTTATCTGGCCGCCGGTCTGGTGGTCGGGCCTTTCGGTCTGAAGCTGGTGTCCGATCCGCAGGCTATTCTTCACATTGCTGAACTCGGCGTGGTGATGTTCCTCTTCATCATCGGACTGGAAATGCAGCCTTCGCGGCTGTGGAGCATGCGCAAGGACATATTCGGCCTCGGCGCGCTGCAGGTCTGCGGCTGTATCGTGGCGCTGATGGCGATCGGCATGAGCTTTGGCCAGTCCGCGCCTGTGGCTTTTGTCGCCGGAACCGGTTTCGTGCTGACCTCGACCGCGATCGTCATGCAGATGCTGCAGGAGCGCAATCATCTGCATACGCCGAAAGGTCAGCATATCGTTTCGATCCTGCTTTTCGAGGATCTTGCCATCGTACCACTGCTGGCGATCGTAGCTCTCCTGGCCTCGCATGGCGAGGCCGTATCTCTGATGGAGCGCCTGCAGTCCGTCGGTATCGGCCTTGCCGCATTGGTGGCGCTCGTTCTTGCCGGACGATATCTTCTCAACCCCTTCTTTCGGCTGCTCGCCAATTCCGGTGCTCGCGAGGTGATGACGGCTGCCGCCCTGCTGGTGGTGCTGGGCTCGGCACTGCTGATGGATTTTGCCGGGCTTTCCATGGCCATGGGTGCTTTCCTTGCCGGTGTCCTCCTGTCGGAATCCTCTTTCCGGCACCAGCTGGAAGCCGATATCGAGCCCTTCCGTGGCATTCTGCTCGGCCTGTTCTTTCTGGGCGTCGGCATGGCGGTCGATCTCGCGGTGATTGCAGCCAACTGGCAGCATGTCATTCTCGCCGTCATCGCCTACATGATCGTCAAGGCGCTGGTCATCTATGGCGTGGCACGGCTGCTCGGTGCGCCGCATCCGGAAAGCGTCGGTCGCGCGATCCTGATGGCGCAGGGCGGCGAATTCGCCTTCGTTCTTTATGCTGCGGCGACTACTGCGGGTATCTTTGACGCGGAGACCAATGCCGTGCTGACAGCAACGATCGTGCTTTCCATGGTGGTGACGCCGCTCGTGGTGGCGGTCTATGTGCGCATCGCCCCCAAACCGCAGGTCGATACAAGCGGCCTCGATGCGCCGGAGAGCATTGCCGGAACCGTGCTGATGATCGGTTTCGGCCGGTTCGGCCAGATCGTCAGTCAGCCGATCCTTGCCCGCGGATATACGTTGTCGATCGTCGACAAGGATGCCGAGTTCATCCGCGACATCGGTGATTTCGGCTTTAAGGTCTATTACGGCGACGGCTCCCGGCCGGAAATCCTCCATGCTGCGGGAGCGGCGAGCGCCAAGGCGATCCTGATCTGCATTGACGACAGGGAAGCGGCGGTGAAGATCGCGGAGATCGTCAAGGACGAATTTCCGCTTGTGCCGCTGTTGGCGCGCGCCTACGACCGCGGCCATGCGATCGACCTTCTGAAGGCCGGCGTCGATTACCAGATCCGCGAGACCTACGAATCGGCGCTGAACTTCGGCAGCGAGGTGCTGACCACGCTCGGCGAGGAGCAGGAACTGGCCGCACAGATCATCGAGGAGTTCCGTGAGACCGACCGCGAGCGCTTCGCCATCGAGCAGATCGGCGGGATCTATGCCGGACGTTCGCTGATCAAGGGCAATGCCCGGCCGGCGGACGTGATTGCAGCAAGGACCGGACGGGAAAGAGAAAAGCGTGCGGCAGAACAGGCCGCCGCGCAGGAGGCGGCAACGTGAGCGACATGGCAGGTGACAAAGACGGGGTCATCACCTCGGTAGAGACGTTGAAGGCGATCTACGGTGAGGTGGGAGAGGCGTCGATCACTAAGGTGACGACGGTGCTGACGCCAGAATATCGGTATATGATTGAGATCGCTCCGTTCGTCGCGTTGGCGACCGTCGGTCCGGAAGGGCTCGACTGTTCGCCACGCGGCGATCTCGGCGGCGTCGTAAGGGTGAAGGATGACCGGACGCTGCTCCTGCCGGACTGGCGCGGCAACAATCGCGTAGATTCGTTGATCAATATCGTGCGCGATCCGCGTGTTGCGCTGATGTTCCTGATCCCCGGCTCGACCACCACGATGCGTGTCAACGGCAAGGCTGTCGTTTCCGCGCAGCCCTCGCTTCTTCAGAGCTTCGAGATGGATGGTAAACATCCGCGCACCGTCGCAGTCGTCACCATCGACGAGGTTTATTTCCAATGTGCGCGTGCGTTGATACGGTCCGAACTCTGGAATTCTGATCGCTTTGTTGATCAAAAGACACTGCCGACGCCGGGTCAACTCATGAAGGCGGCAAAGGCGGATTTCGATGCCACAACCTATGACCGCGAATGGCCTGCACGTGCGGCCAAGACCATGTGGTGATTTGAGGGTGTTCTGATAGTGGAAAGGCAGGCCAAAAGGCCTGCTACTCACTTCTTGTAGATCAGCCAGTTTTTGCTGAGGTAGTGGCTCTTCATGCTGTCTTCGAAGAAGACGGAGCGGTTACGTCCGCTGTTCTTGGCGTAATAGAGAGCCGCGTCCGATTGTGCGTAAAGCTCACCCGGATCCGCCGCCTGGGCGGCCATCGAATAGCCGAGCGAGATCGTCACCGGTCCGTAATTGACGCCCGAGCGGGAGTTGCGGAAAGTTCGTGTTTCGAGAGCCCGGCGCACGCGCTCACAGATCACCATCACCTCATCCGGCGTGTTGCCCTCGACGATGATTGCGAACTCCTCGCCGCCGGTGCGCGCAACGAACACGTCCTTGCGAACGTTGGCGCGCAGGACGGAAGCGACCGTCGCGAGAATTTTGTCGCCGACCGGATGGCCGAAATTATCGTTGATCTTCTTGAAGTTATCGATGTCGGCCAGCACCAGCGCAGTAAGCGGCAGGGCGGTCTGGTTGTCGAAGGAGCTTGCAAGACGTTCATCGAAAGCGCGACGGTTCGAAAGGCGCGTCAGCGAATCCGTGTTGGCGATGCGCTTGTACTCGTCGAGTTCGCGGCGCACCTGATCCATCTCGTTGGACCGTTGCACCATGTCGTCGACTGTCTTTTCTCCGTGCGCCATCTTGTCATCGGTTGCCTGATGCAGAAGGCTGATTGCACTGCGGATGATGTCCGTCGAGAAGGTGTTCTTCGTGTTTATGCGCGCGGCGGTCTCGCTGAGCAACTTTCCATAGCTCTCCAGCGAGTTCTGTTCCTGACGCAGGAGCTTCAGCAGCGCGTCGAGCTCGCCAAGCAAACGGTCGTTCGCCTTCTCGATCACGGCCGCCTGAGGGCCGCCGAGATAACGTTCTGAAATCAGATCCAGATCTTCCTGAGTGGCTCGGCTGCCAAGCGCAGCGAGTTCTCGGGTAAGATCCGGGTTCGAGCCGATATAGGCCTCGTAAAAAAGATGATAGTTGCGCGGAATGGGCGATACGCCCATGGACCGCACCGCATAGATGATCTGCCCCATCAGGTCGCCCGAATGCGGCTTCGATGCAGATATCGTCGTCATAGACGACCCCCAGTTAGACCCCACTACATGGATTTGATAAAATCTTATATTAAAAGCTATTGGAAAATAATTAAGGATCTATTTCGCAAGAGCTTCTCCACAGTAGTTTGAGGAGATTTCAGTATCGCTAAAACATGTTTTTAGTCAATATGATAGGTGGTCATGTATTCTTAGGTGAGGATTATTTACTTTAGGTGTTGATGTATTTCTGTATAGAAATTTGAGGTATTCGAAGGCCGCATTCCGACATGGCGCCGGAATGCGGAATTTTCGTTTGTTATATTTTACTTCGGGCCGATCATGTTTTCCGGGCGGACATACTGATCGAATTCTTCATTGGTCAAGTAACCTCCGCCAACTGCTTCCTCGCGCAGAGTGGTGCCGTTCTTGTGGGCGGTCTTGGCGATCTTGGCGCAGGTGTCGTAGCCGAGTTTGGAGTTGAGTGCCGTGACGAGCATCAGGGAGTTTTCGACACCCTTTTTGATGTTGTCCTCGCGCGCCTCGATGCCGGTCACGCAATTGTCGGTGAAGGAGACGGCTGCATCGCCGAGAAGCTGGACGGACTGCAGGAAGTTGTAGGCCATCATTGGATTGTAGACGTTGAGCTCGAAATGGCCCTGGCTGCCGGCGAAGGTGAGTGCCGCGTGGTTGCCGAAAATGTGGGCGCAAACCTGCGTGAGGGCTTCCGACTGGGTCGGGTTGACCTTGCCCGGCATGATCGACGAGCCCGGTTCGTTTTCTGGCAGCGATAGTTCTCCGAGGCCTGCGCGCGGGCCGGAACCGAGGAAGCGGATATCGTTTGCGATCTTGAACAGGGCGGCCGCTGCGGCGTTGATCGCGCCATGCGCGAAAACCATCGAATCATGTGAAGCGAGTGCCTCGAACTTGTTCGGTGCGGTGACGAAGGGCAGTCCTGTGATCTTCGAGATCTCGTCAGCGACCTTTTCGGCAAAGCCGATCGGCGCGTTGAGGCCTGTACCGACGGCCGTGCCGCCTTGGGCGAGTTTGGAAAGCGCCGGCAGCGTCAGCTCGATATTGGCGATCGCCGAGGCAACCTGTGCCGCGTAGCCCGAGAATTCCTGGCCAAGCGTCAGCGGGGTGGCATCCTGCGTATGCGTGCGGCCGATCTTGATGATGTGGCTGAAGGCCTTGACCTTTACGTCCAGCGCTTCGTGCAGATGCTTAAGCGACGGCAGGAGATGGCGAACGATCGTCTCGACGCAGGCAATGTGCATGGCAGTCGGATAAGTGTCGTTCGACGACTGGCTCATGTTGACGTGGTCGTTCGGATGTACGGGCTTCTTGGAGCCCATGACGCCGCCGAGCATTTCGATCGCGCGGTTGGAAATCACCTCATTGGCATTCATGTTCGACTGGGTGCCGGAACCGGTCTGCCAGACGACGAGCGGGAAGTGCTCGTCGAGTTTGCCGTCGATGACTTCCTGTGCGGCGTCGATGATTGCCTTGCCGAGGCCCTTGTCGAGACCTGCGAGCTCCATGTTTGCAACAGCGGCGGCCTGCTTGACGATGCCGAGCGCGCGAACCACTGCAAGCGGCTGCTTTTCCCAGCCGATTTTGAAATTGCCGAGCGAACGTTGTGCCTGAGCGCCCCAATAACGGTCGCTGGCGACGTCGATCGGGCCAAAAGTATCGGTTTCGGTGCGGGTCGATGCCATGGTTGCTGCCTTTTCTCCCTGATGCTTCCGCCGGCGCAGCGCTCCCGAAGTATATGAAGGCGGGGCGTACCGTACCGGCGCGGCGCATTACTATACGATTGCCGAATGTCTGCAAGCTGGCGCTGCGGCTTTTTGCAGCAGGCTTTGCGTGTCCTTCATGACACGCCGAGGCAATTTGTGTCGTGCGCGAATTGCTGTCTTCGATTCGGCAAAGGCGCTCGTCAGTAAAAAATTAACCAATATTTTCTTAACCTTTGCATTGACCGGTGCGTCGCTGGTTTCCGCACGTCGGAACCGAGAAGTGATTGACCGTTTTCTTTTCATCCCTCACGCGATCGGATAGATGGCGTGATACTGAAGTCGAGCCCGCTAACGAGACGCGGACGAAGGTCACGGGGACTACATTGCAGCACACATATAAGAAGACGTCGATCGCACTGGCGCTCTTGTCGGGTATCGCCATCTTTGCCGGGGCATCTGCTCCCGCTCATGCCATCACCCTTATGGATATTATTCGCGGCGGGCCGGGCAAACGCGATGCTGCCCAGGCAAACGCCAGGGGGCAGGAGGCCATGCCGAGCGAGCGCGCTTTGGCCGATCCCGAGCCCCTGCCGAAGGTATCCGGTCCCCGCTATTATACTTACAAGGCAGACAGCCAGCGACTGGTGAAGACATCGGCTTTTGCTGCTGGCCCGTTCCAGGCGCTCGTCAATGCCAAGGTGTCGGCTCCTGCCGACATATCCTCGACCCTTGAAGCTTTTTACGGCAAGGCTGCAGCGCCGCTCTGGGTTTCTGGCGGCGAGGTGAACGACAAGGCGAGGGCAGTGCTTGCTCTGTTCGAAAGTGCGGGCGACTACGGGCTGGACCCGGCCGATTACATGCTGACGCCGCCTGCATTGACCACCGCAAGCATCGAGCCGGTCACTGCGCGGGCAGCGGATGCGGCCACCGCCCCCGAAACTGCAGCCCCGGTGGCAAGCGCATCGTCTGGCGATCCCGCTGCTGCGCCAGTCGCTAATGGAGCCTCGGCGATACCGGCCGAATCGGCTCCCGCGAACACGGCCGAATCTGCGCCCGTAAATGCTACAGAAGCCACGCCGGTCGCTGCCAACGAACCGGCATCTGGTGTCGCTGTCGAGGCTGCCCCTGTTGCTGCAGCAGAGTCCATGCCTGATCCCGTGGCGGCGGCGGCAGAACCTGTCGTGACTGTCGCCCACCAGGAAGAGTTGATGCAGTTCGAGCTTGGGCTTTCGGCCAAGGCGCTACTGTTTGCCCAGGATATGACGCGTGGCCGTGTCGATCCGAACCGCATTTCCGGCTACCACGATTTCAAGCGCAAGAACTTTGATCTCGGGCAGGCCCTGTCGGCTACCGCGACGGCGTCTGATGCCGCGGCCTATCTTGAAGGCCTCGCGCCCAAGGGGCCGAGTTTTGCGGCTCTCAAGGCCGAGCTTGCGAAGTTGAAGGCCGAGGTTGCGGAAGCGGGTGACGATATCATCCTTCCGGAAAAGATGTTGCTGAAGCCCGGCAACAGCAGTGCCGATCTGCCGCAAGTTGTTGCCGCGATCGAAAAGAAGGGCTCGCAAGCGCTGAAGGCCGAGCACGCAGCAACGCTTTCGGCCTATCAGAAGACGCCGGACTATACGCCCGAACTCGTCGATCTGGTGAAATCCTATCAGGGTGAGGTCGGCTTGAAGGCCGATGGCGTGATCGGCGCCGCGACCCTGCGCAAGATGACCGGCCATTCCCTTGCCGACAAGGTTCAGAAGGTCGTGGTGGCAATGGAGCAGGCTCGCTGGCTGCCGGACGATCTCGGTCAGCGTTACGTCTTCATCAATCAGCCGGCCTACCGCGTCTATTATCACGATCATGGCGCCGAGCAGTTCTCCATGCGCGTCGTGATAGGCTCCAAGGCGCACCAGACCTTCTTCTTCCAGGATCAGATCCAGACGGTCGAGTTCAACCCCTACTGGGGCGTGCCGCAGTCGATCATCGTCAACGAGATGTTGCCGAAGCTTCGCCAGGACCCAAGTTATCTCGACCGTACGGGTTACGAAGTGGCCGTCAATGGCAGGGTCATGCCGTCGAGTGCCGTTAACTGGTACGGATCGACAAGCAACATCTCCGTGCGTCAGCCGCCGTCCAGCGACAATGCGCTGGGCGACCTGAAAATCCTCTTCCCGAACGCCCATGCGATATACATGCATGACACGCCGTCTAAGAGTTTCTTTCAGCGTGACATGCGTGCGCTCAGCCACGGTTGTGTCCGCCTGGCCGAACCGCGCAAGATGGCAGCCGCCGTGCTTGGTATGACCGAGCAACAGGTCGATGCAGAAATCGCAGCCGGCAAGAACGTTGCCGAAAAGGTGACGGCAAAGATCCCGGTCTATATCGCCTATTTCACCGCATGGCCGAACAAGGACGGCGCAGTCGAATATTTCGACGACGTCTATGATCGCGACACTGCGGTTTCGAAAGCTTTCGACGCCACGACAAAGGGGCGCGCAGCGCGTAGTTGATCAGAGGAAATAGTCTTATCCAAAAACAAAAGGCGGCCGGTTGGCCGCCTTTTTTGTTTTGAAGGTCAGGAGGCGATTTTGCTGGGCACCAGCAGTTCTTTCACCAGATCGACGGTGAGCGCATCGAAATGGCTGATCACCGTTGACGGCGAAAGACTGGTGATCGGAACATCGGAATAACCGAAATCGACCCCGATCGATGCAATGCCGGCATTTTTCGCGGCGAGAATGTCGTTGATGCTGTCGCCGACCATGATCGCACGATCCCTTGTTCCACCGGCCTTTTCGATCGTGCCGAAGATATGGGCGGCATCGGGCTTGCGGACGGGGAAGGTGTCGCCACCGGTAATGGCTGCAAAATGGCCGGACAGGCCCAGTTCTTCGATGAGCGGAATCGCCAGCGCCTCGCTTTTGTTGGTGCAGATGGCAAGCGTCATGCCGGCGGCTGCGAGGCGTTCCATGCATTCGACGACGCCGGGGAACGGCTGGCTCTTGCCCGGCATGTTCTGACGATAGTGTTCGACAAAGATGCCGAACAGACTATCGGTTTCTGTCTCGTCGAGCTTCACCTTGCGCAACTCGAAAGCACGCTTGATCATTACCCGTGCGCCCTGGCCGACGAGGTGGGTCAGGTCGTCGAATGTCACCGGGGCGAGATCAGCTGACGCAATTGTATGGTTGAGGCTGTCGATCAGATCGGGTGCGGTATCGATTAGCGTTCCATCGAGATCGAAGATGACGAGGGGAGAACTCACGGGGGGAATACCTCACTGCTGCTTTGAATGGTCTGTCCGGTTAAGCACGCCCGGACGGCCTTGGAAAGGCCAAGAGTGCCGCATGTTGGCAGTGAGAAACGACTGCAGGGGTCTTCCGCTCCCTCAATCAGCCGTGTAAACAGCGTCTCGGCTGAAACAGTGGGGAGCGACAGGCGCATGGACGCCCGGGAAATGAAGGTCAAGGCGGCTGCCGCAGCACTTGCGCATGTCCAAGACGGGATGAAGCTCGGCATCGGAACCGGGTCGACGGCGGAGGAATTTGTTCGCCTGCTGGCCGAAAAGGTTCATGCAGGCCTGCGTGTTCAGGGTGTTCCGACATCCGAACGCACCGCACGCCTTTGCCTCGAGCTTGGCATTTCGCTGAAATCTCTCGACGAACTGCCGGAACTCGATCTGACGATCGACGGTGCCGATGAGCTGGACGGCAACCTGACCCTGATAAAGGGCGGCGGCGGTGCATTGCTGCGCGAAAAGATTGTGGCGGCGGCTTCCGAGCGCGTTATCGTGATTGCCGACGAGAGCAAGCTGGTCGAGACGCTCGGCGCTTTCCCTCTGCCCATCGAGATCAATCCTTTCGGGCAGATGGCGACGCGCATTTCAATCGAAAAGGCGGCTGCAAGACTGGGTCTCGGCGGTTCGCTTTCCATGCGCAAAAGCGGCGATGAACTCTTCACTACCGACGGCGGCCACTACATTGTCGACGCATCTTTTGGCCGCATTCCTGATGCAGAGGCACTGTCAGCCGAACTGCATTCAATTCCAGGCGTCGTTGAACACGGACTTTTCATTCATATGGCGTCCCTTGCGATCATCGCCGGACCGGCGGGAGCGCGGACGCTTCAGGCCACATTAAAGTAGGAGCATTCACTCATGATCAAATCCGCGGTTTTCGGCCGTGCCGTCGTGCTAGCCGTTCTTCTGTCCGGTTCCGTGGCTGTTCAGGCGCGCGCCCAAGAAATTCCGGAGGCGCATCTGGCAGCGGCTCGCGACGCGATCAAGGCGCTCAACGTCACCGATCGTTACGACAACATTCTGCCGGCTCTTGCGGAAAACCTGAAGGCGCAGTTCATCCAGTCCTCGCCGAACTTCCAGGATCAGATTTCCGCAATCGTCAACGAGCAGGCTCTGACGCTTGCCCCGCGCCGCGCCGACCTGGAAAAGGAAGCCGCGACGATCTACGCAAAGAGCTTCTCGGCTGACGAACTCAAGGCGATCGCAACCTTCTTCAACACCGAAGCCGGCAAGAAGCTGATGACCAGCACGCCGCTCGTGGCGCGTGAACTCGGCCGCGCAGCCGAAATCTGGAGCAACGGCATTTCGCGGGACCTGACGGCACAGAGCACGGCAAAGCTGCGTGGCGTGATCGACGCCAATCCGGTGCAGATGCCGACAGCCGAAGCTGCTCCTGCGGCCGCCGCTCCGGCGCCCGCACAGGCTCCGGCACCGACGCTGAACCTGCCGAAGCCGTAATCGGCTGAGGAAAGCAGGATGTTTATCAAAAGCCCGGAGTGATCCGGGCTTTTTCTTGTTCACGAACATGCCTATATGCGGCATCCACCCCGTGCCCAAGGAGATGAGAATGGCCGCCTATGACTACGATCTGTTTGTAATTGGCGGAGGCTCCGGTGGTGTGAGGGCAGGGCGTGTCGCGGCCAGCCTCGGCAAGAGGGTTGGCATCGCCGAGGAATATCGTTTCGGCGGCACCTGCGTCATCCGCGGCTGTGTGCCGAAGAAACTCTTCGTTTATGCCTCGCAGTTTCACGAGCATTTTGAGGATGCCGCCGGTTTCGGCTGGGATGTCGGGGCAAGCACGTTCGACTGGACAAAGCTGATCGAGGCCAAGGACAAGGAAATCACCCGCCTGGAAGGGCTTTACCGCCGCGGCCTGGAAAACAACAAGGCCGAGATTTTCGATAGCCGCGCCGAGCTTGTTGACGCTCACACCGTGCGCCTCATCAAGACCGGCAAGACGGTGACGGCCGAGCGTATCGTCATTGCCACGGGTGGCGTTGCCAACCCGCATGCCGCACTTCCCGGTCATGAGCTTTGCATCACCTCCAACGAGGCCTTCCATCTCGAAACCCTGCCGAAGTCGATCCTGATCGCCGGCGGCGGTTACATTGCTGTCGAATTTGCCAACATCTTCCACGGCCTCGGCGTCGACACGACGCTGATTTACCGCGGCAAGGAGATCCTGTCGCGATTCGATCAGGACATGCGCCAAGGGCTACACAAGGCGATGGTGGAGAAGGGGATAAAGATCATCCTCACCGATGTGATTGAGGAAGTCGCAAAATCACCTGACGGCGGCTTGACGGCGCGCACGAAATGCGGCGCGACCTTGTCGGTCGATACCGTCATGCTGGCGCTTGGCCGCGATCCCTATACCACGGGTCTTGGGCTTGAGGCCGCCGGTGTAAAGATGGATGAGCGCGGCGCGGTCATTGTCGACGAATATTCCCGCACGAACGTGGAAAATATCTATGCGCTCGGCGACGTCACCGATCGGGTACAGCTGACGCCGGTCGCGATCCATGAAGCCATGTGCTTCATCGAGACCGTCTATCGCAACAATCCGACCTCGCCGGATTATGACCTCATCCCGACGGCGGTCTTCTCGCAGCCGGAAATCGGCACGGTTGGGCTTTCGGAAGAGGAAGCCGCCAAGCGTTACGAAGAGCTTGAAGTCTATCGCGCCGAATTCCGTCCGATGAAGGCGACGCTGTCGGGTCGGTCCGAACGGATGATCATGAAGCTGATCGTCGACGCTGCAAGCCGCAAGGTTGTCGGTGCCCATATCCTCGGTCACGAGGCCGGCGAGATGGCACAGCTTCTCGGCATCTGCCTGAAGGCGAGCGCAACCAAGGATGATTTCGACCGCACTATGGCACTGCATCCGTCGGCGGCCGAAGAACTGGTCACGATGTACAATCCGAGCTACCGGGTGAAGAACGGCGAGCGAGTGGCCGGGTAATCTGAGATGATTTGGCAAGCGACGGACGTTTCCACGGCCTGCAATTAAACCAATAAATTGCATTGTGCATTTTATGCAACCCGATAAGATGGCCCCCTGTTGGTTATGGAGGGGGCCATGGGCGCGACCGTAAGGCTGTTTAGGGTAAATTCCGTATCGCTGGCTTTGATGAAGAAGGAGCCGCCTGTTCTGGCGGTCACCGCGCAGGGACTGGCGGCAACGCCGGGCTACAGCAACATCCGGCTGAACGTGCTGGAGGGAGAACTTTCACCGGATGGGATCTTCGACCTGGAGCTGGTGGGAGAGGCGCCGGATGGGATCGTTCCGCAGATGATCACGCCGGTCACCGCAAGTACGGTGATCGAGCGTGATGTCGCAAAGATCGTCGGCGTGATCGTGCATGCCCGCAGCAACAATCTCACCGAGTTGCTGGGTTCCGAGTCAGGCGCTGCAGCATTCGGCGGTGTTCAGGGGGCTGCGCTTGATGCGGATCTGTTCGGCGGAATTCAGGGTCGGCCATTTACGACGCTTGCACTCGGAGAAGAAGGGACGACCTGGCCATTTCGGTTTTCCGAAGGAACCGGACCTTTCGTCATGGAAAAGGATTTCCGGATCGAGAAGGAATTTCGTTTCGAAAAGGATCCTCGGCCCGAGGTGTTCAAGCCCGTAGGCAATGAGGACTTCGATCCGTTCGGTGCGCTGACGAGACGTAATCCGTTCGGTAGCCGTTGACGGCAGATGGACCATCTCCTGCTTCTGGCCGGTGGCACGGCGGATCCGTGTCTGCGGCTTCTATCGGATTGCTGCACGCGCAAAGGCGTGCCGTATGTCGAACTTTTTCATGATGCCGACCGCGAGCCCGCGGTCAGCTTTGATCTTCGCAACGGTCAACTCTCGATCAATGGGCGGTGCGCACAATTGCGCTCGGCTTTCATTCGCATGGATGCCTTTTCGGCTGCCCCTCGGGAAAGCATCGAAAGCCTGCCGAAATCCGCCGGCTGGTTCGTCTGGGCATTAGGCGTGGTGTCGGCGCTTCCTTCTATCCGGATATTCAATCGGTCGATGAGTTCGATGGCCGGCATAAAGCTGGCTGATCTGCAGGTCGCGCGTTCTTGCGGACTGCCGGTCCCCGATACGCTGGTGTCCAACGAAGTCGACGGCATCAACCGTTTCGCGCGGGACTATGGAGGTGCCGTCGCAAAGCCCGTGAACGGTGGCGGCTATTGCAAATCACTGCCAGAGGCGCTCGATCCCAAGCTGGTACGGGAAGGCAAGATGCCTATCCCGGCCTTTGTTCAGGAACGACTGAGCTATCCTGAATACAGAGTCTACCGGATCGGCCGTCAGTTCATGGCATTCACGGTGGAGAGCGCCCAGCTCGATTACCGTGTTTCGACGGAGAGCACCGTCCGCCTCGTCAAGTTGGAGGCAGAGCCGCTTGCGCGGGAAATGGAGAGCATCCGGGCGATGACGGAAATTCTTGGGTTGGATTTTTGCGCTTTCGACCTGAAGACCCGCGAAGATGGGCGTTTGTGTTTTCTGGAGGTCAATACCGGCCCCATGTTTGCGGCCCATGACCGGGCATCGAATGGCAGACTGACGGAAACCATCGTCGAAGAGCTCTGGCTTGCATGAAAGCGGCCTGCTATCGCAAAGCTTCCTTGATTTCGATCCTCATCAGCAGGGCTTGTGGGTTTCATGGACTGTTGTTTATCGAAGCTTGCACATCTATCTAGGCGGCTAGGCAAAGGCGGCATCACGGTTTATAAGCCGCCTCTATTGTGAAGAGGAATGGCCGGACCCGGTGGTCCGGTCCCACAGGTGAGACAAATGGCACAGAATTGGACCCCGAACAGCTGGCGCAACAAGCCGATCCAGCAGGTTCCGGCATATCCCGATCAGGCCGCTCTGGCGGCGACAGAAGCCCAGCTGGCGAAGTTTCCCCCGCTTGTATTTGCCGGTGAGGCCCGTCGCCTCAAGGCACAGCTCGCCAAGGTTGCGGAAGGCGATGCTTTCCTGCTGCAGGGCGGCGATTGCGCGGAAAGCTTCTACGAACATGGCGCGGACAATATCCGCGACTTCTTCCGTTCGTTTCTGCAGATGGCCGTTGTCCTTACCTATGGCGCGCAGCTGCCGGTGGTGAAGGTCGGCCGTATTGCCGGCCAGTTCGCCAAGCCGCGCTCCTCGAACTTCGAGAAGCAGGGCGATGTGGAACTGCCGTCCTACCGTGGCGACATCATCAACGGCATCGACTTCACGCCGGAATCACGCATTCCTGCACCGGAACGCCAGCTCGACGCCTACCGCCAGTCGGCCGCGACGCTGAACCTGTTGCGCGCGTTTGCAATGGGCGGTTACGCCAACCTGGAAAACGTCCACAAGTGGATGCTCGGTTTCGTCAAGGATTCACCGCAGGGTGAGCGTTACAAGAAGCTTGCGGATCGCATCAGCGAGACGATGGATTTCATGCGGGCGATCGGGATCACGGCCGACAACCAGCCGAGCCTGCGCGAGACGGACTTCTTCACCAGCCATGAAGCGCTGCTTCTCGGTTACGAAGAAGCCTTCACCCGCGTCGATTCCACCTCGGGCGACTGGTACGCGACCTCCGGCCACATGCTGTGGATCGGTGACCGCACCCGCCAGCTCGATCATGCCCATGTGGAATATTTCCGCGGCATCAAGAACCCGATCGGCCTGAAATGCGGTCCGTCGCTGCAGCCGGATAACCTGATCGAACTGATCGATTCGCTGAACCCTACCAACGAAGCCGGTCGCCTGACGCTGATCTGCCGTTTCGGTCACGACAAGGTCGCCGACCATCTGCCGAAGCTGATCCGTGCCGTCGAGCGCGAAGGCAAGAAGGTAGTCTGGTCCTGCGATCCGATGCATGGCAACACGATCACGCTCAACAACTACAAGACCCGGCCGTTCGACCGGATCCTGTCGGAAGTGGAAAGCTTCTTCCAGATTCACCGCGCCGAAGGCACGCATCCGGGCGGCATCCATGTCGAGATGACCGGCAAGGACGTGACCGAATGCACCGGCGGTGCCCGCGCCGTCACCGGCGCCGATCTGCAGGATCGTTACCACACCCATTGCGACCCGCGCCTCAATGCGGATCAGGCTCTGGAGCTGGCCTTCCTTCTGGCCGAGAGGATGAAGACCGGCCGTGACGAAAAGCGGATGGTCGTCAACGGCTGAGCCGTATCGCGTTTCACACATCAGGAATCAAACAGGGCCGGCGATCGCCGGCCCTGTTCTTTTCTCGCCCGGGTGCTGAACAATTTGCCGGACGAGTACCGAAACTACTGGACGAGAACCGGATTGCGGCATGACGCGCCGCCGACCCGCACGTCGACCTCTCCGACCTTGACGCCGATGGTCGAAAGAACGCTGTAGAGAACCTGGTCGAGCGGCGTGGTCAGGAGCCTCAGCGTATCGGCGAGCCCGCCAAGCAGTGCGGATGGCACCTCGACCCTCAGGCCCAGAAGTTCGACTTCGAGCTGCAGGTTCTTCAGCAGCGAATCCACCAGTGTCGAGACGGTGTTTCTTGTCGATGCCTGCTTCACCTTCTGGCTCGCTATGTCGGAGGGAGAGAAGGAAAGTTGCGTCGCGCTGACATTCGTCGCGTTGGTATAGGCGAGCGCCGTCAGGTTCAGTGCCGGTGTTGTGACCATCTTGGTTTTGGTCACGCGCGGATCCTTGCCGAAATTGGCAAAGGCCGATTTGTCGACATCGCCAAGTGAGAGTTCAAGCACGCCCGGAACGGCCTCGACATTCACCGTAGCCCCGGTCGAGCCGCTAGGGCAGCTGATCGACGCCATGCGGCCTTCAGCATGGGCGATCTCGATGTAAAGCGGCACCTTGATTCTGATGCCGAGCAGGCCGGTAATGCCGTCGACGGTCGTGGTGAGCGCGACGCGGGTCTGGGCGGTTCGCACGATCGAGCCGGTTCGGCCTATCCCCAGAGCCTTCGATCCGACCGGCGGCTCGCCGACCGCAATCGATAGGGTCAGTCCGCCGAGGCTGGGAATGGTGGCGCCGAGATCGACGTCGATCTGGCTGGTGCCGCCGTTCGCCGCGTTTGCCGTTGCGCTGATCAGGTTGAATATGTCGGTCTGTACGGTCAAGCCGTCGCTCTTGCCGATCAGCCGCGGCCCGAGCGGGCCGATATCCATAATGTCTTTCAGCTTGACGGTGAGCTTGGTGCTGCCCAACGTTTTTTCCAGTGACTTGACGATTGCTGCAACTGCCGGCGTGACGCCAGTCGTCTGACCGATCGCGTTGAGAAGCGTACCGTAGGAAATATCGGTATTGAGCAGGTCGGTATAGGTTGCGGCCGTCAGGTTGAGCTTGATCGCCAGCTGATCGAAGATCTTGAGCAGGTCGATATTGGCATTGGCAAGCGACTGGTAATCCATCACCGACAACGACACGGTGGTTCCGAGAAGTTTGCCGAGCAGCGCATTGACCACCCCGCCATTGAGGCTGGCGAGTCGCGAGCCGACGGAGAACGATGCCATCTTGTCGATTGCAGCCGTCCCGCTTGCGCTCAGCATCGGCGCCTTCGTCAACGATCCGCCGAAGAAAAGCCCGCCCTTCTGGTAAACAGTGACGCGGACGGCATCGGAAGGGGAAACGCCGGGCTGGAAGCGGGTGCCGACTGCAACCGAGGAATCGGCCTGATACTTTCCGTTTATCACTTCGGCATAGGCCTCGAATTTGTCGAATACTGTGTCGAGGCTGAAGGCGACAGGCGTGCCCTTGTTCAGAAGCTGCCCGTTTTTCAGGACGGCGATATTCCTGTTGTTGAGGTTCATATAGTCCGCGACCCCAGTCTCAGGACTGCTCGGGTTCGCAGCGGCGGAGATAGCCGAAAGGTCCGCCATCGTCTGTAGCTCGCGTTGCTGAAGGGTAAGGTAGCCATAATCGACACCCAGCGCGAGCGCACTGATCATGATCGGCAGGGACAAGGCAGCCGTGATGGCGACATTGCCGCGACGGTCGCGGAGCCAACGTTTGATCTGTCGCATCAAATGCCTCCGACACGGACCGTGGCAAACCGCTTTATCTGGCTGCTCGGCATGGCATAGGTGAAGAGATTGAAGATTGGCAGGGAACTGGCGTCGTAGGTGAGTGCTACGGTGAACTGATTGGGATTGCCTGGATCGGCCTGGGCGATCATCGTCAGCTTCGATTTGTCGAGCAGCGCACTGTCCATCGTCGAGCGGCTGACGAAATCGGCGACGAGGCTTTTGCGCTCGCTGTCGCTCATGCCGGCAACGGCCGTGCGGGCGGCGTCGGCTGCCAATTGCTGTACCGAATGGGCGGCGGATAGATAGATGCCATAGGCGATCATGCTGAGCAGGGCGAGAAAGAAAAGGGGTGAGACGATGGCGAACTCGACCGCCGCCGCACCCGAATTATTGGTATTGAACCGCCGGATACGCATCCGTGTCCTCCGATCTTTTTTCCCATTATCGGCACCATCAATTAAGGCATCACTAAAATAGATATGACGAATATAAAGAAGTGATCCCGGAGTTGTGATGGTGGTGGATCGGCAAAGCCTGGTTCACCGAAAACTGTCATTGAAAATTCGCCAGCCAAGACCGTTGCGGCAATTGCGTCGTGGCATTAAATCTCGGTCATGACCCAGAATGATCCCAAGACCTTGCGCATCGCGATTGCACAGCTCAATCCCACGGTCGGCGATGTCGCCGGCAATCTTGCTTTGGCCCGTGAAGCACGGCGGGACGCCGCCCGCGAGGGGGCCGATCTCCTGATGCTGACGGAGCTTTTCATTTCGGGGTATCCGCCGGAAGATCTCGTGCTCAAGCCGTCATTCCTGAAATCCTGCCTCAAGGCCGTCGAGGCGCTGGCTGCTGATACGGCGGATGGCGGACCGGGTGTCCTGATCGGTTTCCCGCGCCAGGGCGAGGTGGGACGGCATAATTCCGTGGCACTGCTCGACGCTGGCAAGATCATTGCATTCCGCGACAAGATCGACCTACCGAACTACGGTGAATTCGACGAGAAGCGCGTCTTCACGGAAGGATCTATTTCCGGCCCCTACAATTTCAGGGGTATCCGTATCGGTGTTCCGATCTGCGAGGAGATCTGGAACGATATGGGCGTCTGCGAGACCTTGGCAGAAAGTGGCGCGGAAATCCTGCTCGTGCCGAACGGGTCTCCTTATTATCGCGGCAAGCTCGATGTCCGGCATCAGGTTGCCTTGAGGCAGGTGATCGAAAGCGGCCTGCCGCTCATCTTTGCAAACCAGCTCGGTGGGCAGGACGAGCTTGTGTTCGATGGCGCAAGCTTCGCCTTCAACGCTGACAAGTCTCTGGCCTTCCAGCTTTCGCAGTTCGAGACAGCCTTCGTCGTCACCGATTGGAGACGCGAAGAGGGCGGCTGGCGCTGCCAGTCCGGCCCAATCGTCCGTATTCCCGAAAAGGAAGAGGCTGACTACCACGCCTGCATGCTCGGATTCCGAGACTATGTGAACAAGAACGGCTTCAAGTCCGTGGTGCTGGGCCTGTCCGGTGGCATCGATTCGGCTGTCTGTGCCGCCATTGCCGTCGATGCGCTCGGCGAGGAGAGGGTGCGCACCATCATGCTGCCCTATCGCTATACATCGGAGGGCTCGTTCAAGGATGCCGCCGATTGCGCAAAGGCGCTGGGTTGCCGTTACGATATCGTGCCGATCTCGGAGCCTGTCGAAGGTTTTCTCGCATCGCTCTCCGATATGTTCGAAGGCACGGACGAAGGCATTACCGAGGAAAACCTGCAGAGCCGTACGCGCGGCACGATCCTGATGGCGATCTCCAACAAGTTCGGTTCGATGGTGGTAACGACCGGCAACAAGTCGGAAATGTCGGTCGGCTATGCGACACTTTACGGCGATATGAATGGCGGCTTCAATCCGATCAAGGACCTCTACAAGATGCAGGTCTATGCGCTGGCGGAATGGCGCAACGGCCATCTGCCGGCAGGCGCGCTTGGCCCTTCCGGCGAGGTGATCCCGCAAAACATCATTTCGAAGGCACCCTCGGCGGAGCTGCGTCCGGACCAGACGGACCAGGATTCGCTGCCGCCCTATCCGGTGCTGGACGATATCCTCGAATGCCTGGTCGAGATGGAAATGGGCACGGAAGACATTGTTGCCCGCGGCCATGACGTGGCGACGGTCCACCGCATCGAGCACCTGCTGTATCTCGCGGAATACAAACGGCGTCAGTCCGCTCCGGGTGTGAAGATCACCAAGAAGAACTTTGGCCGCGACCGGCGCTACCCGATAACCAACCGTTTTCGCGACCGATAAGGGAGGCGTTCGTGGCGCTACGCAGCTCCGTCGAGGTCTACAACATCCGCACCCGGAAGAGCCGTGTCGTCTGGCAGACGGAAGCGCTTTTCGAAGCGCCGAACTGGTCTCCGGATGGTGACTATCTGATGCTCAATGCCGACGGGCTGATCTATCGCTTGTCTCCGCATGGTGATGGAGAGCCGGAAAAGCTCGATACGGGCTTTGCGAGGCTCTGCAACAACGATCACGGCATATCTCCGGACGGCACGCTGATCGCCATCTCCGACAAAGTCGAGTTCGGCAAATCGGCAATCTACGTGCTGGAAGCGGAGGGCGGCACGCCAAAACTGGTGACGGAAAATCTACCGTCCTACTGGCACGGTTGGTCACCTGACGGGAGGTCATTCGCCTATTGTGGCATCCGCGATCAGGTTTTTGATATCTATACGATCGGCATCGACGGAAAGAACGAGACCCGACTGACATTCGGTGAGGGCCGCAATGACGGGCCGGATTATTCGCCTGATGGAAAGTGGATCTATTTCAATTCCAGCCGCACTGGTCTGATGCAGATTTGGCGGGTGCCTGCCGAAGGTGGCGAGGCGGAGCGGATCACCACGAGCGATTACGGTGACTGGTTCCCGCACCCGTCACCGAAGGGCGACAAGATCGTTTTCGTATCCTACGACGCCGATGTCTTCGACCATCCGCGTGACCAGAATGTTTGCGTCCGGCTGATGGATGCGGATGGCGGCAATGTCGAGACCCTGTTCGAACTGTTCGGCGGGCAGGGCACGATGAATTCTCCCAATTGGTCACCTGATGGTGATGAATTCGCTTATGTCCGGTATTTCCCTGCGGCATGAACGGACTTGCTTCGGCTTGGATCAATCAGCATAAGGGCATCCGTCAGGTGCCCATCCTCGATGGGAGAATCGGGAAGCCGGTGAAATTCCGGCACGTGCCCAACGCTGTGAGGCGGACGGTCATCGTATTCATGCCACTGGAGTTTCCGGGAAGGCGGCGATGAGCGGATGAAGCCCAGTCAGAAGACCGGCCTGACGAGATGGACCGATCCGCGTGGACGGCGGGCAGGTTGCGTGGTTTGCGAAACGCCGTGGCGGCGACCGCATTCCGCATGCATTGTTGGGGAAAGACGATGCGACCTGAAGATCTGAATAACGGCCTCGTGGCGGCCGAAGCCTTCTCTGATGACGAGCGTGCCGCCGTCTACCGCGCCATCGAGACGCGCCGTGACGTGCGTGACCAGTTCCTCTCTGATCCGATCCCGGATGACGTGCTGCGACGGCTGCTGGACGCCGCTCATGCCGCGCCATCAGTCGGTTTCATGCAGCCGTGGAATTTTATCCTTATCCGCGACGAGGCCGTTCGCCAGTCCGCATGGGAAGCATTCTCCCGCGCCAATGAAGAGGCCGAGGCGATGTTCCCGAAGGAAAAGCGCAGCACCTACCGGAGCCTCAAGCTTGAAGGTATCAGGAAAGCGCCACTGTCGATCTGTGTCACCAGCGATCCCGACCGCGCCGGACCGGTAGTTCTGGGGCGCACCCACAACAGCCGCATGGACAGCTATTCGACCGTCTGCGCCATCCAGAACCTCTGGCTGGCGGCACGGGCGGAAGGTATCGGCGTCGGCTGGGTGAGCATCTTCCGCGATGCGGATATTCGTGCGCTTCTCGGCATACCGGAGCGCGTCGAGATCGTTGCCTGGCTGTGTCTCGGTTATGTCGATGCGCTTTACCGTGAACCCGAGTTGGCGATCACGGGCTGGCGCCAGCGACTGGCGCTGGAGGAGCTCGTCTTTCAGGACGGTTGGGGTCGGAAATAATCACTGCTGTAGTTGCTGCGGCCCGGCGGACTTGGGATTGGCGAGATCGATGTCTTCTTCGGGGAAAAACTGCGGTCCGACGGAACGGACCTTTCTACCCGGATCATAGGGCCTATCCGGCGGAAACTGGACAGGTTCTTCTTTCGGCAGCGCAGGTGATGCGTTGCCGAGATGAGTGATGCTGGAATTCGGATCGTCTGGTTTCGTGCCGTCCATCTCTGGCTCGCCCGGCCTTGGTAATGCCAGTCCGCGAATGCGCAGCCGCTCCTTTTCATCGAGTTCCGTCTGGGTGTCGAGGTCTGTCGGCGTGCAATTGTTGGAGCGGATCGCTGACAGGATGGCGACGCGCTCTTCCGAAGGCTGAAGCAGCGAGCGCGTGCTGTTGCGTTGTTCTGTGAGCCCTGCACGCTCGTCTTCGAGCCGCTGTAGCGTGTCCTGCATGTAGCGACATTCGTCGTCGGGATCTCCCAGCGTCACGATGCTGCCACTGCCGCATCCCAGCCTGCGCATATCGATCCGCAACTGGCGGATATCCGCGTTGAGTGCACTGAGATCCTGCGCGTAACGGCGCACGTTGCTGCTCGTTCCGATGATCTGGGGCGTACTGTTGAGACGTCGATAAAGGTTGGCGCAGATCTCGACATCGCGCGCAAACGTTGCCTGCGGCAGAAGCAGAGAGGCAAGCACCAGTGATGTCAGCGTCTGCGTTTTCGAAAATGTCATGTCACACCTGTCGCATGGGCCATGCGGCGGATCAATCTGGCATGTCGAACATGCGGGAAGCTTGCTTCCAAGCTTCCCGCATCCGGTTATTTCACCAAGACAACAGGCTCGATCTGCGACGCCTCGACCACGGCCAGGGCTGCCATGTTGACGACGCCGCGCGATGTGACGGACGGCGACAGGATATGCGCCGGCTTGCTGGTTCCGAGCAGGATCGGGCCGACATGCAGAGCGTCCATCATGGTCCGTACGAGGCCGAGCGAAATGCTGGCAGCATCGAGGTTCGGGAAGACCAGAAGATTGGCTTCGCCCGTCAGAGAGCTGTTCGGCATGGCGCGTTTGCGAAGCACTTCGTCGAGCGCCGATCCACCCTGCATTTCGCCATCGACTTCGAGTTCCGGAGCATCCTTGCGGATAATCTCCAGCGCCGCACGCATCTTGCGGGCGCTTTCCGAATCGCGGGAACCGAAATTGGAATGGCAGATCAGCGCAGCCTTCGGCACGATGCCGAAGCGACGGACTTCCTGGGCCGCGAGGATGGTGATTTCGGCAATCTCCTCGGCAGTCGGATTGTAGTTCACGAATGTGTCGGTGAAGAACATCGCGCCGCGCTGTGAGATCAGCAGGCTGAGGCCTGCATTGGTGCAGGCGCCGGCGCGCTTGCCGATGATCTGGTTGACGTCGCGCAGATGGCGGTCGAAGCGGCCTTCAAGACCGCAGACAAGCGCATCGGCTTCGCCGCGCTTCACCGACAAAGCACCAATCACCGTATTGTTCGTACGCACGATCGTGCGGGCAGCTTCCGGGTTGATGCCGCTACGTCCGACCAACGCGAAATAATCATCGACGTAGTCGCGGTAACGCGGATCGTCTTCCGGGTTGACCACGCCGAAATCGATATTCGGGCGGATCCGAATGCCGAAGCGCTGCAGGCGTGCTTCGATGACGGAAGGGCGACCGATCAGGATGGGGCGGGCGATTTCTTCTTCGAGAAGAACCTGGGCCGCACGCAATACACGCTCGTCTTCGCCTTCGGCAAAGATCACGCGCTTGTTCTCGGCAGCCTTGGCGGCGGCGAAAATCGGCTTCATGACGAAGCCGGAGCGCCAGACGAAGCGGTTCAACTGGTCCAGATAGGCCTCGAAATCCTGGATCGGCCGGGCAGCGACGCCGCTCTCGGCAGCCGCACGGGCAACGGCCGGTGCGATGCGTAGGATGAGGCGCGGATCGAACGGCGAGGGGATCAGATAGTCAGGCCCGAAGATCGGCGTTTCGCCGGAATAGGCCTTTGCCGCGACATCCGAAACTTCTTCACGCGCAAGCGCTGCGATGGCCTTGACCGCGGCCATCTTCATGTCTTCGTTAATCGTGCTCGCGCCGCAATCAAGCGCGCCGCGGAAGATATACGGGAAACAGAGAACGTTGTTCACCTGGTTCGGGAAATCGGACCGGCCGGTGCAGATCATCGCATCCGGACGCGCCTGGCGGGCCAGTTCCGGCATGATTTCCGGCGTTGGATTGGCAAGCGCCATGATCAGCGGCTTTTCCGCCATGCGCACGAGCAGTTCCGGCTTCAGCACACCCGGGGCGGAAAGGCCGAGGAACACGTCGGCGCCGTCGATGCTGTCGGCGAGAACCCGATTGTCGCTCTTCTGCACATAAACCGACTTCCATTCGTCCATCAGTTCGGTGCGGCCTTCATAAACGAGGCCCTCGATATCGTGGACCCAGATATTCTCCTTCTTCGCGCCGAGCGAAACGAGGAGATTGAGGCAGGCAAGCGCTGCGGCACCGGCACCCGAAGTGACGATCTTGACGTTGGTGATCGACTTGCCGGCCAGTTCAAGGCCGTTCAGGATCGCGGCTGCGACAATGATTGCGGTGCCATGCTGGTCGTCGTGGAACACCGGGATGTTCATTTTTTCGCGCAACCGGCGCTCGACCTCAAAGCATTCCGGTGCCTTGATGTCTTCGAGGTTGATGCCCCCGAAGGTCGGTTCCAGCGCGGAGACGGTGGAGACCATCTCGTCGATACCGGCCGCATCGATCTCGATGTCGAACACGTCGATGCCTGCGAATTTCTTGAACAGGACGGCCTTGCCTTCCATCACCGGCTTCGAGGCGAGCGGGCCGATATTGCCCAGCCCAAGTACGGCCGTGCCGTTCGAAATGACGGCAACAAGATTGGCGCGCGCCGTGTAATCGGCAGCGGCATCCGGATTGTCGCGGATAGCAAGGCAGGGCGCTGCAACGCCCGGAGAATAGGCGAGCGCCAGGTCGCGCTGGTTTCCGAGCGGCTTGGTGGCCTGGATTTCCAGTTTGCCCGGACGCGGGTGCCGGTGGAAGAACAGCGCCTGCTCGTCAAGATCGGCACTGCTCGGCGGGGCCGACTTAGATTTATCCTGCGCGTCCATGCTCACTCCTGCTTTTAGTCTGTCTTCCCGGTGCATGTGGGGAGAATGCGGCATCTCATTACATCAAACGGCGCCATGGAACAGCAGCTAATTTGATCGATGTAAGGAAATTGAAAGGACATCTGCCGGCGCCGGAAAAGCGCCTGTCATCATCCTGAAACAAGACTCTGGTTTTCAGGCGGCGGGGCGGGCTATGAAAGGACGACTTCCGTGACAGCGACAGGTGAGACCAGGAATTTCAGGACCTTGTTCATCTCCGACGTACATCTCGGTTCGAAGGCGGCGCGGACGGAACTCCTGCTGGATTTCCTGAAATATCATGAAGCGGAGACGGTATTTCTGGTGGGAGATATCGTTGACGGCTGGAGGCTGAAACGCAGCTGGTTCTGGCCGCAGGGCTGTAATGACGTGGTCCAGAAGCTTCTGCGCAAGGCGCGCAAGGGCACCCGCATCGTGTATATTCCCGGCAATCATGACGAATTCCTCCGCGATTTTCCGGGTACCCATTTCGGCGGTATCGAAGTTGCCGATCGCGCGATCCACGAAATGGCCGACGGCAAGAAATACCTCGTCCTGCACGGGGACGAGTTCGACGTGGTCGTCCGCAACGCCCGCCTTCTCGCTTATCTCGGCGACTGGGCCTATGACGCGGCAATCGCGATCAACGTTGTGCTTGCGGCCGTCCGACGCCGTCTCGGCATGCCTTACTGGTCGTTTTCTGCCTGGGCCAAGCTGCAGGTCAAGCACGCGGTCAATTTCATCGGCGAGTTCCAGAAGGTCGTTGCCGACGAAGCGCGTCGCAACAAGGTGGACGGCGTCATCTGCGGTCACATCCATCACGCGGTCATGACCGATATCGACGGCATCCATTACGTCAACACGGGCGACTGGGTCGAGAGCTGCACGGCGATTGCCGAACATCATGACGGGTCGCTGGAGCTGATCACCTGGCGCGATATCAAGGTGACCGCCGAGCTGCATGCCCTGCCGGCACCGGCGAAGACCAAGAACATGCAGGCCGCCTGACCAGCACGAAATCTTCACACCCGATACACTTTGTTTTCGCACAAAACGTGCAGAGCGGTTTTCATTGCAAATGGTGGTGATAGTCTCCGGCGACTTTCACCACCATTTGTGATTCCGTGAATATTGCCGCAAAACCGTCTGCCGCTCCGCCGCAGTTCCAGCTTCGTTGTTCTTTGGCCTATGCCGCTCCAATGTCGCTCAACGGCATATTGGTCCCTTATCTTCCTCTGTGGCTCTATGGCCTGAATTTCACGCCTATGCAGATCGGCGCGATCCTTGCGGCGCAGGTCGTATTTCGTGTTTTCGTGGCAATGGGAACCGGTTCTCTCACCGCCCGAGCGTCGGATCCGCGCCATATTCTCGTCTGGTCGGCGGCAACCTCGCTGCTGTCCATCCTTGGCTTGATTGTCAGTGGCGACTTCTGGGTTGTGTTAGTTGCTGTGGCGATGCAGGCCGCGCTGTTTGCGCCCTACACGCCGATCGTCGAATCGATCTCGATCTCCGGCGTCAAGCGCTGGGGATTTCACTACGGCAAAATGCGGGTATGGGGATCAGTCGGCTTCGTCGTAACGACGCTGATTGCAGGAAGCCTCTCGACAGCGATCGGAAATATCGCAATCCCGCTGATGCTGGCCGCGGTGCTGGTGACCTCGGTCGCCGTCGCCTTCGTCGCTCCTCGGCTCAATCCGACACCTGGCCCGCGCCCGACTGTATCGTCTGTAATGACATCGCGCCGCCCGCTCGGTGCCCCCGTCCATCTCCTGTTGATCGGTGCCTCGCTCATCCAGTCGAGCCACGGAATGTTTTATGGATTCAGCACCATCCAGTGGCAGGGCATGGGTTTCTCAAATGGAGCGATTTCCGCACTTTGGTGCATCGGCGTCATCGCCGAGATCGGAATATTCTTCATCTCCGGCAGCCTTGCGCGACGTCTTACGTCTTTGGGGTTGTTACGGTTCGGCTGCGTGATGGCGATCCTGCGATGGGTCTTTTTTCCTTTTGGATCTAATGTCTGGTATTACGGGCTTCTGCAGATTTTTCACGCCTTCAGCTTCGCCTGCGTTCACCTCGGGCTCCAATATAGGCTGTCGGAAATGGTCGGCGAGGATCAGCAGGCGTCGGCCCAGGGCGTCTATGTCGCCTATAACGGCGCCTTTCTGGCGACATCGACATTGCTTGCGGGTGTCATCTACCGGCAACTGGAAATCTACGGCTACTTTGCCATGGCCTTGCTGGCCGTGATCGGTTTCGCCGTACTGGCCCTGGCGACGCGCTCTCAGCCCCAGAGTTCGGGTACTGGGGGGTAGACGAGCGACCCCTCGTAGCTGAGCCCGCCCGGACGGTCGCGCGCGAGAAGCAGCGGACCGTCGAGATCCGCATAGTCCGTATCCTGGGCCAGCAGCACGGCCGGTGCCATGGCGAGTGAGGTCCCCACCATACAGCCGACCATGATCTGAAAACCGAGCCGTTGCGCCTCTGCCTTCATCACCAACGCTTCCGTCAGTCCACCCGTTTTGTCGAGCTTGATGTTCACCGCCTCATAACGGTCGCGCAGCGAGGCAAGATCGGTGGTGGAATGAACACTTTCGTCGGCGCAGATCGCAACTGGCCGATCTATATGGGAGAGAAACGCATCTTTGCCGGCGGGAAGTGGTTGCTCGATCAGCGAAACACCGAGCTCGGCAGCGATAGCCAGATGGCGTTCGATGTTCTCTTCGCTCCAGCCTTCGTTGGCATCGACGATGATCCGCGCATCGGGAGCCGAATCACGAACGGCGCGCATGCGCGATTCATCGTCTTCCGTACCGAGCTTGATCTTCAAAAGCGGGCGTTGACTGTTCCTGAGCGCGTCGGCGCCCATGGTTTTTGCGTCTGCTAGCGACAAAGTGAATGCGGTGACGATCGGTTTGCCGCTGGTCCCGCCAATAACTGCGGCGACAGGGCGTTGCGAACGCTTGGCTTCTAGGTCCCAGAGCGCGCAGTCGACAGCGTTACGCGCGGCTCCCGGCCTCATCGCTGATTGCAGTCCTTGCCGCGTCAGGCCGCCTTCGATCGCCTTTGAAACCGCCATTATCTCGGCCATTACGCCGTCCATCGTCTCACCGTAACGGCGATAGGGCACGCATTCGCCCCGACCGGAAAAACCGTTCTCCGAAATGTTGCAGACGATGACATCCGCTTCGGTCTTCGATCCGCGCGAAATGGTGAATGTACCGGCGATCGGAAAGGCCTCGATTGTTGCTTCAAGGTGACGGGGCATCGTTTTAAACGTCCTGTTGTGGCAAATCCTTCCGATGCGGCTATATTGCGTTTTCCCGAAGCGCAATCAATGCATTGCAGCAGAGATCATTTGAAGCGAGCACCCGCACCCCGTGAGTTCCAATCTGGCAAAAATCAAGAGTGAAGAGTTGCCGGATGGCGCGGAACGATATGTTCTGACGGGCGATTGGCGTAATCATTCCATTGCAGGCGTCCTGAAGGATCTCGGGCAATTCGAAAAGTCCAGCGGGCAGGGCAAGGTCGAAATCGACGTCTCCGGGATCTCGGGAATAGACACGGCGGGTGCCTGGCTGATTCGTCGGCTGATGACCGCCAAAAACGGAGAGGGGCAAGAAGCATCGCTTTCCGGCGGTAACGGCTCGATCGAGGAGCTGATTGGAGCCCTGCCGGAGACGACACCGGCGCCACCGGCAACCGGCCCCGATAAGCGCAGCCTTTTCGAGCGGGTTTTCACGCCACCTGGAAAACTCGTTGTCGAAGTCGGCCGCGATTTCTACGCGGCGATGAACATTCTCGGCTCTGCAGTCCGTGGCGCCCAGCTTAAATTCGGCCGTGGTGCCGGTGTTTCCCCGGCATCCGTCGTCACCCATATTGACCGCATGGGCGTCCGGGCAGTGCCGATCATCGTGCTTATGTCGTTTTTGATCGGCGCGATCATCGCCCAGCAGGGCGCCTTCCAGTTGCGTTACTTCGGCGCCGAGATTTTTGTCGTAGACCTCGTCGGCATCCTGCAGCTTCGTGAGATCGGCGTGCTTTTGACCGCCATCATGATCGCCGGCCGTTCGGGCAGTGCGATTACCGCCGAGATCGGCTCGATGAAAATGCGCGAGGAGATCGACGCGTTGACGGTGATCGGCCTCAACCCGATCGGCGTGCTGATTTTCCCGCGTCTCGTGGCGCTGACCATCGCCCTGCCGCTCTTGACCATTATAGCGAACTTTGCCGCCCTCTACGGGGCTGCCATCGTAGCGCTACTCTATTCCGGCATCACCTTCGACACCTATCTCTCGCGACTGCATGAAGCGATCGACCATACCTCGATCGCCTCGGGCATGATCAAGGCCCCGTTCATGGCGCTCGCGATCGGCATCGTTGCCGCAGTCGAGGGCATGAAGGTCGGCGGCAGCGCCGAATCTCTTGGTCAACACGTGACGGCGTCTGTGGTCAAAGCCATTTTTGCCGTCATTCTCATCGATGCGCTTTTTGCCATCTTCTACTCCGCGATCGACTTCTAGGGAGGATGGATTTGGCAGACGAGCAGCAGACCATGGAGAGAAAAGCAAAGGACGACCGGCAGGTTGTGCTATCGGTGCGCGATCTGACCGTCGGGTTCGGCGAAAAGATCGTTCTCGACAACCTCAATCTGGATATCTATCGCGGCGAAATCCTCGGTTTCGTCGGAGCATCCGGTACCGGTAAGTCGGTGTTGATGCGCACGGTTCTGCGGCTGCTTCCGCACCGGTCCGGCACGATAGAAATTCTCGGAGCCAACTATGAAAAAGCTTCGGACGAGGAAAGAATAGCCCTCGATACCCGGCTCGGCGTTCTCTTCCAGCATGGCGCCCTGTTTTCGGCGCTGACGGTGAAGGAAAACATCCAGCTGCCGATGCGCGAATATCTCGATCTTCCGCAGTCTCTGATGGATGAACTTGCTTACGTTAAGCTTGAAATGGTCGGACTGCCGCCCGATGCAGCCGACAAGTACCCGTCGGAACTTTCGGGCGGCATGATCAAGCGTGCGGCACTCGCCCGTGCTTTGGCGCTCGATCCTGATCTGGTCTTCCTCGACGAGCCGACATCGGGTCTCGATCCGATCGGCGCCGCCGACTTCGATGCGCTGATCGCCAAGCTGCGCGATACGCTGGGTCTGACCGTGTATATGGTAACCCACGACCTCGACAGCCTGTTTTCGGTCTGTGACCGTATTGCTGTACTCGGACAGAAACGGGTATTGGTGGAAGGAACGCTGCAGGATATGTTCGAGTTTGATGATCCGTGGGTCCAGTCCTATTTCCGCGGGAAGCGTGCGCGCACCGTCGTGACCAATGAAAACCAGCCGCCGGCAGACGCAGGCCCGACAGACGCAGGGAAGTGATCTAACCCATGGAAACCAAAGCAAATTACGCCCTGGTGGGTTTCTTCACGCTGCTGGTGATCGCGGCCGCCTTCGGTTTTGTTTACTGGATGGCGCAGTCCGGTCGCGGCGGGCCGATGGCAGAGCTTGCGATTCGCATTCCCGGCTCCGCCAACGGCCTTTCCGTCGGTTCCCCGGTCCGTTTCAACGGTATTGCCGTCGGTTCCGTACGCGGTCTGACGATCGATCCGGATGATCCACGTTATTCGATCGCCTTTACCGAGGTGCGCGCCGATGCGCCCGTCTACCAGACGACCAAGGCAGTGCTGGAAGTGCAGGGCCTCACGGGTGCGGCCTATATCGAGCTTTCCGGCGGCGCAAAGGGTGAGGAAAACATTCTTCAGAAGTCGATGGAGGCCGGCCGGCCGGCCGTGTTGATCGCCGACCAGTCGAGCGTCACCAACCTGTTGGCGACGGCCGACAAGATCCTTGAACGTGCCGACCAGGCGATCGGTGATATCCAGGGCTTTGTCGGGGATGCGCGAGGACCGCTCACTCAGACGATCCGCAATGTCGAGACGTTTACCGCAGCGCTTAGCAACAATTCCGGCAATATCGACGAGTTCCTGCATAGCCTCTCCACCCTGTCTGCAACCGTCGACAGGGTTTCCGGCACGCTCAACTCGACGCTCGAAGCCGCCGACCAGTTGGTCCGCGCGATCGATGCGCAACGCATCAACCAGATCGTCAGCAATGCCGAGCGGGTGACGCGCAACGTCGCCAACGCGTCCGACGGTTTCGGTCCGCTGGTCGAGACCGTCAGGACGGCCGCGACGAGCTTTGCTCAGGTTGGCACAGATGCGCAAAGCGTGCTGAACAGGGCTGACAGCCTGCTGGCCGCAGTCGATCCGTCCCAGGTGGGAACTGCGATCCAGAACATCTCTGCTGCCTCCGAGGATGCGCGCCAGACGCTGGCCTCGGCCCGCACTGTGGTCGACGACGTGTCGCACCGCTCCGAGGACATCAACAAGGCGATCACCGATTTTACCGAACTGGCAACGAAGCTCAACAACGCGTCTAGCCGTGTCGATGGCATCCTTGCGAAAGTCGACGGCCTCGTGTCGAGCGACGACTCGCAAGGCCTGTTTGCCGAGGCGCGCAGGACGCTCGAATCCTTCCGCACCGTAGCCAACAATATCAACGCACGCGTCGGGCCGATCGCCGATAACCTGCAGCGTTTCTCGTCCAGCGGTCTCGGCGACGTAAAGGCTCTCGTGGATGACACGCGCCGTACGGTGAATTCGCTGAACCAGACCATCACCAATTTCGATCAGAATCCGCAGCGCTTGATCTTCGGCGGTGAGACCGTCAAGGAATATGACGGCAGGACGAGACGTTAAGGCCGAGGGCCAAGGGTAGGAAATTCATGAGCGTATCCAAGTTTCCGCAACTGCCGGCCGGTCGCCGCTCCTTGCTGTTGACACTGCCCGTGCTTGCGGCGCTGGTCAGTGGCTGCGGCACCAAGGCGAACAATGACACGTTCGATCTGTCGTTGACGCCGGCAACAGACGGTCCGTCGGCGAAGAACCGCCAGATCCTCGTACCCGAACCCACCGCGGTAAAGATGCTGGACAGCGAGCAGGTTGTCGTCCGCGTGTCTCCGTCGGAAGTACAGTATCTCGCCAATTCCCGCTGGGGTGATCGCCTGCCGCGCCTGGTCCAGTCGAAGCTCGTAGAGGCCTTCGAGAATTCCGGCCGTGTCGGCGGCGTCGGCAAGCCGGGGCAGGGCCTTGCGATCGACTATCAGGTCGTCACCGATATCCGCGCCTTCGAAGTCACGACCGGCGGCAGCCGTGTCGCGAATGTCGAGATTTCGGCAAAGATCCTCAACGATCGCAATGGCAGTGTCCGGGCGCAATCCGTCTTCAAGGGAACCTCTGCCGTTCGCGGAAGCGAAAACAGCGATTTTGTCGAAGCGCTTGACCGCGCCTATGCCAAGGTCGGCGGCGAGATTGTCGATTGGGCTTTGAAATCGATGTGATTTCCAGTCAGGCAGGCTAAGCTTTCCCAAGTCCGAATCGCTTGAGGCCGTTCAGGGAAGGTGCCGATGCTGATCATTCTTGCCGGCTTGCCCGGTTCCGGAAAGACGACCCTCGCAAAAGCACTGTCGCGCCGGCTGGGCGCGGTTCATGTGCGCGTCGATACGATCGAACAGAATATCCGTAATACGGGTCTTGAACCCGGTCCTGCAGGATACACGGTCGCCTACGGTGTGGCCGAAGACAATCTCGCACTCGGACATATCGTTGTCGCGGACTCGGTCAACAGTCTGACGATTACCCGTAGGGCGTGGCGCGCTGTTGCGGAACGGCAGGGTGTGCCGGCCGCTGAAATTTGGGTGAGGTGCGTGGACAAGGCCGAGCATCGCCGCCGGGTCGAGACGCGCGTGACCGATGTTCCGGGGCTGGTCAAGCCCGGCTGGGCCTCGACAGAGGCGCGTATCTTCGAAGAGTGGGAAACCGAGCCCTTGATCATCGATACCGCCGGTCGCACTCCCGAGGAGATCGTTGTCGGCCTGATCTCCGCCTTGCAGCTTGAGCAGGATTACGTCACGTCTCCGGAAGAGCCATAATTCGATCATCAATTTTCAAATGAAAAGGCCGCCCGAAAGGCGGCCTTTTCATTTTGTGTCATCCGCAGTGCTTCGGCTCAGCCGAAGCGACCGGCTGCGTGGGCGAGCATCGTGTAGACCTTGCCGGTATCGGAGGTCAGATAGCTCTGGGTCACGGTACGGTCGCGGTCGGTGCGGGCGACGTCCGCCAGCAGCTTCTCGAAGTCCGAGATGTAGCGGTCGACGGCGGTCCGGAATTCCGGCTCGCGATCATATTTGCGCTTGATATCGTCGAATGTCTGCTGGCCCTTCAGCGTGTAGAGCCGACGGGTAAAGACATCGCGCTCGCCGCGCTGGTAGCGGCGCCACAGGTCGACCGAGGCGTCATGGTCGATGGCGCGAGCGATATCGACCGAAAGCGAGTTGAGCGATTCCACCATGTGACGGGGGTTGCGGTTGTCGCCATTGGCTGTCCGCGGCGCCTGGGCTGGTTCTGCCGGGCGGGCAGCCGGTGCGCGGGCGGGAGCCTGACCTGCGGTCTCGTCGCGGGATGCGCCGCGCAGGAGGTCGCTGATCCAGCCGCCCTGGCCGGCTGGAGTCGTCGTCTCGGCAGGGCGTGCCGTCGGGGCGGCGGCAGGAGCCGGCTTGCCCGTCGGAAGGCTGCCTCGCAACACACCAGCGGAGTAGGCGTCGTTGCGCGGCGGCTGCGCCGGAGCGGACACCGGAGCCGGCTGCTGAGCAATCTGCTGCTGCGGACGGATCGGCGCGGTCGGGCCGTTTTGCGTGAGCGATACCTTGGCCTGGCTGGCTTCGGCAACTTCGAGCTGTTGTGACGAGCGGCCGACGAGCTGGGAGATTTCCTGCAGCGCCTTGATCTGCTCCGAAACGGCGCGACGCATGGCGGCAGCGCTTTCCTTGGCCTCTTCCGGCAGGTCGAATGCACCGCGCTTCAGTTCCGAGCGTGTCGCATCGAGTTCCTGGCGGATATCCTGCGCCGAGCGGCGGATTTCGTCGGTGGCGCCGGAGAAGCGGCCGACCGCTTCCTCGACGGACTGGCGAAGCGTTTCGCGCAGGTGCTTGGCAGCCGTGTCGGAACGCTGTGAGGCTTCGCCCATCAGGCGGTCCACATCGGTCAGCGAACCGGAGATATTGCCGCGCATCTGTTCCGCCAGTTCGCGGGCACGCTTTTCGGCGTCCGAAAGGGTCGTCTCGATCGTGCGATTGGCTTCGTCGCCGGCATCGAGCAGGGCGGCGCGCATGACCTGGGCGGTGTGCTCTGCACGCTGCTGGGTCTCGCCGAGGCGACGACCGATATCGACGAAGGAAGCATGCAGGCCCTCACGCAGCTTGTCGCCGACATTGGCGGTGCGCTCTTCGGCGCGTTCGAAGGCACCATCGACCAGTGCAGTCAAATTGCGCAGCGTTGCCTCGATCTCGTCGGAACGCTTGACCAGGCCAACCGACAGGCTGCGCAGCGCATCCTGGCGTTCGTCCAGCGTGCTGACGAGGTTCGACTGGGCAGCATTGAGAAGCTCGGATGCCTGGGCGAGAACCTTGGAGTGATCTTCGAACCGTCCGACGATACCGCCAACCTGGCTGAGCGTCTGGCCGGAAATATTGACCAGACGGTCGATGTTGTTTTCCAGAAGGCGCGTCGAGCCGGCGACCAGATCCGCCGCCGAACCTGCCGAATGGGCGAAACGCGATGCGGTCTGGTCAAGCTTCTGGTCGGTAGCCGCCAGCTGTTCGGCTGCGCTCTCGACGAGCGTAGCGATATTGACGTTGCTGCTCGAAAGCCGCTCGATAATGCCGTCGACATTGGCAAGCAGGCTCTGCTCGGCGCCGCGAACCATATGGGCTGCGGCTTCCGTGCGCTGGTTGAGCGCGGCAAGCGTTTCGTTGGTACGAGCGGCTATTGCGTCGACCAGGGCCGCGTTTTCCTCGCGGATACGGGCGCTGGTTTCTTTCGCAGCAGATGCGAGGCGTTCCGCGCTCTGTTGTGAAGAAGAGGTCAGCAATTCGGCAGTCTGCTGCGTGGCTGCCGTCATGCGCTCAGCGCTCTGCTGCGAGGCGGTTGTCAGACGCTCGGCACCCTGCTGGGCTGCAGCTTCCATAAGTTCGGCAGCAGTCCGGCCGGTTTCGATATAGGCCTCGACCATCGGCTTCGCCTTCTCGTCGAGCAGGCGTGACAGTTCCTCGGAACGGCTTGCAAGCATCGAGTTGAGATCGCGGGAGCGGGTGTCGAGCGCGGTACGGATGGCGTCGCCACGGGCGGCAAGTGCGCGGTCGACGGCATCGAGTGCCACATCGAGTTCACCTGCTGCGTCCGACAGGGTCGAACGGATCGACTGGCCGCGGCTGTCGAGTGCCTGTTCGGCATTGCCGAGCGCGGTGGAAATCGCCTCAACCTGCTGCTTCACAAGCTTGTCGGCTTCCGCAACCTTGTTGACGATGGCGCTGCCGGCTTCGGAGAAGGCCTGGGCAACGGTTGCAGCCTGGCCGGCGAGGCGGCTCTGCGTTTCGGAGATGCGGCCAACGATCTCGTTGGAGCGATCCTCGATCGAACGGGTGAACTCCTCGTTGCGGCTGGTGAGCTCCTGGGTGAACTCGGAGCCGGCGCGAGACAGCGTTTCCGCCGAACGGCTGGCTTCGTTGTTCATGCCCTGGCCGGCTTCGACGACCGCCTCACGAAGCGAGGAGGCGAGGCCGACGGCCTTGCCTTCGATCGTCTTGGCGACGTTTTCGAGGCCGAAGGAGAGCGCCCGGTCCATGGTGCCGAAACGTTCCTCGATATGGGCTGTGCGGCCGTCGAGCGTTTCCGCGATGCGGGCGGCGGCATCCGCGCTGGTCTGTTCGAGAGCGTTTGTCCGCTCGTCGATGGTGCGGGTGATACGTTCCGCAGCCTCGCCGGTCGCGCGTTCAATCTCGATGCCGCGGCTGTTGACGGCGTCGGAGACCCGGTCGGCAGCCGCATTGGAAATGCGCTCAAGTTCGGCCGTACGGGCACCGAGTGCATCCGCCAGACTGTTGCCGGCGGTATCGACGATCGCGCTGACGCTGAGGACTTCGTTACGGATACGGTCTTCCAACCCGCCGAAGGTCACTTCGATGCGGCTTCCGGCCGTGTCGAGCGCTGTCGAAACGCCGCCGACTGTCTGTTCGACCCGCGAGGTGAAGGCGTCCGTCGATTGGCTGATTTCGCGAGCTGCATCGCCGATCTGGCCGGCAATTGCGCCGACATTATCGCGCAGACGCATATCCAGCGTCTCGCCTGCGGTGTCGATCGTCGCACGCAGTGCTTCCTGCTGGGTTTCGAGCGACATTTCCAGCATGCCGGCGCTTGTGGCAATCGTGGTGCCGATCGAGGTGGCCTGATCCATCATCAGGGTGTCGATCTGGTCACGAGCATCCGTCAGGGTGCCGGCGATCGTGGCCGCGCGTTCGTCGAGCGTCGTGCGCAGGCGGTCGTGGCCGGTATCGAGCGTCTCGGACATCTCGCGGCTCGCCTGTCCAAGCACATCGGCCATACGCAGATGGGCCGAACCGACGGTTTCGGTAAGCTGGTCGCCGCTGGTTGCAAGCGTGTCGCTGATCTGGCGCGCGGCCGTGCCGAGCGTTCCGGAAATCCGTTCATGACCGGCGTCGAGCGACGAGGCCATCTGATCGTGAGCCGCGCCGAGCGAAGAAGTGATCTGCTCATGCGCTGTGGTGAGCGAAGTGGCGATCTGACCATGCGCCGCATTAAGCGAAGACGCGATCTGTTCATGCGTCGCGCTAAGCTGCTCATTGGCTGCCGTCAGCGACGTATCCATGCGTTGCAGGCCATCGCCCATCGTCACGTCGAAGCGCTCGGTACCCTCGGACAACGCTGTCTCTATCCGGCCGGCGGCGCCGCCGACGGTCTGTTCGAGACGGTCACTGCCGCTCTGCAGCAGGTTGGCGAGTTCCGATGTGCGGCTTTCGAGCGAGATGTCGAGATTGAGCTGGTTGTCGGCAAAGGCTTCGCGGATAGCGTCCGCACGTTTTGCAAAGGCTTCTTCCAGACGCGAATCCGCATCGGCAACGCTGTTGACCACATTGGACGCGTGGTCGGTGAGCGCCGTCGTCAGACGATCTTCGTGCAGCATCAGCGAGGTGGAGATTTCCATCGACTTGTCGTCGAGGATTTCCGACAGGCGGTCGCGGTTGGAGGCAAGCGTGGTGTCGAGTGCGGTGGCACGCTTATCCATTTCGTCGGTCAGGCGCAGTTCGCTTTCCGAGAGTGCACGCGTAATCGCTTCGCTCTTCTGGTCGAGAATGGAGGCCAGGCGATCCGGCGTTTCCGCCATCAGCGACTGCAGGGCACCGGCCTTTTCGTCAACGGCCCCGGCAAAGCGCTCGTGGCTTTCCGTGACAGATTCGATAATGGCCGAGGTGCGGCTGGAAATGCTGTCTTCGAAACGCTTCTGGCTGTCAGCGAGGCTGGCCGAAATCTCGCCGCCACGCGCTGCCATGATCATGTCGATCTTGTTGTGCGCGTCGCCGAAGGCTCCGCTGATTTCGCTGCTGCGCGCAGCCAGCGCGTCGGAAAATTCCTTCGAGCGGCTTTCGAGCATGGAATCCAGAACTTCCTGGCCCGTTCCGAGTGTCGTTGCCAGCGCGAACTGCTGGTCGGTCAACGCATTGCCGATGCGTTCGATGCTGGACGAAAGGATGCCGTCGATTGCTTCCTGACCGCCGGCGACAGTCTCATTGATACGAGCGAGGCTGTCCATCAGCTTGCTGTCCAGGCTGCCGGCACGCTGGTCGAAGGCAGTCGTGAACTGCGACAGACCCGCGTCGAACGACGTGCTGAGATGGCCGATCGTCGTGTGAAGGCGCTCTTCGAAAAAGCCGGTGCGAAGGTCGAGATCCATGGCCGCGTCGTCGGCTGCGGATTGCAGGCTCTGACGGAAAGAGGCACTCTTGTCGTCGAGAGAACGATTGAGAGCGGTCAGCACGCCGTCGAGCGAACCGGTGATCGTCTTTTCGCTGTTGGAAAGCCCTTCGGTGATCTCCTTCGTGCGGGCGATCAGGGTTTCGTTCAGCTGGCGCGTACGGTCTGCAAGCGCCGCATTCAGTTTTTCGGTATTGGCATCGAGGGTGGACGCGCGGGTCTCGAAGGACGACAGGATCGCTTCGCCCTTTTCCGACATGGTCATGCCGAGCATTTCCAGCCGGATGTCGAATTCCGTCGACAATGCCATGCCGGAAGTCGTCAGCGTATCGATCAGGTTTTCCGTCTTGGTCGAAAGCAGCGACGCCAGTGCTTCGCCGGCAGCGTCGGACTTTTCCATCAGCGCCGCAGCGCGGGTATCGATCATCGAGGCAAAGGCTTCGCCGGATGTGGCGAGGCGGATCGAGATTTCTTCGGTTGCGAGTGCCAGCTCTTCCTTGAGCTGGTCATGGGCGCCGACCATCGACGAACGGATGCGCTCGGCGTGATTGACGATCGCTTCGCGCTCGGAGCCAAGCTCCTGCACGAGGCCGCGCACACGCATCTCGTTGTCGCTGTAGCTGCGTTCCAGCGCGTTGACTTCAGAATGGACGAGCACTTCCAGTTCGGCGGCACGGGCAATCGTACGTTCGATGCCTTCGTTCATCGCGGAGACTTCGCGGCGAACGGCCTGGCCGACGCTCATGATGCGTTCGGATGCGACGGTTTCCGGCTCCGAGAGGCGCAGAGCGACCTCGGCCATGGATCGTGCAGCGTTTCTTAAGTCCTGGGCACGGGCCATCATTATAGCGAATGCGAAGAAGAGCAGGATCGGAACCAGAATGCCGACGGCAAGCGCGACGAGGCCAGGAGCCGCGAGAACACCGGCGACCGAGGTGATCTCGAAGAGCGCTCCGCCATAGATCAACTGCCCGAGACCGATACCGGCGACCGCCCAGAGAATGGAGATGATCGAAGCATTGCGGATTGCGCCGCGAACCGAACCGCCGTCCAGCGCGCGCATGATCGACGCAGTATTGCGGCGGCCGGCATCGTTGGCGGGTTCGAAAGCAGGCTGACGCGGTGCCGGATCGGATGAGGACTGGCGCGGCGCTTCTGCAGCCGCTTCGCGACGCGGGGGTATTGTTTGAGACGGGGCAGGGCGGGATCGTGGCTTGTCAGACACTCTGGCCTCCGAGGCGGACGACTGGGATTTGTCGCGGGGCGGTTCATCGTTGAAATCGATCTTCAGCGCATCTTCCAATGCCTGGAATGCGGTTTCGTCGATCGATTCATTGCTGGTGTTCTTCGCCATGCGGTTACGCCTCGTTACATACACGCCCGGCATTCCACTCGACTTGCTGCCGCCTGCAGATCGATGAGCGGAATACTCATGCCGGAGATCGTCAGCCCTAGAGCCTGAGATCACCTGTTACAATTTCATTCGACGGTCGTTCTTTCAAATGGATGATAATGAAAGCTTACCGACCGTCCCACATCGGTCACCGCAAAGTTCCAGTGACCCATTCAACCGTATTGTAGTGGCACAATCGGCGTTTTCGCACAAACGAAACGCGTCACTGTGATACCGTCCCGCCGTCCTTGTTAACAGGATTTAAACCACGTCTCAGGATGAAACCCCTGCAATCACGGCACTTTAACGCAAATTAACCATTTGCGAAGATTTGCGACGCGTTTGTGCCGAAATTTAACGGGATAACCATGGGCTTGACGGACAATCCGGAGTTGAGATCATTATAAAGCAAGGAATCCAGCAGATGGCAACGGTAGCCCGCGTCGCTTTCGAATCTCCCGAAAATCATAAGGCGGCGCGCCCGTCCAAGGATCGTCCGATCGACCTCGTCCATCTGGCAAATCAGACGATGGGGGATAAGGCGCTGGAAACCGAAATCCTACAGATGTTCGCCCGCCAGGCGCGTTGCCTCGTACAGGAAATCGCAATGATCGAAGCGGCGGGCATCACCGCGCTTTCCCACCGGCTGAAGGGATCGGCCAATGCCGTTGGCGCCTTCAAAGTGTCCGCTGCGGCTGCACGTCTGGAAGCCGATCCCGGCGATCCCGCCGCAATGGCCACGCTTCACTCTGCAATCATCGAGGTCGAAAATTTCATCACCGGCCTTTGCCGCTGACGAAATCGTTTGACCTTCGGACGCCGGCAGCAAAGTCGGCGTCGTCCGCACGATTGACTGAACCGGCAGTTTGGTGGCACAGACGGGGTTTACCCAAGGCTTCCAAGGGGCGCGTGCCCCCAACCCGGATCTTCCCAAAATGACGAAATTGACCATCGTAGCCTTCGACGGCACACGCTTCGAAATCGATGCGGATAATGGCTCGACGGTAATGGAGAATGCCGTACGCAACTCGGTTCCCGGCATCGATGCGGAATGCGGCGGCGCCTGCGCCTGTGCCACCTGTCATGTCTATGTCGACGAGGAGTGGACGGAAAGGGTCGGCCCGCCGGCGCCGATGGAAGAAGACATGCTGGACTTCGCCTTCGATGTGCGTCCGACCTCGCGTCTTTCCTGTCAGATCAAGATGAAGGCCGACTTCGACGGCCTCGTCGTCAATATTCCCGAGCGTCAGGCCTGAGCCCTTTTCCTCTCCTCAAAAAATAGCCTCGCTCCTTGAATGGTGAGCGAGGCGAGGTGGGCGCACAGCCGGCAGGCGAGGGAGGTTACACCTTCGGCTCAGGTTCAGCGCCAGGGGAACGCAGCAAACGGAAACGCCACCAAAGAATGCGGGCCGGAAAGGTCGGCCTTGGCCGGTACCGATGGATACTTGTCGCGCAAAGGGCGAATCCGGCTGTCAGCTATCTTATATATGTAATTTACATCTAATGTATAGATGGCTGGCTCTCGCCTGGCCATCGCAACAAATCACCCTTTAATCGCAGGTGTCGGCGCAAGCCTGGTGCAAGCTTGGATCCGGCAGGCTCTATTGGCGCCTATCGCTGCCGCTGGTCGATGCGATATTGCAGAAGCCGTGCCATGCGGGCATCGAAATTCCTGGCCTCGACCTGATCGAAACGGGCCTGTTGCTGGTCGTGTTCCGCAAGCACGCGCCGCGTCGTTTCGGTCACCATGGCTTCGACGTCGTCACATGTCCTGCGGGGTGGCAGGTCAAGCAGTTCCCGCTCCAGCATGCGGGCGTAGTTACGGGCGATTTCGGCATGTCGTTCCTCATGCCGCTTGATATCGGACGACAGCGTGCCCCAGATGAAGCGAAGATCTTTCTCGGCCTTGCCGCCGTTGCTCCAGCGGGGCAGGATGATGTGGGTACGCAAGGTCACCTTGGCGCCGCCGACGGTACAACGTTTGCCGCGCTCCACATAGGTTACCTCTCCGCCGAACTTGATCTCGGTCGCGCCGGGATGTCGGTGCCCGCTGGTCCTGGTGACGGGACCGTGGCGTTCCAGTTCCTTGTCGAGTTCTTCGGCCGTTCGGCCGCCGATACGGAAGTAGGAATAGGATTTGGAAATAAGAGGTTCTGCCTGCGCCGGGATCGAGATCACACAGAGTAGGAAGGCTGCACCGAAAACTCGGTGGACTCTGCGCATCAAAAACATTCTCTGGCCTGGTACGTTGAAGTTGAAACGAGCTTGGGGCATAGGCTGCGCAAGTGCAACATGAAGGCATGAAAATTTGCGTTACTTTCAAAAAGATGGATCATTTGTGACATCATCGCGCAACAGCGTCTGGCGTCTTGCCCATGGCCGTAGCGTGACGCTTGGTGTCACCGGCCACATCATGGCGATCGTCAACGTGACCCCCGACAGTTTTTCCGATGGTGGGCGCTATATCGATGTCGCAAACGCTGTCGCGCATGGTCTTGCCTGTATAGGCGAAGGTGCATCCATTCTCGATATCGGCGGCGAGTCGACGCGGCCGGGCGCAGCCCCCGTGACTGCATCTGAGGAGCAGGATCGTATCCTGCCTGTCATCGAAAAGCTGGCGCAGGAAACCGACGTGCTTATTTCCGTCGATACTTACCGCGCGGATACCGCAAGGTTGGCCATCGCTGCCGGGGCGCATCTCGTCAACGACGTTTACGGATTGCGGCATGATCCGCAGATGGCACATGTCGTTTCTGAAAGCGAAGCCGGGCTCTGCATCATGTATACTGCACGCGGGCGTGATAACCTTCATGAGGATATCATCGAGGACGAACGAGTGTTTTTCGACGAGTCGCTCCATATGGCGAAAGCAGCCGGCATTGCAGGCGATGCAATCGTGCTTGATCCCGGTTTCGGCTTTGTTCAGAAGCAGGACCATAATAGCGAGTTGATGGCCCGCTGCAGGGAGCTTCATTCTCTGGGCTTCCCGCTTCTGGTCGGCACATCGAGAAAACGCTTTGTCGGAGCTGTTTCTATGCGCGAGGTGGCGGCGGAGCGGGATTTCGCAACGGCTGCCACAACCGCGATGCTGCGACTTGCCGGTGCGTCGATTTTCAGGGTTCACAACGTAGCGGGCAATCTCGATGCCTTGCGGATGGCTGACGCGGTGCTGGACGCCGACCGCGTGCTCGAACGGGCGGGAGAAGTTTGATGTCCACCTATCAGATCACTCTGAAGAATTGCGCCTTTTACGCGCGTCACGGGGTCTTCGAGCAGGAAATGGCTCTCGGTCAACGTTTCTTCGTTGATGTCGTCATGGATGTCGACGCGGGGGATGTTCTGGTGTCCGACGAGGTCGAGCAGACGGTTCATTATGGGGTGGCCTATGAACTGGTTGAGAAGATCATGACCGGCAGCCGTCGCAACCTGATCGAAACGCTTGCCAATGATGTGGCTCTTGGGCTGACCGCTTGGTCGCCGCTGATCCGCCGGGTCGAGGTGGCGATCAGGAAGCCGAGCGCACCGATCGCCGGCATTCTCGATTACGTGGAGGTGCGCGTTGAGCATCGTGCCTGATCATCCATGGGAAATCGCAGCGCTGGGGCTGGGCGGCAATGTCGGTGATCCGGCATCGGCCATGGCGCACGCGTTGCAGACGCTTGATGCGCGAAAGGACTGTAGGGTGTCAGCCGTTTCCCGGCTCTACCTGACGCCGCCTTGGGGCAAGACCGACCAGGCCGACTTCTTCAATTGCTGTGCGCTGATAGAGACCGAACTGGAGCCGGAGGAATTGCTCGATCTGTGTCTCGCGCTGGAGCGTGAAATGAAACGCGTGCGGGCAGAGCGCTGGGGACCAAGGACACTCGATATCGATCTGCTGACCTATGGTGATCGGGTTCAGAAGTCACCGAAGCTGGAACTGCCGCATCCGCGTATGACCGAACGCGCATTCGTCATGCTACCGCTCGCGGATCTTGCTCCGCAGATGATGATCAACGACCGCAAGGCTGAAAGCTGGGCGGGCAGCTTGAATTCGACCGGGATCAGGATCGCGAAGCCGGATGGCCTTTGGTGGCGGCAGGTTGAAACAGCGGGTGGATTTTCTTAAAGACTGAAAATCGTTGTCGGGTAATGAGATATTTTGGAATTCTGAGAAATTGAATTAGCGTAGGCGCATGATAACCCGCGCCCGAGATTTCACTATTCCTTGATCGAGCCGACGGCGATCGAGTCGAGGTCACGGTCGAGCGACAGGCCGATGACCGGCACCATCTGGTCTTCCACCTTGACCGAAATGGTGATGTTCATCTTGTTGTCGCCGCGCAGGCTGGCGACCATCGCACCGTTGAGCTTGGCGCGGTTGATGCCCATCACCACCTTATCCCCATTGACCGAACCGGAGACGATATCGAGACCCTTGCCTTCGGCCCCATCGAGGAACTTGCCGGTGTAGCCGCGTCCGTTCTGGGTGATGACAGCCGACATCGGCTGCTGGAAGACGCCGACCCGGCAGGTGCCGTCGAGCTTTATGCCCGTATCACCGTCGGGTGACGGGGAGCCGGTCAGGTTGCAGTTGAATTTCGTGCCCTTGTATTTGCCGGCGACGATCTCGCCTGGACCTTTCCATCCACCAGCCACGGACTGGAAGAAGATCTGATCGCGGGACGCAGCTTCCGCCTGCGGAGCAAATGCCGGAACTGCGGTGACCAGAGTCAAAGCGGCAAGCCCGCCGAAAAGCGAAAAGAAGCGCGAATACATGAGGCTTTCCCCTTGGGACGTTCCGCTGTCAGCGGCGATGTTTAGTGAGGTCGAAATTAAGCGAGAATGGTTAACGCTTCGTATCTTTTGGCGCTCACGGGGTGTCCCGGAAAGGGTTAGTCCTTCTCGTCTGTGCGGCCGGCCGCCACGATATCGGACATGAAATCGCCGACCCCCGGTCGGGGCAGGGCGCGGAACGGCAATGGTCGGCAAAGGTCCATGGCCGCTATTCCGATGCGTGCTGTCAGAAGCCCGTTGATGACGCCTTCGCCGAGTCGCCGCGATAGCCGCGAGGCAAGTCCGTGACCGAGAACCTGTTGCGCCAGTCCGTCTCCGACCGCGATGGAGCCCGTGACCGCAAGATGTGCGATGACATCGCGGATCAGCCGCAGCAGGCCTAGTTTACCGGGTCTTGCCCCATAAAGCTCGGCCATGGCGCGCACGAGGCGCGTGACCTCAAACAATACGTAGGCGAGGTCGACGATAGCTCTGGGGCTGATGGCGGTAACAATCGCGACCCGTTTCGACGAATTCAGAATGAGACCGCGAGCCTTGCGATCGAGCGGCGTCAGCAGTTCGCGCTCAGCCAGATCGAGAAGATGTGGCCCGTCGATAATGTCATCCTTGGTGCCTTCGAGCACACTTCTACCTTTGGCAGTCTCCGCTCGGTGACTGAGGAGCGATGTCAGGCGCTCCACCACCTTGCGCGCTGGCTGGGCCTGGACGGAAGCTGCAGCTTCTTCCGCCTCCGTTTTCAGGCTCTGCACAGCGGCAAGCCGCGCGATCCCCATGATCTCGCGCCCGACGACGACCAGCAATCCGAAAAGCGCCAGCGAAAGTGCCGTAATGGCGGCATAACCAAGCCAGTCGGCGCGGGCGAAAAGATCGCGCACGACCTGATCCGCCCAAAGCCCGAACGCGAGCGACAGGAAGGTGCCGAGCGCTGCGGTTGCAAGTCCGACAAAGGAAAACCGTTTCCGCGGTCTTGGTTCCGCAACGGGGAGGCTGGATTCATCGAGTTCGGCACCGGCGAACGGATCGTCTTCGTCCGGTATCACCGTTACGGACTGGTCAAAGCTTTTCGGACGCCGCACCGGCTTCGGCGCTGCGGCCTCCTGTTTCGCGTCATCCTCGAACTGATAAGCGGCCGGGCGACGTCGGGAAGGATCGTTGGTGTAGGGCGGTCTCATGCGAGGCGGTCTCCAAGCAGGAACTGCAGCGCACGGTCGAGCCGGATATGCGGCACTGCGAGATTAAGGCTGCCCGAGCGTCCCTCGATCGCCGGCGGCCGGAAGCGGACGAAATTGATGTCCGGAAGATCAGGGCTGTCGCTATCCAGCGTTTTGAACATATGAGTAGGATCCGCCGGCAGGTCACCGGGAAATATCGCCGTTGTCTTGGTGCCGTCGAATCGCTCGCCATTGATCGTTTCGCCTTCGATCGGCGTGCCGACGATCACCGGAAGCATGTGATTGCCCTCCTTGACGCTGGCTTCACGGGTCGCGCGCACCGAGGCGATCGCCATCACTTCAAAACCGGCACCCGACAGGCCGATGCGCTGGATGGCGCGGTCGACGAGGCGACCGGTCAATCGTTCCAGCCGATCGTGGCTCTCGTGATGCAGATGGTCGGCCTTGGTCGCGGCGATCAGGACCTTCTCGATGCGACGCGTGACGAAGGATGAAAAGAAGCTGTTATGGCCTGGCCGGAAACAGCCAAGCACGTCGCCGAGCGCACGTTCAAGGTCCTGCAGTGCCTCCGGACCTCGATTTATCGCCTGCAGTGCATCGACAAGTACGATTTGCCTGTCGAGACGCGCGAAGTGATGCCGAAAGAAGGGTTTTACCACCACGGTCTTGTAGGCCTCGAAGCGGCGCTCCATCATCGCCCGCAATGACCCTTTTACTGCCGTCGTGTCAGGAATCCCGGGCAGCGGAGCAAAGGTCAGCGCCGGTGAACCTTCCAGGTCTCCCGGCATCAGGAAACGCCCCGGCGGCAGCGTCGACAGGGACCGCTCGTCGGATTTGCAGGCCTTGAGATAGGCGGAAAATACCTCGAACAGGCGACGTGCGGTCATTTCGTCGGCCGGTGCGTCCATATCGATCGTGGTTGCAAGTTGCATCCAGTCGCTGGCAAGTTCCTTGCGGATACCCGTCTGCGCCAAGTCCGCCGTAGCATTGCTGAACTGACGGTAGTCTTGTGTCAGAAGCGGTAGATCGAGCAGCCATTCGCCCGGATAGTCGACGATGTCGAGTGAAAGCCTGCCGGGTGAAAAGAAGCGGTTCCAGCCACTGGCACTCTGATAATCGATGGTCAGTCGCAATTCGGAAATGGCGCGCGTCGAATCCGGCCATATACGATCGCGAACTAGCGCCTGAATATGATCCTCGTACTGAAATCTCGGAATGGCGTCATCCGGCTGCTCTTCGAGCCGGATGGCGGAGACGCGTCCGGAGCGAACCGCCTCGAACAGCGGCAGGCGCCCGCCATTCAGCAGGTTCTGCACGATCGACGAAATCAGCACGGTCTTGCCGGCGCGGGATAGACCGGTCACGCCGAGCCGTATCGTCGGGTTGACGAGCCCGGATGCGCGGTCGGCGATATTGTCGAGTGCAATGCGAGCGTCGTCGGTAAAACTGGTCAGCGAAGGCGCCAAGGCGGGATCCCGAAAAAGTGTTTTCCCCTATATAGGCGCACGACGCCGGCTCGCAATGTCGGGCTGTTCATGCGTTGAGCAGATTGCTCAGCATCCAGCCGCTGCTCTCTTTGTCCGCGACGTAGTCGAGAACAGCCAGTCCCGCCGTCGGGTATCCGCCCGGCATGGCCCCGCGCCTCTGCGCCTTGCCGATCAAGCCTTCCAGCAACTGGTCTATGCTCGGATTATGACCGATCAGCATGACGGATCGCGCAGGCCGCTGCCCGGCGATGATCGTCGCATAAAGATCCGGCGTGCCGTTGTATAGTTCGTCGACAAGCTGGATTTCCAGAGTTTCGCCAACGGCCCTGCGCACGATCTCCGCAGTCTGCCGACAGCGCGCCGCCGTCGAACTGACGAGGCAATCCGGCACATATCCAAGATCTGCAGCGCGATCTGCGACCATCTCCGCCTGCGCATAACCGCGATCGTCTAGCATGCGGTCGAAATCGCGTCCGCCCGGCAATGCCGAGGCTGCCTGCGCGTGGCGCATCAGGTAAATACGGAATGGTTCAGGCTCGATCATCTTCGGCTCGCCAAAATGAAACGCTGAGTAAAAGGCGTAGCGTTGCTTTGGTCGATTGGTCAACCGGATCATGTGCCGCCGGTTGAGGTGTTTGCAAGCCGGCTACCCATGCGATTGTGGGAAAAGCATAAAAATTAGTCACTTAGCCGAATTTTGTAACAAATTTAAAACTGCTGCAAAACTGGGCGAAAGGCTTGAATGAGGACTGGTTAATGGAGTATAGGGGCGCCATGAGATGTTCTTCAGGAGAATCGCGTTGAGTGAGAAGATCGATCTTAGTAACTATGTGCTCTCGGAAAACGAAGAGTTCATGAATGCAAATCAGAAGGCGTACTTCAGGGCCAAGCTGATCGCATGGAAGAATGACATCCTCAGGGAGGCGCGGGAGACCCTCGGGCACCTGGCTGAGGAAAGTGCAAACCACCCAGACCTTGCAGACCGCGCATCATCGGAAACGGACCGTGCAATCGAATTGCGCGCCCGCGACCGCCAGCGCAAACTCATATCCAAGATCGACGCCGCCATGCAGCGGATCGACGATGGAACCTACGGCTATTGCGAAGAAACCGGCGAGCCGATCGGCCTCAAGCGACTGGACGCCCGTCCGATCGCAACGCTGTCGATCGAGGCGCAGGAGCGTCACGAGCGGCGTGAAAAGGTCTATCGCGACGAATAATAATCGTTGAGCCGAAATAAAAATCAAAAAAGGCACGTCGCGACGTGCCTTTTTTGTTTGCATCGATAGTCGTAGCTCAAGCGTTACGTTACTTATCGCGGCTCGCGGACATTTCGCCGAATATCCGGGCAACCTCGCTTTGCAGCGACGGGTCGTCGCGTGTCGGGCTGCCGGGTGCTGCTACGACCGGCACAGCCACGGTCGGGCCTGCTTGCGGCAGCGACCGGTTAGCAAGGGATGCATCCCGCGCAGCCATGTTGTGAGCCATTTCTTCTTCGAGGATTTTTTCGAAATCGCTTCCAAGGCCGGTCGGCTTTTCAGCAGGAACCGGTGTTTGCTGCGACACCGGACGTATTGCAGGCGCGGCAGCTGCCGCAGGTGTGCTGCGTTCGGCGAAGACGCGGTCGCGCTGGCTTTCGAGGAGGCGCGCTGCATCGTCAAGTGCCGGCTGTCCGGCTACCGGCGCCGCGACGCGTGGCTGCACAGGCTCCGTACGGACAGGGTTTGCGGGCGAAGAATTAACCGCCGGCTCCATACGTGACATCGCAACCGGAGCGGCTGCGACGGCGGCAGCCTGCGGCGCTGCGGTGGCGCGCGTTTCGCGGACAAAGGCTTCTTCGACCGGCTCCCTGATCGCTTCAGTCCGTGGTGCCGGAGCGGGCACCGGGCGCCGGGGTATCTCGCTTGAAGGTAATTTGGTCGCTGCCGGTGCTGCCGGAGAAGGGATCGCTATTGGCTGCGCCGGATGCGTTTCCTGGACCGGAACTTCGGCATTTTGGGCCGAATTGGCAATCCGGCTTTCAATCACGACGTCGGTCGGTCCGCCGATCATGATCAGGTGTTCGACATCGTCGCGCCTGACGAGAACCAGGCGACGGCGCGCATCAACGGCCGCGGCATCGAGCACCTGCAGCCGCGGCTGGCGGTTGCGCCCGCCGCGCACGAATGGCGACGGCCCGCGGCGTCCGCGCACTATCCACAGGATTCCGACGAGGCAGATAAGGGCCAAACCGACACCGATGACCGCCACGAGGAGGTTGCGACCGTATTCGCCCCACAGTTCTCCGACCATGTTATGTAACTCCTTATGCGATCTATGCGTCTGACACAGACGATTTTTTGGTCCGGGAGGCAAGGCTTGGCGCCGTCCGTCAACGCTAAAATGTGTCTCATTGGCATCTCACATAGGGCAGGGCGCTGCACTGTCCCGCCTTTTGTGGCTTTCCGGAGCTTTTTGCTTCATCTTCAAATTGCTAAGAGAGAATCGCGAACGCCACGGGGTGCGTTTTGCGACGTCGGTGCCGTGCACCGGAGCAAGAGGTTTTGATGACGAGCTCGCCGAAAGCCGGCAACGACGAAACGCCATTGGTCGATCGCGGCAGCCGTGGCGGCACGGTTGTCCGGATCGTCCTTCTGGCGATGGTGCTGCTGGGCGTCGCCATTGCCTTTATCGTCTTCCAGCAGGCACTGGATAACGAGGTCGTCCTCGGTCTTCTCGGCATCCTGGCGATGGTCGGGATTTTCTTCATCGTGTCATCGCTGATCGGCCTCGTCGAGGTCATGCCGCAGTCGCGCTCCGATGAGCTGGCCCGCAGTTTTCTGGCGAGCCACCCCGACGGGATCGTGGTCACCGATGCCAAGGGCCGGATCGTTTATGCCAATGCCGCCTATGGGCGGATGACAGGCGTCTCCAACGGCCGCAACGTCCAGTCGCTCGAAACGCTGTTGTCGAAGACGCGCGAATCGACCGAAGCCCTCTACCGCTTGACGGCGGCACTCAGGGAAGGTCGCGAAGGCCACGAGGAATTTCGTCTGCTGCAGCCGCTCGGTCGCCTGACCGGCAATGGTTCGGATGCGCATTGGTATCGCCTGAAGGCGCGCCTGCTAGGCCGGGCCGGCCGCAATGCGCTTGATATCTGGGAAATCACCGATATCACTTCGGAACGGGACGATCAGGAGCGCTTTTTCCGCGAGTTGCAGAACGCAATCGATTATCTCGATCACGCCCCGGTCGGCTTTTTCTCCGCCGGGCGTAAAGGCGAGATTTTCTATCTCAATGCGACGCTTGCCGAATGGCTCGGTCTCGACCTGACGAAATTTACGCCGCAATCGATGATGATTTCGGATCTCGTGGCGGGCGAGGGCATGGCCCTTATCCAGTCCGTGCAGGCCGCACCCGGCCTGAAACGCACCGAGACGCTCGAACTCGACCTTCGCCGCGCCAACGGCCAGAGCCTTCCGGCAAAACTGGTCCACAATGTCAGCACCATGCGCGATGGAGCACCCGGCGAAAGCCGCACGGTCGTACTGATGCGCGCCAAGGGTGCCGAGGCCGACCAGTCTGCGTCTGCCATGCGCTTCACGCGATTCTTCAACAACACACCGATGGCGATCGCCTCGGTGGATGGAAATGGCAGAATTCTCCGCATCAACGCGCCGTTCCTGCGGCTTTTTGCCGGAGTTGTGTCGCGCGATGAGGTCGATGCCGGTAGTGCCGAGCTGGAGCGCATCGTCCATGACAGCACCCGCGAAACGCTGATGGAGGCGCTTGCCGCCGCCAAGGATCGACAGGGTGATATTGCGCCGATCGAATCCCGTCATCCGGGCGATGAGAATCGTTATGTGCGCTTCTACGTCAATGCGGTGATCGACGAGAGCGACGAGGCGCCGGAAGAGGTCGCGATCGTCTATGCCGTCGAGACGACCGAGCAGAAGGCGCTCGAAACCCAGATGGCGCAGACGCAGAAGCTGAATGCGGTCGGCACGCTGGCAGGTGGTATCGCGCACGATTTCAACAATGTGCTGACGGCAATCCTGCTTTCGTCCGACCATCTTCTGCTGCAGGCGCGGCCTTCCGACGCCAGCTTCGCCGACCTGATGGAGATCAAGCGCAACGCCAACAGGGCGGCCGTTCTGGTGCGTCAGTTGCTGGCCTTCTCGCGCAAGCAGACGATGCGTCCGGCCGTGCTTAACCTGACCGATGTGGTCGGCGATCTGCGCATGCTGGTCGATCGGCTGATTTCCGGCACCAACGTCAAGCTGGAGGTCGATTACGGCCGTGATCTCTGGCCGGTCCGCACCGACCTTTCGCAATTCGAACAGGTGCTGATCAATCTCTGCGTCAACGCACGCGATGCCATGCCGAACGGCGGCACGATCCTGATCAAGACCCGCAACGTCACGTCCGATGATGCCGGCAGCTTCCAGCAGGCCGATCTTCCGTCCGAAGATTTCGTCATGGTCGAGGTCTCCGACAGCGGCACGGGCATCCCGCCCGAGATCATGGACAAGATTTTCGAACCTTTCTTCACCACCAAGGAAGTGGGCAAGGGGACCGGCCTCGGCCTGGCAATGGTCTATGGTATCATCAAGCAGTCCGGCGGCTACATCTATCCGGAGTCGGAAATCGGCAAGGGAACCAGTTTCCGTATCTTCCTGCCGCGCCATATTCCCGAAATTCAGCCGGTCTCCCATGCGCCCGTTATGATCGAGGGATCGACCGGTGGTCCGCCCAAGCCTGTGGCTGTCGCTGCGGCGCCGGCAGCCGAGCCGGTCGACCTGACCGGAAAGTCTGCGGTCGTGCTCCTGGTGGAGGACGAAGAGGCGGTCCGTCGCGGCGGCAAACGTATGCTGGAGACCCGCGGTTACACCGTCCACGAGGCCGGATCAGGCACCGAGGCGCTCGACATCATGGAAGAGCTTGAGGGCAAGGTGGATATCGTCGTGTCCGACGTCGTCATGCCCGAAATGGACGGCCCGACGCTGCTGACTGAATTGCGCAAATCCTATCCCGACCTGAAGTTCATCTTCGTTTCCGGATATGCTGAGGATGCGTTTGCCCGCAACCTGCCGGCCGATGCGAAATTCGGCTTCTTGCCGAAGCCGTTCTCGTTGAAGCAACTTGCCGTCGCCGTTCGCGAAATGCTTGATTCGGAATAGGCTGCAGCATCACCGGGCATTTGGGACGACTGCGTTGACCGCAGGCAAAAACGACCAAATGCGCAGTTATTTCCACAGCTTGCATTCGGCGTGAACATTTAAGGAACAGATGGGAAATAGCGATTTCGTCGCAAGGGCTTAGATGGCGCTTGCAAAATGAGAACAAAATGAGTACGAATATCCTATCGGCTGCTTCATTGCTTGCGCGGCGGCAATAACCTAAAGGTGGGATCTCATGGCACAGAACACATTGCGGCTCGTAGAGGAAAAAGGCGTGGACAAGAGCAAGGCCCTGGAAGCGGCACTCTCGCAGATTGAACGATCCTTCGGCAAAGGCTCGATCATGAAGCTCGGTTCGAACGAAAGTATCGTTGAGATCGAGACGGTTTCGACCGGCTCTCTCAGCCTCGATATTGCGCTCGGCATTGGCGGTCTGCCCAAGGGCCGCATCATTGAAATCTATGGTCCGGAAAGCTCGGGTAAGACGACGCTCGCATTGCAGACGATCGCTGAAGCCCAGAAAAAGGGCGGTATTTGCGCGTTTGTCGACGCTGAACACGCGCTCGATCCGGTCTACGCTCGCAAGCTTGGCGTCGACCTGCAGAACCTTCTGATCTCGCAGCCGGATACGGGCGAACAGGCGTTGGAAATCACCGATACGCTGGTTCGCTCCGGCGCGGTCGATGTTCTGGTCGTCGACTCGGTCGCAGCGCTTACGCCGCGTGCAGAAATCGAAGGCGAGATGGGCGACAGCCTTCCCGGTCTGCAGGCCCGCCTGATGAGCCAGGCGCTGCGCAAGCTGACCGCGTCGATCTCCAAGTCGAACACGATGGTGATCTTCATCAACCAGATCCGCATGAAGATCGGTGTGATGTTCGGTTCTCCGGAAACCACGACCGGCGGTAACGCCCTGAAGTTCTACGCGTCCGTTCGTCTCGACATTCGTCGTATCGGCCAGGTCAAGGAACGCGAGGAAGTCGTGGGCAACCAGACCCGCGTCAAGGTCGTCAAGAACAAGATGGCGCCTCCCTTCAAGCAGGTGGAATTCGACATCATGTATGGCGAAGGCGTCTCCAAGACCGGCGAACTCGTCGATCTCGGCGTCAAGGCCGGCATTGTCGAGAAGTCCGGTGCCTGGTTCTCTTATAACAGCCAGCGTCTCGGTCAGGGGCGTGAAAACGCCAAGACGTTCCTTCGGGAAAATCCGGAGGTCGCTCGCGAGATCGAGATGTCGCTGCGCCAGAATGCCGGCCTGATCGCCGATCGCTTCCTACAGAACGGTGGGCCGGACGCCAATGACGGTGACGAAGCCGCAGATGGCTGATTTGATTTGAGCGGGGCCGTTCTGCCGTAACCGGAAGGTCCCGTTGGTTTGATGAATATCTGTTTTCACCGGCCGTCATCGCAAGATGTGCGGCCGGTTTTCCGTTCGGCTGGACAGTCGCTTATGTGGACGATACAAGCCTTCTGACTTCAAATACTGGTACCGCATCGGCGGTTGAAAAGGGCGTAGCATGAGCGGCGTGAATGACATCCGGTCGACCTTCCTCGACTACTTCAAGAAGAATGGCCACGAGGTTGTGGATTCGAGCCCGCTCGTTCCGCGCAACGACCCGACGCTGATGTTCACCAATGCCGGCATGGTGCAGTTCAAGAACGTCTTTACCGGTCTTGAAAAGCGCCCCTATACGACTGCGACGACGTCGCAGAAATGCGTGCGTGCCGGCGGTAAGCACAACGACCTGGACAATGTCGGTTACACCGCCCGCCACCTGACCTTCTTCGAGATGCTCGGCAACTTTTCCTTTGGCGATTATTTCAAGGAACAGGCGATCGAGCTGGCCTGGAAGCTCGTCACCGACGGGTTCGACCTGCCGAAGAGCCGCCTTCTGGTGACGGTCTATTCGGAAGACGAGGAAGCCGCGACGCTTTGGAAGAAGATCGCCGGTTTCTCGGACGACAAGATCATCAGTATCCCGACCTCCGACAATTTCTGGCAGATGGGCGATACCGGCCCTTGCGGTCCCTGTTCTGAAATCTTCATCGATCAGGGCGAAAACGTCTGGGGCGGCCCTCCGGGTTCGCCGGAAGAGGATGGCGATCGCTTCCTCGAATTCTGGAACCTCGTTTTCATGCAGTTCGATCAGACTGCTCCGGGCGAACGTTCGCTGCTCCCGCGTCCGTCGATCGACACCGGCATGGGCCTCGAGCGCATGGCCTGCGTTCTGCAGGGCAAGCAGAGCGTCTTTGATACCGATCTGTTCCGCACCCTGATCGGCACGATCGAGGACGTGATGGGCGTCAAGGCAGAGGGCAGCGCCAGCCACCGCGTTATCGCCGACCACCTGCGTTCGTCTGCCTTCCTCATTGCCGATGGCGTCCTGCCGTCGAATGAAGGCCGCGGTTACGTCCTTCGCCGCATCATGCGCCGCGCCATGCGCCACGCCCAGCTTCTGGGTGCGAAAGAGCCGGTCATGTACAAGCTGCTGCCGACGCTTATTCAGGAAATGGGTCGCGCCTATCCGGAGCTGGTGCGCGCCGAGGCACTGACCTCCGAGACGCTGAAGCTGGAAGAAACCCGTTTCCGCAAGACGCTGGAACGCGGTCTGTCGCTGCTCTCCGACGCAACGACCGATCTCGACAAGGGCGACATGCTGGATGGCGAAACCGCCTTCAAGCTTTATGACACCTACGGATTCCCGCTCGACCTGACGCAGGACGCGTTGCGCGCCCGCGAGATCGGCGTCGACATTGCCGGCTTTACCGATGCGATGGAACGCCAGAAGGCTGAAGCCCGTTCGCACTGGGCCGGTTCCGGCGACAAGGCGACCGAAACCATCTGGTTCGAGCTGAAGGAAAAGCACGGCGCCACCGAATTCCTCGGTTACGACACCGAGAAAGCCGAGGCCGTTGTCCAGGCGATCGTCAAGGACGGCAAGGCAGTCGATAGTGCTGCGGTCGGTGAAGAAGTCCAAATCGTCGTCAGCCAGACGCCGTTCTACGGTGAATCCGGCGGTCAGATGGGCGATACCGGCATCATCTCCACGGATAATGGCAAGGTCGAAGTCTCCGACACCCAGAAGAAGGGCGAGGGCTTGTTCGTCCATGTTGCCAAGGTTTCGGAAGGCAAGCTGAAGGTCGGCGATGCCGTCATCCTGACGGTCGATCACGCACGCCGCTCGCGTCTGCGCTCCAATCACTCGGCGACCCACCTTCTGCACGAGGCACTGCGTGTGGTACTCGGCACCCATGTGGCCCAGAAGGGCTCTCTGGTTGCACCCGAGCGCCTGCGTTTTGACGTCTCGCATCCGAAGCCGATGTCGGCGGAAGAGTTGCAGCGCGTCGAGGAGATGGCCAATGCCATCATCATCCAGAACGCCAAGGTCACCACCCGCCTGATGAGCGTCGATGACGCGATTGCCGAAGGCGCTATGGCGCTGTTCGGCGAAAAATATGGCGACGAAGTGCGGGTTGTTTCGATGGGAACGGCAATCGACGGCGAAAAGGCCGGCAAGCCGTATTCGATCGAGCTTTGTGGCGGCACTCATGTCAATGCGACCGGCGATATCGGTCTCGTCCGCGTCCTGTCTGAAAGCGCCGTCGGCGCCGGCGTTCGCCGCGTCGAAGCTGTGACCGGTGAAGCCGCTCGCGCCTATCTGTCGGAACAGGACGATCGGGTAAAGACGTTGGCCGGCGCATTGAAGGTTCAGCCTTCGGACGTCGTTTCGCGCGTTGAGGCTTTGCTCGATGAGCGCCGCAAGCTCGAAAAGGAACTGGCCGATGCCAAGCGGCGTCTCGCCATGGGTGGCGGCGAAAGCGGCACGGGCACGGATGCACGTGAAATCGCCGGCACCAGGTTCATGGGTCGTGTGCTTGCCGGTATCGATGCCAAGGACCTGAAGGGTCTTGCCGACGAAGGCAAGGCGTCGCTCGGTTCCGGCGTCGTGACGCTGATCGGCGTGTCGGAAGACGGCAAGGCAAGCGCCGTGGTTGCGGTGACCGAGGATCTCGTCGGACGTTTCAGCGCCGTCGAGCTTGTCCGCATCGCATCCGCTGCCCTCGGCGGCAAGGGCGGCGGCGGCCGGCCGGACATGGCCCAGGCCGGTGGTCCGGATGGCGCCAAGGCCGATGAGGCGATCGAGGCTGTCGCGGCCGCGCTTTCCGCCTGAGTGAGATAGATGACCGGGCGGCTTCTGGCCGCCCGTTTCGCATGAGGTCTGCCATGGGATTGAACGCTGTTATCGAGGACGAGATGGACGAGGCCGTGACCGGTCTCGCACCGGCATTGTTTCGCGATGCGCCGAATTCAGTATCGTTCAACAAGCTGCGCAAGCGTCTGCTGCGGCAGGTGCGCCAGGCATTCGAAGATTTCGGAATGCTGAAGGACCAGCAACGCTGGCTCGTCGGCCTGTCCGGCGGCAAGGACAGTTATGCACTGCTCGCCGTACTGCTTGACCTGCAATGGCGCGGTCTTCTGCCGGTCGAGCTCATCGCCTGCAATCTCGACCAGGGACAGCCGAATTTCCCGAAGCATATTCTGCCCGACTATCTGACCTCGATCGGCGTCAAACACCGGATCGAATATCGCGATACCTATTCGATCGTGAAGGAAAAAGTCCCTTCGGGTGCCACCTACTGTTCGCTCTGTTCCCGGCTGCGGCGCGGCAATCTCTATCGCGTTGCGCGCGAGGAGGGGTGTCAGGCCCTGGTGCTGGGTCATCACCGCGAGGATATTCTCGAAACCTTCTTCATGAATTTCTTCCATGGCGGCCGTCTTGCCGGCATGCCGGCCAAACTTCTGAACGACGAGGGCGATCTCATGGTGCTGAGGCCTCTTGCCTATTGCGCCGAAGACGATCTGGCCAAATTTTCCGCGGCCATGCAGTTCCCGATCATCCCTTGCGACCTCTGCGGCTCGCAGGATGGCTTGCAGCGCAATGCGATGAAGCAGATGCTTGCCGATATCGAAACCCGCATGCCGGGCCGCAAGGACACGATGTTGCGCGCGCTCGCGCATGTGAACCCATCCCATCTTCTTGACCCTAAACTTTTTGATTTTTCCGGCCTCTCGGTTTCATCCGACGACTGATCTTGCCATCTTCAAACGCAGATTGGATTTCAAATGACTTTGCCGCTCGATGTCCTCAAGCTCGCCGAACTTCTGAAAACAGCCGCCAGGACCGAGATATTGCCACGGTTCCGCCGCCTGGGTGGCGACGACGTCCGTTCCAAGAGCGAACCGTCTGATCTCGTCACCGAGGCGGACGAGGCCGCGGAGCGCCTGATCCGACGGGAAATCGATGCTGTCGTGCCAGGCGCGCTGTTCATCGGTGAGGAATCTGTCGCCGCGGACCCATCGCTTCTTGCAAAGCTGGCGGATGCCGAACTGGCCGTGGTTGTCGATCCGATCGACGGTACCTTCAATTTCGCCTCCGGCATTCCGGCCTTTGGCGTCATGGCCGCCGTTACATACAAGGGCGAAACTATTGCCGGCATCATCTACGACCCGATGGGTGATGACTGGGTCGTGGCGGAGAAGGGGGCAGGCGCTTTCCTTCGTCGTCCGGATGGCGAAGCGGTAAAATTGTCCGTTGCAGCACCCCAGCCGCTGGCTGACATGGTCGGCATGGCATCGGCCGGTTATTTCTTCGGCCATGAGCGTGAGCAGATCCTCGCCAACCTCGCCAAGGTGCGCCTGTTTGCCAGCTACCGTTGCGCGGCCCACGAATACCGCACCTTTGCCAGCGGCCATGTCCAGTTCGCGCTCTATAACAAGCTGATGCCCTGGGACCATCTCGCGGGGACCTTGATCGGCACCGAAGCCGGTGGCTACATCCGCAGGCTGGATGGTTCTGTTTATTTGCCGCATCACGTTGATGGCGGCCTTCTGGTCGCAACCGACGAAGAAAGCTGGAACACCCTGCGCCGGGAAATTATCGGCTGATACGATAGCTGCAAAAAAAGCCCGGAAATCCCGGGCTTTTCATTCTATCCACATTGCTGGCGTTTAGTGCGCCAGGATCATTTTCGGCTTGAACTGGCCGCCATCGCGCGGTTCGAAGATCTGGTAGACCTGCGGATTACGCAGAGGTTGCTCGCTTTCGTCATGCTCGAGATTCTGTTCCGAAACATAGGCGACATATTCCGAGTCGTCGTTTTCGGCGAGCAGGTGATAAAAGGGCTGGTCCTTGCTCGGCCGGATTTCCACCGGGATCGAATTCCACCACTCGTCAGTATTCGCAAATTCCGGATCCACGTCGAATATGACGCCACGGAACGGGAATACTTTGTGACGGACGACCTCCCCAATCATGAATTTTGCGTTTTTCTGTTTCATGGTGCGATGTCCTTTCACAGCATTATGTGGGGGCGGGATCTGAAAACATCAAGATTTGGTGCATTTGGATGTTTTTGCCGTTTTCTAGCCCTGAACGCGTTTCCTCCCTTTCAAAGAGGCGAGAACCACGCCGCCCAATACAAGCACAATGCCGAGCGCATGATAAGGTTCGAACCTCTCTCCCAGAAAGATAACGGCCATAACGATGGAAACAGGAGGCATGAGATAAAGCGTAATGCCTGCCGTAGCCGGACCGAAGACGCGCACCGCATGCTGAAAGCAGAAGAAGGCGGCAAGCGATGCGAAGAGGACCATTCCGGCAATCTTCCACCAATCGGCAGCAGAATCCGGAACAGGTCCGCCATCGAGAAATTCCAATATGCTCGGCGGCAGGAGCACGAGCGCGCCTGAAAGCGCGATCATGCCGAATAAAGCCAGAGACGAAAGCTGTTGAAGCGCAGAGTTTTTCAGCAGGATCGAATAGATGGCAAATGAGATGGCGGCGACGAGAATGCCGAGATCGCCGATATTGAACCTCATGTGCAGCAATGCGGCGGGATCGCCGCGCAGGACGATCGAAATCACGCCGGCAAAGGCGACCACCATGCCGGCCAGTTCCCGCCCGCTGATCGTGCGGCCACTGAACATCCACTGAAACAGGATGATGAAAAGCGGCGAGGTCGTGTAGATCAGCGTGCCGTTGGCAGCACTGGTATAGGTCAGCGACCAGTAGACCAGACCGCCGCAGATGCCCATGCCGAGACCGCCAAGCAGCAGCCAGAGCCAGAAATGATTTCGCACGAAGATCGCGCTGGCGCGGCGGTCTGCATAGATGAAGGGCAGCATGATCGCCGTCGATCCGGCCCATCGCAAAAACGCCGTCGTGTAGGGCGCAACATCACCCGTGATGCCGCGGCCGAAAATCATGTTGCTGGAGAAGAAGATCGGGACGAGCGAGAAGATCAGCCAGTCGATAGGCCGGCCTGATACGGGCTTGTTTTGAGCAGCCATGCGTCACCAATAAACAAAAATATCGCCGCATGCGGCGGTGACTGTTTGAAAAGAAAAACGGCGGGAAGACCCGCCGTTTCAGGATGCGGTTGAAACCGCGAACCATGCAGTGACGGCCGATCAAGCCGAATAATACATGTCGAATTCGACCGGGTGCGGCGTCATTTCGTAACGCATCACTTCGGTCATCTTCAGTTCGATATAGGCATCGATCTGGTCGTCGTCGAACACGCCGCCGGCCGTCAGGAACTTGCGATCCCTGTCTAGACTTTCAAGTGCTTCGCGCAACGAACCGCAGACGGTCGGGATCTTCTTCAATTCCTTCGGCGGAAGGTCATAGAGATCCTTGTCCATCGCCTTGCCGGGATGGATCTTGTTCTTGATACCATCGAGACCCGCCATCAGCATCGCGGCAAAACCGAGATAAGGGTTCTGCGTCGGATCAGGGAAGCGGACTTCGACGCGCTTGGCCTTCGGGTTGGAGCCGAATGGAATACGGCAGGAGGCGGAACGGTTGCGTGCCGAATAGGCAAGCAGGACCGGCGCTTCGTAGCCCGGAACCAGACGCTTGTAGGAGTTGGTCGTCGGGTTGGTGAAGGCGTTGATCGCCTTGGCATGCTTGATGATGCCGCCGATGTAATAGAGGCAGCTTTCCGACAGGCCGGCATATTCGTCACCGGCGAAGGTCGGCTTGCCGTCCTTCCAGATCGACTGGTGCACGTGCATGCCCGAGCCGTTATCGCCATAAACCGGCTTCGGCATGAATGTGGCCGTCTTACCATAGGCGTTGGCGACCTGATGCACGACATATTTGTAGATCTGCATCTTGTCGGCGTTACGCACCAGCGTGTCGAACTTGACGCCGAGTTCGTGCTGGGCGGAAGCCACTTCGTGGTGATGCTTTTCAACAACCACGCCCATTTCGGTGAGCACGGTCAGCATTTCGGAGCGCATGTCCTGCAGGCTGTCGACCGGCGGAACCGGGAAATAGCCGCCCTTGACGCGCGGACGGTGGCCAAGGTTGCCGGTTTCGTAATCCGTGTCGTCGTTGGACGGCAATTCGGATGAATCGAGCTTGAACCCGGTATTGTAGGGGTCGGCCTTGTACTTCACGTCATCGAAGACAAAGAATTCCGGCTCCGGACCGACGAAAATGGTGTCGCCGATGCCCGATGCCTTCAGATAGGCTTCGGCTTTCTTGGCCGTGCCGCGCGGGTCGCGGTTATAGGATTCACCCGAAACCGGATCGAGGATGTCGCAGAAGATGACCATCGTCGACTGGGCGAAGAACGGGTCCATGTGAACCGTTGCCGGGTCGGGCATCAGCACCATGTCGGACTCGTTGATCGCCTTCCAGCCGCCGATCGAGGAGCCATCGAACATGACGCCGTCGGCGAACATATCCTCGTCTACGGCGGAAATATCCATCGTCACATGCTGCAGCTTGCCGCGCGGGTCAGTAAAGCGAAGGTCAACGAACTTGACGTCGTTTTCCTTGATTTGTTTCATGATTTCGCTTGCGCTCGTCATTACAGGTTCCTCGATTTCAGTAACGATATGAACGATCACGCCGAGCTGGCTAGATGGCGTCTACACCCGTTTCGCCAGTGCGGATACGGATGACCTCCTCGACGTTGGACACGAATATCTTGCCGTCGCCGATCCGTCCAGTCTGGGCCGCATTGCGAATCGCTTCGATCACGGCTTCGGCATTTTCGTCGGCAAGAACCACTTCCACCTTTACCTTGGGCAGGAAGTCCACGACGTATTCGGCGCCGCGGTAAAGTTCGGTATGGCCCTTCTGGCGGCCGAAACCCTTGGCTTCGGTTACCGTAATACCCTGCAGTCCAACTTCCTGAAGGGCTTCCTTCACTTCGTCGAGCTTGAAAGGCTTAATGATCGCTTCGATCTTCTTCATGAGAAACTATATCTCCGCTTCTCCCCATGCGCGGGTCGTCGACCCACTCGGCCATGCCAATGCAGATATCGTGCCAAACTAATGTTGGACTTTCAAAAGGATATTCTCCTTTTGCACGTATTCCTGTCGGTTTCCATGCGAGAAAAGCTTATCGGCACGCGCTTTCTCGCTATTTCGATGCGAAATGACGCCGCACCAGTCCATTTTCTGACAAATTTGGGAAACTTCGGACGAATATGATCCTCGATTGATATGGGCAATAATTATGCAAATGATTAAATAATGTCCTTATCCGCACCAGGTGGTCTTGCTTGTATTTTGCGCTGCTTTGGGTTCAATTGTGGTATGGCTCACCTTCCATCGTATCTTTTACTGACGCCAGATGAAATGGCGCGCGCCGATCGCATGGCGAGCGAGTCAGGGATTCCTTCCTTTGATCTTATGGTCCGTGCGGGCCACGCCGTCGCTGCGGCTGCCTTGCGACGTTTTCCAGAGGCATGCCGCTTTGCCGTTATCTGCGGGCCGGGAAACAACGGTGGAGATGGCTATATTGCAGCCCGCTTACTGGTCGAATCCGGCGCCAGCGTTGCGCTCTTTGCCTTGGGCGATCCGGATCGACTGAAAGGCGATGCGGAACTGGCTTTCAGGGCATGGGGCGAAGAGGTGGCTCCACTCCAGGATTTCGAACCGCGGGCCGGAGATATCGTCATCGACGCACTTTTTGGTGCGGGCCTGTCACGTGATGTTCCGGACGAGGTCGCGGACGTGATTGCCGCGGTTGCGAAAGCCGAATTGCCGGTACTGGCGATCGATCTGCCTTCAGGCTTGAACGGACGCAGCGGCAAGCCTCTCGGTGCAGCCTTCCGGGCCGAATGTACCATAACCTTCATGGCCAGAAAGCCAGGCCACCTTCTGCTTCCGGGGAAGTCCCTTTGTGGAGACATGGCTGTCGCCGACATAGGCATTCCGAAGCGCATCATCGAGGCTGTAGCCGGCGCGCTTGCCGAAAACCGACCGGAAATCTGGGCCGCAACACTGCCGACTACAGATTCCGACAGTCACAAATACAGGCGAGGGCACCTCGCCATCTTTTCGGGTGGCGCATCGAAGACAGGCGCCGCAAGACTTTCTGCGCTCGCCGGCTTGAAGACCGGGGCAGGCCTTGTCACGGTTGCATCGCCGGCGGATGCGATGGCGGCCAATGCCGCTCACCTGACGGCAGTGATGCTGAGGCAGATCGAAACTGAAGCTGATTTGCGGGAATGGCTGGAAAGCGCAAAACTCTCGGCCTTTGTTCTTGGTCCCGGTTTCGGTATCGGACCTCGCGCTCGCGATTTTGTTCTGGCGTTGAACGACAAGCCGCTGGTGCTGGATGCCGATGGCATAACATCGTTCCGGGATAATCCGGAAACACTGTTTGAAGCCTTCGCGGTTGGAGACACAAGACTGGTTCTCACGCCGCATGAGGGAGAATTCGGCCGCCTGTTTCCCGACATCGCGGCAAACGATTTTTTGAGCAAGCCGGAAAAGGCGTCGCAGGCGGCAAAGCGTGCCCATGCCGTAATCGTCTATAAAGGGGCGGATACGGTGATTGCCTCGCCAGATGGGCGCGCAGCAATCAACACAAACGGCCCGCCCTGGCTTGCCACGGCCGGATCCGGCGATGTGCTGGCTGGCATGATCGGCGCCTTGCTGGCGCAAGGGATGCCAGCTTTCGAGGCCGCCGCTGCGGGTGTCTACCTGCATGGCGAGGCTGCCCGGATCGCCGGACCGGGCATGACGGCGGAAGACCTTGCAGAACAGGCCGGCAGAGCCTTGATCAGCCTACAGCAAGTCCGGCAAAAATCGGTTTTGCCTCCGCAGTTCGTTGAAGCAAAGAAGTAGAGCGGTTCGTGTTTCGAAGAACGTCGAGAATGCTCTGGCTGGGGCGAATTAGCCGACCAGCCCCTGCATGGCCATCGCGCCTTGCGGGGCGTTCACCTTGCCCTCGTGAATGAAGAAGGCGAAGACGTCGCGCGGTTCCTTTTTCACCTTTCGTTTCTCATCGACCAGCGGCAGGGTTTCCGGCACGCAACCTTCCGCCCATGTGGTGAGCCTCTTTGCCCACGCTTTCATGTCGGCATCGGCATAACAGGTTGGAATCTCATCCGAGCCTTTCTGCAGCCGCGCATAGACGAAATCGGCCGTGACGTCTGATATCATCGGGTAGTCGAAATGTTCGGCACAGACCGGCGCGACATTATATTTCTCCAGAAGCGCCACGAATTCCGGCACCTTGAAACTGTCGTGGCGAACCTCGACGACATGGCGCAAAGGCAGGCCTTCCAGCTTTTCCGGCAGAAGCTTCAGAAAAGCCTCGAAATCCTCTGACTCGAATTTTTTCGTTGGCGCGAACTGCCAGAGCAGCGGTCCGAGATGGTCTCCGAGTTCAACCAGGCCCTGCGTCAGGAATTTTTCGATCGATTCCCCGGCATCCGCCAAAACTTTGCGGTTGGTGGTGAACCGACTTGCCTTGAGCGAAAAGATAAAGCCATCCGGCACGTCCGACGCCCATTTCGCAAAGGTTTCGGGCTTTTGCGAACCATAATAGGTACCGTTCACCTCAATCACCGAAAGCTTGCTCGACGCATATTCGAGTTGCCGCTTTTTGGTGAGCTTGTCAGGATAGAACGTGCCTTCCCATGGCTCGAAGGTCCAGCCGCCAATGCCGGTTCGGATCGTGCCTCTCTTGCTCATCTTCCCCTCCACAGAATTGGAATGTTGGTTATTCCGCCGCCTCAACCTTTTTCACCGGCCGCCGCTCCAGCAGGTCTTTGAGGAACTGCCCGGTATAGGACCGCTTCTCCTTGACGATCTGTTCCGGCGTGCCTTGCGCGACGATCTCGCCGCCGCCGGTACCGCCTTCAGGGCCGATATCGATGATCCAGTCGGCCGTCTTGATGACCTCGAGATTATGCTCGATGACGACGACGGAATTGCCCTGATTGACCAGTTCCTGCAGCATTTCCAGCAGTTTCGCGACATCATGGAAATGCAGGCCAGTGGTCGGCTCGTCGAGAATGTAAAGCGTGCGGCCGGTAGAGCGTTTCGACAATTCCTTGGCCAGCTTGACGCGCTGCGCCTCGCCGCCCGAAAGCGTGTTCGCCTGCTGGCCGACCTTGATGTACCCGAGGCCGACATCGAACAGCGCCTGCAGCTTGTCGCGCACGGCCGGCACTGCCGAAAAGAACTCGACGCCTTCCTCGACGGTCATGTCCAGCACGTCGGCGATCGACTTGCCTTTGAAATGCACATCCAGCGTTTCGCGATTATAACGCTTGCCATGGCAGACGTCGCAGGTGACGTAGACGTCCGGCAGGAAGTGCATCTCGATCTTGATCACGCCGTCGCCCTGGCAGGCTTCGCAGCGACCACCCTTGACGTTGAACGAGAAGCGGCCCGGCGCATAACCGCGTGCCTTCGCCTCCGGCAGGCCGGCAAACCAGTCGCGAATCGGTGTAAAGGCGCCGGTATAGGTTGCCGGGTTGGAGCGTGGCGTCCGGCCGATCGGCGACTGGTCGATATCGATCACCTTGTCGATATGTTCGAAACCGTCGATCCGATCATGCTCTGCCGGGATTTCTCGCGCGCCCATGACACGGCGTGCGGCCGATTTGTAAAGTGTTTCGATCAGAAACGTGGACTTACCGCCGCCAGATACGCCGGTGACAGCCGTGAAAACGCCGAGCGGCACGGAAGCCGTGACGTTCTTGAGATTGTTGCCACGAGCGCCGACAACCTTGATTTCCTTGCCCTTCTTCGGCTTGCGGCGTTCGGTCGGCACGGCAACGCCGAGTTCGCCCGACAGATATTTGCCGGTTATCGATTTCGGATTTGCCATGACCTGTTGAGGTGTACCCTCGGCGATCACCTCGCCGCCATGAATGCCGGCGGCAGGGCCGATATCGACGACGTAATCCGCTGTCAGGATCGCGTCCTCGTCATGTTCGACCACGATCACCGTATTGCCGATGTCACGCAGGTGTTTCAGCGTGTCGAGCAGGCGGGCGTTATCGCGCTGGTGCAGGCCGATCGACGGTTCGTCGAGAACATAAAGCACGCCGGTCAAGCCCGAGCCGATCTGCGACGCAAGCCGGATGCGCTGGCTTTCGCCGCCTGAAAGCGTGCCGGAATTGCGCGACAGGCTGAGGTAGTCGAGACCAACATCATTGAGGAACTGCAGACGTTCGCGGATTTCCTTGAGGATCCGCACCGCAATTTCGTTCTGCTTGGTATTCAGGTGCTCGGGCAGGGCCGAGAACCAGTCGCGCGCCACCTTGATCGACATTTCTGTCGTTTCGCCGATATGCAGCTTGTTGATCTTGACCGCAAGCGCCTCGGGTTTCAGGCGATAACCGGCACAGGCCGGGCAGGGCGCTGCCGACATGTAGCGCTCGATTTCCTCGCGTGCCCAGGCGCTGTCGGTTTCCTTCCAGCGTCGTTCGAGGTTCGGCACGATGCCTTCGAAATTCTTGACCGTCTTGTAGGATCGGGCGCCATCCGCGTAGTTGAACTCGATCTTTTCCTCGGTGCCTTGCAGGATGGCTGTCTGCGCATCGCTGGAGAGCTTGTCCCAGCGGTCGGACAGCTTGAAGCCGAACACCTTGCCGAGGCCTTCCAGCGTCTGATTGTAATAGGGCGACGAGGATTTTGCCCACGGTGCGATTGCGCCATCGCGCAGCGTGCGCGCGGGTTCCGGTACGATCAGGTTTTCGTCCACCTTCTGCTGTGAGCCGAGGCCGTCACAGGTCGGGCAGGCACCGAACGGATTGTTGAACGAGAAGAGGCGCGGCTCGATTTCGGGAATGGTGAAGCCGGAGACAGGGCAGGCGAATTTTTCCGAAAACAGCACGCGCTCATGGGTCTCGTTGAGCGACTTGTTGGCCGATCCGCCGGCGGCGGTTTCATTCGCCGGCAACGGCTTGTCGGCGAACTCCGCCACGGCAAGACCGTCCGCCAGCTTCAGCGAGGTTTCCAGACTGTCCGCCAGGCGCGCGCTGATGTCGGAGCGCACTACGAGGCGGTCGACCACCACGTCGATGTCGTGCTTGTACTTCTTGTCGAGAGCCGGGACGTCGGCGATCTCGTAGAACTGGCCATCCACCTTGACCCGCTGAAACCCTTTCTTCATCAGTTCGGCGAGTTCCTTCTTGTACTCGCCCTTTCGGCCGCGGATCATCGGCGCCAGAATGTAGAGACGTGTTCCCTCCTCGAAAGCGAGGACGCGATCGACCATCTGGCTGACCGTCTGGCTCTCGATCGGCAGGCCGGTTGCCGGTGAATAGGGAACGCCGACGCGCGCAAACAGCAGGCGCATGTAGTCGTAAATTTCGGTGACCGTGCCGACCGTCGAGCGCGGATTGCGCGACGTTGTCTTCTGCTCGATCGAGATTGCCGGCGACAGACCTTCGATCTGGTCGACATCCGGTTTCTGCATCATTTCAAGGAACTGGCGGGCATAGGCCGACAGGCTTTCCACGTAACGGCGCTGGCCTTCCGCATAGATAGTGTCGAAGGCAAGCGACGACTTGCCTGATCCGGAAAGTCCGGTCATCACGATCAGCGAATTGCGGGGCAGATCGAGATCTATGCCCTTGAGGTTGTGTTCACGCGCGCCACGGATGGAGATCGTCTTGAGTTCGCTCATTACCAAAGCCTGATGGGAGGGGATGGCTCCCTATGTAGTGAATGATTCGTCGGTGTCGAGATGAAAACGACGGCGTGGGATGCCCGTTCCCGATTCGGTTGACTCGAATATAGGAATAAAATAGAACAAATAAAGAACAATCTTTCGCCGCGCATCGACGAGGATTTGGCTGTGGATTAAGATCCGCCAAGGGTCCCGCGCTGCCGGACCTATAGTCTATGGTGCGGTCATTGTATTTTAGGCCGCAGCTTGCGGCGGACGAGGTAGAAGTAACATGGCAGGTAGCGTCAACAAGGTCATCCTGATCGGCAACGTGGGTGCGGATCCCGAAATTCGTCGGACCCAGGACGGTCGTCCGATCGCCAACCTGCGCATCGCCACTTCGGAAAGCTGGCGTGACCGCAATTCCGGCGAGCGCAAGGAAAAGACGGAATGGCACACGGTCGTCGTCTTTAACGAAGGCCTGTGCAAGGTCATCGAGCAGTATGTAAAAAAGGGCGCCAAGCTTTACATCGAAGGCGCGCTGCAGACCCGCAAGTGGCAGGACCAGAGCGGAAACGATCGTTATTCGACGGAAGTTGTTCTTCAGGGCTTTAACTCGACGCTCACCATGCTCGACGGTCGCGGTGAAGGCGGCGGTGACCGTGGCGGCTTCGGCGGCGGTCGTGGCGGTTCGAGCGACTTCGGCGGCGGTGACGACTTCGGCGGCGGTTACGGCGGTGGCGGCGATTACGATCGCCCGCGTTCCGGCGGCCAGGGCGGCAATCAAGGTGGGGGGCAGGGTGGCCGTGGCGGCCAGTCATCGGGAGGCAATTTCTCCCGCGATCTGGATGACGACATCCCATTCTGATCAAAGGCGCCGCGAGGCGCCTTTTTCACAACAGCCCTAATTGCCGAAGTTGGAGAGCTTACATGAGCGACGCGACCACTATCACCAAACAACCCGCCACATGGCGGATCGTTCTGGCCGCCATCCTCGATTTTTTCACGATCTTCTGGGTTGCCGGATTTCTCGTCTCGTCGATCTTCGGTGGTCGAACGGAGAACGGTTTTGCGCTCGACGGCTGGCCGGCGCTTTTATGCTTCGCACTGATCGTCGCCTATTTCGTCGTCTTCAATAAATTCCTCGGCGGAACGATCTGGACGCGGATATTGAAGGCAAAACGGACCGACAGGTAGGACGCGCTACTGGCGGATATTCTGCTTTGCCGCCGCCTCGAGCGTGGCGATCAACACGTCGGATTGCGAGAGAATTCCCGTCATTTTATGGTTTTCCCGCACCACCGGCAGATAATGCAGGCCCTGTTCGGCAAACATGATGATCGCATCGGAGAGCGACGCATCGGGGCGGATCGTTTTGACGGGGGACGTCATGATGTCCTTGACCGTTCCATTGGCTGCCGATGCGCCTTGCGCGATCAACCGTAAACGGTGACGGAAACCTATCGTTGGCTCTCCTTTTATCCAGTCCGGTTTGTCGAGAAAGTCGGTTTGGGTAACGATCCCGACGACTTCCGCTGCGTCGTTGGTCACAGGCAGCGCCTTCAGATGACGGCTGCGCATGATCTCGTGGGCGTTGCGCAAGGTTTCATCCGGTGACACAGCGACAACATCTCTGGTCATGATATCCGCGCAGATGAGATCGCCGGCGCGGCGACGATAGGAGCGCAGTTCGGTGCGCCTCAAAATGGCTTCGAGATCGTCCCGATCGATGTCGAGAAACTCGTCATATTCCTTCAGTACCTCGTCGAGATCTTCCGACGAGAACCCTATCCGCTGGATCGGGACAAGATCTTTGGTCCCGTGATCGAGGTGAGAAAGCTTCACCCTGTGTGGATATCTGCGACCGGTGAAATTGTTGAATACCAGCGCCAAAACAAGCAGGGCGATTGAGTTTCCCAGAACCGGCCAGATGACGAAAGCGTAGCCGAGATCGTGGATCGCCGGGCCCCCGAGCACGGCGGTCAGCGCGATCGCGCCGCTCGGCGGATGAAGGCAATGCATTGTCATCATCAATCCGATTGCAATGCCGATTGCGAGCGCCGCGGCGACAAATGGATCGGGAATAAGGAAAGTCACCGACACGCCTACGATCGCCGCCAGCGTATTTCCACCAAGGATAGACCAGGGCTGGGCGAGCGGGCTGCCGGGAACGGCAAACAGCAATACGGCGGAAGCGCCCATCGGCGCGATGAGCGCTGGCAGGACAGGGTCAAGTCCGATGGCGAGACTTCCGACAAGACCGGTAAGCAGGATGCCGAGCACCGCGCCCGAAGCGGCGCGCAACCGCTCCCTTCTGCTGACGGACTGAGTGTCGGGCAGAATCCGGCGCAGCATGGATGACATCGGCATTTCCTTCCGGCAGACAATCGCATCCGCACGAATCCGCGGCAGCGCCTGCTTCTATCAGAAGCGGCTGATTTGTCGTCTGTCAAAAGTGCCCATGATGCGCGCTCAAAGATTGAAGGCCGAACGAACACCGTCCACGACGAACTGAACCGAAAGTGCGGCCAGAAGCACGCCCAGAAGCCGGGTCAGGATTGCGCGGCCTGTAACGCCGAGGAAACGATCCAGTCGTTCGGCAAGCAGCAGCGTTACATAAAGAATGATCATCATCAGGGCGATGACGGAAATCAGCAGGGCGCGGTCGAATGGGCTCGTGAACGTGCCGGCGAGAAGCACCGTTGCGGAAATGGCGCCTGGTCCGGCAATCAGTGGAATTGCCAGCGGAAACACAGCCAGATCCCGGATATGGTCTATGGTGATGGCGGCCTGCGAGGTCTTTTCCTTGCGCTCCTGGCGCTTTTCAAAAACCATTTCGAAGGAAATCCAGAAAAGAAGCAGGCCGCCAGCGATACGGAATGCACCCATGGAGATCCCGAGCATACCGAGCACTCCAGCCCCGAACAGCGCAAAAACGGTCAGGATGCCGAAACCGATAATCGAGCCGCGCAAGGCGACCTGCTTGCGCTGCGCGGCGGTCATTCCGACTGTCAGCCCGAGAAAGACGGGAGCAAGGCCGGGAGGATCCAGCGTCACCAACATGGTCGTCATTGCGTTGATCAGCGCATCGGCGGTCGCCATATATAATTCCTTGTTGGTTCGAGTTCCTTGCGAACGCGATGGATGATTGTTAGGACACTCCCGGCTTATGGGAAAGTCAGGACCGTTGCCGTGCTTGCGGCGATGGACAAAGTCTTGCCGTGAATGGCGCCGAAAGCTGTTCAAAACCCTTGCGGAAATTGGCGCTCGTTACCTCTTTCCGATATAAAAATGCAACTGATTCCGTACAGAGATCGTGATCCGATTTGACTGAGCAAAGCACACCCGGCGGCGGAAAGCTGCCCCCAGGCATCGAACCCATTTCCATCATGGAGGAGATGCAGCGCTCCTATCTCGATTACGCCATGAGCGTTATCGTCAGCCGCGCGCTTCCTGATGTCCGTGACGGCCTGAAGCCGGTTCATCGCCGCATTCTCTACGGGATGAACGAGCTGGGGCTCGACTGGAACAAGAAATACGTCAAGAGCGCCCGCGTCACCGGTGACGTGATGGGTAAATACCATCCGCACGGCGACTCGGCGATCTATGACGCCTTGGCCCGCATGGCGCAGGACTGGTCGCTGCGCATGCCGCTGATCGATGGTCAGGGCAATTTCGGCTCGATCGACGGCGATCCGCCGGCTGCACAGCGTTATACCGAGTGCCGCCTTGAGAAGGTTGCGCATTCGCTGCTCGACGACCTGGACAAGGAAACCGTCGATTTCCGCGACAACTACGACGGTACGATGTCGGAACCTGTCGTGGTTCCGGCCAAGTTCCCGAACCTGCTGGTCAACGGCGCAGGCGGCATCGCCGTCGGCATGGCGACCAACATTCCGCCGCACAATCTGTCTGAAGTCATCAACGGCTGTATCGCGCTGATCGAAAATCCGGCGATCGAACTGCCGGAAATGATGGAGATCATCCCCGGTCCGGATTTTCCGACCGGCGCCCTGATCCTCGGCAAGAACGGCATCCGCTCGGCCTACGAGACCGGCCGCGGTTCGGTCATGATGCGTGGCGTCGCCACCGTCGAGCCGATGCGCGGCGATCGCGAGCAGATCATCATCACCGAAGTTCCCTACCAGGTGAACAAGGCCACGATGATCGAAAAGATGGCCGAACTGGTCAAGGACAAGCGCATCGAGGGCATTTCCGACCTTCGTGACGAGTCCGACCGCCAGGGTTATCGCGTTGTCATCGAGCTGAAACGCGATGCCAATGCCGACGTCATCCTCAACCAGCTCTACCGCTATACGCCGCTGCAGACCTCCTTCGGCTGCAACATGGTGGCGCTCAACGGTGGCAAGCCGGAACAGCTGACGCTGCTCGACATGCTGCGCGCTTTCTGTTCCTTCCGCGAGGAAGTCGTCAGCCGCCGCACGAAATACCTGTTGCGCAAGGCACGCGAGCGCGCTCACGTCTTGGTCGGTCTGGCGATTGCGGTTGCCAATATCGATGAAGTCATCCAGCTGATCCGCCGTGCGCCTGATCCGGCGACCGCCCGCGAACAGCTGATGACCCGCCGCTGGCCGGCGCATGATGTCGAAGGGCTGATCCGCCTGATCGACGATCCGCGCCACCGGATCAACGACGACGCGACCTATAATCTTTCCGAGGAACAGGCCCGCGCCATCCTCGAACTGCGTTTGGCACGCCTGACGGCTCTCGGCCGCGATGAAATCGCCGACGAGTTGAACAAGATCGGCGCCGAGATTTCGGATTACCTCGACATCCTGTCGTCGCGCATCCGTATCCAGACGCTGGTCAAGGAAGAACTCGCCGCCGTGCGCGACGAATTCGGCACGCCGCGCCGCACCCAGATCATGGATGCCGGCCTCGACATGGACGATGAAGACCTCATCGCCCGCGAAGACATGGTAGTGACCGTCTCCCATCTCGGCTACATCAAGCGCGTTCCGCTCAATACCTACCGGGCCCAGCGCCGCGGCGGGAAGGGGCGTTCGGGCATGGCGACACGCGACGAGGATTTCGTTTCGCGCCTGTTCGTGGTCAACACCCATACGCCGGTTCTGTTCTTCTCCTCGCGTGGCATCGTCTACAAGGAAAAGGTCTGGCGTCTGCCGATCGGCACCCCGCAGTCACGTGGCAAGGCGCTGATCAACATGCTGCCGCTGGAAGCCGGCGAACGCATCACCACCATCATGCCGCTGCCGGAAGACGAGGCAACCTGGGAAAACCTCGACGTCATGTTCGCGACGACCCGCGGCACGGTTCGCCGCAACAAGCTGTCCGACTTCGTTCAGGTCAATCGCAACGGCAAGATCGCCATGAAGCTTGAGGAAGAGGGCGACGAAATCCTCTCCGTCGAGACCTGCACGGCGCCGAACCGTGACCTCGCTATCCCGGGCGATGACGTGCTTCTGACGACGGCGCTCGGTCAGGCAATCCGCTTCCCGATCGATGAAGTCCGTGTCTTTGCCGGCCGTAACTCGATCGGTGTCCGCGGCATCAATCTCGGCGACAATGACCGCATCATTTCGATGACGATCGTCAGCCATGTCGATGCCGAGCCTTGGGAACGCGCGGCCTATCTCAAGCGCTCTGCCGCCGAACGGCGTGCTGCAGGCGTCGATGAGGAGGATATCGCTCTCGTCGGCGAGGAAGTCACCGAAGAGGGACAGCTGACCGACGAACGTTACGAAGACCTGAAGGCGCGTGAACAGTTCGTTCTGACCGTCTCCGAAAAGGGCTACGGCAAGCGGTCGTCCTCCTACGACTTCCGCACCTCCGGCCGCGGCGGCAAGGGCATTCGCGCCACCGATACGTCGAAGACGGCGGAGATCGGCGAACTCGTCGCCGCTTTCCCGGTCGACGAAGCCGACCAGATCATGCTCGTCTCCGATGGTGGCGTGTTGATCCGTGTGCCGATCGGCGGCATCCGTATCGCAAGCCGTGCCACCAAGGGCGTCACGATCTTCTCTACCGCCAAGGACGAAAAGGTCGTCTCCGTCGAGCGCATCAGCGAGCCGGAAAGCGATGAGGAAAACGGTATCGAAGGCGAAGACAATACGGCCGGCAACGGCGACGGTACGGCCGCGGACGATCAAGCTCCGGAAGGTGACGACAGCGGCGCGTGATACGCGCCGCCTCCACTCTCTTCACTTGAAGTGAAATACGAAAAAAGCCGGAGAACATGTTCTCCGGCTTTTGAATTTGATGCGTCTGACACTCTGTGGTGACTTGAGTTCCTGTTCAGGCTCTTCAAAAGGCACTATGCCTGCGGACAAAATCTTCGAGGTCTCCGCGCGGGCGGTGTAGCGCGGATATCGTCAATGCCACTGACGCGACACACAGACTGCTGATCAGAATTGCAAGACATTCCAGGGTTTCGAACATGGCCTGCCTCCGGGGCTTAGGCCTGCCGGCCCGATTAGTAGTAGGATACGTCCTGATAACGACCGGACATCTGCGAATAGTTCATTTCAGACGGATCGGTCTTGTTCTGGTAGAGGGTAACCGTTGCCGTCAGCATTACTGCGATCATGGACGTCCATACGACGTTGATCATGGTAACCTTGTCGAGCATCATCGGGTTCCGCTTAAACATCTCCGCATTCCTTCTCATTGGCCCAGGCACATGAAGCGCACACAGGTTCCACCGCATTTTGAGAGAAACTTAACTGAACGCCTCTGAAGCCTCCCTGAAGGGCTTGTTCATCTGGCGTTCAGGTTTCCGGTCCTTCAGGCCTCTTCCTGCTCAAGTGCGAAAAGTACGCTTTCGAGGACGAAAGCCGCAAGAACAGCACCAAGGACGACCAGAACCAGCATTTGTTTCTCCATGAACGGACAGGAGACCCTGCCACTGTCTGCAGTAAAACAAACCACCGCTGAAACGACCTTGAATGGCCCGTTCATCTCGCATTCACGGCGTCGACTGGTTCTCAACCCTTGCAGAGGAGGGGGCGACGTGACAAAAGGCCGGGGAATCTCAACCGGCAAAGTCAGGGGCTGGGCCTAGGCATGACGACTGCTTTCTACCCCGGATCTTTCGATCCGATGACGAACGGGCATCTCGATGTTCTGGTCCAGGCATTGCAGGTGGCCGACCGCGTGATCGTGGCCATCGGGGTTCATCCGGGCAAGACTCCACTTTTTTCTTTCGATGAACGAGCGGATCTGATCCGCGCTTCGCTGAAGGACAACGTCCCGGAAAAGGCTGCCAACATCGATGTCGTCTCCTTTGATCGCCTCGTTGTCGATGCTGCCCGTGCCAACGGTGCGAAACTCCTGATCAGAGGGCTTCGTGACGGGACCGATCTGGATTACGAAATGCAGATGGCCGGCATGAACCGCCAGATGGCGCCCGACGTGCAGACGGTCTTCCTGCCTGCGGGAACGGCATCGCGGCCCATAACGGCCACATTGGTCCGCCAGATCGCCGCCATGGGCGGAGATGTGGCGGCTTTTGTGCCGCCAACGGTGCTTACGGCCTTGAAATCGAAATTTGCGCGCTGATTTGTTCAGAACCACGGAGTTTCAAATGAAATTGCTTCACACTGCCTTTGCCGGTCTGGTCGCCTTCGCTTCGATGGTGGGCGCTGCCTATGCCGACGATCTTCTGACGATCCAGTTGAAGGACGGCCCGGTCGTCATCAAGCTGGCACCTGAAGTTGCGCCGAAGCATGTCGCCCAGATCGAGGCACTGGCCTCCAAGGGCGAATATGACAATGTCGTCTTCCATCGCGTTATCGAGGGCTTCATGGCCCAGACCGGCGATGTCGAGTTCGGCAAAGAGGGCGGCCCGAAATTCAATCCGCAGCGTGCCGGCATGGGTGGCTCCGAACTCCCGGATATCCAGGCCGAATTCTCCAAGGTTCCATTCAAGCGCGGCACCGTCGGCATGGCCCGGTCGCAGAGCCCGAATTCGGCCAATTCACAGTTCTTCATCATGTTCGACGAAGGTGCATTCCTGAACGGCCAGTACACAGTCGTCGGCCAGGTCCAGTCCGGCATGGAATTCGTCGACAAGATCAAGCGCGGCGCGGGCAGCAATGGTGAAGTCACCAGCCCCGACAAGATGATCAAGGTCACGGTCACCAAGAAATAACGGCGCATAGCCGAGATTTTTCCACTGAAGAAAAGCCTAAAAGCAAACAAGGAGAAGCACATGGCGGAGATCAAGGATCCCGAAAACACCCTCATCATGGAAACCACCAAGGGCAAGGTCGTGATCTCGCTTCTGCCGGACCTTGCGCCGGGCCACGTCGCTCGCATCAAGGAACTGGCCCGTGAAGAAGCCTATGACGGCGTTGTCTTCCACCGTGTCATCCCCGACTTCATGGCCCAGACCGGCGATGTCAAGTTCGGCAAGAAGGGCGGCGAGAGCTTCAACCCGTCGCGCGCCGGCATGGGCGGCTCCGAAAAGCCGGACCTGCAGGCTGAATTCTCGGCTGTCCCGCATGTACGCGGCACCTGCTCCATGGCCCGTTCGCAGAACCCGAATTCGGCCAACTCGCAGTTCTTCATCTGCTTCACCGATGCTCCGTGGCTGAACAAGCAGTATTCGGTCTGGGGCCAGGTCATCGAAGGCATGGACATCATCGACACGATCAAGAAGGGCGAGCCGGTACAGGATCCGGATTCGATCGTCTCGGTCCGCGTCGCCGCCGACGTTTAAGTCGAGCTTTCGCTTTTGGCCCGCTCCGTTCCTTGAAGGACGGGGCGGGCTTACGCATTTCAAGAATAGGCCTGAAATTACGCCATGCGTGTCGAACTTTTCGATTTCGATCTGCCGGAGGAAAACATTGCGTTGCGGCCCGCGAACCCTCGCGACAGCGCGCGCTTTCTCGTCGTTCGCCCCGACAATGATCCGGTTCTCGCCGACCATCGCGTGTCTGAGCTGACGGATTTTCTCAAAGCCGGCGATGCGCTGGTGTTCAACGACACCAAGGTCATTCCGGCCCAGCTCGAAGGCGTCAGACATCGGGAAGGTGCTGGCGGCCAGCAGGTTTCGGCAACGCTGCATATGCGAACCGAACCGAATGTATGGAAGGCCTTCGCCAAGCCCGGCAAGCGCATCAAGATCGGCGACCGGATTGAGTTCGGCCATGGATCGGAGACCTGCCTTCTCGGCTCGCTGATGGCGACCGTGGAAGAAAAAGGCGAGGGCGGTGAAGTCACGCTCCGTTTCGATCTGTCAGGTCCGGCGCTCGACGAGGCGATCATGTCCATCGGCCATATCCCGCTGCCGCCTTATATCGCCGCCAAGCGCGCCGAGGACGAAAAAGACCGGCAGGACTACCAGACCATTTATGCGCGCGAAGACGGCGCCGTTGCGGCCCCAACCGCCGGCCTGCATTTCACGCCCGATCTTTTTGCAAAACTCGATGCCGCAGGCATCGAACGGCATTTCGTCACCCTCCATGTCGGCGCAGGCACGTTTCTGCCGATGAAGGTGGACGATACGGTCGATCACAAGATGCATCAGGAAATCGGGTATGTGAGTGCCGAGACCGCCGCAAAGCTCAACGCCGTGAAGGCGAGGGGCGGGCGCATCGTCTGCGTCGGCACCACTTCGCTCCGTCTGATCGAAAGTGCTGCTGCCGATGACGGGAAGATAGAGCCCTGGAGCGGCCCGACCGGCATCTTCATCACGCCCGGTTATCGCTTCAAGGCGGTGGACATGCTGATGACCAATTTTCACCTGCCGAAATCCACCCTGTTCATGCTCGTTTCGGCCTTTTGCGGCCTGGAGACGATGCAGGACGCCTATGCCCACGCCATCAAGACAGGCTATCGCTTTTATTCCTACGGCGATTCCAGCCTGCTATTCCGGAAAGACTAGATGAGCACCGAGAATTTCCAGTTCACCCTGAAGAAGACCGACGCCGGCGCGCGCCTTGGCGAAGTCTCCATGCCGCGCGGCACGATCCGCACCCCTGCCTTCATGCCGGTCGGCACCGTCGGCACGGTCAAGGCCATGTATCTCGATCAGGTAAAGGATACCGGCGCCGACATCATCCTCGGCAACACCTACCACCTGATGCTGCGCCCCGGTGCCGAGCGCGTGGCCCGCCTCGGCGGCCTGCACAAGCTGATCCGCTGGGATGGTCCGATCCTGACGGATTCTGGCGGTTTCCAGGTCATGTCGCTGTCGGGACTGCGCAAGCTCGATGAAAAGGGCGTCACCTTCAAGAGCCATGTCGACGGCTCGCTGCACCACATGTCGCCGGAACGCTCGATCGAGATCCAAGGCTTGCTCGGATCCGACATCCAGATGCAACTCGATGAATGCGTCGCCTTGCCGGCCGAACCGAAGGAAATCGAACGCGCTATGGAGCTGTCGCTGCGCTGGGCCGAACGCTGCCGCGTCGCTTTCGGCGATCAGCCGGGCAAGGCGATGTTCGGCATCGTCCAGGGCGGCGACCAGCCGGCGTTGCGCATCCGCTCGGCGGAAGGGCTGAAGCAGCTCGACCTCAAGGGCTATGCGGTCGGTGGACTTGCCGTCGGCGAGCCGCAGGCCGTCATGCTCTCCATGCTGGAGACGACACTTCCCGTCCTGCCGACCGAAAAGCCGCGCTACCTGATGGGCGTCGGTACGCCGGACGATATCCTGAAATCGGTTGCCCGCGGCATCGATATGTTCGACTGCGTCATGCCGACCCGCTCGGGCCGACATGGCCTCGCTTTCACCCGCCGGGGCCGCGTCAATATCCGCAATGCCCGCCATGCTGAAGACATGCGCCCGCTGGACGAGGAATCGAGCTGCCCGGCAGCGCGTGATTACTCTCGCGCCTATCTGCATCATCTCGTTCGCTCGGATGAGGCACTGGGCGGCATGCTGCTCTCCTGGAACAACCTGCACTATTACCAGGACCTGATGAAGGGCATCCGCCAAGCGATCGCGGAAGACCGTTTTGCGGACTTTTATGCCGAAACCCAGGAAGCCTGGGCCAAGGGCGATATCGATCCGGTCTGAGGACATCGGCAGCGTGAGCGGCGAGAACGGACAGGATCAAACAGCCGGCGTCACACCGCGCATGCTAAGCTGGGCACGCAATTCGACCATCTACCGGCTGTCGCGTCGGATGATGTCGGAACGGGAACTCGCGGACGCCATCAGGCGCAAGGCTAAGCAGAAATTCGAAGATATTTCCGAAGAAGACCTGCAGGTTCTGGCGGCGGCGGCACTCGAATGCGGCCGTACCCTCGGTTGCCTCGATGATGCAAACTATGCCGAGATCAAAGTCCGTTCCGGCGTCAGGACCGGCCGTTCCCGGCGCATGCTGCAACGAAAGCTGCAGGAGAAGGGCATCGCCTCGGAAACCGCGTCAGCCGCCCTTGAGGATGTCGATGACCTTTATGCTGCGCTCGCCTATGCGAGGCGCCGTGGTTTCGGGCCTTATCGGCGTGACGACGCCGATGAGAAAAGGATTATGAAGGAACTGTCTTCATTCGCGCGCAACGGCTTCAGTTCCGATGTCTCCCGCCGGGTCATCGGTCTCAGTAGGGACGATGCGGATGAGTTGGTGTCGGCCGCGCCTCTTTAGCCGCTGTGGCTGGTCAGATGCCCGTACTCGTCGAGTTTTTCATCATCCTGACCCCGTTGACCCTGTAACTCCCGTCATCCATCAATCGCATCTCGTAGATCGCCGTCCAGTCCTTGCCGTCGGGGCCGGTAATCATCACCTCCTGAAATACCATCTCGCCACCACCTATCAGCTTCGAACGACCGAAGGCATAATTTCCGGCGTGATAGACCGGCTCGTAATTCTTCTGCACCATGGCGAGAAAGCTGTCCTTGTCGGGATAGAGGCTGCGGATGTCCGGGGAGGCGAGCGCGTAGGCCCTATCCGCGTCCTCGGCCATCAGTGCGTCGATCTGCTCCGAAATGATCGCCTGAGCCTCGGCGACGGGATCCTCGGCACGAACGGGCAGGGTAAACACAAGCAAGAGGAACGCGGCGAGAAAAGAAAATCGTGCAGCCATTGAACGGTCTCCAACAGGAAATCCAAGGTTAGGGCGTTTTCTCGCGTGGAAAAGATGGCGCCGGTGATTTTCCAGTCACGCAACCGTCATCTTCGCTCGGCACTAAGGGCACGCGCTGCGGTTACACGCCGCGCAGGGCAGGGTCCCGTCTTCGTCGGTTGTCGTTGAGCCATCCTGCTGCCACCAATGATCCGACTGAGTCGACCGGATAATCTGATGACCCTGCTGCCCCCGGCCTTGCTGTATTTCAGCAATGCCATCCTCTTCGTTTCCCTTTTCACGCGTCTCCCGTCCATCCAGGCGTCACTGGAGATCGACAAGGCTGTGCTCGGGCTTGCACTTTTAAGCGCGCCGGTGGGCACATTCCTTGCATTGCCTCTGGCGGGCCGGATCACCGATCGCCTGACACCCCGGCTGACCGCAATCGTGATGTTGCCGATATGCGCGCTGCTGACGCCGCTTCTGACTTTTCTTCCGCTGCCGGGTTTCATTCTCTGCTTCTTTCTGTTCGGCTTTTTCCGGACGATTTTCGACGTTGCCGCAAACATGATCTCCGCCGGCATCGAAAGACGGACCGGCGTGAAGGTTCTCTCCCGCAGTCATGGATTCTGGTCGATCGGCCTGCTGGTCGGATCCTTGACCTCAGGCTTCCTGGCGGAGGAGGGCGTTTCGTCGACTTTGCAGCAGAGCATGGCGGCCGGCCTCGTTCTGCTGGCCTGCCTCACCGTTTTTCTGCTTACGCCGCCTGATCCCGTACACGCGCCCGCTGCCGTGCGACGATCCGCCTACGTGTTGCCGGACCGGACCATCCTGCTGATCTGCGTGATGGTTTTTGGCCTCTGCATCGTGGAAGGCGCAATCTATGACTGGGGCATCTTCTTCCTGCGGGAAGAGCTGCGTGTCGATCCCGCGCTGGCCGGTACGCTTTATGCCGCCTTCACCGTCGGCATGGGCCTGACCAGAATGGTCGGCGACACGATGAGGGACCGTCTCGGCGCCATCATATTGATCCGCATGTCTGCAGTGGCTGTCGCGATCGGTGTGATCCTCCTTGTCTCGACGCCTTCCTACATCTTCGCCGGTATGGCCCTTTTCCTCATCGGCTGCGGCATTGCGCTGGCCTTCCCGCTTGCGGTGGCAACCACGATTGCGCTTGGCAAAGGGCAAACCTCCGAAAATCTGGCGGCATTGTCTCTGACGTTGATGCTGTCGACAATCGGCGTTCCTCCACTTCTGGGTTTCATTGCCGAACATGTGAGCCTGTCTGCGACCTTCCTCGTGCTTCTACCCTGCATTTTCATCAGTTTCCTGATGGCTCCGGTGGCGGAGGGTAAGCGGCCGTTTCGTCTGCGAAAACAATAGTTGTGGGCAAAGCCGGGCAGGGCAGCCATATGCCCATAATTGGCCATAAGAATGGGTAAGGGGTTGAGCCGTCGTGGCTTAACGCTTACGACTAGGGCAATTCCAGCAAAAGTGGGAACCGGTTTTGTGTCCGGAATTGCGTTAAAGCAAGAAAATGGAGCGGTTTCGCGTTTCGAAGAAAGGCGGAAATGCTCCAAGCATGAAATGCCGAAGACAGGTGACGCTCCTTGATCGACCCCTATGACATTCTGGGCCTTTCGCGAGACGCAGACAATGCGGCCGTAAAGTCTGCCTACAGGAAGCGCGCGAAACTGGCCCACCCGGACGCAGGCGGCGATTCGGAAGTTTTCGGCAATTTGAAGCTTGCCTATGAACTGCTGCTGGATCCCGTGCGCCGGAAGGTGTTCGACGACACCGGCTATGATCCTGAACTGGCGGATACAAAGGACCTGCAGGGGCTCGTCATTCTGGAAACGCTCGTCAACGAGATGATTCTTGACGAACGTGAACCAGGCTCTTTCGATCCCGTTGCCTCCATGCGCCGCAAACTGACCGACCGTATCGTCACTGCGCGTTTCCACATTCTGGAGATGGAACGACACCGGGCCCGCATCCGCAATCATATGGACCGCATGGGCCGTAAGCCGGGTACGGATGTTCTCGGGCGCATGCTGAAGGCGCGCTGTGAAACGATCGGCCAGGCGATCTCCAAATCCGAGACGGAAATCAAGACGATCGAACAGGCCTATGGCATGCTTGACGGTTATGCCTATGAACTCGAAATCCCCGAAGTGCAGGACGCGGCAGAATAATCCCGGCCGATCATCGCACATTCGTTGAGCTGAATCCCGGAGATCATTGATGTCACTCACCATTCGCCCCGCCACGCGCGGCGACGCCGCCACGCTGCTTGGGTTTATCCGGGAACTCGCGATCTACGAAAAAGCCGAGCGCGAGGTGGCGGCAACCGTAGAGACAATCGAGGAATCGATCTTCGGTCCCCGCTCGGTGACGCAGGCTCTGATCTGCGAGAGGAACGGGCAGGCGATCGGCATGGCGATCTGGTTCTTCAATTACTCCACCTGGCAGGCCCGCAACGGGCTTTACCTCGAAGATCTCTATGTGACGCCGAGCGCGCGCGGCCTGGGCGCCGGCAAGGCGCTGCTGCAGCGGCTGGCGCAGATCGCAGTGGAGAATGGTTGCGGTCGCTTTGAATGGAGTGTGCTTGACTGGAACGAACCGGCGATCAGGGTCTATGACGCCATCGGCGCCGAACCGCAAAACGAATGGGTCCGCTATAGACTGTCCGGCAATGCGCTGGAGACTTTCGCCGGCAAACGGTCAGAGAGCTGACTTCTCCTGAAACACATATTTCTGCACGGGATGCGACTGACCGTTACATTTTCTCCATAGTCTCCGTCTGAACTGTCATAAAGCCGATATGCTTGCCTTCGTATGACCATCGCTTTCCCAGAGAGGGGTATCGATATGCGTATTCCGGATTATCCGTCAGCCGATTCGAAGAAATGGTCGGAAGTCGACAGCTATTTTTCAGGCCTGTTGGCGCCTGAAGACGACCTGCTAAAAGCATCACTGGACGGAAATGCGAAGGCCGGCATGCCGGCGCACGATGTTTCCGCCTCCCAGGGCAAGATGCTGGCGCTATTCATCGCGATGACGGGCGCATCGCGCGTACTGGAGATCGGCACGCTTGGCGGCTACAGCACGATCTGGATGGCCCGCGCCTTGCCGGATGGCGGCAAGATCACGACGATCGAGGCAAATGAGCATCATGCGGCCGTGGCAACATCCAACATCGAACGGGCAGGGTTTGCCGGTCAGGTCGATCTGCTTGTCGGCGCAGCTCTCGATGTCCTGCCGCATATCGCTGAAAAGCTCGACCGGCCCTTCGACCTGATCTTTATCGATGCCGACAAGCCCAACAATCCGAACTACCTGGAATGGTCGCTCAGATTGTCACGACCTGGAACCGTCATCATCGCCGACAATGTCGTCCGCGGCGGTGCCGTTTCAGATCCCGACAGTGAGGATGCGAATGTCCGCGGCGTGCGCCAATTCCTCGCAATGGTCGCCGATAATCCGCGTTTGGATGCGACAGCAATCCAAACGGTCGGTGAGAAGGGTTGGGATGGGTTTGCGCTGATCCACGTAAAATAGCGTTTGGTGAGACCTATAAATAGGCCGCTCCTCGGTGTCGGCACTGTCGATAACGTCATGCAGACACATCATCCTTGACCTCATAGACGCGTACTGCTGAGTTTGCTGGCATGTTTCACATCCAGCTGAAAGTCGAATCGGGAAATGCCGGACACCTTCATCGATACGAGCCACGGTCGCCTCGCATATTCCGATACCAATGGGGCAGGGGTTCCGGTTGTGCTGATCCATGCAAACTCTGTTTGCAAGGAATCCTTCGCACAGCAAATAGAAGTGCTGTCCGCTTTGCATCGCGTGATTGCCTTTGATCTTCCCGGCCACGGCGCTTCCGATGATGCGATCACGGCCAGGCGCACCTACAGCATGTCAGGTTATGCCGACGCTCTGCACGAAGCGCTCGACAAGATCGGGATCGGGCGGTTCACCGCGATAGGCCATTCTCTCGGGGGCCATGTCGTGCTCGAAATGATCTCGGCCGGAGCCGCGATCGACGGCGCATTCATATTCGGCACGCCGCCGGTGGCCAACACCCTGGAGGGATTGCAGGCAGGTTTCAAGCCAAGCCCCGAAATGGCCTACACCGGAAATGCCGAACTTCTGGAAGAACAGGTTCCGATGATTGTCGAGCTTGCACTTGGCGCTGCCGTCCGGAACGACGAGTTCTTCATCGGTGCGGTCCGCAGGACGCACGGACTGGCGCGGCAATACATGATCGAGGCCGCAGCAGGTGGTGAAGGAAGCGACCAGAAACGCATCGTCGAAACATCAACCATCCCGCTTGCGGTTGTGAACGGCCAAGCCGATCCTGTCATCAATCTCGATTACATCGACACGATCGATTTCGCGAATGTTTGGGAGGGCGAACCGATACGCGTGAGCGGTGCCGGTCACGCGCTTCATCGGGAGCGCCCGGATGAATTTAATGACAACCTGCTGCGTTTTCTCGATTTCGTGACGGCAACGACGACGCTGCCGGTGGAAGGAATGGCGGACAATAAATGAGCCAAGTGCGATGACGATGCTTCTGATCCCGGGCTTTATGCTCGACGCCGATCTATGGACGAATGTCGGCGAGGGGCTGCAGCCTTTCGGCCCGACCGTTTTCGCCGACCTGTCGCATGGCAATTCCGTGTCGGAGATGGCGAATCTGGCGCTTCAGAACATGTCCGGAAACTTCGTGCTCCTGGGTTTCTCCATGGGGGGCTATGTCGCCCGCGAGATTGTCAGACAAGCTCCCGAGAGGGTGACCGCTCTGATCCTGATCGCGACCTCGGCCCGAGGTGATACGGAAGTGCAGGCGAGGCGAAAGGCCGCACTTGCAGCGCAATCGGACGCGACGGGCTTCCGCGGCCTCAGTGCACCGGCTGTGGCGACATCGCTTCATCCCGGCAACACCGCCCGCCTCGACCTGATTTCGCGGATTCAGGCCATGGGCCAGCGACTGGGAGGAGAGGTCTTTCGCCGCCAATCGCTGCTTGATCGGCATGACGAACGTGCTTCGCTTGCGTCAATCACCTGCCCGACGCTGATCATTGCCGGCGACGACGACAAGCTGCGGTCTCGCGCCGAAGCCCGTGAACTTCACGAGGGTATAGCCGGTTCGAACTTCGAGATCATCGAGGGAACAGGGCATATGATACCGCTCGAGGCGCCCGAACGTCTGGTCGAGGTCATCGCGCAATGGCTGACTGGTCTCGAGGCCCGGAGCTGAAGAGCAGACGTGCACGCGGTGACATGCCGATCGTGCTACAGTCGCGATCGGACAGCCTGAAGCAATTCCAGCAAAAGTGGGAAACGGTTTTGCTGGAATTGCATCGAGACAGATAGATGGAGCAGTTTCGCGCTTCGAAGAAAGGCGCAACTGCTCTTGCCGCGAGGCGCTTTCAGGCTGTTCTGAAGCCGTCGTCGTGCGGCACTTGCCCGTCTGGCGTCAGGTCGTCCACCGCGCGTGGCAGGTCCTTGCTCAGGCGCGCGAGAATTTCCTCCCGTGACAGGCCGGTTTTCGTCGCGAGTTCATCGAGAACGTCAGGCCCGATTGCCTGCTCGAGTTGATCTCCATCGATGTCTTCATTCGCACCGGGGCTCACCCAGGACTCTGCTTTTTCGCCAAGTCCGTTCTGCTGAAACGTCTTCAAGAGGTCTCCCAAGCCGCCGCTGAGAACGCCGCCGGAGGCAAGGCCACCAAGAATGCCACCGAGTCCGCCGGCACCGCCGCCGGCCAGCTTGCCCAGCAGATCATCGAAACCTGCCGTCTGCGGCGGCGACGACGTATCTGTACCGTCCGGATTCCTCGCCGTCCCTTCAGGTTGCGGATTCTGTATCCCTCGCAGGATCTCGGCGATCTTGTCTCTGTTCTGATATCCAGCGACGGCAAGGACACCAAGTAACGCTTTCAATTGACCACTCACCATGTCTTTCTCCTCCACTTAGCAGCCTCACGAGAGGCCCGATAGATCCCAGTCGGCAGGCTTGAAACGGCTGCTCGTCACGAACGTTTTTGCCAGGCACGAAAACAGAACCGAAAATTTCGACGAGCATCAATTTGCACAAAGCTCGACATGAAGCTGCGGGATTTACCTCCGCCATGTCGGCTCTTTAATTTAGAACAGCCTCACATGATTTCCATCGGCTGCATCCATCTTTGTATCATTCCCGAGATGCCGGGCTTCATGAGAAGACATTGGTCGTACATGGCGTGTGGTTGCCGACGCTATCGTGGCGCTATGCAAGATCATTGCAGCATCGCGAGCTGACGGCGAGGGCGGCTAGATGCGGTTTGTGCAGATATATGCCGGCACGAAATCAAGCAGACGGCGCTCGCTCATCACAATCAATCCAGCTGCAATCTCCCAGAGGTCATTCAGACCCGGGGACGTGGCATTCAAACTTTGCAGAAACAGGACATTCTAACTTTGCGGCTACGAACAATGTCAAAGCTGGATAGGGCTGCGACATCGCCAGCCAGTTAGAAGCGCGACACTGGCTCTGACGATCAGCCCCCGATCCGACCGGCTGGGCCGGGTTGCAAGGGAGGAGCGGGGGCGGGTGATGAAGCTCCCCTTCGGCTTTAGCTTTCTCAGTAGCAATTGTTCCGTCACCCGTTGATACTCGCTCATGCCTGCATAGGGCAGGTAGGGATCAAAGCCGCACGATGCTTCCGGAAAT
>JAEXYH010000015.1 GCA_023451735.1 Pseudomonadota bacterium | reverse complement strand
CCGGGGCCCCGGTCGGGGGGGCCCCGGGGGGTTTGCCCCCCCCCGACAAGCTCTGTCATTAAGGATACTGCCCGAATCAGCTCCCATCTGTGCTGCATCGCTTTGCGATGCCCGCCAGAATCGGCTTGAACTGACGGGCAGGGCTTTGACCTGACCCATGGTCTTGTTGTCGCCCGATTGGCTCATATCTGTGGGCTCTTGTTATTTCTTCCTGCATCACGGGACATTCGCGCATTCCCGCGGCCTGTCTCCTCCAAACCTTTGGGTGCTCTATGCGCGATCCGATCGAAACCTACATGAACCTCGTTCCGATGGTGGTCGAGCAGACCAATCGCGGCGAGCGGGCCTACGACATCTTCTCGCGCCTCCTGAAAGAACGCATCATCTTCGTGACCGGTCCGGTGGAAGACGGCATGGCGACCCTGATCGTCGCGCAGCTGCTGTTCCTGGAAGCGGAAAATCCGAAGAAGGAAATCTCGATGTACATCAACTCGCCCGGTGGCGTGGTGACGTCGGGTCTCTCGATCTACGACACGATGCAGTTCATCCGTCCGCCGGTCTCCACGCTGTGCACGGGCCAGGCTGCATCCATGGGCTCGCTGCTGCTGACCGCGGGCGAGAAGGACATGCGCTTCGCGCTGCCGAACGCCCGCGTCATGGTGCATCAGCCCTCGGGCGGCTTCCAGGGCCAGGCCACCGACATCCTGATCCATGCCAAGGAAGTCGAGAGCCTGAAGCGTCGCCTGAACGAGATCTATGTGAAGCACACCGGTCGTCCCTACGACGAAATCCACAACGCGCTCGAGCGCGATAACTTCATGACCGCCGATCAGGCCAAGGAATTCGGGCTGATCGACAAGGTGATCGACAAGCGCGCCGAAGAGCCGGGCGCTGCGAAGCCGGTCTAGGCAAGACTCGTTCTCGGCGCAGTCTGAGAACAGCTTGGCAACATAGCGTCGGATCGCGTAAGCGCGGCCCGGCTTCTTCGATACAAACCAAGATCAAAGCCGACGGGTCGAATTTTTCGTGCCGGTACTCGGTGCCGGAATTGGTGCGGAAGTTCCGCTTTCGTACCAGGATGCGAGCGGCGTATTCGCGCAATGTGCTCCGAATTGCTGGATACACTCGCGGAAGCTGCGCAAATCGCGTAATCGTCATCGATGGTGACGGTGTGCCGATTAGCGAATTCTTGATCATCGGCTGCCAGCATGGTTCGCTAGCGTGGATCGGTTAGTATCGCGGAGATTCGATTTGGCCGCGGATTCACGCGGCATTTTGGAACAAAGGTCTTTTTTGGTACGGCAATTGCTCTATCTACGGTCAACCCGTAGACGACTACGGGACATGTCCCGATCTGAGCGACACCCTGCGAACGAAGATCGAACGGCGGACGGAGATAGGAATGAGTAAGGTCGGTACCAGCGACTCCAAGAATACGCTGTATTGTTCGTTTTGCGGCAAGAGCCAGCACGAAGTTCGCAAACTGATCGCGGGTCCTACCGTATTCATCTGCGACGAATGCGTTGAGCTGTGCATGGACATTATCCGCGAAGAGAACAAGTCTTCGCTGGTCAAGTCGCGTGACGGCATTCCGACGCCGAAGGAAATCTGCAAGGTGCTCGATGACTATGTCATCGGTCAATTCCATGCGAAGAAGGTTCTCTCGGTCGCGGTGCATAACCACTACAAGCGCCTCAACCACCAGACCAAGCACAACGACGTCGAACTCGCGAAGTCGAACATCCTGCTGATCGGCCCCACCGGTTCGGGCAAGACGCTGCTCGCGCAGACGCTGGCAAGAATCCTGGACGTGCCGTTCACGATGGCCGACGCGACGACGCTGACCGAAGCCGGTTATGTTGGTGAGGACGTCGAGAACATCATCCTCAAGCTGCTGCAGTCGGCCGACTACAATGTCGAGCGGGCGCAGCGCGGCATCGTCTATATCGACGAAATCGACAAGATCTCGCGCAAGTCGGACAATCCGTCGATCACCCGCGACGTGTCGGGCGAGGGCGTGCAGCAGGCGCTGCTGAAGATCATGGAAGGCACCGTTGCCTCCGTGCCTCCGCAGGGCGGCCGCAAGCATCCGCAGCAGGAATTCCTGCAGGTCGACACCACGAACATCCTGTTCATCTGCGGTGGCGCTTTCGCCGGCCTCGAAAAGATCATCTCGGGCCGCGGCCGCACCACCTCGATCGGTTTCGCAGCCCAGGTGCTGGCACCGGAAGATCGCCGCACCGGCGAGATCTTCCGCCATGTCGAGCCCGAGGATCTCCTGAAGTACGGCCTGATCCCGGAATTCGTCGGTCGTCTCCCCGTCGTTGCGACGCTGGAAGACCTCGACGAGGCCTCGCTGAAGAAGATCCTGGTCGAGCCGAAGAACGCGCTCGTGAAGCAGTATCAGCGCCTGTTCGAGATGGAGAATATCGAGCTCACCTTCGCCGACGAGGCGCTGGGTGCGGTGGCCCGCAAGGCCATCGAGCGCAAGACGGGCGCCCGCGGCCTGCGGTCGATCCTGGAAGCGATCCTGCTCGAAACCATGTTCGACCTGCCGGGCCTGGAAGGTGTCGAGGAAGTCGTCATCTCCAAGGAAGTCGTGGATGGAACGGCACGTCCGCTCTACATCTATGCCGACCGCTCCGACCGTGCGGCGGAGACGAGCGCGAGCGCGTAACCGCCTTGCGCGAAACACCAGTTCGAGACACGGCTGCCGGGTTTCCGGCAGCCGTTTTTCGTTAGGCTCTGTCTGTAGCCCGCATGGAGCGAAGCGTCATGCGGGGACCGGCAGCACGGCTGAAACGCCGGTCCCCGGATTTCGCTGCGCTCCATCCGGGCTACGGGCCGGAGCAATCCATAAACCGCCTTTGTTCATAGGCGTTTCGGCGACTTGACACCCCCCCAGCCCATAGCCACCTAATGCAGGCGGCGAACACATTATTTCCCTCAAGATTCGCCATAACGCTCCGGACAAGTAGAGCCTCGGGATCTTCGAATCCAAAAGGCCGCGCAGAAACGGAAATCGCACCTTGTGGTGGTTGCGCAATCTCGCGGACCGCGTGCAAGGGGGCAAAGCAAAAGGATTAGGCCATGACGACCTCCAAGCCCCGGCCAACCATTGTTCACGGCGAGACGCACTCCTATCCCGTGCTGCCGCTGCGCGACATCGTCGTCTTCCCGCACATGATCGTGCCGCTCTTCGTCGGCCGCGAAAAATCCATTCGCGCGCTCGAAGAGGTGATGAAGAACGACGCCTTGATCATGCTCGCGACGCAGAAGAATGCGTCGGATGATGATCCAGCGCCGGACGCCATCTATGAGACCGGCACGCTCGCCAGCGTGCTGCAGCTGCTGAAGCTTCCCGATGGCACCGTGAAGGTGCTGGTGGAAGGCCTCGAGCGCGCCAAGGTCGAGAAGTATTCCGACCGTAGCGAATATTACGAGGCCACTGCTGTCGCGCTCGCCGACACCGATGCCAAGAGTGTCGAGGCGGAAGCCTTGTCGCGTTCGGTCGTGTCCGACTTCGAGAGCTATGTGAAGCTCAACAAGAAGATCTCGGCTGAAGTCGTTGGAGTCGTGCAGGCGATCACCGATTTCGCCAAGCTCGCCGACACCGTCGCGTCGCATCTCGCCGTCAAGATCGCGGATCGCCAGGGCATCCTGGAAACGCTGTCCGTCACCGGGCGCCTGGAGAAGGTGCTGGGCCTGATGGAGAGCGAGATCTCGGTGCTGCAGGTCGAGAAGCGTATCCGCTCGCGCGTCAAGCGCCAGATGGAGAAGACGCAGCGCGAGTATTATCTCAACGAGCAGATGAAGGCGATCCAGAAGGAACTCGGCGACGACGAAGGTCGCGACGAGCTGGCCGACATCGAAGAGAAGATCGCGAAGACCAAGCTGTCGAAGGAAGCCCGCGAGAAGGCACAGCATGAGCTGAAGAAGCTGCGCCAGATGTCGCCGATGTCCGCGGAAGCGACCGTCGTGCGCAACTATCTCGACTGGCTGCTGTCGATTCCGTGGGGCAAGAAGTCGAAGGTCAAGAAGGACCTCTCAGCTGCTCAGGCCATGCTTGATGAAGAGCACTACGGTCTGGAGAAGGTGAAGGACCGCATCGTCGAGTATCTCGCCGTGCAGTCGCGCGCCAACAAGCTGACGGGCCCGATCCTGTGCCTCGTCGGTCCTCCCGGCGTCGGCAAGACCTCGCTCGGCAAGTCGATCGCCAAGGCGACCGGACGTGAGTTCGTGCGCGTGTCGCTCGGCGGCGTGCGCGACGAGGCGGAGATCCGCGGTCATCGCCGGACCTATATCGGTTCGATGCCCGGCAAGATCATCCAGTCGATGCGCAAGGCGAAGACTTCGAACCCGCTGTTCCTGCTGGACGAGATCGACAAGATGGGCGCCGACTTCCGCGGCGATCCGTCGTCGGCTCTGCTCGAGGTCCTCGACCCCGAACAGAACGGCACCTTTGCCGATCACTATCTTGAGGTCGACTACGATCTGTCCAACGTGATGTTCATCACCACGGCGAACACCCTGAATATCCCGGGGCCGCTGATGGACCGCATGGAGCTGATCCGGATCGCCGGTTACACCGAGACGGAGAAGGTCGAGATCGCCCGCAAGCACTTGATCCCGGCTGCGCTGTCGAAGCACGGCCTGGACACCAAGGAATGGTCGATCGACGACGACGCGTTGCTGCTGCTGATCCGCCGCTACACCCGCGAAGCGGGCGTGCGTAACCTCGAGCGCGAAATCTCCACGCTGGCCCGCAAGGCCGTGAAGGAGCTGATGCTCTCGAAGAAGAAGGTGGTGAAGGTCACCGAGAAGACTCTCGAAGAGTTCTCCGGTGTGCCGAAGTATCGCTTTGGCGAGATCGAGGCTGACGATCAGGTCGGCGTCGTGACCGGTCTGGCCTGGACGGATGTCGGCGGTGAACTGCTCACCATCGAAGGCGTCATGATGCCCGGCAAGGGCCGCATGACCGTCACCGGCAACCTGCGTGACGTGATGAAGGAATCGATCTCGGCAGCGGCGTCTTACGTTCGCTCGCGCGCGATCACCTTCGGGATCGAACCGCCGCTGTTCGAACGGCGCGACATCCACGTCCACGTGCCCGAGGGCGCAACGCCGAAGGACGGTCCGTCCGCCGGCGTGGCGATGGCCACCACGATCGTGTCTGTCCTCACGGGCATTCCGATCCGGCGCGATGTTGCCATGACCGGCGAAATCACGCTGCGCGGCCGCGTGCTGCCGATCGGCGGGTTGAAGGAGAAGCTGCTGGCTGCGGCCCGCGGTGGCATCAAGACGGTCTTGATCCCCGAGGACAATGCCAAGGATCTCACCGAGATCCCGGACAGCATCAAGGGTGGCCTCAACATCATCCCGGTCGGGCGGATGGACGAGGTGATCAAGAACGCGCTGGTCCGCCAGCCGGAGGCGATCGACTGGGAAGAGGACACCAAGGTGCCGGTGAAAGCCGATGGCGACGAAGCCGCCGGTGGCCTGACCGCGCACTGACCTCACACCCGATCACGACATCAGCGGCGTCCTTCGGGGCGCCGCTTTTGTTTTGGGCCTATGGCTCGTCCGATGACGGGAGCTTGATCAGGCCGCGCCTGTCGATCCGCGACCAGCGGTGCTAGGCTCGGTCATGGAGAGACTGCGATGATGAGAGCGCTCATCCTGACGGCATTGGTGTCGATGGCTGCGACCGACACGGCCTTATGCGAGCGGCTGGACAAACGCTTCGGCACCGAGCGCGAGCGCGGCTATCGCGCGGAGCGCGAATTCGAGGGCAGGGATCGCGGCTTCCAGAACAAGGACCGCGCGAACTTTCTCGGCACCAAACAGCCGGAGCAGCCGAACCCGGAATGGTCGCGACAGGATCTGCAGGCGCCAGCGGCGATCGGATTGCAGCGATAGTCGATCGATCATCGCGCGCTCCGGCTTAAGCTCGTCGCGAGGAGGTGTTCGTGCAGATCGACGGAAACTGCCACTGCGGCGCGATCCACTACACCGCGACCATCGATCCTTCGCAGGTATCGATCTGTCATTGTACGGATTGCCAGATGCTCACCGGCTCGCCCTATCGCGTGTCCGTTCTGTGCGCGCCGAACGATGTGCAAATCGTGTCAGGCGACACGCGCATCTATCGCAAAACTGGAGATAGCGGACGAATCCGGTTGCAGCACTTCTGCGGTGATTGCGGCACGCCGCTCTTTGCCTGTGATGAGGGTCCACGCGGCGGCATCTGGAGCCTGCGCTGGGGCAGCATCGCACAGCGGGATGAACTCAGACCATCGCGGCAGATCTGGTGCCGCTCCGCGATCCCATGGGCCAGCGAACTGGCGGCGCTGCCGGGGCAGGCGATGGAGTGACGGTTGAGGAAAATTGGTGGGCGGCTACGGATTCGAACCGCAGACCCTCTCGGTGTAAACGAGATGCTCTAACCAGCTGAGCTAGCCGCCCATGGCCAATGCCACGGCGTCTGTTTAGCGCCCGCGCTTCGGGACGGCAAGTCGTCTCCGGCGGTCAGCGCTCCAATCCCTTCGCGATCTCGATTCCCTCGTTCAGCAGCGCCATCCGCAGCAGGTTGTAGGTGGTTTCCGACCGGCACGAATCCGCCAGTTTCAGCGCGTGCAGCATGGTGACGATCAGGTCGTCGGCGTCTTTCCCGCCCTGGATCAGTTTCAGGTGACATTCGCTCATGGGGGCTCAGGCAATCTGGCGCGAGGCCGTGGCGGCGCCGAATACGGTTTCGTGGATCGCCACCTTGTCCCGCACGCGGGCGTGGCATTGCTCATTGACGTGGAACAGGACGGCAATGGTGGATTCGCCGTCGATCATGGCGGGCAGGCCGAGCGGTTCGATATCGAAACCAAAACCCTGCAGGATCGGAATGCGCAGCGGATTGATCACCGAGGTAAACCCCGACAAGCCCTCCATCATCCCATATTCCTGGATCGCCGCGAGCAGCTCGAAATAGTGCCGGCTGCGGCGCTCGGATTTTCGCATGGCAAAACGCGTCAATTCGAGCACGTCGCTGCGCCGGATGATCGCGCCCTCGACCAGGTGCGGAAATTGTTCGCTCAGCATATGCGGCAGCACGGTGGGATAAAGCCGATAGCCGCCGGCCACGCTGCCGATTTCATTCGCCGCAACGAGATAGACCGCGGCGGCGTCGTCATATTGATCGCGCTCGTGGGTGCCGTCGATGTCGAAATCGGTCCAGCCGCGATCCTTGACGAAGATGTCGTGACGCAGCCGGAACTGCTTGTCGAGAAGATCGGCGTGGTAGTTCGTGTTCTCGCTATTGATGATCTCGATCATGACAATCGCCCCACGCTGCCTTGCGTGGGAAAATTTCATGAGTGGGCGGATCGCGACATTCCGTGGGCAGGGGATTGACAAGCGCCAAATCAGAAGGTGATCAGGCCGCGCTTGATTGCCTCGGCCACAGCCTGTGCGCGAGTATGCGCATTCAGCTTGTGCATCGCCGCCGTCACTGTCTTGTTCACGGTGTCCTCGGAGATGTTGAGGATCACGCTCGTATCCCACGCCGTCTTGCCGGCGGCGACCCAGCTCATCACTTCGCGTTCGCGCGCGCTGAGCAGAGCCGGCCTGGTCTGCTCGCGCGAGCGGAGGATGGCGAAGCGGTTGAACGCATACATGGTGACGAGTTCGATCGCCGAATTGGCCTCGGGCGTGCGTTCGACCTCGTGGCCTGCAAGTGATAGCCCGGCTTGATAGCCGTTCATGCCGTGCAGGGGGGCGCAGAGACCGTAGCGCAGGTCGTAGTCGACAGCCGCGATTTCCATGATGTGACGCGACGCGGGGCTCACGTCATCCAGCGCAATGTCCGACCATGCGAACATCTCTGCATGCCGGCGGATGCGCGGTGCCACGGGATCGTGCGCGTAGAAGTTGGAGCTGCGATACTGGTCGGCCCAGCCCTTCGGCCAGACGCGCCACAGCACGCGGTCTTCGAATGGCTGGTGGCTTCCTGCCGAGGCGAGAAAGCAGGCATGGCCATAGCCGAACATGGCTGCGGTGGCAGACACGATCTCGCCGACGACGGTAGGAGTCTGCGCAGCGCCAATCCGTTCGATCGCCGCTAGCGCGTCCTGAAAATATTTTCCCCTGAACGAATTCATCGGCGCTCCCGCATCCGATCCGTATCAATTTTCTGAAAGCACGGACGCCATCGGCCATTCCCGCGCTGAGGCGCTTCGTGAGCCGTTCTGCACAGGATAACGAGGTGTCGTGCGGACGCAATCAGCCGGAAGGCGAATGCAGGGACACACTGCAAATTTGATCGTGCCGCCGAAGGTCTCGGTGCGCGTGACGGATGGCGTAAGGTTTTAGAATACCTGAGGCGTAGCCCGGTTATTTCGACCGCTCTTCCCAGATTATCGCCAGATGCACGATGGTTTCGGCAGCCTTCTCCATGTCCTGCACACTGACCCATTCGGTGCGGCCATGGAAAGCGTGCTCGCCGGCAAAGATGTTGGGGCAGGGCAGGCCCATGAATGACAGCCGAGAGCCGTCGGTGCCGCCGCGGATGCTGCCGCGCACCGGTGTCAGGCCGGTACGGCGGATCGCCTCGATGGCGTAGTCGATGCCATGCGGGTGCTGGTCGATGACCTTCTTCATGTTGCGATACTGCTGGGTGACGGCCATTGATGCCGTCGAATGCGGATAGGACGTCAGCACGTCATCGACGATGGATTGGAGGAGTGTTTCCTTTTCCTGCAGCCCGTCTTCGGTGAAGTCGCGGACGATCAGGCTGAGCGTTGCCTGCTCGAGCCCGCCTGAAATGCCTGTCGGGTGCAGAAAGCCTTGCTTGCCCTCGGTGGTTTCCGGCGCCGCGTCTTTTGGTAGTCGTGCAACAATCTCTGCGGCGATCTTGATGGCGTGCTCCATCTTGCCCTTGGCGAAGCCAGGATGCGCGGCAACGCCGGTGATGGTGATCACCGCTGCATCGGCCGAGAACGTCTCGTCCTCGATATGGCCGGCGGTCTCGCCGTCCATCGTATAGGCGAAATCGGCGCCGAGCTTTTTCAGGTCGACCTTATCGACGCCGCGGCCGATTTCCTCGTCCGGAGTGAACAGGATCTTGATCATGCCGTGCTTGATATCGGGATTGGCGATCAGGAAACGTGCAGCATCCATGATCTCGGCGATGCCGGCCTTGTTGTCGGCGCCGAGCAGCGTGGTGCCGTCGGTGGTGATGATGTCGTGGCCGATCTGGTCCTTGAGCGCCGGATTATCTTTGACGCGGATGACCTGCGTGTTGTCCGCGGGCAGCACGATGTCGCCGCCCTGATAGCTGCGCACGATCTGCGGCTTCACATTGGCGCCGCTGCAGTCCGGCGACGTATCCATATGCGAGCAGAAGCAGATCACCGGCACGGGCTTGTCGGACGTCGCCGGGATCGTGGCATAGACATAACCGTGCTCGTCGAGATGCGCGTCCTCGAGCCCAAGCGCCTGCAGTTCGCGCGCCAGCAAGGCACCGAGGTCTTTCTGCTTGGCTGTGGAAGGGCAGGTGGGCGAGGCGGGATCGGATTGGGTGTCGATCACGACATAGCGCAGGAAGCGCTCGAGGACGTCGTGGGTGAAGGAAATGGCCGACGTCGCTGTCATTGGATCACTCGCCAGAAATAGACACCCGATGGTCCTTGGAGCGGCGCTCCGGGCCTTGACGCGAAGTCTTGGCCCGAAGCGCGATCAGTGTCAGGTGCGATCTCAATCAGGAAAACTGTCTGTATGTATGTAACTGAACACTTATCTCATTGAGCTGGAACGCGAAATAGGCATCCGCTCAGAATATGTAACCGACAGTCTGCGAAAGGCATTGTTTCTCCAGTGAGGAGATTAAAGCGCGCAAAAACGGCCGTCCTCAGCGGCAGGGACATATGTAGAGCTTCAAATTGGTTCGAGATGAATTTGGGGGACGGATAGTCAGCTCGTCACCGGGATGTGTCGATTTTATTTGTCGACCCAGCCCAAATCTGCACGTGGGATGGGGGCATCGAGCTTCTGGAGGGTTAGGCCTTCCTTGTCCGCGTTTGCCTGCCACCGGACAAATTGTCGCTCCAACCCGGCAATGGTTTTCTCTAGGCCGGCTATGCGACCATGCAACTTGGCTATTTCATCAAGATGGTAGTCCCACGTCCCGGAGTTTGCTCCATCACTCGGGGCGCGACGCGGTGCTTTTCCATTCGTGCGTCGACCGTCGGCTTGCAGGTGCAATCGACGTTTTGTGCTCTCAAATGCTGCTTGAATGTCCTTGTTCCTGGAGAGTGTTTGTCGGCGCCAGTGACCGGCGGGATACTCTTTAGTCACAACAGCGCACACCTCCTTCCAGGAGATGGTCTCGCCTGGCCAGGTCAGCACCATGTTTCTGATCCAGGTCGTCATGCGCTTCGTGATCAGCCAGCGCACAGTGCAACCCATGGCATTGCCCTCAGGGGCATGCCGGCTCCCTCTGTTGGGCAGCTATGCACGTTGCAGAACTCCGCTGGTTCTCTGATTCGATCCGGCCCAGCGAAGCCCATGTGGAAGGCGGAAGCAATGAAGAAATTTTATAACTATCTGATTTTGCTGATGAAAATCGATGGTGAATTGGAACGCGGCGAGTACAAGAAAGGACTGCGTTGAGAATTAAATAGGACTACTTGGAGAACAAGAATTTCGCATCCGAACGTCGGCAAATGACCATGCGCGGCGTTTGACAGGGCAGCCATCAGTGAAGGGACGACGTCATCCTTCTCCAATTGACGGGCGGCTTGGGCGGTTCATGCGGAAGTGCTTCGGCGATTAGCCGTTCTGCCTTACGTCGGAGTTGATTGCGACGCGCTCCAGCAGGTCGATTTCCTCGCGGACGATCGCTTTGTCCAGCGATGGCACTGCTTTGACCATAATCGCCGCGGCATCGTCGCGATTCTCCATCGTGTACTTCCAACCACGCATCGCAGCCTTCACAAACTTGCGGACTGTGTCGGGGTTCTGATCAAGGTAGCTCTTCTTGACACCGATCGAATTCGAATACGCTTCCGGGAAACCTTCGAGTTAAGCGGCGAGCTCAGGGGCTATATGCTCGCCTGCAGGACGCTCAACTGAGCAATAGTCGCTCACCGAGCGAGCCGTTCGACTACATCTCGGCCTTCGTCATAGCGGTGAACGAGGAGAACGCCTCAGGAGGCCGGATCGTCATGGCTCCGACGAATGGCGCCGCCGGCGTCGTTCCAGCCGTGTTGCGGTACTATCGTGATTTCTGCGAAGGCAGTGATCGTAAGGGAATGCGTACCCTCCGTCTGGTGGCTGGAGCCGTCGGCAGCATCATCAAACAGAATGCCTCGATCTCCGGGGCCGAGGTCGGGTGCCAGGGGGAGGTGGGGTCAGCGGCTGCGATGGCGAGCGCAGGATTGACCGCGGTGCTCGGCGGGTCGAACGAGCAGATCGAGAACGCCGCCGAGATCGCCATAGAGCATCACTTGGGCATGACCTGCGATCCAGTTGGCGGTCTCGTACAAATTCCTTGCATCGAACGGAACGCCTTCGGTGCCGTGAAGGCTGTGAATGCTTCCTACCTGGCGATGGCGGGTGATGGCGCGCATCATGTGTCGCTCGATCAGGTCATTGAGACGATGCGTCAGACCGGACATGACATGCTCGACAAATATCGGGAAACATCTCGCGGCGGGGTGGCGCTCAATGTACCGGAATGCTGAACTTCTGGCAGGTTGGTCTGGCTTTCGATTGGGGCAGGATACGATCTGGTGGAAGGCGCCGAAGGCAATGCCCATCGCCCGCCATCAAGACTCGTCGTTCCTGGATTTCCTAAACCCAGCTCAGACAGGGGCTTGTTGGGGGCACTCTGGATGACACGCACCGTGATGCGGGGACGTTGGAATATGTACGTCCGGCCGCTGGCAAGTGGGTGAGGCGAAAATCGGTGGACCACGAGCTTTTTGCAGGCAACGTTCGTGCAGAATATGACGCGAACTCTGCAATCGCAGCGATTGGAGGTATCGCGCTCGGGCAATCGGCATAATGAGGGCCGAGGTTTGTACCCGTCTACGGTAGGCCTACTCGCGATTGCCTTCATTCGACGACCGCATTTGGCGCAAAGCGGACTTCCGAATAATAAACCAATTGAGGGGCGTAGCCAATCGGAGCGCACATCACCGGAGCCGATCGCCCAGGTTGGGAGATATCTCTGGAAGCCACTTCCATTCACCGGCGTCGTACTCATAAAACCCGATGAGCTGTCCTTCAGTATCGCTTCCAGGCGCGATGACGGGCACACTGTTGCTAGGCGCGCTAAGACGCTCGCCGGCCTTGGGTCCGTTCACACAGCGGCCAGCAAAGATATCTGTCATCATAAATCCTGAACTACCGTTTTCGGACGAACGCACTGTCGATCAGTCGCGTGGGGGCTTTGGATTTGGAGGACGCGACGATGTGATGTGTTGCCCCCGACAAGGGGACACGCGCCGAGAACGGGTTAGATTGCCACGCGTACCGATGCGTTGCTGTCGCGGCGAGAAACCGGCAAAATCGTCGCGTCCATCATCCCCATTGCGACCGGTTGACACCCGGCGCGTGCTGCCTCGGCAATGGGCCGAAGCTGGAAAGGTTTCAGGCAAAGGCTCTAATTGCAGCGATGATCTCCCGAGGCGCGCTGAGGTGCGGACAGTGGCCAGTAGCCCTCATGACGGTCATCGTGCTGTCTGGGATGGCATGATGGACGTAAGCACCCGCCTCGAGCGGAGCAATGGCGTCTTCCGAGCACTGCAGGATCAGCGAGGGGCGCGCAACGTTCGGTAGCTCGGCTCGGCTGTCGGACGTGAACGTGACGCGTGCAAATTCCATCGCGATCTCAGGATTCATGCGGCAGATGCTATCGCTGAGCTCTTCGGCGAGGTGAGGGCGGTCCGGATTGCCGACGATCGCCGGCGCCATCGCCGCAGCCCAATCGGTGTAGTTGCTTTTAAGAAACTTAAGGAGCTCATCAATGCGGTCCTGCGAGAACCCGCCGATGTATCCGATGTCGTCGATGTAGCGTGCGGATGGTCCGATCAAAACAAGGCGTCCGAACATCGCCGGAGCCGCGACCGATGCGAGCACTGCGATCATCGCGCTGACCGAATGGGCGACCAACACCGCATCCCTGAGCCCTAAAATGTCTCCGATCTCGGTGAGGTCCGCCGCGTATCCGTTAAGAGACGCGTACTTCTCGCTGCTGTATGCCGAGACATCGGATCTGCCCGAACCGACATGATCGAAGAGGACAACCTTAAAGTCGTTCTCGAATTGTGGAGCCACGAAGCGCCACATCTGTTGATCGCATCCGAACCCGTGCGCGAAGACCATCGCCGTATCGCCGCGACCGGACAGATGCACGTTGTTACGGCGTATGACGGCAGTCCTACGGTGCCGTTCGGCAGACAGATACTGCTCGCCCTTCTCGTCGATCCATGCGGAAGCCGCTTCTTCGTTTAAATAGAGACCCGCGAGCTCGATCCAGACGCCCGGTGCCCGCCGATGTTCGACGGCCCAGCCACCCCCGCATTCGGATTTCTTGACCCTCAGGACACGACGCAAACAGACCTCCAACTAATACGGACGGCGCCCGACGTTCGCGGATGGGGGAAGACAGGAGATTGGATCGCAGGAATTAGGACCATGAATATAAGTCGCGTGCGAGGGATCGTCTTGGGGCAAAGCAAGTTTCAAAATGTCTTCTAGTCCATACTCCGTGAGAAACCCGTTGGTTCCCTGAAGCCTTGGCCCATCAGGGCAGCTTCACTGTCACCGATGAGGAGCTTTCATTTGACGGCTAGATCGGCGGCTTCGCGGGCCTTCTGGCCGGTTCGGCGGACCGATTTTTCGCCGGAGTAGCCGCACAGGGGCCCGGTCACGCCCCAGATGATGACGACGGCAGACGCAATGGCAAAAGTCGTCGCGCGCCCCGCCAAAAGCGACGTTTTGTTTGCAACTTCGCCGAAAAGTCGGGCTAGGCCGCGTTGCTGATCTGTCTTCGGCTGCATTGTTATCCCTCCGGTGCGACATCCGACCAGATGTGGCCAGTTTTGGGAAGGTACTTTTAACTGACGTATGTCGCCCATCCGACTGAAGCCGCAGCAAACTCGGTGTGCGAGGAGGTTTTGCGGAGACATGATGCCCATCAGCAAGGCTTGGACCAGCGAGGACATTGCGTGGCTCGAGAAGTTGTCGGACGAGGGAGCGACATTAATGCGCGCCAGTGCCGCGCTCCGCAGGCCTTCTTCCGCCGTCCAGAAGAAAGCGCGCGAGCTCGGAAAGCCACTGCCGGGAGTCCGGAAAGTGCGGGCGGAGCTAAAGGCCACCGGAGCGTTGGGAGAAAAGTGGAAGTAATCTCCGGGCGGGAAATTCCAACATTTGATCGCGATCTAAGGCAGATGCAATCTGAGGTACGGATCTGGAGGTTTGCGTGAAATCCACCATCCACAAGCGTTCTCTGGAGATCGCGGGACACAAAACCAGCGTCAGTCTGGAGGACGAATTCTGGTCGGCACTGAAGGAAATTGCCCGGGACGAGGGCGTCACCGTCTTCGATATGACGACCAGAATCGATGATGGAAGAGCGCCGAAATCGAACCTTTCGTCTGCCATCCGCCTTTTCGTTCTCGACCATTACATGCGAAGGCGATCTCCGATGGATATTGCCTCTTTTCCAGATGAGCAAAGTATCGTGTGACTGAATCCTTCGCCTTGCAGGAAGTCGGGTCAGCGAGCCTATTATGCCAAGTGGCGGCGCATTACTCGCGAGGAGGTCGATCAGGCTTCTCGATCCTTTGCCAGAATTGAAAGCGTTCGTGCCTCCCGCGACGGTATCCGACAGGCATATCTATTTGGCCTTCTCCAATAGTCGCCTTCAAAAATGGTTACCTGTGAAACGCGTCAATACGCTTGTGATCAGCGGCGCCGAAACCGATGTCTGCGTCCTTTCGATGGTACTCACCGCGGTGGATCTCGGCTATCGCGTTATTATTGCCAAGGAAGTTCTCTGCAGCTCCGCCAACAAGAGCCTCGACGCGCCTCTATCACTTTGCGCGAAGAGGTTCGACGTTCAGATCGAGCTCGCCGACAGCTGGCAGATATTTGTGAACCGGCACCGGTAGCACTGGTCGAAATCTGCATCCGAGCTTCCAATTAAAAACGGTCCGCACGAAAAGACCTGCCAAGCGAATTGCGGCTGCAAAAGCGGTATTTGCCCGGGAACGTGTGGGGAATGCTACCGTTGACAGGCGCAATTTGAATCCTTCCAAACGGAGCTGGTAACATGGCCAAGTCCACGAAACGATCGGAAGCGGGCGCTATCATTCATGATCAAAAGCTCGCCCGCGGCAACGGCGGCGAACTTCATCAGATCGTGGGCAAGAATGGCGATGTCCTGACGACGGCCCAGGGCGGACCGGTGTCAGACGACCAGAATTCCCTGAAGGTGGGTGCCCGTGGACCGACCCTGATCGAAGACTTCCACTTTCGCGAGAAGATCTTTCACTTTGACCATGAACGCATCCCGGAGCGCGTGGTTCATGCGCGTGGATACGCTGCTCATGGTTTCTTTGAGAATTACAAGTCGCTGGCGAAATACACCCGCGCCGATTTATTCCAGCGCGCGGGTGAGAAAACGCCGGCCTTCGTCCGCTTCTCCACGGTTGCTGGCAGCAAGGGATCATTCGACCTCGCCCGCGACGTGCGTGGGTTCGCAGTGAAGATCTATACGCAGGAAGGCAATTGGGATCTCGTCGGAAACAACATTCCGGTGTTCTTCATCCAGGACGCCATCAAGTTTCCGGATCTCGTACATGCCGTAAAGGAGGAGCCGGACAGCGCATTTCCGCAAGCGCAGTCGGCGCACGACAATTTCTGGGACTTCATCTCATTGACCCCGGAAAGCATGCACATGGTCATGTGGCAGATGTCAGACCGAACCATTCCGCGGTCCTTCCGGTTCATGGAAGGCTTCGGCGTCCACACCTTCCGCTTCGTCAACGCGAAGGGTGAATCCAGCTTCGTGAAGTTCCATTGGAAGCCGAAGCTTGGCCTGCAGTCCGTGATGTGGAACGAGGCCGTGAAGATCAACGGCGCAGATCCCGACTTCCATCGGCGCGATCTTTGGACGGCCATCCAAACAGGCAACTATCCGGAATGGGAGTTGCAGGTCCAACTGTTCGACCAGGATTTCGCTGATAAGTTTGATTTTGATGTGCTCGATCCCACGAAGATCATTCCGGAAGAGATCCTGGCGCCAGTGCCGGTCGGTCGGCTTGTTCTCGATCGCATGCCAGACAACTTCTTTGCCGAAACCGAGCAGGTGGCGTTTATGACCCAGAACGTGCCCCCCGGTATCGACTTTTCCAACGATCCTCTGCTGCAGGGGCGCAACTTCTCCTATCTCGACACGCAATTGAAACGCCTGGGAAGTCCAAATTTTACCCATATTCCGATCAACGCACCGAAGTGCCCGTTCGCCCATTTCCAACAGGACGGTCACATGGCCATGCGGAATCCGGTAGGCCGCGTCAACTATCAACCAAACTCGTTCGGCGTCGGTCCGAGGGAATCGGTTGACAGAGGATTCACAAGCTTTCCGGACAGCGAAGCTGGAGAGAAGCGGAGGCTACGGCCCGAGAGCTTCGCTGACCACTACAGCCAGGCCCGGCAGTTCTACATCAGTCAGACAGAGGTGGAGCAGCAACATCTCGCCGCCGCGTTGACCTTCGAACTCAGCAAGGTGAAGACGCCAGTGATCCGCGAACGGATGGTATCGCATCTCCTCAACATCGACGAGGCTCTCGCGAAAAAAGTTGGCGAAAAGCTAGGGCTGCGCGAAATGCCTGACCCCGCTGATGCCGCCGTCCCGACGCGAACGGATTTGGATCCCTCTGCGGCGCTCAGCATCATCGCCAAGGGTCCAAAGCGGTTCGAAGGGCGCAAGCTTGGAATCCTGGTGTCGGATGGCGTCGATGCCAAGCTCCTGACCGCACTGAAAACCGCGGTCGTGAAGGAAGGCGGCATGTGCGAGATCGTGGCGCCGAAAGTCACCGGCGCAGAAGCCGAAGACGGTACACTGATCGAGGCCGATGAAATGATCGACGGTGGACCTTCGGTGCTCTTCGATGCGGTGGCGCTTCTACCGGGGGAGGCCGGGGTAGCCGATTTGCTGGCAGAATCAACGGCACGCGACTTCGTTGCAGACGCCTTCGCGCATTGCAAATTTATCGCCTATGTCGAAGCCGCGGTTCCCCTATTCGAAAAGGCCGGGATCGCCGACGTGTTGGACGAAGGCGTTGTCGCGCTGAAGGCAAAGAAGGACATCACAGCTTTCGTGACGATGCTTGGCGATTTACGACTGTGGTCCCGAGAGCCCGAAGTGAAGAAGCCGTAACATGGCTGTCCTCGCGATTGGATATGCAGATCACCCGGCGGAACGGCGCCGGGGTTGTCGTTAAATCCGAGAGACTTCTGCCTCTCTGCCGCAGGGCTTGCGGGTCAGATCACAAATGTTTCCGCTCGGATCTCCAACTGAAGATGTAAAACCGCCGCCCATTGGGCGGCGCTTGAAGTCGCCGCATGCCCCCTTAGGGCTGACCGGAGCCGCCAACCGCGCCGTAGACTTGTCCTGTCGCATGACCTGCGTCTGCGGCCGCGAGTTGGACGTATATCGAGGCCAATTCGACGGGGTGCCCTGGCCGGCCCAGAGGTGTCATGCCGCCGAACTTTTCGAGCTTTCCATGGTCGCGCCGCCCAATAACTGCAGCGGTGTCCAGATTGGCCCCGGAGCTACCGCATTGACGCGGATACCCTTGAACGCGAGTTGCTTCGCGAGTGACCTCACATAATTCGTGGTCGCCGCTTTGGTCTGTGCGTAGTCATACAGTTCAGGGGAGGGATCATCGCCTGTGCCGAGGAGGTGCCGATGATAGCCGACCCGGGCTTGAGATGTGGAAGCGCCGCCTTGATGATCCAGAACGGCACTAGATGTTGGTCTTCATCGAAATGATCCGTGCAAAGGAACTCGTTTTTTTACGCAGCGTTCGTTGCGGTAGATTTCGTGCCGAAGGGAAGAACTCGAACATGGTCGTCGCAACTCTGCAGCCGAAGGATTTCAGCTCCCCAGCAATTTTGCTTTCCGGCGTCGTGGATCACGAAATGTATAAGGCCTTTCGTCGCCAACTCGATGATGCGACCGGGCGAGATTTTGTCGTGATCGAGCTATCGACGCTCGGGGGCGATCCCGAAGTGGCACGGATGATGGGTGAGGATATCCGGTTTCGCTCCGAAATTTCGGCAGGGTCCCGGTTCGTTTTTCTGGGCAAGGCGGCAATTTACTCTGCAGGCGTCACCTTCATGAGCTTCTTTACCCGTGAAAATCGCTACGTGACCCGCGGCAGTCGGCTGATGGTGCATGAGCGGAAAATGTCCAAAACGCTCGTCATCGACGGCCCGCTAACCACATGTATGGCGGCCGTGAAGGCGACACTTAATGAGATCGAATGTTCTATCCAGATACAAAATGAGGGCTTTGAGAACCTCATCCGGGGATCGCAGATCTCATTGGACGAGGTGAAGCGGAAAGCTCCCGACAACTGGTATCTGGAGGCACAAGAGGCAAAAGCCTTCGGATTGATCGAAGACGTCTTATGATCCGCGGAACTTTGCTAACACAGTGATGTTCAACGGCGACAACAGGGAGTCTTGTCATGAAGAAGATATTTGCGATTCTCGCCCTCGCCACTTTCGCTATCAGCTCGACCGCAACCTTTGCCGACGCCAAGCCACGCAAATCCACATCGAAGATGATGAGTGGCAAAGCTGGTGGCACGAACAGTGCCAACTCGATGAGCGGCAAAAATAGCCCAGCTAGCTCGGCAAAAGGCTCGGCAAGTTCGGCTGGCGGCGGCGTCAAATAAAACGAGGTTCATCGGCTAAAGAGATATGAAGGGTGGATCGAACGAAACGGACCGCATGGGTGGGCCGTTTCATCGATCGTTATCGGAAGTCGCGGCTGGGTGTTTTGTCCCCAACGCGCCCCGCCGGCGCCACACTCGCTCCAGCGTTGTCCGCCGATGGCGCGGCCGCATTGAGATTTTTCATCACACCTGTATTAGTGCTGCCAAGCGATCGAGTTGCAGCCGAGCCCGCCGATGATTGCCCATATGAGGGCGAGCTCGACGAGTCCGTTGTGGAGGGCGACGGGACGGCTTTGGTGTCATTCGATCCATTTTGTCGTTCGACCGCATTCACGGCACCCCTCTGGGCCGCGCTGGAGTCGCCGGCTGGTCCCGCGCCAACTGATCCGCCACCAGTGCTCGCGCTACCGCCCGAACTTCCTCCGCCACCCCCGCTCTGAGCCCAAGCTGAGGCGGACATCGCGATAGCCAAAGTAACGGCAATCAATAGTTTTGAGCGCATGAACCTCTCCTCGTTCAAACAAGGAAGCTTACAGCGGAAATGTTCCGGGTTCAGGCGTGAGGCGGTTTGTTTCCGAGGTTGATTGGCTCACCTCGACCGCGGAAGAGGTACCTCATCGTCTCGTCGCAAGCGGCGCACCGAAAGGTACGTATTTCGCCCTTACCCTCGGGGTCGCGCTTGATAGCAATCAGATCGCGCCTCTGGTTGCAGGCTGGGCACGGGACAAGGCTCGCAGAAGACACGTGTTGCTCTATAATGGTTATGTTCGATATCGACTTTGGTCTAGCGACTGATCGACAGAGTGTCTGTCGGTTAGCCGACATTAATTTCAGGTCGCCGCGTGGTATTTCTGACCTGTGATTTTTTCGTTTCACCAAAATAGGTGAGGCGAGCAGCGGCTGTGAGTTCCGAAAAGAGGCGCAAATGCCTACGCCGAAGTACGAGATCGTGTGGCTCGGTGATGGTTATGCCATCGAGGTGTATTGGCCGAATGGCAGTATTGAAACACTCCCCGGACTCTTCACGACGGAGGAAGCTGCTGCGGAGAGCGCGTCTTCCCAGGGATTTATAGACTGGTGGGAACGGCGGTTGCGCGGCGAGACGCGCTGATGAGCGCCGCTTTGCACCTCGAAGCTACGCTAGACGATGCGGCAACGTCCTGCTCGTTCCCACTGGTGCCTACGCCTTGTTCGGCAGCTGGAAGCTAGGCCTGCGCAGTCTTCAGCGAGCATCGCAGCGGCGATACAAGCTGAGTAATCCTGTCGCTGGCACGCGTTGCTGACCCTTGGAACGGCGCTCCCGCTTTTCTGTTCAACAGTCAGCACGAATTGACAGGCCGATAGCGAGCTTCACTTGAACCAAGTTGGGTCGATTACCGAAATCTGGCGTTACCCTGTGGCTTCGGTGGGAGGCGAAAGGGTAGGGGTTATTCGGATAGCCCGCTCAGGCGCTCCGGGCGATCGCAAATTTGTGTTGCTCGATCGTCTGACTGGAACGCCAGCAGCGCCGGAGAAAGATCAGCGTTGGCGCCCTGCGCTCCACCTTACTGCACGCGACATAGATGGCGATGCGCCGCTTATTTCGTTTCCTGATGGCACGGTGGAGTCGATTAGCGATCCCTCGATCAACACGATGCTGTCGGACTATTTTGGCTTTGGCGTCGTTGTCGGAAAACTGGGCGATGGCAGCGCCAATGGATTTCCGGGTGCGGAGCATCGCCATCCGCATTTTCCCGTCCATATCCTGACGATGGGGGCGCTGCGTCGGCTCGCCAGAATCCTGCCGGCAAGCGATATCGATGCCCGTCGCTTTCGTCCGACCTTGCTCATCGACGGGCCCGACGACGACTTTGTCGAGGCGTCCTGGCTCCGCCACCGACTGCACATCGGTTCGATCGGACTTCGCGTCGAAGAAGAAACCAAGAGATGCGGAATAACGCTGATTTCGCAACCCGGCTTGGGAGAAGACCCTGAGATCTTGCGAGCCATCCTGCGCCACAATCGCCGTAGCCTCGGGGTCTACTGCTCGGTGATGAGCGAAGGCATTGCAGTGGTCGGCGACATGGTGTCCCTCGATGAATGCAGTTGAGCCGTTCCTATCGGCATGATGGTGGACCCGAGAGCCAAATCCTTACCAAGTATTGCCCTCGACACGATCTCGCCGATTTCCTTCGCGCTGGTCAGCCCCTGCACAAATGGAAGCTTGTGCAAGAGAAACGAAATCGCGGCACAATAGAGGTTGTGACAGAGGGGCTCCGTAAAGATCGGGCGGAATGCGGCATCCAGGTCGATGCCGCCGATACGTACGATGTCCTCTTCCTCCAACCCCAGCACTCGAACGGCTGTGCGTGTCGCGGCCGCCTTGACAACGCCTTGTTCGATCAAGCTCGGAAACGGCAGATCCCGTGCTGACAATGCCGATTGGCCCGTGGCATCGATGAAGGCATTAAATGAGATCCGCTTCCCTTCGATCGTGACAACAGCTCCACGCGCCACGCTGTCTGTATCGAGCGAGTAATCGTTTCCCAGTGCAAGAACATCGAGCTTCCCGGCGCGCTTGAGCGCAAGCATCCGATGGATGGATTGATGCGGAACGGTGGCATAGTCGTCCACGAACACCGTCTTGAGTTTGCGATTAAAACGTTTCAGGTCGGCTTCATCGAGGTGTGGAACAACGCGTGCAACGACTTCGTGCATCCGAAGAATTGCATAGCGCCATTCAACCGTGCGTTCGATTGCCTTGTTTAATTCCGCTTCTGCAAGATTCTCGGCCGCCCAGACGAAAGGGTCGGCAGTCTCGCGCGGGGCAAAATACGCATCGGCAAACGTCTCGACGCTCAGCAGCGCTAGTCCAAATGATGCTGCGTATTCCGGATCAGCGGCTGCAAGCTCGTCTTTGAAAAGCGCAAAAGTGCGGTCAAGGAGATGGGCCGGGCCGCTTTGAACGAGCGCATCAACGGCCTGCGGGGTGCATATTCGAAGCGGCCTATACGGGTAATCACAGTGGAAATCCGCTTCCGGCAGCAAGCCTTTACGGGACATGAGGGTGCCGCGAAAAGCCTCGCTCCCGACGGCCGATCGGTATTGAAGCTGTCCAGCCGGGTCGAGATAGAACACCCCATGTGCGGTTGCGACCGTCATCAGCGCGTCGATTGCGCTCAATGATGTCCCGAGGATGCCGACGGGACAGGCGCTGATCGACTTCAGACATGGCGCAGGCCAGGGCGAAATGAAGAAGCCGGGCTTGATTTCCGTGGTTTCCGGCCAGTTGTGTCCAGTCGCCATGACCACGTGGTCATAGGCATATTCCTTGCTGTCGCCCCTTAAAGGCTTGGCGGTCACCTGAATGTCGTTTTCGCGCAGCCGGATGTCCATGACCCTATGCGCGGCTTTTACCTCGATTGAATGTCCATTTGCCGTGCCGTCTTCGATCAGCTGAGAAAACTGACTTTGCAAGTATTCGCCGATCACCACGCGTGGGTAGAATTCGCGGTCCTTGATCTGCGATCGGAGGACGTTAAGGCGAGCCAACTCCTCATCGGTTTGACGACGCAGCCATGTGACCAGCGTCTCACGGATGGGGGGCAATTCGACGCTCGCGATATTTGCGAGCATGGCTTGGTCGTTAATATCGGGGTGATAGGGCGTCCCTTTCCCCGGATCCGATTCCACCTCGAATATGGTGATCGAGAGCGGATCGCTTTTCGCGACTAGCCCGGCGAATGTGTAGATGCCGGTGGGCCCTGATCCGATGATCGCGACTTTCTTAGTCATTCGTACGAGCAATCATTTTCGTGAGAAAAGGCCGGCGGATTGCTCGGCCGCAGTTATGACAACCACAATGTGAATTGGTTCCGCAAGCGATGGATAACGCCCAATCCCTTTCGCTCGTTGAATGACTATGGGGAACGCTTTTGCGCCTTGCAGGTTGCTCGGCTTCAAGGAGGACGTCATGCCGAAATATTCCGAGGATCAAATTCGAGAGTACGCGCATGGTCTCTGGGAAAAGGCGGGGCGGCCGGAGGGGCGGCACGAGGAGTTCTGGCATCAGGCCAAAAGCGAACTTGAAGCAGATGAGCCGGGAAACGAGGCCGCGCCGCAGTCACCAGAGCCGATGCCCGAATAACCAATGGCTCTGGTCTTGCGCCGCCGCCTTGATGCAAAGTTAAACGGTCGTCATAAAGGAGGCCTGTTCTACAGAACAGACCTCCTTTTTGCCACGTGTGCTACTTCTTGTTCAAGTTCTGCGCCATTTCGAGGTGATGCTGCAGATGGGGAAGTGTTTTACCGGCCCAGTCCTTCAGCTTCGCATCCTCGCCGCCCTTAGCATAGCGTTCGAACAGCGACACTGCGTCTTTGTGCGCGCTGACTTGCATCGAGGCATAATCGGCCGTGAAATCTTCGGGCTTGGCATCTTTTAGTTTATCGACCTTCTTCTGGTGAGCGTCGTCCAGCGCGGCGGGGAGCTCGGCTTTCACGCCGCCGGAGACGAGCGCTTTCAATTCTTCGGAGGTTTTTGTGTGATCGGTGACCATCTGCGCTGCGAATGTCTTTGCGTCGGCGTCGCCGCGCTCCTGGGCAAGCTTGCTTGTCGCGATCTCGGTCAGATCGCTCAGCGCCGCTTCCTTGACAAAGTCAGCTGTGGTCGGGGCAATCCCGAGGACCGAATTGACGCCGGTTTTTTCACCGACTGATTGAGCCGACGCAGTGCCAATGGTGATCGTCAGCAATGCGGCCGTGGCAATGGCGAGCGTTTTCATCCCGGTATTCCTTCAAAAAAGGGGCTACCGGCTGCAGAACCGGCATCGGGAAATGTGCAGTTGATGGCTAAGTTCCGAGCCGCTGCCAAGCACAATTCGGGCGCTTGGTTGGCGAGCTTCGACGGGCAAAATTGTGACAACGGAACGTTGTTCGACACGCGCGGTTTCCCATCCTTTATGGAGAACGCCAAATGACAAAGTCGCTCGCCGACATCGCGAAGGACATGGCCGGAATCGACATCGCGATCCTCTCGACCCACACCGAGGGTGGCCAGATCGCAAATCGTCCGATGAGCAACAATGGTGACGTCGCCTATGATGGCACTTCATATTATTTTGCGCTGCAATCGGCGCGCGTGATTTCCGATATCGAGGGAAATCCGAAAGTCGCGCTCGGCTTTTCTTCGGAAGCGGGCATTTTCTCTGATGGGATCTATATTGCGGTGGAAGGTGAGGCAGATCTTGTCCGCAATAACGCTGCCTTTCAGCGGCACTGGAATTCGGACCTGGACAAGTGGTTCGAACAAGGGATTGAGACGCCAGGCTTGGTCCTCATCCGGGTGAAAGCGAAGCGTCTGACTTGCTGGAAGGGGCGCGAGGAATTTGATGTAAAATTATAGTCGGCGGTTTCGCCTGTGCGCGGCTCGAAGTGCACAAATGATGGGCGTCGCCTTCCAAAGCGGCGCCTCTGTGTTTAGCGAGGGCTGTTAGCCTGTTGCTAAGCGATCGTAAGGGGGCAGTTATGAGCAAAGAAATGCCAAATGACGATCCCCGGCAAAAGACCGGCCGAGCTCCAACCAGCCAGACCGATGAGCCTTGGAATGGGACGTTCGAGAAGGATCAGTTGGATCCCATGGGAAAAACCCGATCTCGAGAGGTGGAGCGAGACGAACACTTATTGAGAGCGGGGGGCTGCCGCGGTGATATGCGGCGCGGCTTAAGGCTCCGCTTTGATCTGCACTGGGATGCCCTTAGCAGCCGGCGTCTTCGACTGTTGGTCGTGATACCATAGCGGCAGGAGAGGATTGGCCTCGGGGTAGTAGGCGCCGAGACAGCCGCGCGGGAGATCGAAGGCGGTTACCACAAGTCCATCGAGACGGCGCGCGACGCCGTCTTCCGCATCGGAGAACAGCGTGACGCGCTGGCCGGCCTGCAGGCCGTGTTCTGCGATGTCTTCCCGGCACATCAGCAGCACGTCGCGCGTTCCCTCGATGCCGCGTAGCCGGTCAGATAGACCGTAGATCGTCGTGTTGAACTGGTCGTTGGAGCGCATGGTGATGAGCCGAAAGCGGCCGGCTTTATCGGCGACACCGACCGAACTCAGCGATGTGGGCCGGGTAAATTCGGCTTTTCCGGATTCCGTCTGCCAGATGCGGTCGCGCACCTTGTTGCCGCGATAAAAGCCGCCGGGTGTGAACATGCGTGCGCTGAACTGCTTGAACTGGCCTGGATAAGTTTCCTCAATCAGTTCGCGGACCTTCCCATAATCCGCGGTCCAGTCGTCCCATCTCACCGCGTCGTTTGGCTGCAATGTCGCTTTTGCCAAGCCGGCGACGATGGCGAGTTCGGAGCGCAGCGTATCGCTGGCCGGGCTGCGATGACCCCGCGAGCCGTGGATGCAGCTGAGCGAATCCTCCATTGTGACGGTCTGCGGGCCAGAGGCCTGCTCATCGATCTCCGACCGGCCGAGGCAGGGCAGCAGATAGGCCGCCTGGCCATTGACCAAATGGCTGCGGTTCAGCTTGGTGGCGATCTGGACCGTGAGCTGCATGTTTGGCCAAGCCGCTTCCATCTGCTCGCGTTCTGGAATGGCACGCAAGAAATTGCCACCCAAGCCGATGAAGGCTTGCACGCTGCCATCGATGATGCCCTCGCAGGTCTCGACGGTGTTGCGCCCTTTGTCGCGGGGCGCCTTGAAGGCAAACCGCCGCTCGAGGTGATCAAGCGGAACGAGTTCGGGTTTCTCGGAGATGCCGACGGTTCGCTGGCCCTGCACATTCGAATGACCGCGCACCGGCGAAATGCCTGCACCGGGCCTGCCGAGATTTCCGCGCAGCATCAGCAGATTGACCAGCATTCCGATGGTGTCGGCGCCGTGGAAGTGTTGGGTAACGCCCATGCCATAAATGGCGATCACATTCTTGGCCTCGCAATAGATGTCGGCAGCGGCAGCGAGATCGGCCCGATCAAGCCCGGCTTCGCGCTCAATATCTGCCCATTCGGTGCGATGTGCCTGCGCAACGAATTCATCGAAGCCGTGGGTGTGTTCAGCGATAAAGTCGCCGTCGAGCATGCGTGCGCCTGATGCCATCGCCTGTTCATCGGCCGCGAGCACATGCTTGATCATGCCCATGATGGCCGCGATGTCGCCGCCCGGCCGAACCTGGAGATACAGGCTCGACAGTTTCGTCGGCTTGCCGATGGTCATCTGGATCGGGTTCTGCGGATCGACGAATTCGATCAAGCCTTTCTCCCGCACCGGATTGAAGGTGACGATCTTGCAACCACGCTCGACAGCGTCCTTGAGCGTGTGAAGGAAGCGCGGACTGTTCGAGCCGGTATTCTGTCCAAAGAAAAAGATCGCATCGCAAGCATTGAAGTCGTCGAGGGTGCAGGTGCCTACTGGCGAGCCGATGACCTTTTTGAGACTTACCGACGTGGTCTCGTGGCACATGTTGGAACTGTCGGGTAGATTGTTATGGCCATAAAGCCGGGCGAATAGCGCATAGAGATAGGATGTCTCCAAGCTGGCGCGGCCGGACGCATAGAAAACTGCCGATTTCGGTGCGAGAGCCTTCAGCTCGCGGCCGATCGCTGCGAATGCTTCCTCCCACTCGACCGGCACATATTTATCGTTGGCCGGGTCAAAGCGCATGGGATGGGTGAGACGGCCAGTCTGCTCTAGCTCATAGTCGCTCCATGTTCGTAATTCGGCCAAGGTATGCGCGGCGAAGAAATCGGGATCGCAGCGACGCGAGGTCAATTCCCACAGCGTTGCCTTTGCGCCGTTCTCGCAGAACTCCAGCGGGTGCGGGTGTTCGGGTTTGGTCCATGCGCAAGATACGCACATGAAGCCGCCGGGCTTGTTCTGGCGTGCCAGTGTCTCCAGCGCGGCCGGCGTCGCCCATTCCTTGCCGAATACGCTGGCAATGCCGCGCAGCGAACCCCAACCGCCGGCAGGACCGTCATACTTGATTTCGTCGGGCCCGGCGTCGTTCATGGCTGGTGAACAATCGAAGTGGCAGCGACTGCAGGCGACGCTGCAGGTTCGTGAACCGGGCACCCATTGAAGCGGGCACGAAACTCGGCCGAGTGCTGGTACGGCGCACGGCGTGCGCGGTTGATATTGCCAAGTGGCTGATGCGCAGCGAGGCCGGTCCAAACGCTGAAGCGCATGTCTTCGTCCACTGCTTGAACGAGGGCAGGCGCCCAGCTGTCTTGGGGACCGATCCGTATCGTCGCAACGCGCGCGAAGGGCGCCTCGGCTTCGTCCCAACGAACGGTAGGATCCTCGACCGGCTGCTTGTCGATGTCGCGGCAGAGCTGGACACGAAATTCCCACATGCCGTCGATGCCGCGCATCTCCTGCTGTACAATCTCGCGGATCGCGTTGGGACGATCGGAGGCATCGATGATCTTCCCGGTGCGGGCGGTTAGCGACGGCGAGGCCGGAGCGATCGAAAACTTCGCGATATAGCCGCCATATCGGAATGGCGTGGCGCTGTAATAGGTTTCGCCGAGCGGATCGACGTTCGGGGCTCCGCCGAGCGAATTGATCGCCGGGCTTTCGATGCCGACAGCACCGAGCGCCGAACTTACGCCGCGCAATATAGCGGATAGCGTCTGTTTGGTGCCTTCAAGGCGGTCGGTGGTCTTTGCCAGCAGTTTCAGATTGCCAAGAAACTTGTCTGCCGTTGGAGCCTGGAAGATGGGACCATTCACGAAGACGAAATCCTGGGTTTTGCCGTCAGCGCCCGGCAGGCGCTCGCCCTGGACATCAAGCACCTTGAGTGCCAAGCCGCGCGGCAAACTGATATCGTCTGGGAGGATATCGCCGGCATTTGTGGACAGCCGCATCACGACCTGATGCCGGCGGGGCGTCGCGAAGAGTCCTTGCGCCAGTTCAGGAGCGAGGCCGTCATCGATCGTCATTTCGCCGATCAGGATTCCGTGCGCCTTGGCATGGACCGATCTGACGGCGTGGCCGTAATCCTGCGATGTTCGTTCAAGGATGACGTCGAACGCATCGATGAGACCTTCGATGGTCTGTTGCTCGTTCGGTGAAACCTGTTCGACGTCGGGGGTAAACGGAATAGGCGGGCGCGGACTCATGAGGCTCTCCATTAGGCGAGCCGGGAGGCGCGCTTTTGCAGATGAACTCCGCGATATCGGGAAGGTTTCTGACGGGAATTGCCACTTCTCTTCGTGCGCATCGGGGATGCCTATCCGCAACGAGTAGGTTGCACCGATTTCGATATTGGCGGGCGCTCGGGTGAATCCTTAGCTCCGGACGTCCCGCGTGGAACACCAACACGAGTGGCCGGTTACCGTGCTGGATAACGGGTGAGAAAAAACGGTGTGAGCGACGTTGCCAAAGAGATGGTGGGCAGGCTGATTGGCCTCGCAGCTTTGCAGGTGAAGCTCGGTACCATTCTTGCGGATGCGGTGGTCGCACTTCCCCCGCAAGAGCACCATCGAAATGATCCGCCAGAAACCAGTGGCGACATTTCCCAAGAGGAGATTTCCGCCGCCGCACGAGCTATTCAGGCAGAAATGCTGGCCGGCTACGATGGCGGCTTTCAATCACTATTGCGCACGAACTTTCCGCAACGGCGCCTTGAGGAATTGGCACGCGCGGCTCTCGAAGCGGCTTATTCATGTCGTAACCGCGGATGAGACGGAGCTGACCGAGCGGCGCTTAAGGCTCTAGAAATTCAATCCCAGCCATGCCCCATCTGCACCAGACAACCTTTGCTGGTCGAGGTGGGTCTGTTGGGATAAGGCGCACATCCACAAGCGGCGAAATGAAGTTGTCGCCGATGGTCACGCGAAGGCCATTCGCGCTCACGTCGAACACAGGAAGCTGAAGAATCCTTCCTGACTGCAGATGCACCCAAGCGTAGGTCCTTCGGCGCATCCGATGCTCAAACCGTCTTTCTCTGCGTGAGGTCATCTCCGCCGCTTAAAGCGGGAAGGCAAATACGAAGCTAACGCGCACATCGCCGGCGGCGATCAACGGATATAAAGTGCTGCAGCGATAGTGTTTCGGAGCCGTCTGTCCGGGGGCGCCCGGACCCGGTCCGTGTTGGTCTGGTACCCGACATATGGCCGTCTGGCGGGAACTGGCTGCTGGAGACACCAGCGGTGATGCGCTAGGCTCGGCGGGCAGAGCGAGCAGGTGGCGGGATGAGTGAGGACATTTCAGCGGCGGAACGCTGGCTGAAAGAGCGCGAGGCCGAGCTTGCCGAGGCGCAGCGGATCGCAAAAGTCGGCGGCGTGGTCATTGACCTGATCGATGGCGTGCGTAACCGGCGCTCGCCAGAGTATCTGGAGATTCATGGTCTAGGTCCAGAGGCAGTCAACGAAACCCATGACGATTGGGCACAGCGTCTTCATCCTGACGATCGCGATCGTGCTGAGCAGCAATTCTTCGATGTACTGAGTAGCCAGGCCCATCGATATTCCTCGCAGTACCGGATCATTCGTCCGAACGACGGCGAGGTGCGGTGGATTGCCGCCGAAGGGCGGATTGACCGTGACGAGCATGGGCGCGCTGTCCGTATGGTGGGAGCGCACATCGACATAACGGAGCGAACTGTTGCTCGGGAAATGCTGCGCGAGAGCGAAGAGCGGTTCAGGTTGATGGCCGACAGTGCGCCTGTTCCAATCTGGGTGACCCGCCTTGATCGCACGAGGAGCTTCGCGAACCAGGCCTATGTCGATTTTGTCGGGTTACCCTACGAGCAGGCATTGGCATTTGACTGGCGCGCGATCTTGCATCCGGACGATGCCGCGCGGGTCGTGAAGGAAAGCATCGCAGGCGAGGCTTCGCTGAACCCATTCGTCCTTGAGGCAAGATATCGGCATTCCGATGGCGCGTACCGTTGGATCAAGTCGGAATCGCAACCGCGATGGGACCCCGCTGGCAGGCATATTGGTTTCATAGGCGTCGCTCATGACATCACCGCTGCCAAGCAGGCTGAGATTGATCTCCGAGCCGTCAATGACCGGCTGGAAAGCTTGGTCGCTCAGCGCACCGGTCAACTTCGTAACCGAGAGTCACAGCTCCGCGCCATTCTCGAAACGACGAACCAGTATCAGGGGTTGCTCGATCTGGATGGTAGGGTCGTTTATGCCAATGTGACCGCGCTGGTCGCTGGCAAGGCGCAGCTTTCGGACGTCGTCGGCCAGCGGTATTGGACCACGCTCTGGTTCCGTGATACGCCGCAAAGCTCGGAAATGGTAGAGAAAGCCTTCCGTGAGGCGGCGGCCGGATCCTCCACCCGGACTGAATTGGAGTTGAATCTTCCGAGCGGTCGGCGTCATCTCGATCTCGCGCTGCGTCCGGTGACAGACGAGACCGGTCGTGTGACTGCAGTGCTTGCAGAAGGGGTTGATACGACCGAGCAGCGCTTGAACGAAGAGGCACTGCGTCAGGCGCAGAAGATGGAGGCCGTCGGGCAATTGACGGGCGGTGTGGCGCACGACTTCAACAATCTCCTCACCATCATTCGCTCAGCGACAGATTTTCTCCGACGACGAGAACTTCCCGATGAGAGGCGTCGCCGATATGTCGATGCCATCTCGGATACTGTGGATCGCGCCTCAAGACTCACGGCACAACTGCTGGCATTCGCACGACGGCAGCCGCTGGCTCCCGTGACATTCGATGTCGTCAACCAGATTGAGAGCATTGCAAGCCTCGTTCGTCCGCTGGTCGGCGCCCGTATCCGGATCGAAGTTCGGAGACCCCCGGAAACCTTGCTGGCCTTGGCTGACGTCGGTCAGTTCGAGACTGCGATGGTTAATCTCGCGGTGAATGCACGCGATGCAATGGGTGGCGAAGGGCAGCTGATCATCGCTGCGGAGCATGTCGGCGAAATTCCGGCCGTGCGCGCGCATGGCGCGCGGCAAGGAAACTTCGTCGCTGTTTCGATAGTGGATAGCGGCGGGGGAATTCCCGAGCAACACCTTCAAGCGATTTTCGAGCCCTTCTTCACTACCAAGGAGGTCGGGAAAGGTACAGGCCTCGGCCTCAGCCAAGTCTTTGGCTTTGCCAAACAGTCCGGCGGCGATGTCGTTGTGACGAGTGTGGTGGGCGAGGGCGCAACATTCACGATCTACTTGCCTCGCTCCGAAACACCGTCCGTCGCAATAGCGGACATTGCCGGAAGCAGTGAGACGTTCGGTGGGATCGGAAATCGCGTATTGGTCGTCGAAGACAATCAGGACGTTGGAAACTTCTCGACCGAGTTGTTACAGGATCTTGGGTATGCGACGGAATGGGTGACATCAGCGGCTGATGCGCTGGCTTTGCTGGCACGCGACGAGCTCGCCTTCGATCTTGTCTTTTCTGACGTCATCATGCCCGGCATGAACGGTGTCGAACTCGCGACAATCATACGCGACCGATATCCCGGGCTTCCTGTCGTTTTAACCAGCGGTTACAGCAGCGTTCTCACCGAGAACGCTCATCAAGGCTTCGAACTGGTCCAGAAGCCGTATTCCGTTGAACTCCTGTCGCGCGTTCTACGGCGCTCGATAGGCGAAGCGCGAGGCACCGCGCGAATCCTGCCGTAACAGGGCCACCGACAAGACTCATTCTTCTGAGGTGACGATCAGGGCCGCGCCGTTGTCGAGGAGCGCCTTTTCGCCCTTGGGAGTGAGCTGGTAAAGGTCGCCAATCTTTTCGACATATCCCTCGATAACCAGCGGCGCGGCGCGCTCGTCGTCATCGAAGGCGATTGCTTCCTCGATCTCACGCAAGGTGAGAAGCGCGTCATCTGTCAGCATGTCTCTTACCTTTGCGATTGCGTTGGGACCTTGCAATTCAGTTTCTCGGGAAACGTTGCGTAACCGCTCTTTCGAAGCGCGCGGCGTCGTTAAATTCGGGAGATTATCCAACTAGCCACGAGCCCGCCGACCGTCGCGGCTACCGCAGTGAGGATCATGCCCCAAGCAATGTCAGGGATCACGAGCGACCACTGCCATTGTTTCAAAATTGCCATGTTGGTCAGCGCGAAAGTCGCGTAGCAGAACAGGCCAAACATGGCTCCCAGCGCCAGGTTTGACTTCGAGTTCGACGGATTGGCCCCGTTCACGAATAGCACAATTCCTGCGATGTACAGCGCATAGAATAAAATCGCGGCCGAGAGCCTCGGCATGTCGAGCATCAACTCTCCGATACGTTCCTGATACATCCGCTTGCCGACGGTGCCTAGAAAGGCGAAGTCGAGAGGGAGCAACACTGCGAGCGTACTCAAGTAGACGATAATGTAATGCATTGATCCTCCATTGCGGCTCAACCGCAGAAGGCGACACCAGTTCCCGATCCGTGCTTGGGGAGGAACGGCGCCGAAAGAACGGCGTTTCAAGGGCGCCTGCAGGGTGTCCTTAACCGAGGAGAATGCGATGGGACTGTTCAGCAAGGACATCAAGACGATGGACGATATGTTCGTGCATGGTCTGCAGGATATCTATTACGCCGAAAACCAGATTACGAAGGCGTTGCCGAAGATGATCGATCTCGCAACCAACCGCGATCTCGCCGCCGGTCTGAAGGCTCACCTTGAGGAAACCGAGAAGCAGATCGGCCGGTTGGAGCAGGTTTTCAAAAAACTAGGCAAGGAGCCAAGCGGCACAGACTGCCCAGCCATCGATGGCCTTGTCAAAGAGGCTAACGAGACAGCCGGCGAGATTGCCGACAAAGCTGTTCTTGACGCTGCCATTGTCGCCAATTCGCAGGCGGTCGAGCATTACGAAATCGCTCGGTATGGGACACTGATCGCATGGGCCGAGGAACTGGGGCATGACGATGTCGTGCGGTTGCTCACGACAAACCTCAACGAGGAGAAAGCCGCGAATACAAAACTGAATACCATCGCGCTCCGGAAGGGCGTCAACAAAAAGGCCGCCTGTTGACCCGATATTTGTCGATCCGCTGTGGCCGGCAGCGGATCAAACCCCGGTAAATCAATGAATTTGCAACATCCAGTGACACCCGACGGTCGGTATTTTGTCGTACGCGGTCGGCTATGGCGTCTTGCGAATCCGCGACTATCGATCGAGCGAAAAGCTGCGCTGGTCTCCGAGCTCATGTCGGCGCGGCGATCGGTCAAGGAGGCGAAAGGTCGGCATGACCAAGCGGGCGAGGCCGCCGCCCATGAAGCCGTCGATGTCGCAAAGCGCTTGCTGGGGGAACGGGGGCCAGTCTGGTGGAATGACGGAGCTCCGGACCTCAATCGGCACATGGCGAAGAACACTCCATACGCTGAATGGTTTGCTGGTCTGCGACGTCATGAGAGGCAGAAAGCGTGAAGATTGCGACATTCAACATCAACAACATCAACAAGCGGCTCCCAAATCTGCTTGCCTGGTTGAAGTCGTCAAAGCCGGATATTGTCTGCCTGCAGGAATTGAAGGCAGATCAGAACGCCTTTCCCGAGGCCGCTCTGTTGAAGGTCGGTTACTCGGCCTCGTGGGTCGGACAGCGGACCTGGAATGGCGTCGCGATCCTTTCGCGCAAAGCGGAGATTTTCGTCACCCGGCGAAGGTTGCCTGGAGACGCGAAAGACACGCAAAGCCGCTACTTGGAGGCCGTCATCGACGGGATTGTCGTCGTCTGTCTCTACGCCCCCAATGGCAATCCGCTTCCGGGCCCCAAATTCGACTACAAGCTCTCTTGGTTAAGGCGGTTGAACCGCCATGCGGCGATGCTGCGCAAGACCGGCGCCCCGATCGTGCTTGCCGGCGACTTCAACGTCGTTCCGACGGCAGATGACATTTACCTAACAAAATCGTGGGACAACGACGCCCTCGTTCAGCCAGAGGCGCGTAAACTGTTCGCAGCGCTGCTTGGAAAAGGATGGACGGATGCGGTTCGTAGGATGCATCCTGACACGGCGCCGTATACTTTCTGGACGTATTGGCGGGGCCGGTTCGAGAAAGATGCTGGATTGCGGATCGATCATCTGTTGTTGGATCCGCAAATGGCCAATCGCCTGCAAAAGGCAGGAGTGGATCGCAAAGTGCGGGGGAAGCCCGACGCCAGCGATCATGCGCCGGCTTGGATAGTCGTGACTTGAAACCGAGTTCAAGATCCTTCCCAGGCGTCGATAATCCGCAACGATACGGCATCTGTCTCGCCATCGTAATAGCGATCTAGGACCTCTCTGTATGGCCCGCGGCGATCGGCACGATCGAATAGGGTCATGGAAGACTTGAATTTTGCATCGTCCGGCGAGCCGAATATTTGATGCGCGGACTTCCCAGTTACGTTGAGCACCGCATCAGTCGATTCCAAAAGCCGCGTCCCGAGCAATGGGTGGGCGAGATAGGCAACAGCTTCTCCTAAGGATCTGATTGCGTACCGCTGCGCCATCGAACTGTGTCCGAGGCCTTCAACCTGCGGGAAGATGAACCACATCCAATGGCTCCGCTTCGTGCCATCCTTCAATTCGGCAAGGGTCGTGGTGTAGACGGGCTGTTGCGCGATGACGAAGCGTTGCAGATCGAACCGATCCGTTGTCGTTTTCTCCAATGCCAACGCCGTCAAGGAACATGTGCAGAGCATCTAGCCAGCTTTACGCTTGCTGGCGGACTTCGATATTGCTTTCTTCGAAGTGGTCGCCTTCTTGCCGCCAATCGGCAGAAGCATCTCTTTCTGGCCAGTGGCGCGCTTGGACATCCTCTTTCGCTTGACGGGGGAGGGCGTGGATGAGCCTCCCTTCAAGCTCTGTTTAAGCGCAGTCATCAGATCCACCACGTTGGTCCCCGGGCGCGGTTTGCCATGTGGTTTGACCGTAGCTCCGGCACGCTTCTGGTTGATGAGTTCAACAAGCGCGGATTCGTAACGGTCGTCGAACTTGCTGGGATCGAAATCGGCGGTCTTTTGCTGGACAATGTGTTGTGCCAGGTCGAGCATGTCCTTCGTGACTTTCACGTCCTGGATGTCGTCGAAATATTCGTCCTCGGTGCGCACTTCATACGGGTATCGCAGCAGCGTTCCCATCAGACCGTTCTTGAGCGGCTCCAGCGCAATGATGTGTTCACGGCTCGTCAGCACCAGCCGTCCGATCGCGACCATGTCCATGCTGCGAATGGTTTCGCGAATGACGGCATAGGCGTCGTGGCCGACCTTGCCGTCCGGAACGAGGTAATATGGCCTAATAGCGTATCGCTGGTCGATGTCGTCCTTCGGTACGAATTCGTCGATCTCGATCGTCCGCGTGGAGTCGAGCGCGATGTTGTCCAGTTCGTCCTTTTCGACTTCGATATAAGTGTCTTTATCGACCTTGTAGCCTTTGACAATGTCCTCGTTTGCGACTTCCTCGCCCGTGTCGGCATCTACCTTGAGGTACTTGATCCGGTGACCGGTGTTACGGTTTAGCTGGTTCAGGCTGACCTTCTCGGCGTCGGATGTGGCCGGGTAAAGCGCTACAGGGCATGTGACGAGTGAAAGGCGAAGAAAGCCTTTCCAGTTGGCTCGCGGGGCCATCGTGTACTCCAACTCAACTGCCTCAACGGAACCGGGACTCAAGCCCACCTGCGGGGATTCGTTCCGGAACACTTTGAGATGACTCGCGTTTCCTGCTCCATAGGTACCAAGATGCCTGGTGAAAGTTCAAAGGGAGAGGACACTTGATCACGTACAAAACGCCCGCCTTCATCGTGGACGACCTTCGACCATCGCCGGGCGACAACGGAAAGCGCGACGAGCACCAGGAGGATCACGGGGACATCGCGACGCCTGAGCCTCAAACCCCTACCGACGACGATCGCCCGCTCGATTGACGTGAGAAAACGGAGGCATCCAATGTCAAAGAAATTCGATCCCGATCCCGTCGATAAGCATGCTGAAGATCCGGAGAAGGCGATCAAGGAGGATCGTAAGCAATCGCGGCTCGACAAGGAGTTGGAGGACACGTTTCCGGCCTCCGACCCACTCAGCGAAACCCAACCAAAGCGATCGCGGAAATCGGACGAGCTCCATGACCGATGACACCGAGCGAACGCCGCTCGGCGATAGAGCATTTGATGCCACGAAAGATGCGGTGGATGCCGCATCTGAACATGTCAATCAGGTCGGACGACACCTTAGGCATAAACTTAAAGCAGCGAAGCGGCCCGAGACCTATGTGGACATGCTCAAGGATGTCACGAAGGCGGCACCGCTCGGAATGCTCGCGGTCGCGTTCATTAGCGGTATGATCTTCGCACGCCGTCGTTGATCGATCGAGAGCCTCGTCCAGCTATCACCTTCGGCGGGCGTGAATGTTGCAGTCAGGCTGCAGCAGATAATGCGCGCTGAGCCTTTGCGGTGGCTGGTCTTTGATCGACCGTCAGTAGGTTGTCGGGCGCGGCTCCCGGAATGCCGTACGGGCTAGAAATGTTAACGGCAGTGTCACATGCCGGACAATGCAGCTCGGTTCTGCCGTTGATAACGGTGTAAGGCATCAAGTGGCGCTGGCAATCTGCGCAGCAGGTCATTCGATCCATGGCGGTTCTCCCCTTTTTCGCGCCTAGAACTCCAACAAGGAACCTTTGTTCCCGATCGGCGTTGAGGGATTTTCGGGGGCTATTCGATGCAAGAAGCAATAGATCGCGTGATGTTGACGTACGGCATGATTGCCAACCTCAGTCCGGAGGCGGAGCGAGATTTGCGGCAGGCAGTCACATCATATCTCGCTACCAGCGCTGAGACCGATTCGAACAAACTGGCTGTTGAAGGCTTGAAGTTCGCTCGCGAAACGGCCGCCCAATACGCTCACTGACCGTGCCCACGTCCGATCGCGTATTCGCGGTCGTCGGTCGTGACATTGCGCCCGGGAGCAAATAGTCGTTGGGAATGAGCTCGATTTTTTCTGACACCCCAGAAGCCGCGAACCAGATGGCGGCGGCCGTCGTTGCCTTTGATTGGATAAGGACGCCGCTAGGCGATCGTCGAGAATGGCCGATATCGCTTCGAACGGCTGTCGATCTGATGCTGTCGTCGCGATTTGCGATGTGCGCAACCTGGGGGCCTGACCAGACCTTCCTGTACAATGACGCCTACGCTCCTTTCTTGGGTGCGCGTCATCCATCTGCATTAGGCAAACCGATAAAGGACGTCTGGCCGGAGATCTGGGGTGAACTGGAGCCGATGATCGATCGGGTCCTGGCGGGCGAGACCGTCGCGATGGAAGACCTCCATCTGCTGATGACCCGGAACGGTTATCCTGAGGATACCTATTGGAGCTTTTCCTATAATCCGCTGCGCAACGATGCAGGCGAGATCGTCGGAATGCTCGATATCGCCGTAGACACGACGCGAAAGCACGTTGATGCGCGGATGCTTGCGCAGGAAGCGGCGCGACTTTCAGAAAGCGAAGCGCGTCTCCGGGCGTTGATCGGGGCAACGTCGGACGTGATCTTCCGAATGAGTGCTGACTGGCAGGAAATGCGCCCGCTCGATGGGCGGGGATTCCTCGCTAACAACGATCAGCCGTCGGTTCGCTGGCTCGAAGCCTATATTCCAGAAGAGGAGCGGCCCACGGTACTCGCAGCGATCGCTGACGCGATCGCCAGGAGGGCCCCGTTCGATCTCGAGCATCGGGTTCGGAGGGCTGATGGGAGCATCGGTTGGACCTCGTCGCGTGCCGTTCCGATCATCGAGGCGGATGGCGAGATCATCGAGTGGTTTGGTGCCGCGTCCGATGTCACACATGCCCATGAGGCGCGGGCCTCACTGACCGCCAGCCGCGAGAAGCTTGAATTGGCCACAAAGGCGGCGAGGCTTGGCCAGTTCGACTTCTGGCCCCAGACAGGTCGCCTCGATTGGGACGACCGTTGCCGTGAATTGTTCGGGCTTCATCCGGGGGCTCCGGTGAGTTACGAAACGGCCTATCTGGCTGGCTTGCATCCGGGCGATCGCGCCAGCGCCGACGCCGCCGTGGCGGCCTCTCTCGAGCCCAACGGCGATCGTGTTTTCGACACCCAGTATCGGACCATCGGAATTGAGGATGGCATCGAGCGCCATATCCACGCCCGCGGCAGCGTGATTTTCGACGGCGACGTGGCAGTCCGCCTGATCGGCACTGTCCAGGATGTGACGTCCGACCGGAGAGCCCAGGCGGCCTTGCAGGAAGTGGAGGAGCGCCTGCGACTGGCCGGACGCGCGACGAATGATGCGGTGTGGGATTGGGATTTTCGGGCGAACCATGTGACCTGGAACGTCGCTTTGGCGGCTGTCTATGGACACGATCTCGCGGACGTCGAGCCGACCGGCGAGTGGTGGGTCGAGCATATCCATCCCGAAGATCGCGGCCGAATCGACGTCAGCATCCATGCCGTAATCGATGGTGGCGGGACCGATTGGAGCGATGAGTATCGGTTTGCCCGAGCCGACGGAACATATGCGGACGTTTTGGATCGCGGATATGTCCTGCGCGACGATGCCGGTGCGGCCCTGCGGATGGTCGGTGCAATGCTCGACGTGTCCGACAGGAAAGCCGTCGAGCGCCAGCTCAAACAGGATCGGCAGCGTCTTGTGGAAGAGGTCGAAGAGACGGCGGCCGAACGCGACCGGGCCGAAGAGGCGCTGCGGCAGTCGCAGAAAATGGAAGCTGTCGGACAATTGACCGGCGGGCTTGCACACGACTTCAACAACCTGCTGACAGGCATCTCGGGCGCGTTGGAGATGATCCAGCTGCGCGTTACGCAGGGTCGTGTGAACGAGTTGGAGCGATACTCTGTTGCTGCCCAGGGCGCGGTGCGGCGTGCTGCGGCTCTCACGCATCGACTTTTGGCCTTCGCGCGGCGTCAGACACTCGATCCGAAGCCAACCGACGTCAATCGCTTGATGTTCGGAATCGAAGAGCTGATCCGTCGCACGGTAGGGCCACAGATTGAGGTCGAGACGGTCGGCAAAGCCGGGATCTGGACAACGCTGGTCGATCCAAACCAGCTCGAGAACGCGATCCTCAATCTGAGCATCAATGCCCGTGACGCCATGCCGGACGGTGGCCGCATCACGATCGAGACCGCAAACAAGTGGCTAGACGAACGCGCCGCACGCGAGAGGGACCTCGAACCCGGCCAGTATGTCTCGGTCTGCGTAACGGATACCGGCACCGGAATGACCGAAGACATCGCCGCGCATGCGTTCGAGCCGTTCTTCACCACCAAGCCGATGGGTGAGGGGACCGGTCTCGGCTTGTCGATGATCTATGGCTTTGCGAGACAATCGGGCGGGCAGGTCAGGATCTATACTGAAGTCGGTATGGGTACCACGATGTGCATCTATCTGCCACGTCATGCCACAGAAAACGGGGCCATCGACTTCGGTTCGGAGATCGGCGACGCCGGGCTGACTTCGCTGGCGGAGTCTTCAGCTGCTGGCCGCGTTCTCGTCGTCGATGACGAGCCAACCGTGCGCATGCTCGTTGTCGAGGTTGCGCAGGAACTTGGCTTCGAGGTCATCGAGGCGATCGACGGTCCCAGTGCGATGCGTCTTCTGGAGGCGAGGCCCGCTATCGACCTTCTTATCACGGATGTCGGGCTGCCCGGAGGCATGAACGGGCGCCAGGTTGCCGACGCCGTGCTCGGCGTTTTGCCGGAGGTGAAGGTAATTTTCATCACTGGATTTGCGGAGAATGCCGTCATCGGCAACGGCCAGCTGTCTCCCAACATGGCGCTGGTGACCAAACCATTCGCGATGGAGATCCTCGCGCACAAGATACGCGAGATGATGTCCGGCCGATAAAGGCGCATCGGCAGAAAGCCCAGCGACTTTCACGACGTTAGGAATTGTCCTGCGCCGCATAGGCGTGGGTGCGCATCAAGGGCAGTCGGCCGACGGATCACGGCGTGGATCGGATCACCCGATATGGCGACCTATGTTCGGAACGTTTCGTCCCGTTGCGCTTATATCCCCGCAGGGTGGACACGATGCTTGATTGGATTTTCGAGAAGTTTAGTTCGTCGCCAGTCGCAGGGGAGCCGCAAGCCGCGCTTGCTGCCCTGATCGATCGGTCGGATTTGTCCGATCTCGTTCGGCTTCTGCGGGACACGGAGGCTGCCGCCGACAACGGCGAGTCGCTTGTTGGCGATGAGACCGCCACGATCTGAACATGCGATTTCTCCGCAGGCCTCAAGAAGCGTCTTTCGCAATGCGCTGACCCCACCGCAAAGTGCTCGCCCAGATTCTCTCACATTGTCGGGTATCGGACCGACGGCGCGTTTTGCTTTGATTTATTGAGTCAGAGACTGCAATTCTGAGTCTCAATTTCCCCTACAGATGCCTCGTCCAGAAGAAGAAGATATCCAGCTTTTGCTCGCCGTCGCCCTTGCTGGGGGGATGATTTCCATACGTGATGACCTCGACATGCGATCGCATCGGCGTCTCGAAGATCTTGGGTGGGCAAAGCTCGCACGGCAGGGATCAGCACTGACGTTCGGCCTCACCGAGGAAGGCGCCGTCGAGGCAGACAAGTTTCTCCGTCGCCGGAAACTAAAGTGATTCACCACCTCTACATGGCATAACCGGGACCTATGCATCGATCATCGCGTTGCTGGTAGAGCAACAAGGGTGACGGATGGCCTCAGGTAGCGAATTTCTGTCGGCTTTGCCCACAAAGGCGCGTCGTTCGATCGAGCAGCATCTAACGGTCGTGAGACTGGAGCGAGGAGCGGCTTTGGCACGACCTCATTCCAAGCTCGAAATAGCTTACTTCCCGATTGATTGCGTGTTGTCTGTGGATCTGGAAATAAACGGTGGAGTGACGTTTTGCACGGGCCTGATCGGATCCGACGGCGTGTTGGGTACAGGCATGTCACTTGATGACCGTGTGTGCCTCTACGGGGTAAGCGTGATGGCTGGTGGTGTGGCCTTCGCACTATCCATGTCTCGCTTGAGAGACCTGCTTTTACAGATTCCCGAATTCCGGAAACGGGCTTTGGCCTACGATCAGTTCTTCCTCGCCCAGGTCCAACAAACTGCCGCGTGCAGCGCGTTGTATGAAGCTCCGGAACGCCTCAGCGCATGGCTTTTGCGCGTGCGCAGATATGTTGGGAATGAGATAAGTCTCACACAGAATGCGCTTGCTCAGATGCTCGGCGTCCGACGGACAACCGTGACCGATGCCGCCCTTCTGCTGCAGAGAGTAGGTGCCATCGACTATCGTCGCGGCGATATCTCAATTGTAGACGGCAATAAGGTCCATGAGCTGTCGTGTGGATGCCATATAGAGATTGCGTCGCACTACGACCGATTGTTTCAGGCAAAGTTCAATGATGACTAGCTGAAGTCGGTACTGGCTAAAGGCCGGCCTCTTTCGCTTTATTGGAATGGCCGTTCTGAGAAGCGTCGGACGCGTAGGTCACCACGCTGATATCGCCGCTGCTTTCCAGGCAGGCCAGCTTGACTTCGTCGAGTTTATCCACACCCTGAGTGCGTAGCAGGGCGCGAAGCTCCTCTTCGGTAACCAGCTCTCTTCGCATGTTTTTGCGCAGCATCCTGCCGTTTTCGATCAATTTGACTTTCGACGATGTCAGCAGGACTTCAAGGCGGGGAAAGCGGTATGCGAGCCATTGCAGCCCGTAGCTCCAAAACATCACCGTCAAGATGAGGAAAGCTGCCTCGGTGACGGATTTGTTTTCACCCAACGCATCGGTCGTCGATTCCACGACGAGAACAACCACGAGAATATCGGGTATACCGATCGCCCCGGCTTGCCTGTTCAGGAAGAAACGAAGCACGAAGAACAACAGGAAGTAGATGAGCGTGCCGCGTAGAATGACCTCGTGCAAGGAGTTCTGGGGCACGAAGATGGCTTGCCAATCGATCAAGTGAGCATCCTTCCCGGAGGCGTGCCGGCGATGTCATCACGACCTCTACGCTCGTGATCGCTTTTCCACCCCCAAACAACGTCACATCGTGGCCGAGCCGACCCGCTCATCCGTTGCTAAATGGCGGATTGATAAAGCGAAGCATAGGCCTTCGCCGAGCTCGACCAGCTGAAGGCCTGGCCCATGGCTGCCCGGCGCATCCGATCCAGTCGATCGCGCGCACCAAAGGTCGAGAAAGCGCGGCAGAGGCTGCCGAGCAGTCCATCGGAAGATGGTCGGTCGAAGAGAAATCCGGTCTGGCCATCAAGGATGGTTTCGGCCAGGCCGCCTGTGCGGTGGCCAATCGGCAGAGAGCCGAAACGCTGGGCGTACATCTGGCTGAGGCCGCAAGGTTCGAACCGTGACGGCATGAGCGTGAAGTCGCTTCCGGCGAATATGCGCCGGGCTTCTTCATCCTCAAAGCCGATCTTCACTGCAACGGCGCCCGGATGATCGATTTGGACCTGCCGCAATGCCTGCTCGAAGCGCTCTTCGCCTTTACCGGTCACAATGATCTGGCCGCCTGCATCGACGATGGCTTTGGCATTTTGAATGACGAGATCGACACCTTTTTGGTGGACCAAACGAGCGACCAGAGCAAACAGCGGACCGCGAGAAACGGCCAGTCCGAATTGACGCCGGATCTCCCGTGCGTTCTGGGAGCGCTTGCGCCAGTCACCGGCGTCGAAGTTTCGGGTTAATGAGGTGCATGACCTCGGGTCCCAGCTCTCATCGATGCCGTTCAAAATACCGGACAGTTCGTTGCGGTCGGCGCGCTTGCGAAGCACGCCTTCTAGGCCGCAGCCGAACTCGGCGGTCGTGATTTCGGCAGCGTAGGTCTGGCTTACCGTTGTGAGGTGCGAAGAATACACAAGACCGGCCTTCATAAAGGAAACGCGGTCATAGTATTCTACGCCGTCAATGTGGAAGGCCTCAGAGGGAATCCCCAGCCGGGGAAGGGCATCGCGGGAGAACACGCCCTGATACGCCAGGTTGTGAATCGTGAACACGCTGGGTAGCGGTCGTTGCGACCATTCCAGATAAGCGGGGATCAGCGCGGACTGCCAGTCATTGGCATGCACGAGGTCCGCCGACCATTCTTTATCGATCGCGCCCAGAGCAACCTGAGCCGCGGCATAGGAAAATGTTGCGAAGCGGACGTCGTTGTCCTGCCAGTCAATGCCCCGTTGGTCACCATAGGGCGAGCCGGGACGTTCGAACAGTTCCGGGCACATCACCACGTAATAAGGCATACCGTCAGGAGCGCGGCCCTGTCCGACCTTGAACGCGGGGAGGCCGGCATGGGCTGGCGAGCGCCCGACGACCATCAGGTCAGAGATGCTCTGCAATACCTGAGCGTAGCCGGGCACGATGATTCGGATATCGGCGAGAGGTAGAAGAGCGCGCGGCAAGGCCGCGGACACGGCGGCTAGACCGCCGACCTGCACGAAGTCGGACGTTTCCGGAGTCGCGAAGAGGATCCTCATCGTGAGTGATCCGTCGCAGTAGTGATGTTCATTGAAGCCCCCAAACGCCTAGGAGCAAGGCGCGGCACCGCAGAAACTCGGTAGTGCGAATTTCGTTCCAGGTCGGTATCTGGAAATCTTGCGATACTGCGGTGTCCGTCGCTGGCAGTGATAAGGCAGTGCAGGCAAACGAATGCCCCGCCGGGGGAAACGGGGCTCTCTGGTTGGGGCGTGGGCGCTTGGGGGACCACCCACGTTGATGAGGACGCTCAACCATTCAAAAGGTTCAGTGGTTCTGAAAACATGTGGGAGCGCAGGTCACATAATCTGGCTTCAAGCTCGACTAAGTTTTTGCGGACAAAGCCATTGTCAGGCGTCTGTCGAGGTCGGCTTTGCGGTCTGCGATCGGGAGCTTAAAGACGTTTTCATTGGCCAATAAGGCCTTATCTTCATTCGGACGGAGCTCGGAGATGTTGCAGTCTTCGAACGAGCAGTGGGTGAAAGCAAGATTCTCAGTCTCGTCGTCGATCAGGATTGTGCATTTCACAAATTCGCATTCGTCATATCGGGCGAATGACACTCTGCCGCGGAAGTCAAACGTACGAGCCTGAAATCGCTCTGCGAATATGATGCGCTCTTCCAGATACTGCCCCATCCTGCTCACCCTCACGCAACTGCTTTGCAATCATCGTCCGAACTGGTCAACAGTTTGGGTCAATTGACCCGCCCGGTCTGTTCGGTTCCGTACGCATCGCATCCAAATTTTGAGAATCCGCTGCAAAGGGCTTAGGTGAGCTCCAGTCAGGTTCACTAATGCAGGTGCCGCTTCAGCTCCGACGCTCTAGGCATCTAAGCCGATCGGCGTCGATTAGTGAACTTTTGCTGAAGGTGACGTTCTGTCGGAATGGCGGGCTCGTTCCCGCCGAGGGCGTTCGCCCGGCTACGTCGGCGCTAGTCTGAAGCAAGAGCCCGGCCGTAGGGCCGGGCTCCGTCGTTGCTACCGTGACCTAACTCTACCAGCCCATGCCGCCGAACTTGTAGTTCAAGCCAGCACGAACGATGTGGCCATCGTTTCTGAAGCTGGAAACGTAACCGCCCGCGCCAGCCACGCCAGGCAGGACGGGAACGGTAACGTCATTGCGGCCGAGGTCGTAGTAAAGATACTCAGCTTTGACGGTCCAATTGCCCATCCATGCGTGCTCGATGCCGCCGCCGACAGTGTAGCCGGTGCGGGTGTCGCGGCTAAAGCCAGCGAACTGCGGGACGTTCGCTGCATTGTTGAAGACTGCAGCATTCTCGACCCGGCCATATGCGAAGCCGCCGGTCGCGTAGACGAGGGTACGATCCCAGGAATAGCCCAAGCGGCCACGCACCGTGCCAAAGTAATCCATACGGGATGATAGCGAGTTGTTCAGCGGCGAGCCGGCCGGAGCTGCACCACCAAGAGCAGGCGGCAGGATCGTCACAAAGTTCGTGGTGGAGTTGATGTCGGTGTAGGAGATGTCAGTTTCAAAGCCCCAAACCCAAGGGCTGTTTGACTGCCAGTTCCAGCCCATCTGACCGCCGCCGATAAATCCATCGCGATTGACGCCGACAAAGGGCGCACGAGCTCCGGCGGCTACGTTGGCGATGTTGCCGGCAAGAATGCCAGTCGTCTCAACACCGGTACGGTCGCCGAAGGTGTAGCCCGCGTGAAGGCCGGCGTAGAAGCCTGACCAGTTGTAAATCGGCGCAACGACCGGTGCGGCTTTCGTATACATGCGCGGCGCCATGTCGGCCGCAAAAGCCGGACCGGCAAGCGCCATTGCAGCAACTGAACCTAGCAGAATTTTCTTCATTACAGTCCCCTAATTCCAAAGCCATTATGGCTTGAGGGACCATAGGTGACCCGTATGTCACCTACTGTTACCGAAATAGCGCATCGCCAATAAGCGAACTCACACGCGTAGGCAGGGCGGTAATGGGAGAAGGTTCTATTGGCAAATTGGTAAGCGGGTCTCATGTGACACTAGCGCACATGGTCAGCACGGCGGAGCAAAGGACATGGAATTATCGTTGGCCAGGATTGCTACGGCGAAGCCAAGCAGGAGACAACGAAAGCAAAGTCTGTGACAGCGCCACGCAAACGGAAAGTCGCTTAGTTCCGGGTTTAGATCGGAAGATCGAATTGATCCTCGGCTTCGGCCCCCGCCTGGAGCGAGGATAGCGAAACACCAAAGAGTCGCACGGCCTTGGGCAGCGGCATGGCGGCTTCGAGCAAGCCGACGCAAAGCCGCTCAAGATCCTCACGCCTTCCCACGGGGGCCGCCACGGATCTGCTCCGCGACATGATTTCGAAATCGGCGAATTTCACCTTGAGTGTCACGGTCCGCCCGCGATTGCCGGTCGTCTCGCAGTGCCGCCAGACTTTGTCGATCAAAGGCTGCAAAGCCTCCACCATGGCATCGAGCTCCGTCAGGTCCTCGAAGAAGGTGTTTTCGGCACCGACCGACTTGCGAATCCGGTTCGCGCGGACGGGCCGTTCGTCGATGCCTCGCGAGATCCAGTAATAATAAGTGCCGGACTTTCCAAAGTGCGCTTCAAGGAAAGCCAGCGTCTGATTGCGGATGTCGAGCCCGGTCCGGATGCCGAGCGCGTTGAACTTCGTCGCGGTCGCGGGACCGATGCCGTGGAATTTGCCGACGGACAAGTTCTCGACAAAAGCCGGACCCATCTCTGGAGAGATGACGTATTGGCCGTTCGGCTTGCGGTAATCTGAGGCGAGCTTGGCGAGGAACTTGTTGTAGGAAATCCCCGCCGAAGCGTTGAGACCAGTCTGTCGCTTGATCTCCGCACGGATTTTGAGGGCAATGTCGCGCGCCAGCGGAATGCCTTGCAGGTTTTCCGTCACGTCCAGATACGCTTCGTCCAGTGATAGCGGTTCGATGGCGGGTGTATGCTCGGCGAAAATCTCGCGTATTTGCTGGCTGATCGCTTTGTAAACCTCGAAACGCGGTTTCACGAAGATCAGGTCCGGGCACTGACGCCTCGCGGTGACCGACGGCATCGCCGAGCGAACGCCGAACTTGCGGGCCTCGTAGCTTGCGGCGGCCACGACCCCGCGCTCACGCGAACCTCCGACCGCGACCGGTTTGCCGCGAAGCTCTGGATTGTCTCGTTGCTCGACGGACGCGTAGAAGGCGTCCATATCGACATGGATGATCTTGCGGGGGCGAGCCGCAATTCGTTGATCATGGTCATCGGTTTCAGGCATTCCGACTGAACTCGATTTAGTCAGGCACTTTTGCCAGATTGGATGCTGAAGCCAATCAGAGCGAACAAGCAGGCCACGCTGAAGCCGTGCATCGAGATTATGGACCGATATTCGTCCGGGCTGAAAGTCGCGAGCGGAGGTGTCACGGCCGGATCAAGCAGCAAGTACGCGGCGAACGGCAGTGCCAATACGGCAAGCATCACGTGTCGTTCGCCAGGCCTAAACAGCAGCGCTGCCAGCAAGATGCAGGGCAACAGGAAGAGTTCGACGCCGGTTTCAGTTCCGATCAGTTTGACGGCAAGTACGCCGTTCAATGTCCCTATGGTCGGGAGCAGGGCGCGGCCCATCAGCGAATTGCGCCGGGAGAGTGCGGGTACGATCGCGAATACGGGCATGGTAATGAGCGTGATCCACGCTGGCCAAGCGGAATGGCCGACAATGGCGTGCAGATACAATGGATAGAACGGCTGGTTGCCCGCGATAACGAGTGCGACAGTATTGGCCAGCGCTGCGAGCGGGTCAGGATTTGCTTTGTAATTCTGCAGCGCGTCTAGGAAACGTATCGGCACCAGTATCCCACTTCAGTTGAACAGCAATGTATATGCGCTTCGCCGGGCAAAGCCCTAGCCATTGGAGCCGACATCGCAAACCGTATAACGGCCCCCATACGAGAAACCGTGTTGCACCGAAATAATGTTCGAACGGAATCTCATGGCATCTCAAACGGTTCGTCTGATCATACCGCTTGGACTCAACCAGACAGCGCGAAGAGGGCATTGACTCCTCCAACGCATTAGAACAAATCAAGAACAATAATTCAATAGGCGGGCTGATTTATGGAAGGAGCCGCGAACCGCGTCTTGGACGATCTCCGCGCGAAAGTCGCTCGGCTAGAAAGCCCGCAGTTTCGTGCGCGGGCCGTGCTGCCATTCGGGGCTGTGGCGATCGATGACAAGCTGCCCGGTGGGGGACTGGTGGTCGGCGCTCTGCACGAAATCGCTGGTGGAGGAAATGGTGCGGTGGATGGAGCTGCTGCGGCGCTGTTCGCGGCGGGCATCGCTGCCCGAACCACAGGGCAGGTACTTTGGTGCGTGAACCGACAGGACCTGTTTGCAGCTGCGCTTGCTCAAGCCGGTCTCGGTCCGGACCGCGTGATCTACCTGGAGGCCGGGGACGAGAAGTCCTTGCTTGCAAGCTTCGAGGAGGGAGCACGGCACGGATGTCTCGGCGCCGTTGTGGCCGAGGTCTCCAAACTTTCGATGACGGCGTCCCGGCGTCTCCATCTTGCGGCGGAAGCTTCCGGAACGATGGCAATCGCGGTTAGGCGATGGCGACGCCAGACGGACGCTGCCGATTTCGGGCAGCCGACCGCATCCACCACACGTTGGCGGGTCTCAGCGCTCCCATCGGTCCCGCTTCCGGTTCCGGGTGTCGGCCGGGCGCGATGGCTTCTTGAACTGATCCGATGCCGCGCAGGTGAAAGCGCGGATTTCGTAGTGGATGCTTGCGATGGCGAGGGTCGTCTCCGTCTATCTTCCGACCTGGCCGATCGATCGTTTGCTGCGCGCGACGCGCGCCGACGTGCATGAGGATTCCAGGCCGATTATCTTGGTTGGGAGACACGGCGCGCAGCGGCATGTTCATCACGATCGAAGATGAAACCAGCGTGGCCAATCTCGTGATTTGGCCATCGCTGTATGAACGCCAGCGCAGGGTCATCCTTGGTGCATCTATGATTGCTGTTCAGGGCCGTATTCAGCGGAAAGGGGAGGTCGTCCATTTGGTGGCGCGGCAATTGACCGACATGTCGCCAGATATTGCGGGCGTCAGTGAGCGAGAAGAACGGTTCCCGCTTCCTCATGGCCGCGGAGATGAATTCCACCGCGGCGGATCGCCCGACGCGCGCGGTCTTCCCCCGAAAGGGCTTCGCACGCGCGACATTTACATTCCGGATTTGCACATCGATCGCCTGAGGCTCAAACCAAGAAACTTTCGATAGAACGCGTGATGCCTTGACATTTCCTAGGAGATGAACAAAAAGAGAACATGTGCGTGCGTCGATTGACGTCTGATTTGATGATCTAGCCGCGCGTCTTCGTTTCGCGACATATCATGGCGTCGCCCTATGAGCCTCCCATCGCTGCCCGTCTATTACTACCTTGATCATTTCAGGGAGATGCTCGGTTTCGTCGCGCGAACCTATGCGTCGATCTTGACCGAAGAACACCACGGGTTTTCCCATTCGTTCGGCCGACTGTCCCGCGATGCGCAGTGTCTGCTCGTCCGGATGGTCAATCGACGAGGCGCGGTCTTCAATCGCGAGCATTTTAGATACGCTGAGATCTTGGACATCCGTTCCGCACTGGAGGAATTGCGGGGTATCGGTCACGCCCGATCGCTCGTCCCGGACGACTATGCGGCGTTCCTGTCACGACTTCCGAAGGCCGAACTGTTCACCGGGGGCAAAAGCGCAGGATATTCCGACATCCGCTCTTCGTGGTCGAAACCAAAGCTGGTCGAGTTCTTCGCCCAGCGCATCCCCTTTGATACGGCCGTTGAATACTGCGACGGAGACCGGTTCGTCGTTCTTGCCGGCACCACGCCGATCGAATTCCAGCTCTACCTCTATTTCGGCAAGACCGAGGTCGATCTCAAGAACTTCGCACTCCGTGATCTCGGACTCATGCGAACGAACGGCGCGTCGGCCTTCAGCGCCCGCTTCGAGGACGGCGACGAGGCGCGAGCCTGTTTCTACTACAGCCAGATTCTGGACCGTATCGAAGAGAAATGCACCAGCGTCTATCGACGTTGCGCCGAAGAAATTCTCACCGGGCCGTCCTGCCCAACGGACTATGCGGTTGAACTCCGCGGGCGCGCTGCATGCCGTGTCGGCCAATTTTTCGAAAAGCTTGGGGATCTTGAAATTGCGAACTCTCTTTATCGCACTGGGGAGTCTGCGGACTGCCGCGAGAGGCTGGTCCGGCTCGTCTATGCGTCCGGCGAAAAGGTCGAAGCGGAGGCGCTTCTCACGCGGATGATCGATGATCCTTTGACGGATGAGGAGCTGACATTCGCAGCGGACTTCTATGCACGCAAATTCGGAGGCCGCCGGACAGGGGCCTGTACCGAAATGCTTAGGGGCGCGACGACGATTACCATAGACGACGCCCATCGCGGCAATCCGGAGGCCGGCGTAGCCTCGTTCCACCGTCGCCAAGGCTATCGCGTCTTTTTCACGGAAAACATCGTCTGGCTCTCGATGTTCGGACTCATCTTCTGGGAAGAGCTGTTCGAATCCGATCAACTCAATAGCGGCTTCGACTGGGTGCCGCGTTGTCTAAAGGACGGAACTTTTCTGCGTCGGTTCGAGCCCCAGATCGCCGCCAAGCTCGACGCCGTGCGATCCGGTGCGGCACTCAATATCCTTCTCAAATCCGTCGCCGCGAAGTGGGGAAGGCCGAATGGGCTATTCGCATGGGATCACGTCGATCTGGACGCACTGCAGTGCCTGCTGGCCGGCGTGGACGTAGCAGGCCTGGCGAGCATCCTGGAAGCGATGTGCCGGGATTTCCGTTCGATGCGGGACGGTTTCCCGGACCTGATGCTTGTTCGGGATGGCAAAGTCTCTTTTAGCGAGGTCAAGGCAGAAGGAGACGTCATCCGTCGAAATCAGCTGACCCGTCTCCGGCAACTCGGCAATGCCAGGATCCCGGTAGAGATTGGTCGCGTCGCTTACAGGTTTGATCCGGATCAGGATTACGTTGTCGTTGACGTGGAGACGACGGGCGGCATGGCTTCGTTCGATCGCGTCACTGAGATCGGAGCAGTCAAAATGCGTAATCACCAGATTGTCGGTGAGTGGCATTCTTTGTTGAACCCGCAGCGAGCGATACCATCCAAGATCGTTCAACTCACCGGCATCACCAACGAGATGGTGCGCGACGCTCCACTCTTCGCGAGCGTGGCCGATAGTTTTATCGAATTTATGGGCGACGGTATCTTCGCCGCGCACAACGTGAATTTCGACTACGGGTTCATATCGAGCGAATACGAGCGTCTGGAGCGCCGTTTCCGGTTTCCGAAGGTCTGCACCTGCGCCGGCATGCGCAGGACATATCCAGGCCTCGGCTCATACGGGCTTGGAAACCTAAGTCGCACCTTCGGCCTTGATCTCGAAACCCACCATCGTGCTCTCTGTGATGCGCGCGCCGCCGCAGGCCTTTTGAATCTCATGAATGCTAAGCGACAGGAAGACTCTCAGCCGAGTGCCTTACGGCCTGACGTGTCGAAGCCCTCGTCCGGGATTGTAATACGGAACACGACGTCTGATCGCGAGATGTGATAAAGCGAACGAGTCAGGCGCGGTGCGCCAAAGTGTCCGCCGGATCTATCGCTACAGGGATCAGGTGAGCTTTGGTACGGCGACGCGGTGCACTTCCTCGTCGTTGTCATCGATGACAGATACGTGCCGATCATGAGTGTTCGGCATGAGCTGAGCGATATGTTCGGCGTGAGACTTCGCGGATGAGACATCTGGAAACTCAATTCCGACCGGATCGTCCAACCGGGTGCCATCGATAATTGGAAAACGGAAACGGGGCATTTCGCTCTTCGCAGTTTGGTGATTTTCGCCCAACTAGCTTCGGCCCTAACTTGTTCCGCCTGTTGGAACTAAACCGTAAAGGCAGCGTAAACCTCCGTAATCATGGAGGTTGTGATGGACAATTTGCAAAATCGGGGACAGCCCGACAGAAGCAAGATCAACATGCACGAGCAGCATGAGGTCCGATATTGGACGAAGCATCTCAACGTGTCGAAAGAAGAGCTGCAGAAGGCGGTGGACAAGGTCGGGAATTCGGCGACCGCCGTCCGAAAGCAACTGGTCGCATGAGGAAGCTCACTCTGCCTTGGACCGGGACTAAGATACCTCGTCTTAAGAACTACCCGCAAGCAAGGCATCGACTGCTAGTGCATCAGGCGCTTAGGACGAACGATGAGTTCGATAAACTTTGAAAAAATCTGACCCACGGACAGTGCCATCCGGAGACTTCGTTCGTGTCCGCGGAGCTCGTGAGCATAACCTCAAAAACGTGTCCCTCGACATACCGCGCAACGCGCTGGTGGTGTTCACCGGTGTGTCAGGGTCTGGAAAGTACTCTTTGGCTTTCGGCACGCTGTATGCGGAAGCGCAGCGGCGCTACCTGGAATCGGTTTCTCCCTATGCGCGACGTCTTTTCAATCAGATGTCCATTCCAGAGGTCGATGAAATAGAAGGCTTGCCGCCGGCAGTCGCGCTCCAGCAGCAGCGGGGCTCTCCGACGACGCGATCATCGGTGGGAAGCGTCACGACGCTGTCGAACCTCATGCGCATGCTCTATTCGCGGGCGGGCGACTATCCGCAAGGACAAAGCTTGTTGTATGCGGAGTCGTTTTCGCCGAACACTCCGGAAGGAGCATGCCCGAACTGTCACGGCATCGGCCGGATTCACGATGTCTCCGAGCGGTCTATGGTCCCGGATGATACTCTCACCATTCGCGAACGTGCGGTCGCGGCCTGGCCAAGTGCTTGGCAAGGGCAGAACCTGCGCGACATCCTGGTGACGCTCGGACACGACGTGGACACGCCGTGGCGCAAGCTGCCCAAGAAAACAAGGGACTGGATTCTGTTCACCGATGAGCAGCCAACCGTTCCGGTCTACGCAGGATACACGCCCGCCGAGACGAAACGGGCTTTGAGGCGCAAGGAGGAGCCGAGCTACCAAGGCACCTTCACCGGCGCGCGCCGCTACGTGCTGCAGACCTTTGCCACCACGCAGAGCGCGATGATGAAGCGGCGGGTGGCACAATATCTCCTCAGTGACGACTGTCCGGTATGCCGCGGCAAGCGCCTGAAGCCGGAAGCGCTGTCCGTGAAGTTCGCAGGCTTCGACATCGCTGAGTTGTCACGGCTGCCGCTGAAGAGGCTAGGCGACGTGATCCAGCCCTACCTCGACGGCATGAAGGCAGGTTCAGCCGATCATCCGGAGAAGGCCATCGTTGCTCGGCGGATCGTCGAGGACTTGAATGCGCGTTTAGCTGTGCTCTTCGACCTCGGTCTGGGCTACCTTACTCCAGATCGCAGCACCCCAACGCTATCGCCTGGAGAACTACAGCGACTGCGACTGGCGACGCAGGTCCGATCCAATCTTTTCGGCGTCGTCTATGTTTTAGACGAGCCTTCCGCCGGTCTGCATCCCGCCGATACCGAGGCCCTGCTGCGTGCGCTCGACCGGTTAAAGGCCGCCGGCAATTCGCTGTTTGTCGTCGAGCACGAACTGGACGTCGTCCGGCATGCCGACTGGATAGTAGATGTCGGCCCCAGTGCCGGCGTGTTCGGCGGTGAAGTTTTGTATAGCGGGAAGCCGGAAGGGCTCGCAGGCATCGAGGCGTCCCAGACACGCCTTTATCTATTCGGTTCTGACGCACCACCGATCCGGCGACAGCGGGATCCGCAAGGTTGGTTGCAACTGCGCGGCGTCACGCGAAACAACCTCCACAATCTCGATGTCGATATACCGATCGGCGTGTTTACCGCTGTGACCGGAATATCCGGTTCGGGTAAATCCAGCCTCGTCACCCAGTTCCTGGTGGAGGCCGTCGCGGACGCGTTGGGACAACGTCACAAGGGCGAGAACGCCACGGCAGAGGAGGCCGATCTTCTCGAAGCTGGAGTCGAAACGCTGCGCGGTGAAATCGTCGGCGGCATGGACCGCATCCAGCGGATCGTGGTGGTCGATCAAAAACCGATCGGACGCACGCCGCGCTCGAACCTTGCAACCTATACCGGACTTTTCGATCACATTCGTAAGCTCTTCGCGGCGACGAAGCAGGCCAAGGCTCGGCACTACGACGCCGGTCGCTTCTCGTTCAACGTTGCCAAAGGACGGTGCGCGACGTGCCAGGGAGAAGGCTTTGTCAGCGTAGAATTGCTTTTTCTTCCGAGTGTGTACACGCCATGTCCCACGTGTCAGGGGGCGCGCTACGACGCCAAGACGCTCGAGATCAAGATTCGCGGAAGATCGATTGCCGATGTGCTTGCTATGACTGTGGACGATGCCTTTGCGTTTTTCGCCCAGGACGTGGCACTGCAACGTTCGCTGGCCGTCATCCGCGAGGTCGGCTTAGGTTACATCCGCCTGGGACAGTCGGCGACCGAGCTCAGCGGCGGCGAAGCCCAGCGGATCAAGCTTGCCACCGAACTGCAGCGAATCCCGCGCGGTGCAACGCTTTACGTGTTGGACGAGCCAACCACCGGCCTGCATCCGTCCGACGTCGAGAAGCTCATGAAGCAACTGCAAGGGCTCGTCGATGCCGGCAACACAGTGGTCGTGGTCGAACACGACATGGCGCTGATTGCCGCGAGCGATTGGGTGATCGACATGGGCCCTGGCGCCGGTGACGAAGGAGGAGGAGTGGTCGTTTCGGGGCCTCCGGTCCTAGTCGCCGCGGCCGAGCGAAGCCGAACCGCGAGATTTTTGAAAGCCGCATTGGAAGCGCACTAGCGTAGCTTCATCTCCGAAGTGATCCGCGACGACAGCCGAACCCAGATAGATCATAGGTTGTTAAAGTTGGTCACGTCTCACTGCGCGCGATAGTTTGTGGTTTGAGATACCTCGACGTGCCTGATGTGTCGCATCTTAGCCACATTCCGAAACTGCTGAGCATTTTTAGATCGGTTCTACTGCGTTCCTGCCGTCGCAGGAGCCATAGGTCGCAGTCATTAAAGTTAGCTGAGACTTAGGCTGGGGAATTGGAATGTCGTTTTTGAAAGGCGCGGGAATCGGCTTTCTCGCGGGTTGTAGCTTTATAACTCTGGAATCCAGCGCGAGCTTCGCACAGTCGCAATTGCCCTCGGTTACGGTCGATGCACCCGCGTCACAAGTGCGCCGCGCACCGAGCGCCCGGCGCACATCCACCGCAAATCAGATGCGCCGTGTCGCCCGCCGCGGTCCACAGGCACCAGCGCAACCTGCCGCCACCAACGCGCCAACCTTCGTCGAGCGCGCTAATGGCCCGGTCAACGGCTATGTCGCGTCACGAAGCGCGTCATCGACCAAGACCGACACACCCATCCTCGAGACTCCGCAGACTGTCTCCGTCGTGTCGCGCGAGCAGATCCGCGACCAGGGTGGCCAGACACTTGGTGAAGTTCTCAATTACGTCCCGGGTGTGAGCGTCCAGGCCACCAACTTCACCCGCGTCAGTGACAATATCGGCATTCGCGGCTTCGACGTCGCGGCCGGTAATTCCGGCCTGCTGCGCGATGGCTTGAAGCTCACCTCGGGTGTCTACGACTCCACCACCGAGCCCTTCGGTCTCGAGCGCCTTGAAGTCGTCAAGGGCGCGTCCTCGATCCTGTTCGGTCAGCTCGGCCCCGGTGGCTTCGTCAACGCGATCAGTAAGAAGCCGGTCGATAATCCGTTCGGCGAAGTGAATGTCAGCGTAGGCGACTATCAGCGCAAGGAAATCTCGGCGGATGTCGGCGGCAGGTTGGCCGAGGATGGCTCGCTGCTCTACCGCTTCACAGGTTTGGTGCGGAAGTCTGACACGCCGACGAACTACATTCAGGACGACAAGCTGTATCTTGCCCCCTCGGTGACTTGGCGCCCGGATGCCAACACGTCGCTGAATGTGTATGGCTACTATCAGGAATCCAAGACCAAGTTCCCGACACCGCTGCCTTATGTAGGCACCGTGCTGCCAACTAGTGTCGGAACGATTCCCCGCCAGGGCTTTCTTGGCGAGCCTGGTTTCGACCGCTTCGAAACCAAGGCAGGAGCCGTCGGCTATCAGTTCGAGCACTCCTTCAACAATGCCGTAAAAGTCCGCCAGAACCTCCGCCTGTATGATGCAGTGACCGACTGGGACTACCTGTTGCTAACTGGCATCGGCGCGAATGGCCGTACCGGATCGCGGAACGTCTCCAGCCGAGTCGAACACGGCAACGGTTTTGCTGTCGATACGTCGGCGGAATTCAAGTTCGTCGCGGGTCCGACCGCACATACGGTTATCGCCGGCATCGACTACTACCGTAGCATGCTGAACTCGGATCGCTTCGGCGGGACAGCATCGAGCGTTGATGTCATCAATCCGACCTACGGCACGCCGGTGACGGTCAACCGCACCGTCAATAACGGAACCAATTCGCTGAGCAATCAGGTCGGCATTTACGTGCAGGACCAGATCAAGATCTACGACAAGTTCGTGTTGCTGCTCGGCGGCCGCAAGGATTTCAGCGATGTGGACACACGTGTCATCCGCACCGGAGCCCTGACATCGCAGCAGGACGAAGCCTGGACCGGCCGTGCCGGCGCGGTCTATCTGTTCGACAACGGCATCGCGCCCTATGTGTCGTTCAGCCAGTCTTTCGCGCCGATCCTCGGCACCGACCGTCTTGGCAATCCGTTCGCACCGACGCGTGGCGAGCAGTATGAAGTCGGCGTGCGATACCAGCCGTTGGGCACCCGCATGCTGTTCAGCGCAGCCGCCTTCGAGATCACCCAGCAGAACGTGCTGACGCCGGATCCGGTCAACACGACGTTCTCGGTCCAGTCGGGCGAGGCGAAATCGCGTGGCATCGAACTGGAGGCGAAGGCCGAGTTTGGCGGACTCAGCATCGTGTCGGCCTACACCTATACCGACGCTCGCACCACGCGCTCGAACGTTCCCGGACTGACCGGCGAACGCCTTGCCAGCGTGCCGTACAACACCGCGTCGGTCTGGGGCCTGTATGATTTCGGCGCACTGGGCTGGCACGGTTTCAAGTTTGGCGGTGGCATCCGCGCTATCGGTCAGACGAATATCCCTGGCTACGTCAATGATGTGCCGGCCTATGCTGTGGTAGACCTGACCGCGTCATACGACCTCAAATACCTCGCTCGTGAGCTGAACGGCTTCCATGCACGTCTCAATGTGAAGAACCTGTTCAACAATGGCTATACGATCTGCGTAGCGTCGAACGGCTGCCGCTATGGCGACCCGCAGACCGTCCTCGCCACCGTGAGCTATCGCTGGTGACGCACTTGCGCGGCTGCGGCCGCGCAACTGAGATGAAAGGCAATCGCCGATGAAACCGACATGGCTGCCGATGACGGCACGCATCCTGACCGGTTTCGTCGGCGGTTACGTTCTCAGCGCCATCGTCGCGCTGTTTCTCGCCAAGGCGCTGCCAGCCGTGAGGCTGGAAGCGGTGTTGACTGGCGCCATGATCGGCTTCGTCGTCAACGTCGTCGCCATTATCTGGGCCTTCGCCGCGCGCAACACGTGGCGCGCCTGCCTCGGCATTCTTGTTCCCTGCGTCGCGCTTGGCGCTATGACACGTTTCATCCCATGAGCATCACCGCCGTTCATGCGTCACGCCCCGCCGCTGAACGTGGGCTGCGGCCAGCAATGGCGGAACTGCACACTTGGGGCGGACTACTGTTCGGCTGGTTGCTGTTCGCTATCTTCGTTACTGGTACGGTCAGCTATTTCCGCGACGAGATCTCGCTGTGGATGCGGCCTGAAATCGGCCAACTCGCCGCGACCACGCCGGAAGTTGCCGCTGATGCGGCGCTCGGACAGCTCGGCGCGAACGGTGTTGGCGCGCGGCGCTGGATGATCGATCTGCCGACCGATCGCACGCCGGTGACATCAGCCCTGGTGCTGCGCGATCCAAGGACTGGACCGCCCGCAACGCGATTGACGCTCGACCCTGCCAGTGGCGCTCCGATCAAGGCGCGCAACACCGCGGGCGGCGACTTCCTCTATTACTTTCACTTCGATCTCTACATGCCGCAGCGTTTCGGCCGCTATCTAACCTGCACCGCAGCTATCGTCATGCTCGTCGCCTTTGTCAGCGGCGTCATTACCCATCGGCGCATCTTCAAGGATTTTTTCACGTTCCGGCCGCGCAAGGGGCAACGTTCCTGGCTCGACGCCCATAACGCATTCGGCGTGGTGGCACTGCCATTTCACGTGATGATCACCTATACCGGCTTGATCACGCTGCTGCCGCTCTATCTGCCTTGGGGTATCGAGGCGATGTATCCCGACGGGCGTCAGAAATTCGTCGTCGAGATGTTCGACGACGCGCCACCGCGCAAGGCGGTCAATATCGCCGCACCGCTGACGCCGATTGCACCGCTCCTCGCTGCGGCTTCTGCAGAATGGCAAGGGGGAACCGCCGGTCGTCTCGTCATCGATAATCCCGGCGACCAGGCCGCCACGATCCGCCTTGTGCGCCAGGACAGCGAGCGCATTTCGCATGCGGTGCAGTCGATGATGTTCGATGGCACCACTGGCGCCGTCATCTCGAAAACACCGCCTACCGGCGCGGCCGCCGAGGCGCGCGGCATATTCCATGGCCTGCATTTGGCGCGGTTTTCCGACATCTGGTTACGCTGGATATTCTTCATCTCCGGCGTCGTCGGCTGTGCCATGATCGCTACGGGCCTCGTCCTGTGGGCGGTGAAGCGGCGACGCAACATCGCGACTGTCGGCCACAAGATCGTCGATGCACTCAATGTCACGGCCATTACCGGTCTGCCCATCGCCATAGCCGCCTACTTACTTTGCAACAGGTTGGTCTCCGCAGCATCGCCGGGACGCACGGTGTGGGAGGTCGGCTGCTTCTTCGCGGTTTGGCTCGTCGCGGGTCTGCACGCGGCGATACGCCCGCAGCGAGCGGCATGGCGTGAGCAATTATGGTTCGCTGCGGCGATGTTCGCGGCGGTACCGCTCGTCAACGCCCTCACGACCGGGCGCGGACTGCCAGCCAGTCTCATAAGCGGCGACTGGGTTTTCGCAGGTTTCGATCTCACGGCACTCGCCACGGCGGCGTTTTTCGGAATGAGCGCGGCCTATTACGCGAAATACGGGGAGGCCACCGCATGATCGCCCTCGCATTCGCGCTCACCTATGCCGGCTGGTCTGCAATCTGCTTCGCGATGCCCTCGCACGCGCGCAGCCTGCGTGGACGACCATTCTTCCAGCCGATCGTCGTGATACTGCGCTGTGTCGGGACCATCGCTCTATTTCTGGCGCTGCCTGTGACCGCACAATCATGGGGCTGGGCGAACGGGACAACGGCGTGGTTTGGCATTCTGACCATTGCCTGCCTGACGCTAATTGGTCTGCTCGCAACAAATCCAAAGTTAGCGCTCCTGCCGCTCGTCGGACTTCCTACGGCGGTCATCATCGTGCTGCTCCGATAAAGCGAGCCGTTCGCCTGTGTCTCCTCATGGCGCAAAGCGGACGTCCAAATCGAGCGTTATAACGGCTCCGCTTGGGTAGATAGATCACCCAATGGCAATGAAGCGGTTGGGCTCAGATTTGGAAGTCCTGCGAGCAGCTCGGCTATCCGAACCGACGGCTTTGCCGATGGTGTCAGCTATGGCCTCGGACAATGGCTCCTCGCCCTCAAGCAAGCGACGCACGCGAGTATCGAGGCTAAGAATGCCTTTCGGCATGCCATATATGTTGCCCGATTGATCCGGTGCAAACGGCGTACCGACAGGAGCCTCGTCTTTACGTGTTGCCGCTGCTCGTCCGCTGTTCACCCGCTATTATGAACACGCAAAGGATGCTATCGGAAACATATTCACGTTGAGGCGAACAATGGCTGATGAATTCCCGACGTATCGAACCCGGGCTGACCTTGAAAAGCTTCTAGCTGATGGGGCCGTGGAGGGCACGACGCTCGAATTCAAGGACTCGCGGGCGCTGACCAAAGACGAAGGCAAGATTGTCGATCTTTGCGCCAATGTATCTGCGCTCGCCAATTCCGCCGGTGGGCAGATCATCTTTGGGATCAATGAAAACAAGAAGAGCAAAGGGCCCGTCGTTGTCGATGATGGTGTCGAGGACGCAACAATCACGAGAGAATGGATCGGCCAGATCCTGAACTCTCGCCTTCAGCCTCGAATGAATGGGTACAACATCGACCAGATCGATATGGGCAACGGCCGGCTGGGGTTTTGCATCAGCGTACCCCAGTCACAAACCGGACCACATCAGGCACCGGACAAGCGATACTACAAGCGCTTCGCTCTCGAAGTTCGACCGATGGAAGACTACGAGATCAAGGATGTTCTCGGACGTGCGGCACATCCCTACCTATGGATAGACCTCGCTTTCAAAACCGGCGACAGAGCGCAACTCGAATTTGAAAGGAATATGGACACCTCGAAGACGCTACAAATATTCGGTACGATCAAGAACCACTCCGCCCAGCCCGCCTACCACACGTTCATCCGTCTCGGTATCTCTGCGCACTTGACCCTTCACACAATGAAGCCTCCATGGAGCATCCTCAAGAAAGAGGAGACGACGGATTACGGAAAGATACAGTGGACCCATCAGCGGATAAGCTCTCCGCCCGCGTTTCCTATCTTCAAGGAAGTGGATCAGCCTCTGGATGGAACTGGGTTTGGATTGCAATTCCATGAGCGCTCGATGGCTCAGAGCCATAGATGGCCAATCCTACTTGAGATCAACACCCCTGGCTTTTCATCCATGGAGGCATGGTTCATTCACCAGCAAGGTGCTTTAGTTCGCTTGCTTCCACCAGGACATCCGCTACTTCGTTAAAGAACGAACCAGCAAGACCATCGATGAAGGTGCGCCATATGCGGCACATCCTCTCCCGGATGGCTGAGGCTCGATGCGCTCCGTCATCAGCGGTGAGCCCGCCTCGGAACGTCACCACCCACTCGTCGGGCTCTGGGAGACGGGCAGGGGACTCAAGCCCACGACTGGTTTATCAACCCCTGACACTGCGGGAGCACCGGCTGTACCACTTCATGGGAATCGATCTCGATACAGGCGATCCGCTCATCTGCACTGCATGGGCTGGCCTGATCCACGGCCTTTAGGATTTTCGCGAATCAGCTTGAGCTAGATTGCCAAATCAAGTTGCGTCTCTTCGGTAGTCTCTTGCAAGGACGACAAGGATACGCCCAACAAGCGGACCGCTTTGGATAGGGGCATCGCTGCCCTCAAAATCGAGACCGACAGTTGCTCAAGCTCCGCGCGGCTTGCGACGGAAGCGGGCACCGATCGGCTCCGCGACATGATCTCGAAATCGAAGAACTTGACCTTCAACGTGACCGTACGCCCTCGATTGCCGGTCGCTTCGCAGTGGCGCCAGACCTTCTCAACGAGCGGCTGTAGCGCCTCTACCATGGCATCGAGCTCCGTCAGGTCCTCAAAGAACGTGTTCTCGGCACCGACAGACTTGCGGATGCGGTTCGCACGCACCGGACGTTCGTCGATGCCACGCGAGATCCAGTAGTAATATGTCCCCGACTTTCCGAAATGAGCTTCGAGAAACGCGAGGGTCTGATTGCGGATGTCGAGCCCCGTCCGGATGCCGAGTGCGTTGAACTTGGTCGCGGTCGCGGGTCCGATGCCGTGAAACTTGCCGACGGGCAGGGACTCGGCGAATGCCGGGCCCATTTCAGGAGAGATGACGTATTGGCCGTTCGGCTTGCGGTGATCGGAGGCAAGTTTGGCAAGGAACTTGTTGTAGGAGATTCCGGCCGAAGCATTGAGACCGGTCTCCGCCTTGATCTTCGCGCGAATTGCCAAGGCGATGTCGCGTGCGAGCGGAATGTCCTGCAGGTTTTCGGTGACGTCGAGATAGGCCTCGTCCAGCGAGAGCGGCTCGATGACCGGCGTATGTTCGGCGAATATCTCGCGTATCTGCTGGCTGATTTCCTTGTAGACCTCGAAGCGCGGCTTCACGAAGATGAGGTCCGGGCACTGACGCTTGGCGGTGACGGAAGGCATCGCGGATCGGACGCCGAATTTGCGGGCCTCATAGCTCGCTGCGGCCACGACCCCGCGCTCCCGCGAACCTCCAACCGCGACCGGCCTGCCGCGAAGCTCCGGATTGTCCCGCTGCTCGACTGACGCGTAGAAGGCGTCCATGTCGATATGGATGATTTTGCGCTGGCGGGCCTCGGTAGGAGTTCCTTCTTCGCTCAACGTGACATCGGCTTCCATTTACCATCCCGCACGGCCATCATCATCTTCGCGATCGGCGTCGTGGACCGGTCGGCCGGCCCTTCGGCGGTCGCCTCGACGGCGCGCCAATCAATGAGGACCGTACCGTCCGGTGCCACTTCGTAGAGTCCGACGCCTGTTGGTGTTCCGGTGATCTTCTCGGTGCGTACCGGACGCTGCGTGATGTCTTGAGCCGCGACGGCGGTCGGCATGATCAAGGCGAGCAGGGCAATCCACTCAATTCGCATCGCTCCCATCCTTCTTTTGTCCCCGACCCACGATCTGGAGTGATCCATCGGGAAGTTTGCGCTGCAGATCCTTGGCTTCGTCCCAGGGGGCTCGCATCCAGACGTCGACTTCTTCGGACTTGGTGAGGATGACAGGCATTGCCTTTGGGTGGACGGCGTATACCTCGGCGTTCGCATCCGTGGTGAGGAACGCGAAAAGGTCGTTTGTGGTCTCGCCTTCCTTGATCATCCGGACCGACGTCCAATTCGTCCATAGGCCTGCGAAACAGACGAGGGGACGGCTCTCGTCCAGCGCGAACCAGATGTCGCCGCCGGCGTCCTTGTTGAACTCGCTGAACGACGACATCGGCACGATGCAGCGGTGCTCGACGCCGAACCAACGTTTCCAGTGCTTGCTCGTCGTGTTCCGGATGTTGGTCATGCCCTTGTCGGGCTCCATCCGCAGCAGCTCCTTGAAATCGTGCTGTTTGCCCTTCGCCGCAAGCTTCTCGGCACGGACCGTGGCCTTCTTGAAGATCGCCTGCGACGACGAGGGCATACCCCAACGCAGCATCGTGAGTTCGCGACCACCCTCGGCGTGTCTGACGACCGGCGCCATCTTGTCCGGAAAGATGCCGGGGAACGAGGGCAGATTGCCTGTGGTGTCGTTGGTGACCGTGAAGAGCTGGCGGATCGCCTGCTGACCCTTGGTCATCGAATAGAGATTGCACATATGCGGTATCCTGCGGCTCCACACCGAAAGACGTCAAAAAAATAAATCAGCTCAATTCCGGAGCGGATTCAATCGGGTGCGAACGGAATGGCGACCCGAGATCGAAATCGGGCCGTTGACTCCCGCTGCCTCGAAAGAACATATCATGAACGATAACTCATGCCGTAGGTTGGAGCCCGATGAAAGGGGCCGCGCTCGAAATTCTGGACGATCTACGCGCAAGAGTCGGCCGGCTCGATACATCGCCCGCCCGCGCGCGGTCCGTATTGCCTTTCGGTGTCCGGGCCATCGATGAACGACTGCCCGGCGGCGGGTTGGCCGTCGGAGCGCTGCATGAAGTCGCCGGGGGCGGCAATGGCGCCGTCGATGGCGCCGCGGCGGCGTTGTTCGCCGCAGGTATCGCCGCGCGGACGAAGGGCCAAGTCCTGTGGTGCGTCACCCGGCATGACCTGTTCGCTGCAGCGCTTGCTCAAGCAGGCCTCGCGCCGGAGCGGGTCATCTACGTCGAGACCGGCGACGAGAAAGCGCTGCTGGCGAGCTTCGAGGAGGGCGCGCGACACGGTGGTCTAGGGGCGGTGGTCGCCGAGATTTCGCGCCTGTCGATGACGTCCTCGCGCCGCCTTCACTTGGCGGCCGAAGCCTCCGGAACCATGGCGATCGCCGTGAGGCGGTGGCGACGCCAGGCCGAAGCGGCCGATTTCGGACAACCGACGGCGTCGGTGACCAGGTGGCGGGTCTCGGCTCTCCCGTCGGAGCCTTTGCCGGTTCCGGGCGTAGGGCGGGCGAAGTGGCTTCTAGAACTGATCCGATGCCGCGCCGGAGAAAGCGCGGATTTCGTTGTGGAAGCCTGCGATGCCGAGGGTCGTCTCGATATATCTGCCGACCTGGCCCGTCGATCGCATGATGCGCGCGATGGGCGCCGGCGCGCCTGACGGCACGAAGCCGCTAGTCCTCGTCGGCCAGCAGGGTCGCCAGCGTGCCGTGACCGCAGTGAACGCCGTCGCCGCCCGACTAGGTCTACGGTCGGGAATGCCGGCTACGAAAGCGCAGGCGCTCGTTCCGGATCTCGTCGTTCAGCCCGCGGATCCGGAAGCCGATGCGAAGGCCCTCGGCCGGCTCGCAGTTTGGGCGCTGCGCTACTCGCCGGTTGTCGCGACGGATGCTCCGGACGGTCTCGTCATGGACACCGCCGGTGCCGACCACTTGCACGGCGGAGAGGCGGCCATGACGGCTGACGTCGGCAGGCGGCTTCGCCAAGCAGGCATTATGTCGCGAGTCGCTATCTCAGACGCCTGGGGCGCGTCGCATGCACTGGCGCGCTTCTCTGCCGACGAGAGCGTGATATCGCCAGCGGGGACCACGCGAGAAGCAGTCGAGCGGTTGCCGATCGCGGCGCTGCGGCTGCCTCCGGACATCGTGAGCGATCTAAGCAAGTTGGGCTTCGGACGTATCCGCGATCTGCTGGCGACGCCGCGGGCGCCGCTGGCGCTGCGGTTCGGGCCTTTGGTCGGGCGTCGGCTCGACCAGGCCGTCGGGCAAGCCTCGGAGCCGATCGATCCGGTCCGGCTGCCGGAGATGATCGAGGTAAATCGTACCTTCGTCGAGCCGATCGGTGCTGCCGAAACCATCGCCCGGTATATCGGAAAGCTGGTCGTCCAATTAAACGAGGAACTGGAGCAGCGCGGTCTGGGTGCGCTGCGCATCGATCTCGTCTGCGATCTCGTCGATGGCCGCATCCAGGCGGTGCGGGTCGGCACGGCGCAGCCGGTCCGGGATGTGAAGCGCCTCACGCGCCTGCTGTGCGACAAGATCGAACAGATCGATCCGGGTTTCGGCATTGAGATGTTGCGTCTCGCGGCTACCTCCGTGCAGCCGTTCGCGAACGTACATTCCAATTCGACGCTGATTGACCTGGCGCCGCCGGACGTCAGCGACCTAGTTGATCTCCTGGCAAACCGCTTGGGTGCGCAATCGCTCTTCCGTATGGCGCCGGCGCAAAGCGACGTTCCGGAGAGATCATTCGTACGTGTCGCGGCGAACGACACGACAACGCCGATGAAGTGGCCGGTGGAATGGCCGCGGCCGTCGCGGTTGTTCGCGGCACCGGAGCGGATCGAGACCGTCGCGCTGCTTCCGGATCACCCGCCGGTTAGCTTCACCTGGCGAGGTGTGCGGCGGAAGGTCAAGCGCGCCGATGGTCCGGAGCGGGTCTTCGGCGAGTGGTGGAAACGGGACGCGGAGCTGGTCGCCGTCCGCGACTATTTTCGCGTCGAGGACGAGGCTGGTGAGAGGTTCTGGATCTACCGTGCCGGCGACGGCGAGGACGCCGCGACGGGATCGCATCGTTGGTTCATGCACGGGATCTTCGCATGATCGCGCGGTACGCCGAGATCCAATGCACGTCGCACTTCTCGTTCCTGCGCGGAGCGAGCTCGGCGGAGGAGTTGTTCGCCCAGGCGGCGATACTCGGCATCGAGGCCGTGGCGGTTACCGATCGCAACACCCTCTCCGGAATCGTTCGGGCGCATGAGGCCGCCAAGGCGACCGGCACGCGCTTGATCGTGGGTTGCCGCTTGGATCTTGTCGACGGGATGTCTCTTCTGGTCTATCCGACCGATCGCGCTGCCTATTCCCGGCTGTGCCGGCTGCTATCGATCGGCAAGAAGCGGGGCGGGAAGGCCGCCTGCGTTCTCGAATGGTCGGACGTAGTCGACTGGCAGGACGGCCTGATCGCCGTCCTCGTTCCGGATCAGGCCGACGACCATTGCGCGCTGCGGCTCCGGAAGCTGCGGGATGTGTTCGGAGGCCGCGCCTACATGGCGCTGACCCTGCGCCGGCGACCGAACGACCAGATGCGGTTACACGAACTGTCGAACCTTGCCCACCGCTACCGCGTGCCGACGGTCGTCACCAACGATGTCTTCTTCCACGATCCGTCGCGGCGGATCCTTCAGGACGTCGTGACCTGCATCCGCCACGGCGTAACGATCGACGAGGCCGGCTTCAGACGGGAGCGACATGCCGATCGTTATCTGAAGCCGCCCGAGGAGATGGCGCGTCTGTTCGCGCTATATCCGGAAGCCGTCTCACGGGCCGTCGAGATCGCCGATCGTTGCCGTTTCAGCCTCGAAGAGCTCGCCTACCAGTATCCCGAAGAGAAGACGATGCCGGGCTTGACGCCGCAGGAGGCGCTGGAGAAGCTCACCTGGGAGGGCGCTGCCGATCGATATCCTGAAGGTCTTCCGGACGAAGTCGTAGGCAAGCTCGAGCACGAACTCGACCTCATCCGGCGCTTGGACTACGCGCCGTATTTTCTGACGGTGAATTCGATCGTCCGGTTCGCCCGCAGCAGAGACATCCTGTGCCAAGGACGTGGATCCGCCGCCAACTCGGCGGTCTGCTACGTGCTCGGCATCACCTCGATCGATCCGGGCCGCAACGATCTTTTGTTCGAGCGCTTCGTATCGGAAGAGCGGCGCGAGCCGCCGGACATCGACGTCGATTTCGAGCACGAACGCCGCGAGATCGTCATGCAGTGGGTGTACGAGACCTACGGCCGCAACCATGCGGCGCTGTGCTCCACCGTGATCCGCTACCGGGCCAAGGGCGCGCTGCGCGATGTCGGCAAGGCATTGGGATTGACCGAAGATCTCATCAAGATGCTGTCGTCCCAGGTGTGGGGATGGTCTGAGGAAGGTGTGGAGCCCAAGCATGCCGAGGAGCTCAACCTCAACCTTTCGGACCGCAGGCTTCGTCTGGCCTTGGAGCTTGCCCGCGAATTGATCGGCACGCCCCGCCATCTATCGCAGCACCCGGGCGGCTTCGTGCTGACGCATGACCGTCTCGACGAGCTCGTCCCGATAGAACCAGCCGCCATGATCGACCGCCAGGTGATCGAATGGGACAAGGACGACATCGACGTGCTGAAATTCATGAAGGTCGACATCCTAGCGCTCGGCATGCTGACCTGCATGAAACGGGCCTTCGGTTTTCTCGACGAGGTGAAGGGCATCAAGCTCGATCTTGCGACGATCCCATCGGAGGATCCCCAGACCTACGCGATGATCCGGAAGGCCGACACCCTCGGGACCTTCCAGATCGAATCCCGCGCGCAGATGTCTATGCTGCCTCGAATGAAGCCGCGCACGTTTTACGATCTCGTCATCGAGGTCGCGATCGTACGTCCGGGACCGATCCAGGGCGACATGGTCCATCCGTATCTGCGTCGCCGCGAGGGCAAGGAAGAGGTCGTCTATCCCAAGCCCGAACTGGAGAAGGTCCTCGGCAAAACGCTCGGCGTGCCGCTATTCCAGGAGCAGGCGATGCGTGTCGCCATCGAGTGCGCCGGTTTCACGCCCGGCGAGGCCGATCAGCTCCGTCGCGCGATGGCGACTTTCAAGTTCACTGGCGGCGTCTCAAAATTCAAGACCAAGCTCATCGATGGCATGGTGGAGCGTGGTTACGATCAGGAGTTCGCCGAGCGCACCTTCGGCCAGCTCGAGGGGTTCGGCAGCTACGGATTTCCGGAAAGCCACGCGGCGTCGTTCGCGCTGATCGCCTATGCGTCGTCCTGGATGAAGTGCCACCATCCGGACGTCTTCTGCGCCTCTCTGCTGAACGCGCAACCGATGGGATTCTACGCGCCGGCGCAGATCGTCCGCGATGCCGTCGAGCATGGGGTGGAGATCCGTCCCGTCTGCGTCAACGCCTCCCGATGGGACTGCACGTTGGAGCCAGCAGCCGACGACACCTTCGCAGTCCGGCTCGGACTTCGGATGGTCCGAAGTTTGGCGAACAAGGATGCCGCCGAAATTCTCGCCGCCCGGGCCGACGAGCCGTTCACTTCCGTCGACGATCTGTGGCGCCGGACCGGAGTCCCGGTTTCGTCCTTGGTGGAGATCGCGGAGGCCGACGGCATGCGGGAAAGCCTGGGCCTGGCCCGCCGTGACGCCTTGTGGGCGATCAAGGCGCTGCGCGACGAGCCGCTGGAGCTTTTCACGGCCGCGGCGGAACGGGAGTGCCGTACGATCGCCGAAATCGTCGAGCCGGAAGTTGCGCTGCGCCCGATGACCGCCGGCAGCGAGGTCGTGGAGGACTATCGACACGTAGGGCTCACGCTGCGCGCCCATCCGGTCGCGTTTCTGAGGGAAGAGTTGAAGGCCAGGCGGGTGGTCACCTGCGCTGACGCGATGGCGGCGCGGGACGGCAAATGGCTGACCGCCGCGGGTATCGTCCTTGTCCGTCAGAAGCCAGGGTCGGCGAAAGGCGTCATGTTCATCACGATCGAAGACGAGAGCGGCGTGGCCAACCTGGTTGTCTGGCCTTCGCTTTACGAACGCCAGCGCCGCACCATCCTCGGCGCGTCCATGATCGCCGTGAAGGGGCGGGTGCAGCGGGAGGGCGAGGTCGTCCATCTGGTGGCCAACCATCTGACGGACTTGTCGGCGGATCTGGCGGGAGTTGGAGATCGTGATCACCGATTTCCGTTGCCGCACGGTCGGGGCGACGAATTCCATCACGGCGGATCGCCTGACGCACGTGGCTTGCCGTCGAAGGGGCTCCGCACGCGGGATATCTACATTCCGGATCTGCACATCGATAGTATCAAGGTGAAAACCCGAGACTTCAGATAGACCGGACGCCAAGTAGGTCAGGCCGGCGACATAACGCCGCGTCGAAAAGCTTACCATCCATCAAGTTCTGCTACAATTGTGTTGTAGCATCGCACACGTTTTGGTGGAATGGAGCGGGCTCATGAAGGCAGTAGTCTTTGCGTTTCTGGTCACGTTGGTCTGCCCGATTGGAGCGGCCGCTCAGGATATTGCATGTGGTGCACAGGGCCCGGGTCCTAAGCCGGGCGAAATCAAAATCGTTTCATGGAATATCGCCGAGCTCGCCAGCGCAGTTAAGGTCTATGATCGGGCCATTCGGTCAGAGGACGAATTCAACGATCTGAAGGGATATCGATCCTGCCATGACGGCGATGTATACGCCTTGCAGGAGATCGCCAGCCTCCGAGCGCTAGGGAGGATATTTCCCCCGTCGGAGTATGTTCTGTGCATCTCAGGTCAACCTCGCGCCGACGCCAAGGGTCTGGCTCCGGAATATCCGCGGGACCAACTCGTCGGCATCCAACCAGAATGCGTTTATGACCCGGCAACTCCAGTCAGTGCTTTGCCAGGCGAACTGACCACCCCAGCGCGCCAGTACGTAGCATTGGCCGTCAAGCGTAGTTCGGGAATGGACTTGGCGAATAAGAGCGACTTTGTCGATCTCGGAGTGCGCGATCCTGTCTCGAACCAACCAGTCCGATGGGGACTGGATGTGACATTGGCGAAAGGTGGCTCGTCGCTCCGCCTCCTTGTTGTTCATCTCAAATCTCGCTGCAACGAAGCCCCAATCGAGGAGCCCTCCTCGAACGACAATTGCCCGGCGCTGTACCGCCAGCTGCCGCATCTGAAGAAGTGGATACACGACGTTTCTCAGAGCGGGCTGCCGGCAATCGTGGTCGGCGATTTCAATCGCCGTTTCGACCGAGAGAGTGCGGACGTGAAGCCGACTGAAATGTGGGACGTGATTACCGGTGCTGCCACCGCGGGTACGACAGACGATGTAAATCTTGCACACGTGCCGAAGGGCAAGGAATTTAAGTGCTGGCCCTTGGAACCGGCGGCTCAACGCTTCGCGATCGATTTCTTCGTCCTAACGCCGAAGGCACAAGCGATCGCTGATGCCGGCAGCTATTGGAAATGGCGATATGGCAAGGACATCGAGGAAAACACGCCTCGCGACCGATGGCCGAGTGATCATTGCGCCATTCAAATGAACATTAGGCTGCCCTAGCAGACCGTCCGGCAACCTGCACATCAGGCCATCACACTGGAGAAGGCAAGCATGCGGAGCGACGTCGAAGAAAATCCGGATCCGGGTCTTGCCGCTAAGCTCAAGGAGCATCGGGAGGCGATAGGAAGCGCGGCCCATGAGGCAACCATAGACGCCAAGGATAGCCCCAAGCGCGTCGCGGTACGCCGCTCGGTCCTGGAATCGAAGGAGCAGGATCCGAACGGTATGGAGCGGGTGCTCGGGACCAGCGACCTCTGCTCGATCAACTTCCTAGAGCGTGGATTACGGGCAGCCGCTTCGGTCGCGCGACTACGCGTTCGATTGAAGGACGGCTCCGGAGAGTGGTTTGGCACCGGCTTTCTGGTCGCTCCCAATCTTCTGATGACTAATCACCATGTGTTGCCGGGGCCAGACGCCGCTGCGCTCGCAGTCGCCGAATTCAACTATCAGCACGACCTCAACGGCGTGGAAGCCCTGCGTCGCGTTTACAATTTGATGCCGTCCACTCTGTTCTACACTGATGCCGGATTGGACGTGACGCTGGTCGAGGTGGCGCCGCGCGCCTTTGACGGGACGCCACTGTCCGAATTCGGATTCCTGCCGCTGATCGCGCGCTCCGGAAAGAGCGTCGATGGTGAGTTCGTGTCGATGATCCAGCATCCCGGCGGGCAACCGAAGCAAATATCGATCAGGGACAGCCAGATCCTGGTTCCGTCGGCAGAGGACATCGAGGAGATCGACCTCGAGAAATTCATCCACTACTCGACCGACTCCGAGCCCGGCTCGTCAGGTTCGCCCGTCTTCAACGACCAATGGCAAGTCCTTGCCCTTCATCACCGCGCGGTCCCGGATTACGACGAGCAGCACCGGCGGTTGGCTCGCGACGGCAAGACCATCTGGACGAAAGAGATGGGGGAAGAACTGAAGGGCTGGGTGGCGAACGAGGGTGTACGCATCAGCGCCATCTACGCGATGCTGGGGGAACGGCGCTTCGAGGACACCGCCGCCAACATGGTGCGCGATAGACTGCTTCGTGGTCTTGCAACGGCGCCACGGATTATCCTGGCAGAGGTGTCGCCAGTCGCTTCGGATTCCACGACCGAAAAGCAGGGGGCCGATTCCGAGCCGGAAATATTCGAAGAGGCCGAAGGATACGACCCCGACTTCCTCTCGCGGAAGATTGCTCTTCCGAAAGTCGTTTCTGCGAAGGACAATGCGAACCTTGCCGTCTTGATCGGAACGAAGAAGGACGTCGAGCTCAAATACACGCATTTTTCGGTGACGTTCGACGCCGCACGGCGCTTCGCTCGATTCACCGCCGTCAACATTGACGGAAACAGCATGATCCGAAACTCCGGCGTGACAAAGCCATGGCGCCGCGACGGCAGGATCGACGTCGAGCGCCAATGCGACGACAACTTCTATGTTCAATCCATCGCGAAAGAGAAAGTCTACTTCCAGCGGGGGCATCTCGTCCGTCGTGTCGATCCGTCCTGGGGAAGCGAGGAGGAGGCCAAGAGGGCGGTCCAGGACACGTTTCACTTTACGAACGCGGCGCCGCATCACGCCACTTTCAACAACACGATCTGGGGTAACCTTGAGGACTATCTGCTCGCGAAGTGCGACACGGAGCGGAAACGGATGTCGGTTTTCACTGGCCCCATTTTCCGGCCGAGTGATCCAGCAAGCTACGGCAGGAAACGCCCCAATGGTCCCTATAAGGTGCCGGTGGAATATTGGAAGGTCGCGGTCATTCAGAAGACCTCCAGGACGATCGCTGCTGCGGCCTTCAAGGTCGGACAGCAGGACCAGATCGCCAAGTTGATTGGTTCCGAACGCGTGTTCGATGGCCTTCAGCCTTACACACCCGAAGAGCTGATCGACAACAACATTCAAACGACGATTGAGATCATCGAAGAGGAGACCGGTCTAGACTTCGGAGCGCTCAAGAACTTCGACAGCGTCGCCGGTCTGGAGGCGACCTTCCATGTTCGGGTTCTTCGCGAGTTGGAGGACATTATAATCTGACGCCCGGGATCGAGCAGCTCATATCAGCAGCGAAAAGTCTGCCGCCGATTATCGGTAAGGGGCGATGAATCCGTAGCGCACCGAATGCGTTCGCGGCCCTGCCTCTAACACATCTTGCGGTTGTCCTTGATCCGGATTTAGATGTCCTCGGGTGTTTGGGGGAGATCATGCGTAGCTTGTTGTTGGGGATCGGAGCATTTGCTCTTCCCGCGCTCCTGAGCGGGTGCGGTTTGTCGGTGCCGGTCAAGAGTGAGTTCCGGAGTGAAGAGCCTGAGTACCGGCCTGGGCGGACCGGTGTCACGGAACAGGGGAGCTATGAGGACAAGATCGTAAGCCACGTCGTTTGCGAACTGGCCACGGGTCTGCATCGAGCTCAAAGGGACTTCAAGCTGCCATGGCTCGCCAGATGGGGCACTGCGGTCACCTTGACGATCACAGCACAGGATCAGGGCGGGTTGAACGCAGGCGTCTCCTTCATCGATCCCCTCGAGAACGTGGTCCAAGTATTCGCGAGCGGCGGCAATGTGACCAGCTCCCAGTCACGCTCGCTAGGCCTTGGCGTCACTGCCTCGACGACCGCGGCACGCACCGAAACCATCCAAGTGACGTATCTGAATTCCGATCTTCTCGATTACGCCGAGAACAATCCCAAGTGTCTCGAGGAGTTCGGAAAAGGCACGCAGATCGACGGCGATCTGAAGATACGGGAATTCCTCTACGACAAGGCGATGCTGGCGCGTCTTGGAAACGGTTCGCTCTATGCCAAACAATCGAAAGGCTTCAAGGAAAACAACTTCAAGCGTCCGGACCAACCTTGGTCATGGCCGGTCTTTAACACGTTCACAGAAGAGATTGTGTTTATCGCCGCCTATGGTGGATCGGCGACGCCGTCTTGGAAGCTCGCGCGTTTGAGCGCAAACACCAGCGGCTCATTTCTCGCTGCCCAGCGCACGTACACGAACGATCTCATATTTACCCTCGGCCCCGTCAATCCGCCCACCGAATATGCCGCTGCTTCTCTCGGACCGGCGGGGAAGGATCAGCACAATGCTCGCGTCCAGGCCTCAGCCATTGCAACATCAATCGGTCGATAGATTCTCAATATGGATATGAAAGGGAGTATCGTGAAAATCCTTTTTTTGGTGTCTCTAGTATTCGCGATTTTGGGTGTGAATTCGCTGGTTTCGGCGCAGACCTACTCCTCGCATGAGGATCGCATTGGAGGGGCACATGCCTGTTACGCATCGAAACACGCATGTGCATCAGCGACAGCCAACTATTCGCTCGCTCAGAACACGTTGAGCAAAGCCGATCGCGCGTCCCGCGCAAAAGCGGCAACCCTCAGCGGGGAGTGCTCTCCTGCAGCGAAAGAGGGGCAGCCGTGTTCTTGCTTCGATGGAACCTGCGCAGGCGTCTGCCACCAGGGCCGATGCGATCCAGATCGATAGGCCGTCGAAGCCGAAGATGATCGCAGCATCCTTGAACTTTGATTGGAGAAAGAACGGGTCATTGACTTGATGGCGTGCTCGTCGGTCGATGCACGGTCATGCGTCCATCTGGGCGCCCGGCCGATTGAGATGCTGAGTCCTAAGAAAGTTGACTGATTTGAAGAACAGATTGAACAGCAAATGATACGTATCCTCAACGAAAAGACCGTCGTCGCTCCAATACGTAAATTAGCAAGAGGGTGCCCCGATCTTCGGGTGGCGGTGGCGTTTTGGGGGGAAGGTTCCGTCGAAAACCTGCGTTTGACGAGAGCGAAGAACGGCCGGGTTATCTGCAATCTGGAATCCGGGGGGTGCAATCCGAAGGAGATACGAAAGCTTCGCGCTCTGAAGAAGCTAAAGATAAAGACACACGCACAGCTTCACGCGAAGATTTACTGGTCACCCGAGGCGGCGGTGATCGGGTCCTCGAATGCATCCGCTAACGGCCTTGTTGTCGATCCGGGCGCCGCAAAGGGATGGAGGGAGGCAAACGTGCTGTTCGATCAGGAAGATGAACTCCGGCGAACAGGTCAGCGCTTCAACGAACTCTGGAAGCAGGGAAAAGCGATCACGAACCAACTTCTGAAGGACGCGGATCTCAAATGGAAGGCCCGGGCTAGGGCCACAAAAGAAATTTCCGTTAAGAGTAGTACTCTCTTCGGAGCGTTCACCGAAGATCCCTCGGTCTTCAAGGATGAGCCAATCTTTCTTGCGATATACGGTGAAAGGGCCTCGCGAGAGGCGTTGGCAGAACGGAAGAAATGGAAGGCCAAAAAGAAAACGGAGCGGTTCGATGACGGCCTTTCAGTGAAGTCGAGCACACTTACGGCCTACGAAGACTGGCACACGATGCCTCCCGGTGCCTGGCTCATAGACTGCTCATTCATCAATCCTCAAAAGCCGAAAGCTTATGGCATCTACAGGGTTTGGGAGGGCGGCGTCTTGAAGCTATCTGAATCCCAGATTCAGTTTGGTTACCGCACGCCGGCGGTGTTGATCGGTTCCAGATCATTCCGGTTATCAGCCGAGGAACGACGAAGCATCGAAAGGAACGCGGATCGGCTATTCAAGGCAGCTTCTAGACGCCCGAATGGCGTTCTAGAGCTCAAAGCCGTGGTGCGCATGTGTAAGAATTAGCTTTCGATTCCGTGAGATGCTCAATGTGATCGAGAAGAGGCTTCACTTTCGCCAGTATTTCAAAGAAGGAATCTGGAGGCTCGAAGCTAGGATCGCGCTTTTTTTCGGTCAGGACGAAGCGCATGCAAGCGGATAGCGTTTTGAAGAACTGTTCTGGCGTCCTTATCCGGCATCGGCGCCTCGTTCGAAGCTCAGCAGCTTGAACGCGATGCGGGTTCTTGCCGGCCCAATCTTTCCAATCGTCCAGTTTTTGCAACGCGCGGCGCCGCCGCCAATAATTGCGGCTGCCGAGGTGCGCTTCGAGCATCGCCTCCAGCAATGGATAGACACGGCTCTCGTAGCGCTGGACGTAGGGATAGTAATGACTCTCCGTAATGTAGATGTAGGCGTCATCCCACCCTCGGGAATCCCCGCGCTGGTCGGCTTCGTACATGCCGATGTGCCAATTGCACCGCTGGCATGCGAGGCCACGGATATTATAAATCGTGTATTTGTCGCCCCGACCGTGCTCCGGAAAGTGATCGTGTTCGATGATGAGTTTATTCCTGCGATCGCAATGGGCACATTTGAAGCTTTGTTCATGCGCGAGCTGAACGACCAAACGCCGAACATCGCGACCAAGGCGGGACCAGGTCTTCCACGACATCCTGAGGAGCCCATCGGGCATTTCGCTCATAAGGCCTTGGGTCATTTCCTCGATCCGATTGCGGAACTAACGTCGCCTGCCCCCGAGCTTCTACTGAAACGGTCCGGCCGTCCAGTGCAGCGTAGTGACAGTATCTCCCATGGAGAGCCGAGTTGGGTACGGCATCGGCGTGTCGGAGATGTCACGGCCCAAGTACGGACCCAGGGGGCGGGGCATCTCGATGACTTGGCATTCAGTTCGGTGCGCTCCATCGCCTGCCACGGTCGATGGGGCCGCTTGCTGCGGAGCATTTTTGAGACATAGGTTTTGACAATGGACTGGGAGACTGTGAGACAAGTTGTCTGACCGGTCAGACGATTTAGTAACCTGCTTTAAAATCACGATGCAGGTGGAGAGCTTGGGGTCTGTAGGGCTTTAATCCTCCAGAGCACTGTTCGACGGCGGGCAGGGCGAAACGGTCCCGGACCGATTGATGCATTGGCGCATCCGGCTTGATTTCTCGGGTCTCAACTTCCCAGCCGTAGTTAGCTACCAGCTTCTGTATCCACCGCCACTTCGGCAATTTCGCAGCCAAGCCATCGAGAGTGTCGCGCATCCCGGCGACCTCGCAGTGCTGCTGACCGTCGGCTGCGGGAAAGAGGTGAAGCGCCGGACCCGTGTCGCCGCTGCCTGCCAGCTTCGTCCCATCGACATACACCGGCCCTGTCTTCAAACCATCCGGCACCGCGAATGCCTCCTCTAACATCCACTGAAGCGCGATGTCCGATAGTCGCGACTCCGGCTCCGGATACGATCCTCCGATATCCGAATGATTGCCGGCAAACCACATTTGGATGAGGCGTGGCACGCCGGGCGTGGGTGGATGCACAGGCGGCTCGGTGCCGCCCCAGCCGACACGTTGGAAATCCTTGCGCGTCTCGTCGATGGCATTGGCGGAGCGCGAGAACCTCACGTGCTTGCTGAGCAACCGGTCGAAGTTCTTGCCGGTCCATTCGGCGATGTGGGAGCGGGGTGCATCCCCCTCGTTGGGGTAGTCGTAGATCGTCTTGCGGAGGGAGGCCGTCTGCCGCTTCCAGAACCAGATCACCGCGGCGATCATGAAGACATGGGTCACGAACCAGGCCGGGACGATGAACCCCCACAACAGACCCGCGCCCGTGACGATCGCGGAGATGATCCCGACGATCGCGGCCGGCACCAGAGAGACCACGAACGCTGCGGCCGCGACGGCGAGCGTCAATCCCGCCTGGATCGCGAAACGCCTTCCGCCTTCGGCACCGAGGGCGGCGACGGTGTCGAAGACGCCGACGAAATAGGCCGCGGCGTTGGCGTCTTTCCCGTCGCCGGAAACGTATTTTTTCTGAAACCGGCGGGCGAGTTCCTGACGTTCGCCGTCGAATTCATCGCGAGGATGGCCCGCGCCGTGCTCGAGGACGGTATCGACGGCTTCCCAGGCGATGTCCCTCACGACCTTCCGGTAACGCAGCAAGGGGCCGTCAGGGGTCGTGGTCGGGACGCCGCACAGCATCAACAGGTTAGCGATGCTGCGGACCGTGTAGGCACCGCGACTGAATCCGAAGAGGAATATGCGGTCGCCGGGTTCGTAGTGATTGACGATGAATTCGTAGCAGTCGGCGATGTTGCGCTTGATGCCGGCCCCGGTGACCGAACCCATGAGCTTCTGGACGATCCGGACCGGGGAGGTGAAGGCGGTGGCGCCCACGTCCGTCCCCAGGCCGGCGTCGTAGAAGACCACCTGCTGAGACGGATTGATATCGGTATCCGCGTGATCGCGGGAGATCCGGTACATCTTGTAGATGTTCGAGATCCGCTGCTCCGGACGGGCGCCACCGTCCTGTCCGGTTCCATCCGAAAAGACCACGATGTTCTTCGGCATGCGCGCGCCACCTGCGATGCGACCTCTTCGAATGCGATCAGCCGCATGTTTTCCCTAAACTTTTATCTATCGTATACATGTGGTGTCTGGAACTTTTTTCAACCGCTCCATCTTGCGAACCTCGTAGAGGATGCCCATGTGAGGTTGAAAGGCACCCGCGCGCTTATAAGAGCGGGAATGATCCTGGTTTGATAATTATTTTCAAGGGGTTGGAGATGGCTATTCAGACATTTCATTTTCGGGTCGGTAACGGAGACATGACGCTCGTTCGGCTTGAAAGCGGCAGGGTGATCCTGGTCGATATCGACATCAGAGGGAGCGCCGACGATCCGAGCGATCCGACCCCGAACGTCGCTGAGCAGCTGCGCAAACTTCTCAAGCGTGACGCCGAGGGCAGGCTGTACGTGGATGCCTTCCTCCTGACGCACCCCGATGAGGACCACATCCGCGGGCTTAAGAACCACTTCCATCTCGGCGCGCCGGCTATGTGGGTTAAGTCGTCGGACAAGATCCTGATCCGCGAGATGTGGTCTTCGCCGATCGTGTTCCGCCGGGCCAACAAGAAGGATCACAAATTGTGCGACGACGCCAAGGCCTGGGCGACCGAGGCGCGCCGGCGCGTTCAGTATTTCAGGGATTTCGGATCCGCTGCCGACGGCGACCGCATCAAGATCCTCGGTGAGGATATCGACGGCAAGACGGACGACCTCGGCGCAATCCTGGTGAAGCTGGAGGACACCTTCGAGACCATCTGCGGGGTCTCCGACGGGTCCTTCGTGGCGCGTCTGCTCGCCCCTCGGCCGGCATCGGGGCCGGACGAGGAAGACGTGCTGACGAAGAACAATTCGAGCGTCATCCTGCATCTCTCTTTGAAGATCGCGGGGCAGGTGAAGTCGCGCTACCTGCTGGGAGGCGACGCGGAGGTCGCGATCTGGGAGAAGATCTGGGCCCACCACAAGAATACACCGGAGCGGCTGCAGTACGACGTGCTGATCGCGCCGCATCACTGTTCCTGGCACAGCCTTTCCTGGGATAGCTGGTCCGACTTCAAGGAGCGGGCTAGACTATCCACGGACGCGCGCAATGCGCTGGGGCAGGCCCTCGACAAGGCCGTCGTCATCGCCAGCAGCAAGCCGATCAAAGATGATAAGGATGACCCGCCCTGCATCCGAGCGAAGCGCGAGTACCTTGCGATCGTCCGTGGCGTCGATGGCCGGTTCATCTGTCTGGGCGAGGGCGGCGAGACCGAACCGGTCATCCTGACGACCGGCGGCCCGAAGGATCCTCCATCGCTGATGCGCCCGGCGACGACTGCAGCCGGCGCGTTTTCGTTTCCGAACCGTCCCGTGGCGCCCGACCGGCCCGGTGGTTTCGCATGATCTGGTTCGTCGCCGATCCGGGGCGTCTGGAACGGGAGCGGGTCGCCGTCGCATCCTTGATGGAGGAGGTCGATTGGCTGCACGATGTCGACTGGGGCATGACGGAGAAGGGCCAGATAACCTTGAACTTCGCCGTCGTCATCGGCGACCGTCGGTTCGCCCTGAAAATGACTTACCCGAGGCTGTTTCCATTCACTCCACCTGATGTGGCGCCGGTCGGGGAAGACAGACGATTGTCCAGCCACCAGTACGGCGATGCCTCCGGCGACTTCTGCCTTCAATATCGTCCAGATAACTGGCTCCCGACGCTGATGGGTGCCGACATGGTCCGGAGCGCGCACGCGCTGCTCGCGACCGAATGGCCTGCCGACGGGCCGCCACGCAAAGTCGAGAGCGCGCACCGACTGACCACTGGCCAGGAATTCAGACAGAACAGAGCACGTCTGTTGGTGCCGGGGGACATCGACAGCCTTTTGTCGCGGTTCGCCGAAGGAGACAGAACAAAGATCGAAATTCGTCTGTCCTATCGCAACCCGTCCACTCTGGCCTCAATCGCAAAGGTCGCGTTCGCGAACGGTTCCGAATGGGAGGCTGACAACGTCGCGAAGATCGGCGCGGTATATCCCGGCGTGATGACCCGGGTGTCGGCAGATGACTTCCGCGCCGTGATGGACGATGACGACGGTGTGCTTGCGGCCGACGTCCGCGATCGGGTCGCCGAGGGGCTCGGTATCTCTGAATTGGCCGACAAGGAGATTCTCATCGTCACGGACGGGGACCAGGTGTCGCTATTCTGGCAACTGAAAGCCGAGGCACGGGGCATGATGGCCTTCTCGTCGTTGAAGATCGACAATGACGGGCCGCCGCGTCTCCCGCCTGGCTACTCGACCCTAGCTGGCAAGAAGGTGGCGATCGTCGGATGTGGGTCCGCCGGCTCGAAGATCGCGGCTTCGCTCGCCCGCGCAGGGATAGCGTTGTTCGTCCTGATCGACGACGATCTGTACCTCCGGGACAACCAAGTGCGGAACGACCTCGACTGGCGCAATATCGGCGAGCACAAGGTGGACGGCGTAGCCCGCAGAATCCGGTCGATCGTTCCCAATGCCAAAGTCGACAAGCGCCGGATAAAGCTCACCGGTCAGGAATCAGCCGAAACCGCGGCTGGCGCGTTGGACCGCGTAGCCGGGTGCGACCTAATCATCGATGCCACGGCGGAGCCGAATGTCTTCAATCTGCTCGCATCGGTGGTCACGGCTGAAAAGAAGCCGATCGTCTGGCTTGAAGTCTTCGCGGGTGGCATCGGCGGTATGGTGGCTCGTCATCTTCCAGGGCTGGACGAGCCTCCACAGATCATGCGTAACGCCTACAACAACTGGTGCAGGGACCAGGCGGTGCCATGGACCGGACAAGCCGTCGGCGACTACGCCGCACGGGTGGGCGAAAAGCCGGCGCTGGTGGCGGACGACGCCGACGTTGCGGTGATCGCGGCTCATGCGACGAGGATGGCGATCGACGCTCTGCTTGGCGGCGACGGCTTCCCTCAATCCATGTATGTCGTCTCGCTCAAGGCGGGATGGATCTTCAACCAGCCTTTCGAGACCCACCCGATCGTCGCCGAGAAGCGCGTCGTCGAAGACGAAGCTCCGCCGGATCCGGAAGAACGCGTGCGAGGGCTGAATTTCCTGATCCACGAAGTCCTCGGCGAGGTGGCGAATGAAGATTCTGCTGCCTGACGCCATCGAGGATCGCATCATCGGAGAACTACGCCAGGCTGGTCGCCGCGAGATCGGCGGCGTGCTTCTCGGAGAAATCGTTTCGCCCACGGTCTGCCGCGTGGCGGACGTCACCGTGCAGCGGAGCGGCGGTACCTCGTCCACGTTCGTTAGGATCCCGCGCCTCCATGCTAAGGCGATTCGGGATTTCTTCGACCGGACCGGACATCGGTACGAACGGTTCAACTATCTCGGCGAATGGCACTCCCATCCGTCCTACCCGACGCGTCCGAGTGGAAGCGACCTGCGGGCGATGAACGAAATCATCGAGAACCCAGCGATGGCCGTGAACTTCGCTGTCCTCAGCATCGTAAAGATTCCAGCGGCAGCGCCGTTCGAAATCAGTTCGTACCTCTTTGCGCCTGGCGTTTCGCACGCCGAGATAGCTACGGTCGCGTCGCGCTCTGCGAGGAGAAAGCAGGATTGGCGGGGCGCGCGTCTCGCTCCCGTCTCACGAAGCGGAAACGTGACATGATCGACATCTCCAAGCTCTTCGACACCTACTCAAGACAGGCTCGCCTCTTTCCTGGACTGCTCACGCTCTTTCCGATCATTCTGACCGCGATCGCGCTCTTTCCAAGGCTGGTCACCTCGAGTTGGGGAGCGACGTTGGTTACGCTCGCGACGTCGTGCGGGCTCCTTTACGGACTGAGCGTCCTCAGTCGCTCCCGCGGAAAGCAGGTCGAGAAGAGGCTCTTGAAGGCCTGGGGAGGGTGGCCGACCACGATATGGCTGAGGCACCGTGAAGATCACCTGCCGGCACCGGTCCTAGCGCGGTACCATGCATTCTTCGCCAAGAACGTCCCGATGTTCGTCGCCCCCACAGCGGCCGAGGAAATCGCGGACGAGAAGGCCGCCGACGACATGTATGCCGCGGCTGTGAAATGGCTGCAGGAAAGGTGCCGCGGCAAGGACTTTCCCTTCGTAGAGAAGGAGAACGCCGAGTACGGCTTCAGGCGCAATCTTCGCGGGCTGAAGCCGATCGGAATCTGCGCCTGCATAGCGGCATTGGCGATCGCCGCGCTCGCCATCGCTTGGCGCCATGAAGGTCTACTGCCGGCGATCACCTCCGGTTCGATGTCGAACATTTTGACCGCATTGTCGACCATCAAGCCGGCCGCCATCGGCGCGGTTTGCGTTGATCTGGCGGCGTTGGCGGCCTGGCTGACCATCGTAAGGGACGAATGGGTTCGCGATGCCGGCGATCAGTTCGCCCGGGCGCTGCTGGCCTGCTGCGACAAGATTGACGTGTTAAGGGCGGCTAAGCCCGCAGCTCCAACTAAATCCAAGCGAGCCAAATCGGCATAATGCTGATCCCTTGCGATATAAAAGATGCGGGAGATTTCACTTATGATTTCCGAAGCGAGGTTGCGGGCACATCTCCTATCTACGGTCCATAGCCTGAGAGCCAGCAATACTGGTTGGGTGCCGACTTCGGATATGAATTTCGGCGGACTAGAGCCGGTCAGTTCTGGTCGTATCCTTGCTGTGTGCGAGCAACTTGCCGAGGCAGGACTGATCGCGTTCAAGCCGCTTTCGGGTGGTCCTCGGGGAGGGCTTGTCGGAATGTCAAAGATCACAGGACATGGTTGCGACGTGGTCGATGGGAGCGCCACTGCGAGCATCGCTTTGAGTTTCCCGGATACTGCCGGTTCAGATCCCGCGCCGTCAGTGGTCGATACGTCAACCGATACTACGCCACGTGTCGATACTGGCCACAATGGCGAATCTGAAGTGCTGCTTTTGAGGCCGACGATTTGGGGCGTGGGGATCGACCTCAAGGAAGCCTATCGGAGGCTCCGTCGAAGGTGGGCGTGATTCATGGGCAATCAGAAAGTGTGACCATACCGTGAGGGACAACGATGCGCTTCCGGAATTTGGAAAAGTACAAAACAGGCGGCTCGGGCAACAACATGACCCTCGGCATTCCATTGCCGGAGACGCCGTTTGGCCGTGTATATCGATACTCTCCCAACGAAAATGCACACCCACGTCTATTTTTGCTCGGAAGTAGGGTGCCTGAATTCATCATTCAGGAAAAGCTCACTCCGCGGATGAAGCATCCTCCAGGAACGCCCGGGACGATCTGCCCTTACAGCGGCACTCTGGATGAAGATGAAAACTTCACGCATCCGGACGATCTCGCGGCTGCGCTGGAAGTGGTGACGCATGCCGCTCAAGCTGACGTTGCTGCAGCGCTTCATGGTATGTTTGATAGTCTTTCCAGAAAAACCGCCAACAACAAGTCTGTCAAAATGACGACGGGGCCGCGTCCTTCTCCCAAACCCGCGCCGCGATTTGCACGAAGTGATTTGTTACGCGAATTGGTGTGCGACGATTGCGGCCGGGACTACGGCGTCTACGCTATTTCGTTGTTCTGCCCGGATTGCGGTGCACCGAATGTTCATCTGCATTTCGCCCGTGAGGCCGAATTGGTGAGCGAGCAGGTAGAACTCGCGGGGAAATTGGATTCGCGGCGGCAAGAACTCGCCTATAGAATGATGGGCAACGCGCACGAAGACGTTTTGACCGCGTTCGAAGCGACGTTGAAGACGGTGTATCTGCACAAGGTTGCGACACTCGATAACGGATCGGCAGATGTGAAACCGGTCGGCAATGCATTCCAGAATATTGAGCGTAGCCGCAAACGTTATGGCGAATTCGGCTTTGATCCGTTCGGAGGCTTGACGCCGGAAGCGCTAAAGACGTTGACGCTGAATATTCAAAAGCGTCACGTTATCGGACACAATCTGGGTCTGGCAGACGCGACTTTCGCTGAGCATGCGGCGGAAGCCCGCCTTGGGGAAACCATACCGTTGGTCGGCGACGATATTCTGCTGTTTGCGGCGATAGGGCAGTTGGTTGTTGACAACATCGACGCTTGGCTCGCTGGCGGGGCGGCACCACCAGCGCGACGCGATTTTCCCGCGCCGCTCCCCATACCGCCGATGAAGGAGAAAGAGGTCTTGAAGATTGGCGAATTGGGACCGTTGGCAATCAAGATCGGACTTTGGATCTCGAATGAGTCGGAAAAGGGCTTCGATAACTTCGTTCCGGAAAAGGAACTGACGGAAGCATTTCCGGATTCGACCTTGGATGAACTTGCTTTTGCGGTGGCTGAGCTTGAGAGCGATGGTTATTTGCGGACAAACTCATTCATCTCGAAACGTCTGCCCAGAATTTTCACTACGGAATCGCTCTTCATCGAATTTGACCCGCACACCGGCAAGAGTGATCCGGAGGTCGACGTCGTCGAACTAGTTGATCTAGCGCTCACGAAATCCGGGACCGGTACCGTGGGAGCAGAGGAGCTTCATCGGGTCACGGAGTGGCCTCTGCGTCGCTTTAACCCTGCTTTTGCATACATGGTGTCTCAGATCGAAGATCAGCGAGTACTCAAGGGCGGCTCCGACGACTATCCTACTCGTGGTTTCCTTATGAGTGACAGTGATCGGGTCGCACTTCGCCGTTTTGCGTCCCGCCTTCGGAGATAAGCGGATTGGGTTAGGCGCGGCTTACTCGCCTATCGGAGCGAGCCAACGAAGCTGGAAATCGACCGACGCGAGGATAAGCGCCTTCCCGACCAAATCGAAAAATAGGTACACCGGCAACGTACCCTCCTTAGTACGTCCGCACTCGATGCGTCCGACAATCGTATCGCCCGCCCTTGCCGGAGCCCTCGATGTAGGCATTGAAATACCGCCCTTGCGAATCCGCAGAGAGAAGTGCGTCTACCGTCGCCAGTTCTGGCGCAATTCGTCGTCGAACCAGGCCTCCGCATCGTAGTCGGCGCCCATGCGCGACCGGAAATTGAGATAGTGAGAATAGTGGTTGTCGGACAGCCAATTCCTGAACGCATACCAACTAGGATGCTCGCGTTTGTCCTCGGGGAGGGTGTCGAACCATCTGGCCGCCAGCGATCGGATGGCTGGCTCAGCCACATCCTTTTTCATGCTTCCTCCCGGACAAAGTCCAAAGCGAACCCCGAAACGAACACACCAGCCCTAAACTCCTCGACCGATAGCGATGCATTCTTTGTGTCCACCTGCAGGAAATAGCCGAGCTTGTAACCACACACGTGGTCGGGCTCGACCCCAGCCGGACAGGCGGTCGTCAGTGCTTGGAGGCGCTCGCGATCGCGTTGCTTGTCAGCTTCGTCGCCGTCGGCCTTCTTCATTTCCACCGCAATGAGGTTGTCTTCCTTCAGTTCGCCCCGGCTGTGGAGGAGGAGGTCACAGACGACGTTGATGGGGTGGCCCGTGACGGCGTGCCTGATCTTCTTCACGTTGTCGCCATGCCGATTGTACTCGGTATCGACACAGTATCGTTCGAGGCCGTGGTGATCCTTAGAATGTTCCACGTACGTGGCCAGGCGGTGGCACATAGCCTGCTCATGGACATTCTTTCGAACGAGGGCGAACTCGCGGTTTACGAACAGCTCAAGCGCTTCCTTGAACAGAGTTTCGAGAACATCGGCCATAGGGACCCTTGTAAAAATCCCTCCGAGGAGGGCTTTGGTCCGGCACAGAGGAGGCGCCGAACCTCTTATCGAAGCTCCGCTATCGCGAGAGCCGCGTCCAATAAACCTTTCTGGTAGGCATACTCCGACGAGGTGTGAACGTCGTTAACATCAACCTTGTCGTTGATCGTTCGTAGAACGTCTACGAGCATCGGCAGCTCGCCCGAGTCCTTCCCCGTGCAACGATCGCCTCTACAAGATGATCGAGATATTGGGCGATGTAGCAACCCGCGTTCAGGTAATCGTGCTCACGTGACGCGATCGCGCGTTTCGTCATGTTTTGGGTAATAGGCCTCAGTGGTGCTGACATCATCTTCAGTTCGGTTGGGAGGTTCAGACGACTGCAACACGGTTCGCATTGACGATACGCTCGACATCGGCAGCGACAATAACCTCACTCCGTTCAAGCGCTTTCACGATGTCTTTGAACGACACTGAGTTCTCCCCGACGATCTCCGTTGCGCGTTGAAAGCAGGAAGCTAGCTCTTTTGCGATCCGACGATGAAGGAAACGATCGGCCTGGACCCGTGACAGGACGTCTACGGGACTATTTGAAGTGAGGTAAACCAGATCGTCCCCGAGGCCATATGAAGTCTGAAGTGTCGCCGAGATCAAGGTCGCGCGCTTGAGATCGCAATCATCGGCTCCGCCGCCGCCGTCGCCATAGTCCCCGAAAGCAACTGCTTCGGCGGCAAGTCCCGATAGGAGCACGACGATCTGAGCCAAATAGGACTTCTTCGTATGACTGACACCCTCAATCTGCTCGAAGGCCGTCCATCCAGGGTCTCCGCCATGAATTCGAGGACTTTGTACGCGACCGTTCCAGACTCTCGCAATACTCTTTGGAACATGAGGCGCGCAGCTCTGCCAAAGATGTCGAAATCTGCCGCGTTCGCAACTACGATGCCGACTACACATGGTACGCCGGAAACGGCGTGATGCATATTCGCCTCGCGGAGAGCGCGTACAAGGAGGCGCCTCGCAATCGCGAGGGCAACGTCCTTGATCGGAGCGCGCTTCAAACGCTTTCGCGAATTGCGGTTCAGTACTGGCACAGGCAGTCTGCTGCCTTTCCGAGCACTCGTAGGGGCTTTTGTGGGGACTGTCGACCGCGGCATGATTGCGTTAAAAGCTCAGATGGTTTGAATTCTTGTTCTGCCAATCAGACAAAGACCTCAATTGGCAAAATAAGGAGAGCAGACCGTCGACATCAGGAAGAGTTGTCACTCCCAAGGGGCCGTCCAAGGCGATACCAACGCGATGCCGTCCGTGCCACGCCCATATCCTCATCCAGTAAGCACAAGTCACTCGTCATCGTGGGACGACCGACACCTAAGATAGTTGGATGATTGTAGACTTTTCCGATCAGGCAAGCGGCATTCCGCGTTGACTGCGTCCAAACGTCAAGGAGTGGAGCATCTGTATCGATGTTCACATGGCCGTGAGAAAACAGCATGAGATCTGTTGCCAGTCGTTGGAGACGATCGACCTCTGCGGCGACGCTGAGGAGATCAATCTTTTGTCCGCTCCGCACTTTAATCATGACGCTTCCGAACCTTTTAGCCGGGACGGGTTGGCCCGCGAAGGGAAGGGGACGCCAGAGCAGCCTTCGCTGTTTCAATGGCCGCCACCCTCACACGATCGCGGCAATGGAAAGTGGATCCGTTCATCAATTCATGGATCTCTTCCTGCAGCAGCTCCGGAACGCCTGGATGCAATATCGCGGGTCGCGGAGCGCCAGCTCGAAAGGGGGCGTCAAATTGAGAAATCACTGCATCGTAACGATCGTGGATTGCGACTGGCGGCCATCCAACGGGTAGCAGATGCGCGCGACACCGTTCGGGCGACTGAGAAGGCTTCCCCCGTGCGACGGCCGCTCGAAACGCAACGAACTCGCGATAGTCGTAGAATGCCGCTTGAAGCTCCCAGTGGGCGTACCGCATCGGGAAAAGTGTAACCGCATCCAGATCTTGAAGGATGACTTCCCAATCGTAACGCTTCGGGAGATCGATCACGGCCGTCGAACAATCTGGATGCAGTTCGATAATTCGCTGGATGGCATCCGCATCGGCGTACTCTTCCGGGAGCCACGTCGTCTTAAACGGCACGCCTTCAGCCAACGCGATGATCGGAGGGCGGCTGGCCATTGCCACTTGGAGATGCACCGGTTGTTGCCCGATCGCCTCAAGGCCTGCGGCAAGGAAGACGCTGGATACGGTCCGACCGGCCCCTCCCTTTGCACCCTGGAAAATGAAGACCGACATCAACGAATCCTTTGTCAAAGCGAGTGCTGCGGCAGATCCTAAGCCGATTCATGGATTCGATGCAATCTAATGTACAAAACCTGCAAACTACTGAAGGTTTCCTGCAATTGTTGACAAGGTTGCGGAGCATTCGAAAGTAGCCGGATGTATGCACATCCGAAGCTCCTAAAAGCTGCCCGACAAGTCCTGGATATCTCCCAGGAGGATCTTGCACTGGCGGCGGATGTGAGTGTTCGATCGCTGGCAGCACTGGAAGCCAATCGGCCGCGAGCCACACTTGCTACGATCGAAGCCGTGCAATTGGCACTCATCCAGAAGTATGGGGTCACGTTTCTCGGCGAAGACCAGACGCACGGCGTCGGTTTCACGCTGCCGCGAGGGTTCGGTCAGGTCAGACCAAAGACGGGGCAGCCCAGCGTTAAGTCAAAGGCGCATTCAAAGAAAAGATGAGCCAAGCGTCGCCGGCCGCTCGCTCGCTACGGCGCTATTTGGGAGCGCGCTCCGCGAGCGGCCTCATTGTGTTAGGATGGACACAAACCATCAGGACATCTACGAGATCTTAGAAAGGTTATAGGTGGATCCTCTCGACAGGGGGCGGCCACCGTAAGCCGATATGTCGCGTTTCCGCGGCAGCAGGTGCTCTAATTGCTTCGTCGAGCACGCGGAGATCGCCAACCAGTACAACTTGGTTTTCTGCCCGAGTGATAGCGGTGTAAATCCACGAGCGGTCAAGAACACGACTCGAGTATATCGGAATTACGACGCGCGCCGCACTTGAGCCTTGGCACTTATGACAAGTCACGGCGTAAGCGAGCTCTAGATCGTGCAGATGCTCGTCACCAATTTCGCGATTTCTGTTCTCGCCGTCAAACATCACTGAGACGACATTTCGCTCAAAATCGAAATCTGTTACGCGCCCAAGCAGACCATTCACCAAGCCCGCTTGGTGGTCGTTGCGACCATAGATCACCGGCTCTCCTTTTAGAAATCGCCCCTGGGCCGACTGATTGAGACCTGCATCAACGCGAGCCATTGCCCGCTTGTGAAAGCGCTGGTTCAAACTCGCAACGCCGGCGGGGCCCGCGGTAGTGGCGGTGACAATCAGCAGTTCGCTGTGCCCTCCCAAACGGCCGACCACATCATCCACGATCTGGGCAAGGCTGTCGACGTCTGCATGTACAAACGAAATTCCGCAAGATTGCCCAACGAATGGAGACATCTCAGGTCGAGCCCCCATGCGAACATATGCTGCAGCTGCTGGCAGGCCTGACTTTGCGGATTGGCGATGCACCTGAGTCAGCCTTGAAGTAATCGTCGGATCATCGACCAACTTGTGAAAGACTAGACCGAAGCCGATAGGAGGAAGTTGGCCGTCATCGCCCACTAACAGCAGTTGCGCTCCTGATGGCAGGCGCCTGGCGATTGAGTGCATCATTGGCAGATCCACCATCGATGCCTCGTCGACGACGACAAGGGTTCGTTCACTCAAGCGTGAAAGACGCGCGAGCCTCTCCGCCACCTTGGACTTGTCGGGATGCTCTGGTGTGGGATCGATACCTGCTTCGATCCTGTCGCGTTCGGCAAGCTCCCCGATCATTCTCGCGAATGTGATTGCTCTCCGTCCTGTCGAGCGGGCGAGACGTAGTGCGGCTTTACCTGAAAGAGCACAGAGAAGTACGTCGCCTCCGAACTGCTGCCAGAGATCGCAGATCACTTTGCAGGTCTGTGTTTTTCCGGTTCCGCCTGCGCCAACTAAGCAGGCGAGGGGGCGAGATACGACATCTTTGACGGCGACCTGTTGCTCGACACTTAGTGCGAAAGCACTGCCACCGATGTTAGCGAAGAGCTCCGACCATTTGCTGGCTCTGTCTGCGGTAACGCGTCCAACTTGTTCAGTCTTCGATAGCAGGCTAAATCGCTTAACGAGATCGTCTTCGAGTGACGCGGCCCCTGGTGCCCTCGCAAACCCGTCGTCCAGGATGATTGCACCATTCGCGACTGCCGTAGACAAGACCTGATCGAGAAGACTGCTAGAGGTAGTCAGGCTCAAAAGTTGCGCAATCGTAACCCGATAACAATCTATTGGCGCAGCAGTATCTCCCCGTTGAAGCATTCGCTTCACTGCCTCGTCGGCCGATCCAACGTATCGCCGTTTGTCGACCAAGGGATCGTGGCCGCTTTCCCGTAGAATGCGGCGACCAAGTTCGTCCATCGCTTCCCATGCGAGCAGCGGAACCATGATGTAGGGGTTTTCCTTCAAAGCGTGAAGGGCATTGGAACCCAGAACTCGCTGAAGTCGGCGCACCATTCCTGGATCATTGACCCCTTGCCGGTCTAACCAAGCCAAGACCTTGGTTTCGTGCTCTGCAGCCTGCCAAGCGGAACAGACGAGACTAGCAAGCTGGCGACCGAAGAATGGTCTGTCGGGAGCTAAAACATGTGCAACAGCCTCGATCATCTCATTCGACGAAAGAACGGTTGGTAAACCTTCTCCATAGGCCTGCCAAAGTCGCGATGCGCGGACATGGCCAATGCCCGGGACTTGGTTAGCCAAGAAAACTCGGATGAGATGGCCGGACGGCAACAATCGACGACCGCTGATCGCTGTCAATTGCTGCCCGTAAACAGTCGGCCGAATGTGCCCGTCGATTTCCCATGTTTCGCCGACGGCCGGCAGTCCGGTTAATATTGTGAAGTTCGCGCGGACGCTGATCTTCTGAGAAAGTCCGGCGGCGTCAGTTACGGTGCCGGAAAAAATTACGCCGTAAGATCTTTCGGAGAGAACTTTGTCGACGACGATAATTGTCATCGAAGTAGGCCGGTTCGGATCACTTGCCCCACCTCATAGAACAACTTCAGCTGCTCTCGTAGCGAAAGAATCTCCTTTCTTTGTTCACTGATTACTAAGGCCTGTTCAGCCACGAGCCTCGCAAGTTCATCTGACCGATTCTTCGCGCGTCGTACCCGCTCGTCCGCAGTCGCGTCGTGGGCATTAGCACTGTGCCGATCGCCGACAGCTTTCAACCCCTGTTCAATGGCAACTGCATTGATCGCCGAGCGAAGCTCCGGCTTCTTGAAGAAGTGCTGTTCTTGCGACTGTGGGCGTCCAAGCGCTAAAGTGATTGCGCGGACGTTGACCTTACCATCAACAGTTGATGGCAGCGTCGGGCTCCGTTCTGGACCCATCTCCAGCCACTTTTGCGATTGACGATCAAGATATCGCTCTAGGTCGCTCATCAATGCCGGAAGAAGGGACTTGCTCAATTGTTTTCGCCTTTCTTCGAGGGGGCCACGATTTGAACGAAGGTCCCATTCGGTATCTTTTCGTCGAAATGCACGGCTAGGATAGCCTTTAGGCCTGCGACCTTGGCTTGGTGATGCGCAACCCAGTTGCTAGCTCCGAATGTCTCATCATTCATTTCGGCCTTTGCGATGGCGAGCATTTCCTCATGCTCGGCCAGCAGCCGCGTTGCGCGAGCGAGCTGCTTCTCATTTCCTTTTATTACAAGGTGGTCGCCGCAATCTGCGCACCCGCCATCGTATGGGCATGGGGCGGCAGTCCAGTTTTGGACGCAGGCTCCGATGTCCGTCATGTGAGCGGTGTCGATTAGCGTGCTGAGATACCCATCGCGCTCGATGGGTGGTAGCTTCTCAACCATGTCAATCTTCGGACCGCGAATTCCCTGGGTCGCGCGAAGTGAGCGAATGTGCGTCGCAAGTTGGCGGCCGTTCGTATGATCATAGACAGCGTTCTGTTCGATCCGTTCGCGGCCACTCCATCTTGCGATGTCAAGCTCGGGCAGCCCTCCATCTTTGGCAATGGTGTTGAGATAGTGCCGAAATACATGGCTTGTGATTTCGTAAGGGCGACCATCGCAATCTAGTATCTTTAGCCTTTCGAATACTGATTGATGGCGACTAGAGCTCTTCAAGAATTGTCCGATCTGGTTGTACTTCACCGCCCTTAAGACGGGGGTCATGTCGCCAGACACACTGCGAAAAAAGTTGAGAGGAACGAGCAGCAAGTGCTTCGTCGGGTCGAACGTTTTCACAGGCGTTTCTTGAAGCTTGAGTATCGCCGATTCGAGATCGGCTAGCCTGTAAAGGAATCTCTCATTCAAGATGATGAATGGTACTTTCAGTGCGGTCATCCGATATCGGACGCCGGAGAGAGTGGAGATACCAAAGATGGAGCTCACTTCCTCTGTGGTTAACAAGGTCTCTGGATCTGCGAGACAGAACGGCTCAGCAAGAAACGCTCGCCCCGGATGTTTCGACATCCAAAGTGCGATTTTCCGATAGGGAGCCGTGATCCGTTTGATATCCGAATATGCTCTCTCGGCCACTTCGCGCATGGCAGATGGTATCCATTTTATCGAGTCTTTGGCGCCTTTCGATCCTTTGTGAAAGAAGCCAACGACTGAGACTTTGGTGCCGGTCTTCGGATCAACGATGACTTGACGACGAATGTCTCCAACTCGGAGTGATAGAAGTTCATTTATGCGCCATGGGGCGCACATGAGAAGTTCGACAATCGAGGAGCGAAGAATGTCGTCGTCGTTACCCGACTGACGGACCACATTGCTCATTGCGATGATTGCGTCGATAAGTTCTTCGGAGGGCATTCGTATCGCGCGTGCAGCGCGCGCCTCGGCGGATGCGCCTTCTAGATAACGAAATTGCTTCAAAGAGGGTTTGAAGCTGGTTCTTACCTTTGCCAGAGCATGCTTATCAATGAACGCGGATATCTCTGTTAAAGCCCGAGCGATCGTTCTCTGGGTTGCGGGCGCCCTGTTGCTGGCCGCCTTGAAGGCTTGCTCAAAGTGTTTCCGGGTCACGCGAACAATGTCATAACCAACGGCGGCCAACGCCTCGTAAAGGTGAGATGCCGCTGATAGAATATTTCTATACGTCGAAAATTCGCATGGCTTCTTGAACTCCCGCAAATACAGCAGGATCTTAAGAGTGTTGCTAAAACTCTCGGAGTATGGTTCGCAGCCAACCGAACTTGGATCAATGCGGGAGTTTAATCGAGTGAAGAAGAGACGATGGGTCGCGCTGCTGTAAGCACGAACCGGTTTTGCATGCGATAAATCCCAGATATTTGAATCGAAGGAAACGGATCGTCCGAATGAGTTGAGGGTACGAGCATAATCCGTTAAGGCGCGTAGCGAAGCACTCGCATCGAGACTACGAAGGTCGGGAAAAGCCCCTACGTTCATGTGATGTCGCCTCTGCATGCGACGACCACTTCTGCCACAGCTAAGATCGTGGCATTGTGAAAATTGACTATTTGAGGATCGAGGCCATCCTGTTCCCGGCGATCGCGCTCGGCGCACAGCCAGTTAAGTACTTCCTCGTGCGGTCCTGATTTCCAGGCCTGGAATTGCTGGCAAGTGTAACAACTTATCGGAGCGAACAATCCACAGGCGCCAGCACCGCACGTGCCGAGGTGCCCATTCTTTTCTGGCGATTTATTAGGGTGTCGCCTATACCACGGAATGCGCTTCGCGATATTGTCGCCGTTGATTGCGTCTCGTTCCTCGTTGACTAGTCTTCCCATAAAGGCATCGGCGATCGGTGCGAGCGTCAGTGCCGCGGCGGCATCGAGGCGAAGTACTTGATTGGCACGCGTCTCAAAGTAGGCAAAGACGGTGTCAAGTGTCGAGTGATCGAGCATGACTGCTAGCTCGGACGGTGTCGCTCCCTCTTCAACTGCTCGGGTGCCGTAAGTACGGCGGAACCGTCTTGCTGTGACGTGCAAAGGGCCTTCCGTGCGATGCGAATAGATCTGTAGTTTTTCTACTGCGCGCACTAGCAGTCTTGTAATGAAGCCCGAATTGCCGTGCATTGCGTATTCGCGCAGCTGGCCGTTCAACCGCCGCAGGTTCGGTTCAGATCGTGGGAACAACGGATATGCGCAACCTTCTGGCCAGCTTCCGCTCTCGCGACTTTTTTGGTTTTCGATGATTAGTTGTGTGACACACTGATCGATTTCCTCGTTGAGCATTTTGGGGTGATAGCCACGCCGCGTTTGCGTCGCACCTTTCTTTATCCGCGGTACTTCTAGGCGTCCGTGGATTCGACCAGTCTCCTCTTCTACAAGGTGCTTGAGGTCTTCTTCGCGCAGCAGTGCGAAAGCGTGCGGGTTGCATCCTGTTGCTATCGCGAGCCAGCAGATAGCAATCTCTGCGGTGGACAAGAGGCGGGGGCCTAGAGCTCGCAGTTTGCTGACGATCGCGATGAGCTCAATTTCATCGAATGCACCCTCTATTGGATCTTGAGTTCGAACGGCGTGACCAACTTCATTCGAACCTATCCTGATTTCACGAAGTTGATCTGCGATCACGTCTGGAAATTGCTCCAGTTCCTGAAGCGAGCACCAGGAGTACCATGACCGAATGTGGGTCAGCCGTTCGCGCGCAAAGCGTGGAAGGGCCAGGAGGTCGCTAAATACGGTCTCTGTAACAGCGGAGCCGCGAGAATCGGCGATTCTGAATGCTTCGCTTCTGTGAAGGTGGCACAAAGCGCCAAAAATGTTGTGCACCGTCCTGCTTGGCGTTGTCTTGATGCGTTCAGCCATGTAGCTGGCGATAGACGACAACAGAGAGCCAGGTCGGATCTTCAGTAGACTGAAATTGAGCGTTAAGTTGTCGATTGAGTGATTGAGGTGCCAGATCTATCCGCTCGCATCGACAGTGAAACCTGCTACATCTACAAGAATACCTTGGTCCGGAAACAGCAGGTGTTCGTCGGCAAGTGTAGTTGATCTACTCATCTCCGCGCATCACTTTCGTCCTGTCTTGCATCAGAACAGAGAGTTTGTTGCCTTTCTTTCTCAAACGACGACGTTGATACTCAAAGAGGGAGTCTGAGGTGGCGGTCCAACCGCTTTCCTGATTTATGACAAGGCGTTCCATGTCGAATGCAAGGCCGACTTCCTCGGCCGCGTCACCCATTCGGTCCTTGTGGGTTCGCCTCAGGACGTGGGTCGTGAAGTCCGCAGGAAGACCGGGCACAAGATCCCGCAGACGTCGATACATTTTGTCCACTGTGCTCGGCGAGAGTGGATGCGCTTTGCCATTTGATTTGCCTTTCTGCGATAGAAAGACGAATTTGCTTTTCTTTGCTCCGGGATACTTCCGTCGCTCATAATTTACAAAGTTGTGCAACAGCCTTGTCGTATCTGGACCGATTGAGGCTTGGTGCGCGGAGGTTTTATTTCGAGGTTCAACGCTTCGCGGATCTTCTGGATCGTTTGGCCTGCGGGCAACAAATACGGAAGGTGAGGATCCAGATAGTCGCAGATCGTGCCCTGACATGAGAAGCGCGCCTCCTCGACGAAGACCTGCATCCCAATAAATCATCCACAATGCTTGATTGCGAATTTGATTGCGTGGTCGAAACGGATTGGTGGGGTGTCCTGGAGTGATTGCGTCAAGAAAGGCTTTCTGAGCGACCTCATCCAGACCTTCCTTGTTGGTGTTTCTCCGCACCCTTATTGTCCCGACGAGTTTTTCTGGGAAGTGCTCCAGCCGATGCCGGGCTTCTGGTAGGCGCTGATCGCTCAATCCCATCCGATCCAGAACCGGCTCGCAGCGCCAAACAATGTATTTGGCAATTGCTTTCAATCGGTCTCGCCAATGGGCGTTGCCAACTACCGCAACCGAGGTGATGCCGTCGGAAGGCATGCCATTGCGACATGTGCGGCGGAGTTGGTCGCGCAAGAGATTGATCTCTTCCGGACTGAAGAGCGTTACTGTTCCAATCCGTTGGTCGAGATCAATGTTTCGGCTGACGCAAATGTTGTGAAGAAGGCAGATCGCGTTCATCTGCGCGACCATCGTAGGGTAGGCCAGTCCGGTTTGATGAAGCTCAACAGAGCAGTACAGATTGGGCCACCAAACAGGGATGCCCTCTGCGCTGACGGTCAGCGGATAGCGGTCACCGGTATCAAGTCGAATCTGCTTCGTTCGAAGCGGCGTATTTTCGAACATTCACGTCGTTCCGCGCAGGATCGACGGCGAAAGTCCCATTGTTCGGTCGGCGTGTGTAGGTGGAATTACGCACAGTTCGCGAAACTAGCTAAGTTATTGTGGGATAATAGGTTTCTGGCGTGTCGGTTACATTTTCTGGAAACGACACTTTATTCGATGACCTTGAGTTACATCTTTCAAAGGAAAGGCCCGCGCAAACTTGCGTTTGGCGGGCCTTTTTTCGATTTTGAGTTACACTTTCAGAAACGACACTCTAGACCGCGTCCTTCAACTCCTTGGCCGGGCGGAAGGCGACTTTCTTGCTGGCCTTGATCTGGATCTCTTCGCCGGTGGCCGGGTTGCGACCGGTACGGGCGGCGCGGGTGCGGACCTGGAGGATACCGAGGCCGACGATGCGAATGCGGTCGCCGTTCTTGAGATGCTCGGTCATCTTGCCGACCATGTCGTTGAGAATCTCTTCGGCCTTCTTCTTCGACAACTCGTGAGTCTCGGCCAGCGCGGCCGCCAGATGCTTGAGGGTGATGGTCGGAGGCGCGGGCGCCTTCGCGGGGGTGTCTGGGGTATCTGCCATGAGAACTGGCCTTTCCGTTATAAACCGTCACAAAACCTGGGACATCGCAGGGCTTAGACGATTCTATGCGAATCCGCCTACGTCGTTTTGCCAGTAAAATATGGGGTTATTTGCATTTGCCGCCTTGAAACGGCCGAACCTCAGACGGTTGGGGACAGCTTTGAAAAAGGTCACACCAAGCTGCTTGACTTCGTCATGACCTCCCTTTATTCCCACCCTCACTGCGGGACACAGTCCACGTCCACGCGGGAGTAGCTCAGTTGGTTAGAGCGCCGCCCTGTCACGGCGGAGGCCGCGGGTTCGAGTCCCGTCTCTCGCGCCATTTTTATGGCACGAATTCAACATCTTAAAATCGCTATCGGTTGAAGACTTGAATCCGGTCTCCCGGTACTTTCGACTGCACGCTCACGTTACGTTCCTGTTGTCCTGCCGGAGCAGCTTGCGGCATCGCGCGCGCTAAATCGGCAGCACAAACGATCACGCCTGGTGTGGCAGCCAGGTTCCCTGCAGGCGCGCGTTGCTGTCGATCGACGAGGCCGTCTTGCCCGCGAGATCAGTCGTCGTCGGCGGCGGCGGCAGCGACGTCACCTTCGGCACTGCCACGGCGCCAATAGGCGACAGGCAGCACGGCCTTTTTGTCGAGCTGCAATTCCTCCCGCCAATAACGGCGGATCGCCTTGAAGGCGGTGTATTCGACACCGGCCGTGGCGTGGAAGCTGGTGCCGGGAGGCGGCATCTCGACCGCGCGGGTGGCATCGACCAGCAGAGAGGTTGTCCCGGCCGGCGAGCCGTTACGATGCAGCCAGCGTATCTCGATATCGGCCTTGCAACGGATCGGCTGCTGCTCGCTCGCATCGGACACCTCGATGATCGCCACACCTTTAGCCGTCGCAGGCAAAGATTCTAGCGTGCGCGCGATTCCGGGCAGCGCCGTTTCGTCGCCGACGAGCAGATACCAGTCGACTTTGGCCAAGGGGGGACCGATCGGCCCGCGCACGCCGACGAGGTCGCCCGGTTGCGTCCTCATGGCCCAGCGTGAACCAACGCCGTCATCGCCGTGCAGCACGAAATCCACATCGATGGTTCCGGCGGCGACATCGGCGTGACGCACCGTGAACGTGCGCATCATTGGTCTGCGGCCGTCGGCCGGCCAGACGGGGAGGTGGTCCTGGCCTGGCACGGGCCATTCCGGCTTGACGACGCCTTCGGGGGGCAACAGCAGTTTGATATGTTGGCCATGCGTTGCGTAACGCGGATCAAGATCGCTGCCCGAGAGCGTGATGCGGCGCATATGTGCGGTCACGTCGATAATCCGCGTGACCGTCATCTCACGAAAATTCGGGAAAGCAGTGGCATCCGTGCCATGCCCCGTCCATGCGAGCCGCGGCGGTTCTCCATCCGCATATTCAATCAAGAGGCGCGCCGCGACGGACTTCATGGCGGAGAGGCCGATGTCGTCGCCCGATACGGCCTCGAGGGCGACCCCGTTCGGGCGAGCCTGCATGAAGAGCTGGCTGTAGAGGAAAGTCGCCGAGCAGCGGCCTCCAGTATGCGCGATTTCGGCGTTGCTCTCGGCGAAATGCTCGATCATCCGTGCGATGAGACGTTCAGGCTCGGCAATCGCAACGTCGAGCTGCGCCCGACGCGACCAGGCGGATTGTGTGGTGTCAGCTTGCATGACGGATTTCCTTGGCGCTTGAGGGGCCATCGACCATGACGTGCAGGCGCCCCCGCGAGCAGTGCTCGACCCGAGCTTCCACACCATAGACGTTGGACAATATGGACGGGGTGAGGGCGCTCTCAGGCGGTCCCTCGGCAGCAACCGTGCCGCGGTCGAGGACGACCAGATGGTCGGCCCAGCTCGCAGCCAGTGTCAGGTCATGCAGCACCACGACGACGATCCGTCCCTCGCGCGCCAATTCGCGCACGATTGTCATGACATCGTGCTGATGGCGCAAGTCGAGCGCGCTGGTCGGTTCATCGAGCAGAAGCAGATGAGGGGCGCGCACGATGGCCTGTGCGAGGCTGGCAAGCTGGCGCTGCCCGCCGGAAAGCCGTCCGATGCCTTCCATCGCCAGATCCAGGATGCCGAGCCGATCCAGGACGCCGACTGCGCGGCGGTGGCTCGCGGGCCCTGAGCCATCGAAAGATGCCAGTGGCGATGCCTTCAGCGCGCTGATGACCGCCTCCAGAACCGACAGTTCTGCACTTTGCGGCAGCGCCTGCGGCATGTAGGCCACATACTGCGCCCGCTCGGCCAGGCGTAGCGCGTTGAGATCGCGCTCACCGAGGCGAATGGTGCCGGTCGAGGACACCAGCCCCGCGAGGCTGCGCAGCAGCGTGGACTTTCCGGCGGCATTCGGGCCGACCAGAGCCGTCACCTTGCCGGCCTCGAGCGGCGTGAGGCGCAAGCCTTGCAGCACGGGCCGGTTTCGATAGCCGGCCGCGAGATCGGCAATGGTCAGCGCGCGGGATGCGTCCATCACAGTCGCTCCCGGCGGCGGGAAATCAGCCAGAAGAACACGGGCAGGCCGACCAGCGAGGTGACGATGCCGATCGGGACGATGATGCCGGGGGCGATGCGCTTGCTGGCAATGTCGGCCAGCGCCATCACCACGGCGCCCGTCAGCGCGCTCGCCGGCAGGAAGAAGCGGTGATCTTCGCCGATCAGGAGCCGCGCGATATGCGGGCCGACCAGGCCGATGAAGCCGATGGTGCCGACAAAGGCGACGGAGGTCGCCGCCAGCAGGCTCACCCTGAACAGCGACAGGAAGCGCAGCCGCGTCACATTCACCCCAAATGAGCGTGCGCGATCCTCGCCGAGGCGCAGCGTCGTCAGCTTCCACGACGCCTGCATTGAAAACGGCACGACCAACAGGATGACGATGCCGAGAACGGAGATGGACTCCCAACTCGCCTGGGTCAGGCTGCCCATGCCCCAGAATACAAGCTGCTGCAGCGCATCGGCCGAGGCGACGAACTGGATCAGTGCCACCAGCGCGTTGAAGGTGAAGACGAGCGCGATGCCGAACATCACGAGGCTGTCGACGCCGGCGCCGCGCATGCCCGTCAGGCTTTGCAGCAGCAGCACGGACGCAAAGGCGAAGATGAATGCGTTGCCAGTGACGATCCAGCTCGTCGGTATGCCGGGAATGCCGATGCCGAGGACGATGGCGAGCGCCGCGCCCAGCGAGGCCGCGGATGACACGCCGAGCGTAAACGGGCTCGCCAGCGGATTGTCGAGGATGGTCTGCATTTCAGCGCCGGCGAGCGATAACGCCACGCCTACCAGAACAGCCATGACGGCTGCCGGCATGCGCACATCCCAGATGACGACGGACGCTGTCCGGGATGCCTCCGCCGGCCACAATATCGCGCGCAGCGTATCCATCACGCCAAGGCTCGACGGCCCCATCGAGAGATCGACGACAAAGGAAACGACCAGCAAGGCAACGAGCGCGAGCAGGATCATCATGCGGCGCAGGTTGCGTTGCTCATAGGCGGCGAGAACGGTGTCCCGATGGCCGGACAACTTCGGAACGTCCGCGGTCATGGGCTGTTGCCGGTTGCCGAGTCGAGGCTGACCCAGAACGGCCCCTTGAGTGGGGTTTTCAGGAAACGCGCATTGATTTCGTCGAGCGTCGCCTGCGGGTCGATGTTCGCGAACAATTCGGGATGGACCCATTTTGCGAGCGCCTCGAATGCAACGAAGCTGAGTGGCGAGATCAGGAGCGAGAGGTCGACGGCATGGACGCGGCCGTTACGGACCGCGGACAGATCGCGGAAACCGGGCTCCAAACGCAGCTTCTCGAGCGAAGCGATACCCTGCGCCACTGTCGGCGGTTCGCCGAAAACCGAGTCCGGGCCTTTTCCGATGGCATTGACCACGAGCACGTCCGGGTCGCGCCCGATGATATATTCGAGGCTGAGTTGGACGGTCGGTGATAGACGCGATGGCGCCTTGTCGCCGGCGATGTTGGTAATACCCAGCCCGTCAAAATAGGCGAGCACACCGCTGTCCGGCGATGCGGAGCAGCACCGCACGCCCGGACCGCGAGACGTCACGAGCAGTTTCGAGCGAGTCACACCGGCCGACTTCAACCGATCGGTGATCCGGTTGACGTGGCGGTGGTAAAAACTCAGGAACGCCGCTGCGTTGTCCTCCGCGCCGATGCTTTGACCGATGATCTCGATGCTTGCGGCGGTGTTCTTGCCAGGGTCGGTACTGAAATCGACATAGATGATTGGAATCCCGACTTTGGCAAAAGCCTCTTCGATCGCCGTTGCCTGCCCGTGTACGACGGATGATGCGATCAGGAGATCGGGTTTGAGCTCCAGTGCTTTTTCGATCGAGAAGGTCCGCGCGAAGATACTGCCGACACGCGGCTTATCGACCAAATCGCGCAGCATCTGGGCGCCGCCCCCGAAGTCGCGTCCGCTTGGCGAATTGCTCACGCCGACGATCAGGTCCCCGGCATTCTTCGTGAGGAGCGGCAGGGCCAGATAGTAGGCAGGCGCGTCCAGCAGGATCCGCTTCGCCGGAGCGGGCAGTTCGACCCTGCGTCCGGTGATATCGACCACGGTCGTGCCAGCCAGCGCATGATGACCACTCGCCAGCACTGCAAGGGATGCGAGCATCTGCATGAAGCAGAACGCTCGCACCATCTGCATGATCGCAGGCTTAAGCTTGGGCCTCACATCAGACATCTCTCACTTTCAGCGATCAGAAATTGAAGGTGGTCGAAAGACGGTAGGTACGTGGATCGCTCTTATAGACACTGCCAATCACGTGCATGACCTTCCAGTAGCTGTTGTCAAAAACATTATCCACGTTGAGGCGGACAGTGATGGGCTTTGCATTCCAGGGCGACAGGAACGTGTAGCGGGCACCGAGATCGAACTGCGTCCATGACGGGACGGTCAGGCTCGGTACGGCGTTGGCGACCACGACCTCGCTGGTATAGGTGACACGGCCGGTCAGTGTCAGACCTTCGATGAAGGGAGTATCCCATTCACCGCCGATGACAGCCCGATAATCCGGAGCGCCAGCTGCCTTGGCGCCGTCAAAGGCACCATTCTGGGTTTTGGTCCGGCGCGCGTCGAGGAACGTGACGCCGCTCAGCAACCTGACGCGCTCCGACAACTCGCCATAGGCATTCAGTTCGATACCACGGTTCAGCTGTTCGCCATCCAGCGCCAGCGTCGGCAATCCGCCACCGGGATTGGCAATCGAAAGCGTGCTCGGCTGGCTGATTTCAAATGCTGCCAATGTCGTCGTCACGCGGCCGAAATCAACTTTCACGCCGGTCTCGTACTGCTTGCTCTGATAGGGCGGGAAGACCGCCCCGACATTGGCGTAGCTGCTGCTGGCGGTCGTGCCGGGCTGGAGATTTTCGATGTAGTTCGCGTAGAGCGAGACATTTTCCAAGGGCTTGACGATGAGCGCATAGGAGGGCGACCACGCTGTTGCCTTGTAATCTCCTGCAGAGCCGACGATGCTAATTCCGCCAAGATACTGCGTCTTTATTTCCTGGTAACGGACACCGGCCGTAAACTGGATTCGCCCATCCAGGATGGACAGCGTATCGGCTATGCCGGTGCTCGTGAGGTCGATCTGATTTGCCTTGCGCGGACTTCCCGGATCTCCCGGGATCGGCGCCAGCGAAAAATCTGGATTGTAGATCGTCCCGACCGGGACGATCGGGCCGACACCGCCGGTTGACCTGGCCTGATCAGTGAAGCTCGCGGAATACTGAACCTGCGACAGGTCGAGACCGATCGTATGATTGACGGGGCCGGTATCCACAATGGCCCTGACACCTTCCTGCGTGGACAGGACATCATAGCGTTCGCGATACGATTGCGATCGAATGCCGATCGCACCCGATGAGTTGAGCAACGTCACGTTCCCCACATTGCCGAACGCGTCGTATTGTTGTTTGCCGATCGCGGCATAGGCCGTCACATTATCGAGAATGTCGACTTCGCCCTTGACCATGCCCAGCGTGATGTCGTGTTCGGATCGTCCCCATGGTGGTGACAGGGGCAGGGTCGTGCTCGGCGCCGATGGAACCTGTCTGAGATTTGCCAGCCCGCCCGCCACGTTGCCGAGATCCATGTTTCTGGCGGGCGACGTCAGGCTCATATACTGGTGCGCGTAGTCTCCCGACACCCTGACCCGATCGCCGCGGTAGTCGAGGTTCAATGCTGCGTTCCGGAACTTCGACTCCTGGGTATCGACCGATGTGTCTCCGCCGTCGATCGAGCCGTTGAAGCGGATACCGAACTCCTTGTTGTCGCCGAAGCGCCGACCGAGGTCGAGGTGGGTGCCGAACCGCGAGTCCGACATGTAGCGGGTCGTCAGTTGCGTCAACGGTTCGTCCCCGGCCTTCTTGCTGACCAGGTTGACCGAGCCGCCCAAAGCGCCTTGCCCGGCGAAGGCTGCACCCTTGAGGAGAGCCGCAGGGCCGTGCAGCACTTCGACACGTTCGATCCAGTCGGTGCTCGGGAATTGCATGGGCGACATTGCCGGCAACCCGTTCAAGCTGTGCCCCGCTGCGTAAGTCTGGGTCATGAAGCCTCGGAAGCTCCAGAATTCATTGGTGCTGCCTGCGGGACCCGAGCTCGTGATGACCGACGGGTCATTGGCCAGTACGTCTGACAGCGTGCGTGCCTGCTGATCCTTGATCAGCTTCTCAGTATAGCTGATCTGGCTGAACGGCGTGTTCAGTACAGTGCGGTTGCCGAGCATGCCGACCTGGGCACCGGTGGCGACTTGCCCACCCGCATAGGCAGGAGGCGGCGCTCCCAGCGTGCTGGTCGCCGGAGCGAGATAGCGTACCGGCTCGATCGCTGTTGGCATTGCGGGTGGCGTGCGTCTTGCCGTTCGGGCCGTTGCCGTTCGGCGCGCGGTAGGCGCGCGACGGACCTGCGGCGGAGACTGCACCGTCACCGGCGGCAAGGTCGCTCCATCTCCGCGCGGCGATGTTTGAGCGAGTGCTGCTTCAGCTATCAATACGGCATAGCTCACTGTGCCCAGGCCAATAAATCTGAGAAGAGTCTTCTTAACTTCACGCATTGCGACGCCCCAGTCCGCATTCAATGTTATGAGCAACGGGATAACCGATGCTCATCGGGCGCCCTAGCGACGAAGGTTTGCAAAGAAGCTCGAAGGTTTGAGTTTGCCGTGTCAGCGGGAAATGTTTCACCGTCGTTGCAGAGTGGCAACACACTAGAGATTTTCTAAGTGTGAGTGAGGCAGAGTCGGGTGCTTAATGATCTGCAATGAGCCGATAGCGAGTTATGCTGCCTCTTGTGACAGTGATCGGTCAGACCAGCCATCTTCTCTTGCCAGGCGACGATAAGCCATCGTCCGCACGATCACGCGCTGCGTTGTTCAATCTCACGCACAGAACGCCTGGGCAGTCTCATCGATCCGTGTTCGTGAAGCTCCGGGACGGATTGATGCTCGGCGTTCTCGACAATGTCTATCCCTCGGGCATGAACGGCGTCACGACGCTCGACGCCGGCCTGTCGGTGTATCTGTGCTTTGATGAAAGCGCCAACCTTGAGCTGAGGGTTGCGGACAACTTGTTGCCGATCGGCCGGAATCGCGCAGCTCGCTTGGGTGCGTCCGGTTTCGTGCAGTGGCGCGATCAGCCAGCCGCATTTGTTCGTCGTGCTTCTCCGGGAGCTTGGATGAAGACGATCGTGGTGCATCTGTCCTGTGCTTATCTAAGTCAAACTTTCAGCCTGCCCAAAAAAGCTTTGCCGCTCGGAGCATGCGAGCATCTTGCGATTTCGCGATGGGAGCCATCCCACCGTTTGATGAACCTTGCTGCAAGCCTTTACGATACGCGAACCGGGGGAAGCGCAACATCGCGCTTGCGCGACGAAATTGTTGCGCTCGATATATTGAATGAGGCCATTGCGACTGTTCGCCCGCCGACGGCTTCAACAGGCGGCCGAGCTGACATGATGCTGTTGAACCGTGCCTGCGAATTGATAGAGCTGCATCTTGCGGGGAAATTGTCAGTCGATGCGATTGCTCGCGAAGTCGGAACAAGCGCGCCGACTTTGCAGCGTCTGTTCGTCAACGAGTTCGGTGCCACGCTTGCAAAGTATGTGCGAGACAGACGCCTCGATACCGCAAGAAGCATTCTGGAAGACGGCGGAACGGTTTCCGATGCCGCGGTGTGCGCGGGCTATCCCAATCCGAAAAATTTCTCCACGGCCTTCAGACGGCAGTTTGGCATCAACCCGCGCCGCGTCCGTGCTGGCGACCGAAGTTCAGATTGATCGCATCGTCAGCGATGCCGGCAGCCGAAGCGCCGTTCTCACGAGAGGCACCTTGGTTTTTATCGGCGAGCGATCAACTGTCGGGTGAGAGGCGCGCATCGTAGTTGGATGTTCATCGATGATCGCCGCCCGGCAATTGTCCATGCGCGTGTCCGCATTCCAAATGCCTGACCCGCGCGTGAGCGGCTTAGAACGAATCCGCCAGCGCAATCTCGTCGCGCAGCATCTGGATACGCCGGGCGGCTTCGGCGCGGGTCAGGTCCTTTTCGAACTGCCTCGGCTGATAGGCCTCGATCGCCAGCGACTTCAGCGTCAGCGCCTGGCTGCGGGTCATGGGGCCGGACAGGCGATCCAACAGTGCTTCGGCGTCGAAGGGGGAGATCGCCGGGGTGGCGATGGCGGGTGGCATAAAAGCCTGGGTCATCAGAGCTTGGGTCACGGAAGCCTCCGGTCAGATTCGGCTTAAGAAGGTCTTGCGATTTAGTTCTTGTTTTGTTCTATATCGGATATGACCGACCTCGCCAAGCTGAATTTTCGTATCGCCCGGCTGCGAACCCGTATGCGGGGAATGCAGTCGGATATCCGCCTGCTGACCGACGCGGGCCTCGATTGCACCGATGCCTGTGAAAGGTTGCGCCGAACCCAGCGGGAGATGCTCGACCTGATTGCTGGGCGGAGCGCGCTCGAATGACGGCGGGGAGGGATGCGCCGCTGAGGATCGCTGCCCTGCGGGCAGAAATCGCCGAGCTGGGGGCCGTGATCGGCCAATTGCGTCGGGCAGGGCTGGATAGCGCGACTGCAAAACTGTTGTTGGCCCGCAAGCGGGCGCAACTGGATGGCTTGATGAAGCCATCGGCAAGTGAAGCGGCCGCGCCGTTGAGCCCGGCGCAGCCGCGCGGCTAGCCGCTACATCTTCTTCGAGTCGCCGCCCATCATAGGCATCATCGGCATCATCATGCCGCCGCCCATCATGCCCATATCGTTCTTGGGCTTCATCATGCCCATCTTCTGCGCGTTCATGAGGTGCTTGTTGCAGCCGCGCATGTCGCCTTTCGACATGGACGCGTTGGCCATGCCGATCTCGCGATCCATCATCATCTTTTGCTGGCCGTCCGCCATGGCCATGGACATATTGTTGACCTTCATCATCCCGTCGCCGCTGCAGCCCATCATCGGCTTGGCCGATGCGGGGGCGATGGCGAGGGCCGAGAGCGCTGCTGCCGTGATCAAGAATTTCGTCATAGGAACCTCTTGTCATTCGATGGCCAGCACAGCGCTGGCTCTCAGGATACGGATGTCCTGAGATTTGGTTCGCCAGGAGAATGATTTTTTCGACGGTGCATTGCAGCAACAGTGCCTAAAACGGCCTGTCGACGGGCATATCGGTAATCTTTGGTGCATCCTGACGTTGCCGATCGAACAGATCCGGACCAGTCGGGTTGTCTTCGGCGGGCAATTGCAGCCTGGGATGCCGGGCAATTTCAACCTGCGGGAAACCCTGTCACAAGGTTTGCATGCAACACCAACAGAGTGATGTTGGCGATTAAGCGCATTGCCTCACTTCAAGGCTTATTGCGCATGGCAGGGGCTGAAAACTGTCAACATCCCCGGTGTTGCATGGCTTGTTGCGCTGCGCTAAGGCTCAGAACCATTCCAATGTTCGAATCTGTGGCAGTTTTGGCGCCACGGGGTTAGGGATCGCCGATGAACGGCATCTTGCAGAATTATCTTCCTCTTGTGGTCTTTATTGGCATCGCATCCGTCATCGGTTTGTCGTTGCTGATCGCGCCATTCCTCGTCGCCTACCAGAACCCGGATCCGGAAAAGCTGTCCGCATATGAATGCGGATTCAACGCTTTTGACGATGCCCGTATGAAGTTCGACGTGCGCTTCTATCTGGTGGCGATCCTCTTCATCATCTTCGACCTCGAAGTCGCCTTCCTGTTTCCGTGGGCTGTGGCCTTCGGCAAGGTCGGCATCGCTGGTTTCTGGTCGATGATCGTGTTTCTCGGCGTGCTCACCGTTGGCTTCGCCTATGAATGGAAGAAAGGCGCGCTCGAATGGGATTGAGCCCCGCAACCGCTCCCGCGATCGCCCAGGCGCCGCGTGGCATTCTCGATCCGTCCACCGGCAAGCCGGTCGGCGCGAACGATCCGTATTTCCTCGAAGTCAATGCCGAGCTGTCGGACAAGGGCTTCTTCGTCGCTGCGGCTGACGACCTGATCACCTGGGCGCGCACCGGCTCGCTGATGTGGATGACCTTCGGTCTCGCCTGCTGCGCGGTCGAGATGATGCAGGTGTCGATGCCGCGCTACGACGTTGAGCGCTTCGGCTTCGCGCCACGTGCGTCGCCGCGCCAGTCGGACGTGATGATCGTCGCCGGCACGCTGACCAACAAGATGGCGCCGGCGCTGCGCAAGGTCTACGATCAGATGCCGGAGCCTCGCTATGTGATCTCGATGGGATCATGCGCCAATGGCGGCGGCTACTACCACTATTCCTATTCAGTGGTGCGCGGCTGCGACCGCATCGTGCCGATCGACATCTATGTGCCGGGCTGCCCGCCCACTGCCGAAGCGCTGCTCTACGGCGTGCTGCTGCTGCAGAAGAAGATTCGGCGTATTGGAACGATCGAACGCTAAGACTGCGAACCTTTAAGGCTATGTCATGGACGATGTGAGACTCGACACACTGGGTCAGACGATTGTCGGCGCCCTTCCGGGTGCCGCTCTCGCGCATTCGGTTGCTTTTGGCCAGCTGACGATTGTTGCGGAAGCGGCAAAGATCGTCGAGGTCATGCGCTTCCTGCGTGATGATCCCGGCTGCCGTTTCGTCAATTTCACCGATGCCACCGCGGTCGATTATCCCGGCCGCGAGAAGCGTTTTGACGTCGTCTATCACCTCATGTCGCCATTCCTGAATGCGCGTCTGCGCGTGAAGGTCGCTGCTTCGGAAACCACCCAGGTGCCGTCAATCATTGACGTCTTCCCGGGCGCCGACTGGTTCGAGCGCGAGGCCTATGACCTCTATGGCGTGATCTTTGTCGGCCATCCCGACATGCGCCGCCTGCTGACGGATTACGGTTTTGACGGCCATCCGCTGCGCAAGGACTTTCCGCTCACCGGCTTCGTCGAGGTTCGCTACGACGACCAGGAGAAGCGCGTGATCTATGAGCCGGTCCGGCTCAATCAGGAATTCCGCAAGTTCGACTTCCTGTCGCCTTGGGAAGGCGCCGACTATCCGGTGCTGCCCGGCGACGAGAAGGCAGGGGTGAAGTGATGAACGATCAACCCGGCGTCCGTAATTTCACGATCAATTTCGGCCCGCAGCATCCGGCGGCTCACGGTGTGTTGCGTCTGGTGCTCGAGCTCGACGGCGAAGTCGTCGAGCGCGTCGATCCGCATATCGGCCTGCTGCATCGCGGCACCGAAAAGCTGATCGAGCAGAAGACCTATATGCAGGCGATCCCGTATTTCGATCGCCTCGATTACGTCGCGCCGATGAACCAGGAGCATGCCTTCTGTCTCGCCGCCGAAAAGCTGCTCGGCATCACCGTGCCGCGCCGCGGCCAGCTGATCCGCGTGCTGTATTCGGAAATCGGCCGCATCCTGTCGCATCTGCTCAACGTCACCACGCAGGCGATGGACGTCGGTGCGCTCACCCCGCCGCTGTGGGGCTTTGAAGAGCGCGAAAAGCTGATGATCTTCTACGAGCGCGCTTCGGGCTCGCGCATGCATGCCGCATTCTTCCGCGTTGGCGGCGTGCATCAGGATCTGCCACCCGCGCTCATCAACGACATCGACGCCTGGTGCGATGCCTTCCCGCAGGTGCTCGACGATCTCGAGACGCTGCTCACCAACAACCGCATCTTCAAGCAGCGCAATGTCGATATCGGTGTCGTGAAGCTGGAAGACGCCTGGAAGTGGGGCTTCTCCGGCGTCATGGTGCGCGGTTCGGGCGCGTCGTGGGATCTGCGCAAGTCGCAGCCTTACGAATGCTATGCCGAGATGGATTTCGACATTCCCATCGGCAAGAACGGCGACTGCTACGATCGCTACTGCATCCGCGTCGAGGAGATGCGCCAGTCCACCAAGATCATGAAGCAGTGCATCGCCAAGATGCGCGCGGCTGACGGGCAGGGGCCGGTGGTCGTCGACGATCACAAGATCTCGCCGCCGCGTCGTGCCGAGATGAAGCGCTCGATGGAAGCGCTGATCCATCACTTCAAGCTCTACACCGAAGGCGTTCACGTGCCCGAGGGCGAGGTCTATGCCGCTGTGGAAGCGCCGAAGGGCGAGTTCGGCGTGTATCTGGTGTCGGACGGCAGCAACAAGCCATACAAGTGCAAGATCCGCGCGCCGGGCTTTGCGCATCTGCAGGCGATGGACTTCCTGTGCCGCGGCCACCAGCTGGCCGACGTCTCGGCGATCCTGGGCTCCATCGATATCGTGTTCGGTGAGGTCGATCGGTGACATTGACGCCTCCCATCCAGTTTGACCGCGCATCGGGCGCGCTCCAGGGGGTAAACCTCTGGGAGCGCACGATGGCGTGCGTGCTGGCTGCGGGGTCCAAACTGTCGGCGTCGTTCTCGCATCGCGGTTACAATATGTGCGCCAACCTGATGCGCGCGACGGTGCTGCCGGCGCGCAATCTGGTGGTGAAGCTGAACAACGATGCGTTGTTCGCATTCCCGTTCGGCGACGGCTACTGGAGCAAGCTGCTCGACCGCAGCTTCTCCTATGAGGACGAGCTTGAATTGCTGTTCAAGAACTCGGTTGATGTCGATTATACGCTGCTCGATTGCGGCGCGAATTACGGCTACTGGTCGGTGCTGGTCTCGAGCTCACCATTCGGCTCGCACAAGGCGATCGCCATCGAGCCGTCGGGCGAGAATTTCCCGAAGCTCGCCAACAACGCCAAGATCAACGGTGACCGCTTCGAGGTCATCAAATGCGCGATTGGTTCGACCCGCGGCACCGCGCGTCTGTCGGGCACCAAGCATGAGGCTTTCAGCATTGTCGGCGATCAGTCGTCGGGTGAAGAAGTACCTGTGATCGCACTCGACAACCTGCTCGACGACGGCAAGCTGTCCATGAGCGGAAAGTATCTCATCAAGCTCGACGTCGAAGGCGTCGAGATCGAGGCCATCAAGGGCGGCACGCGTTTGCTGCAGGGCGACTCGGTCATCATGTGCGAAGAGCACGGCAATGACCCCGCACATACGGTCTCGCGCTACATCCTGGATCAAACACCGCTGTCGCTGATCGTGCATGATCCCTCGACCAACCGTTTCGAAACCGTGACCGAGCTGTCGATTCTCGATCGCATCAAGGTGTCCACACACGTTGGCTACAATGTGTTCGGCACCTCCAGTGCGTTCTGGCTCGATCGCTTCAACAGCCTGAATGCGAGCGCGGCTCGCCGCGTTCACTGAGAGTATCCACCATGTCTGTCCGCCGTCTGGCCCCGAAAGAACAGCAGCCCGCAAGCTTCGACTTCACGCCCGAGAACCTGGCGTGGGCGAAGAAGCAGATCGAGAAGTTTCCGCCCGGCCGTCAGGCGTCGGCGGTGATCTCGATCCTGTGGCGTGCGCAGGAACAGCATGCCGGCTGGGTATCGGAAGCTGCGATCCGCTACGTCGCCGACATGCTGGAGATGCCCTATATCCGCGTGATGGAGGTCGCGACCTTCTACACGATGTTCCAACTGCAGCCGGTGGGCAAGAAGGCCCATATCCAGGTGTGCGGGACCACGCCGTGCATGCTGCGCGGCGCCGGCGACCTCATCGATGTCTGCCAGCACCGCATCCATCACGATCCCTTCCATGTGTCGGCCGACGGCGATTTCTCGTGGGAAGAGGTCGAGTGCCTTGGCGCCTGCGTGAATGCACCGATGGTGATGATCTGGTCCGATACTTATGAGGATCTGACCAAGGACAGCATGAACAAGCTGATCGACGGTTTTGCCGCGGGCACGCCGCCGAAGCCGGGTCCTCAGATCGATCGCCAGCATGCGGCGCCGGAAGGCGGCGCGCGTGTGCTGAAGGACACGTCGGCGAACTACACCAAGCAGTTCGACGCTGCGCCGAAGGAGCCGGCGCTCGCCGATGCCGAGCCGAAGAAGGCGGGCGAGTCTGCCAATGTCCAGGAACGTCCTGCGCCGAAGCCGCCTGCGGCTGATGCGACCAAGGACAATCCGCCGAAGGACAAGACTCCGAAGGAGCCCAGCAAATGAAGCGGGCACGCGCCAAAGCCATTGCATTGAAGTCGGGGGACGATGCCATGAACAAGTGGCTGTACATGTTGCTGCACACGGCGGTTGCGGCTGCGTTCATGTTCATCCTGCAGCGTTTCGTCCTGCGGTCCACACTTGAATCGAGCTTGGTCTGGGCGATGGCTTTCGGCATGGGCGCCGCAGTCATTGCCTTCAAGCAAACCAATCGCTGATCGAGGAAGCCATGCTCGACGACAAGGATCGCATCTTCCGCAATCTGTACGGCCTCGAAGACTGGGGTCTCGATGGCGCACGCCGCCGTGGCGGTTGGGATGGTACCAAGACCATCATCGACAAGGGCCGCGACTGGATCATCAACGAGATGAAGGCGTCGGGTCTGCGCGGTCGCGGCGGCGCCGGCTTCCCGACCGGCATGAAGTGGTCCTTCATGCCGAAGGAGAGCAAGGACGGCCGTCCGAGCTATCTCGTCGTCAATGCCGACGAGTCCGAGCCGGGCACCTGTAAAGACCGCGAGATCATGCGTCACGACCCGCATACGCTGGTCGAAGGCTGCCTGATCGCGTCTTTCGCGATGGGCGCCAATGCCTGCTACATCTATGTGCGCGGCGAGTTCATCCGCGAGCGCGAGCGCCTGCAGGCCGCGATCGATCAGGCTTACGACGCCAATCTGATCGGCAAGAACAACATCCATGGCTGGCCGTTCGACCTCTATGTCGCTCACGGCGCCGGCGCCTATATCTGCGGTGAAGAAACCGCGCTGCTCGAAAGCCTCGAAGGCAAGAAGGGCCAGCCGCGCCTGAAGCCGCCATTCCCCGCGAATGTCGGTCTCTATGGCTGCCCGACCACGGTGAACAATGTGGAGTCCATCGCGGTTGCGCCGGACATCCTGCGTCGTGGCGCATCGTGGTTCGCCGGTATCGGCCGTCCGAACAATGTCGGCACCAAGCTTTACGGCATCTCCGGCCACGTCAACACGCCCTGCGTCGTCGAAGACGCCATGAGCATCCCGTTCCGTGAACTGATCGAGAAGCATGGCGGCGGCATCCGCGGCGGCTGGGACAATCTGCTTGCGATCATTCCGGGCGGCGCGTCGTGCCCGATGATCCCGGCTGCGGATTGCGAAGAACTCATCATGGATTTCGACGGCACCCGTGCCGTGAAGTCGTCGTTCGGCACCGCCGGCGTTATCGTCATGGACAAGTCCCCCGACGTCGTCGCCGCGATCGCCCGCATCAGCTACTTCTTCAAGCATGAGAGCTGCGGCCAGTGCACGCCGTGCCGCGAAGGCACCGGCTGGATGTGGCGCGTGCTGACCCGCATGGTCGAGGGCCGCGCCCACAAGCGCGAAATCGACATGCTGCTCGAAGTGACGAAACAGGTTGAAGGCCACACCATCTGCGCGCTCGGCGATGCCGCCGCGTGGCCGGTGCAGGGCCTGATCCGCGCCTTCCGCCCGGAGATCGAACGCCGCATCGAAGAGTTCAGCCGCAAGGCTTCGCTCGACGATCAGGGCATTCTCGATCCCGCGCATCTGGTCGCGGCGGAGTAGGGCAACGACAATGACTAAACTGATCGTCGACGGCAAAGAGATCGATGTCCCCGCGGAATACACGCTGTTGCAGGCGTGCGAAGCCGCTGGCGCCGAGATTCCGCGCTTCTGCTATCACGAACGCCTCTCGATCGCCGGCAATTGCCGCATGTGTCTGGTCGAGGTGAAGGGCGGACCGAAGCCGGTCGCGAGCTGCGCCTGGGGCGTGCGCGATTGCCGTCCGGGCCCGAATGGCGAGCCGCCGGAAATCTCCACGCGTTCGCCGATGGTCAAGAAGGCCCGCGAAGGCGTGATGGAGTTCCTGCTCATCAACCACCCGCTGGATTGCCCGATCTGCGACCAGGGCGGCGAGTGCGATCTGCAGGACCAGGCGATGGGCTATGGTGTCGACACCAGCCGCTTCGCCGAGAACAAGCGCGCCGTCGAGGACAAGTATCTCGGCGCGCTCGTGAAGACCTCGATGACCCGCTGCATCCAGTGCACGCGCTGCGTCCGCTTTGCCGCGGAAGTCGCCGGTGCGCCTGAGATGGGCGCCATCGGCCGCGGCGAGGACATGGAGATCACCTCCTTCCTCGAAACCGCGCTGACCTCGGAGCTGCAGGGCAATCTCGTCGATATCTGCCCGGTCGGTGCGCTGACCTCCAAGCCTTATGCGTTCGCGGCGCGTCCGTGGGAGCTCGGCAAGACTCAGTCCATCGACGTGATGGATGCGGTCGGCTCGGCCATCCGCGTCGATACCCGCGGCCGCGAAGTGATGCGCATCCTGCCGCGCACCAACGAAGCGGTGAACGAGGAGTGGATCTCGGACAAGACGCGTCACGTCGTTGACGGTCTGCGTACGCAGCGCCTCGATCGCCCGTATGTCCGTGAAAACGGAAAGCTGCGCGCTGCGACCTGGGGCGAAGCTTTCGCCGCGATTGCTGCGAAGGTGTCGGCGGCCGGCAACAAGGTCGCTGCCGTCGCTGGCGATCTCGCCGCCGTCGAAGAGATGTTCGCCATCAAGGCGCTGCTCGCGTCGATGGGCTCGTCCAATGTTTCGACCGCAAGCACCGCCGCCTTCGATGCTGGCGCAGGCCGCGCGTCCTACATCTTCAACCCGACCATCGCCGGCATCGAGCAGGCCGATGCGCTGCTGATCGTGGGCTCCAACCCGCGCAAGGAAGCGGCCGTGCTCAACGCGCGCATCCGTAAGGCCTGGCGCGGCGGCAATCTCAAGATCGGCGTGATCGGCGAGAAGGCCGATCTCACCTATCGCTACGATCATCTCGGCGCCGGCACCGATACGCTGGCTGACGTGATCGGCGGCAAGCACTCGTTTGCCGAGGTGCTGAAGAACGCCAAGAACCCGATCATCCTGGTCGGTGCAGGCGCCTTCTCGCGCGCGGACGGCGCTGCCGTTCTGGCGCAGGCTGCCAAGCTTGCCTCCGACATCGGCGCGATCAAGGATGGCTGGAACGGTTTTGCCGTGCTGCAGTCGGCGGCATCGACGGTCGGTGCGCTTGATGTCGGCTTTGCTGGTGGCAATATCGCAAGCGGCGCAGACGTCGTGTTCTCGCTCGGTGCGGATGACGTCGAAATCGCCGCGGGCGCTTTTGTCGTTTACATTGGCACCCATGGCGAGCGTGGCGCACACCGCGCCGACGTGATCCTGCCGGGCTCGGCCTATACCGAAAAATCCGGCATCTTCGTCAACACCGAAGGCCGCGTGCAGATGGCGGAACGCGCCAGCTTCCCGCCGGGCGATGCCCGCGAGGACTGGGCGATCATCCGTGCGCTGTCGGACGTGCTCGGCAAGAAGCTGCCTTTCGACTCGCTGGCGCAACTGCGTCAGGCGATCTTCAAGCAGGCGCCGCATCTGATGCGCCTCGACCAGATCGAAGCCGGCGATGTCGCCGGCATCAAGACCCTCGCAGGGAAGGGCGGTGCCTTGGACAAGGCGCCGTTCAAGAGCCCCATCGAGGATTTCTACCTCACCAACCCGATCGCGCGCGCGTCAGCCGTCATGGCGGAATGCTCCCGCCTGGCTTCCGGCCAGTTGCTGACGGCGGCGGAGTAAGACGATGGCTGAACTCTGGACTAGCACTCTCTGGCCGCTGATCATCATGATCGCGCAGAGCCTTCTCGTGCTCGTATTGCTGCTGGTGGCAATCGCCTACATCCTGCTGGCTGACCGCAAGATCTGGGCGGCGGTGCAGATCCGCCGCGGCCCCAACGTGGTCGGCCCGTTCGGCCTGCTGCAATCCTTCGCGGACTTGCTGAAATTCGTGCTGAAGGAACCGGTGGTTCCATCGGGCTCGAACAAGGGCGTGTTCCTGCTGGCGCCGCTGGTGTCCTGTATCCTGGCGCTCGCCGCCTGGGCCGTGATCCCGTTCAATGCCGGCTGGGTGATCGCCGATCTCAATGTCGGCGTGCTCTACATCTTCGCGATCTCGTCGCTGTCGATCTACGGCATCATCATGGCGGGTTGGGCATCGAACTCGAAATACCCGTTCCTGTCTGCTCTTCGTGCGGCAGCGCAGATGGTGTCCTATGAAGTCTCCATCGGCTTCGTGATCATCACCGTGCTACTCTGCGTCGGTTCGCTGAACCTGTCGGCGATCGTGATGGCGCAGGACTCGCAGTGGGGCATCCTGGGCTGGTACTTCATCCCGCTGTTCCCGATGTTCATCGTGTTCTACGTCTCGGCGCTGGCTGAAACCAACCGTCCGCCCTTCGATCTCGTGGAAGCGGAATCCGAACTGGTCGCGGGCTTCATGACGGAATACGGCTCGACTCCGTATCTCTTGTTCATGCTCGGCGAATACGTGGCCATCGTCTCGATGTGCGCACTCGCCACCATCATGTTCCTCGGTGGCTGGCTGTCGCCGATCCCGTTCGCGCCCTTCACTTGGGTGCCGGGCGTGATCTGGTTCGCCATCAAGGTCATGTTCATGTTCTTCATGTTCGCGATGGCGAAGGCGATCGTGCCGCGCTACCGCTACGACCAGCTGATGCGTCTCGGCTGGAAGGTGTTTCTGCCGCTCTCGCTGGCTTACGTGATCATCGTCGCCGGCGTGCTGCAATTCGGGGGCCTGGCTCCGAAATGAGGTCGCTATGAATATCAGGGCAACAGCTCACTCGCTGCTTCTGGCGGAGTTCGCGCAAGCGTTCGTCCTCGCCATGAAGTATTTCTTCAAGCCGAAGCCGACCTTGAACTATCCGTTCGAGAAGGGCCCGATCTCGCCACGCTTCCGCGGTGAGCACGCACTGCGCCGTTATCCCAACGGCGAAGAGCGTTGCATCGCCTGCAAGCTGTGCGAAGCCGTGTGCCCGGCGCAGGCCATCACCATCGAGGCCGGCCCGCGCCGCAATGACGGCACCCGCCGCACGGTGCGCTACGACATCGACATGGTGAAGTGCATCTATTGCGGACTGTGCCAGGAAGCCTGTCCGGTGGACGCGATCGTCGAGGGGCCGAATTTCGAATTCGCCACCGAGACGCGCGAGGAGCTTTTCTATGACAAGGCCAAGCTGCTCGCCAATGGCGACCGCTGGGAGCGCGAAATCGCCAAATCGCTCGCGCTCGACGCGCCGTATCGCTAAGGGGCAACCATGATCTTCCCCGCATTGTTCTTCTATCTGTTCGCCGGCGTCTGCGTCGCCTGCGCGGTCATGGTGATCGCGTCGCGCAATCCCGTGCATTCCGTGCTGTTCCTGATCCTCGCTTTCGTGAACGCGTCGGGCCTGTTCATCCTGATGGGCGCCGAGTTCCTGGCGATGCTCCTGATCGTCGTCTATGTCGGCGCGGTCGCGGTCCTGTTCCTGTTCGTGATCATGATGCTCGACGTCGACTTCGCGCAGCTGCGTGAAGGTTTTATCCAGTATCTGCCCGTTGGGTTGCTGGTCGGCGCAATCTTCCTGGCCGAGCTGCTGCTCGTGGCCGGCGGCTGGGTGATGAACCCGAATGCCGGCAAGGCGATCACCGCGCCGATCCCGGGCAGCGTGTCGAACACCGAGGCGCTCGGCCTCGTGCTTTACACGACCTACATTCACTACTTCCAGATGGCAGGTCTGGTGCTGCTGGTCGCGATGATCGGCGCCATCGTGCTGACGCTGCGCCATCGCGGCTATGTCAAGCGCCAGGACATCAACGTCCAGAACGCGCGCACCAAGACCATGGCCATGGATGTGCGCAAGGTGCCGGCCGGGCAGGGCCTGCAGGACTCGGACTCGGGGAACTGGATCAAATGACGATCGGTCTCGGACACTATCTCGCCGTCGCGGCGATCCTGTTCACGCTGGGTATTCTCGGCATCTTCCTGAACCGGAAGAACATCATCGTCATCCTGATGTCGATCGAGCTCATCCTGCTCTCGGTCAACATCAACATGGTGGCGTTCTCGACCTTCCTCGGCGACATCGTCGGCCAGGTCTTTGCGTTGCTGGTGCTCACCGTGGCCGCTGCGGAAGCAGCCATCGGTCTCGCCGTGCTCGTCGTGTATTTTCGCAACCGCGGCTCGATCGCGGTTGAAGACGTCAATCTGATGAAGGGCTGAGCCAGTTATGATCCAGGCTCTTGTATTCCTGCCGCTGATCGGTGCGCTGATCGCAGGCGCCATCGCTCTCATGGGCGCGCATCAGCGCAATCCCAGCGGCGACGAGATGGACCATGCGCATGGTCACGACGATCATGGTCACGGCCATGCCGACGCCCACGCGTCGCATGCGCATGATGACCACGCTCATGGCCATGACGATCACGACGACCATCACCATGTGGCCGAACCAGCCGCGTTCGGTTCGCGTGCGGCCGAGCTGATCACCGCCGGCCTGCTGGTGGTGTCGGCGGCACTGTCCTGGATCACCTTCGCCGACGTCGCCTTCAACCACCACGATGCGCGCATCGTGCTGCTGAACTGGATCAACACCGGTGACCTGCAGCTGACCTGGACGCTGCGCGTCGATACGCTGACCGCCGTGATGCTCGTCGTCGTCACCACGGTGTCGTCGCTCGTGCACATCTATTCGCTCGGCTACATGGAAGACGATCCGAACCGTCCGCGCTTCATGGCCTATCTGTCGCTCTTCACCTTCATGATGCTCATGCTGGTGACCGCGGATAACCTCTTGCAGCTGTTCTTCGGCTGGGAAGGCGTGGGTCTGGCCTCGTATCTCCTGATCGGTTTCTGGTTCAAGAAGCCGTCGGCCAATGCCGCCAACATCAAGGCCTTCGTGGTCAACCGCGTCGGCGACTTCGGCTTCCTGCTCGGCATCTTCGGCATCTTCATGCTGCTGGGCACCACCGATTTCGACGCCATCTTCGCAGGCGCCCCGAGCCTCGCCGGCAAGACCATCAACTTCTTCGGCTGGCATGCCGATGCGCTGACCCTGTGCTGTTTGTTCCTGTTCGTCGGCGCCATGGGCAAGTCGGCCCAGTTCCTGCTGCACACCTGGCTGCCGGACGCGATGGAAGGCCCGACGCCGGTGTCGGCGCTCATCCACGCCGCGACGATGGTCACCGCGGGCGTCTTCATGGTCGCCCGCATGTCGCCGCTGTTCGAGCTCGCACCGAACGCCCAGGCCGTCGTCATGCTGGTTGGCGCCACCACGGCCTTCTTCGCGGCCACGATTGGTCTCGTGCAGAACGACATCAAGCGCATTGTCGCTTACTCGACCTGTTCGCAGCTCGGCTACATGTTCGTCGCGCTGGGAGCAGGGGCCTATTCGGTCGCCATGTTCCATCTGTTCACGCACGCCTTCTTCAAGGCCTTGCTCTTCTTGGGCTCGGGCTCGGTGATCTATGCGATGCATCACGAGCAGGACATCCGGAAGATGGGTGGCCTGTGGAACAAGATCCCGTTCACCTATGCGATGATGACCATCGGTACGCTGGCGCTGACCGGCTTCCCGTTCACCGCCGGTTACTTCTCGAAGGACGCGATCATCGAAGCCGCTTTCGCTTCGCACAATCCGTTCGCCTTCTACGGCTTCCTGATGACCGTGGTCGCCGCGCTGCTGACCTCGTTCTATTCGTGGCGCCTGGTGTTCAAGACCTTCCACGGCAAGCCGCATGATCAGAAGCATTATGATCACGCGCATGAACCGCCGATGTGGATGCTCTTCCCGCTCGGCGTGCTGGGCATCGGATCGTTCGCAGCCGGTATGCCGTTCAAGGAGTCCTTCGCCGGACACCATGTGGCTGAGTTCTTCCGCGAGTCGCTGAAGATGAACCCGACCATCCTCGACGACATGCATCACCTGCCGACCTGGGTGCCGTATCTGCCGACGGTGATGATGGTGCTCGGTTTCCTGATTTCGTACCTGTTCTACATCCGCAAGCCGTATCTGCCTGTCGAGCTCGCGAACCAGCATCCGCTGCTCTACAAGTTCCTGCTCAACAAGTGGTACTTCGACGAGCTGTATGAGTTCATCTTCGTTCGTCCGGCCAAGTGCATCGGTCACTTCCTCTGGAAGAAGGGCGACGGCATGGTTATCGACGGCTTCGGTCCTGACGGTGTCTCGGCTCGCGTGGTCGACGTCGCCCGCGGCGCGACCCGGATCCAGACTGGCTATCTCTATCACTATGCCTTCGCGATGCTGATCGGCGTCGCCGGGTTGATCACCTGGTTTATCTTCGGCCTGGGGGGCCACTAATGTCCGGCTCTGTCATGACCTGGCCGATCCTCTCGGTCACCACCTTCCTGCCGGTCGTCGGCGCCGTGCTCGTCTACCTGATGGCGCGCGGCCGCGATGAGGCGGCCGATCGCAACGCCAAGTGGATCGCATTGTGGGCGACCATCGCGACCTTCGCGGTGTCGCTGATCATGGTCGCGCGCTATGACGGTTCGAATGCCGGTTTCCAGTTCGTCGAAAAGGCGCCCTGGCTGGCCGCGACCATCAACTATCATATGGGCGTGGACGGCATCTCGTTCCCCTTCGTCATCCTGACCACGGCCCTGATGCCGTTCTGCATCCTGTGCTCGTGGAAGTCGGTGTCGAAGCGCGTGCCGGAATACATGATGGCGTTCCTGTTCCTGGAAACGCTGATGATCGGCACCTTCTCGGCGCTGGATCTCGTGCTGTTCTATCTGTTCTTCGAAGGCGGCCTGATCCCGATGTTCCTGATCATCGGCATCTGGGGCGGCCCGCGCCGCGTCTATGCGTCCTTCAAGTTCTTCCTCTACACGTTCCTCGGTTCGGTGCTGATGCTGCTCGCCATCATGGCGCTGTACTGGCAGGCAGGGACCACCGACATCCCGACGCTGATGCAGACCGCGATGCCGCGTAACCTGCAGATGTGGTGTTGGCTGGCTTTCTTCGCGTCCTTCGCCGTGAAGATGCCGATGTGGCCGGTGCACACCTGGTTGCCCGATGCGCACGTGGAAGCGCCGACTGCAGGTTCGGTCGTACTGGCCGCGATCATGCTGAAGATGGGCGGCTACGGCTTCCTGCGCTTCTCGCTGCCGATGTTCCCGGATGCGTCGCTGTATTTCGCACCGCTGGTGTGGACGCTCTCGGCCATCGCGATCGTCTACACCTCGCTCGTCGCGCTGATGCAGGAAGACATCAAGAAGCTGATCGCTTACTCGTCGGTTGCCCACATGGGCTACGTGACCATGGGCATCTTCGCCGGCACGACGCAGGGCGTCTCCGGCGCGGTGTTCCAGATGATCTCGCACGGCATCGTGTCGGGCGCGCTGTTCCTCTGCGTCGGCGTCGCCTATGACCGCATGCACACCCGCGAGATCGCGGCCTATGGCGGCCTGGTCAACCGGATGCCGATCTACGCATTGATGTTCATGATCTTCACCATGGCCAATGTCGGTCTGCCCGGCACGTCGGGCTTCGTCGGTGAATTCCTGACCCTGATCGGCACCTTCAAGGTCTCGATCCCAACGGCCACCGTCGCTTCTATCGGCGTCATCCTTTCGGCGGCTTACGCGCTGTGGCTCTACCGCAAGGTGGTGTTCGGCGATCTGGTCAAGCCGTCGCTGATGGGTATCAAGGACATGACGGTCCGTGAAAGCCTGTTGCTGGTGCCGCTGGCCATTCTCACCATTCTGTTCGGTGTCTATCCGAAGCCCGTCCTCGATATGTCGGCGGCCTCGGTTGATCTCGTCGTCAAGAATTATGCTGCTGCAACTGCTGCCGTGAAGGCAGCGGCACTGCTGCACTGACCGCAGCGGACCAGGATCTCGCTATGACCATTACGACCGCTGGATATTCACTTGTCCCCGTGCTGCCGGAGTTGATCCTGGCAGTGGGCGCCATGGTGCTCCTGATGATCGGTGCCTTCAACGGGCCGAAGACCACCGGGCTCGTGACCGCGCTCGGCATCTGCCTGTTGATCGTCACCGGCATCGCCGAAGTGATGCTGCCCGCCGGCAAGCTCGTCACCTTCGGCGGCAGTTTTATCGTCGATGACTATGCGCGCTTCCTGAAGGTTCTTGCGCTCATCGCATCGGCCGTCACGCTGCTGCTGTCGCGCGAATTCCTTGAGCACGAGAGCCGCCGCATCTTCGAATATCCGATCCTGGTGCTGCTCTCGACCATCGGCATGATGATCCTGATTTCGGCCGGCGACCTGATCATGCTCTATCTCGGCCTCGAACTGATGAGCCTCGCGCTCTATGTCGTCGCCGCCTCGAACCGCGACAATGCGAAGTCGACCGAAGCCGGCCTGAAGTATTTTGTGCTCGGTGCGCTGTCGTCGGGCATGCTGCTCTACGGTTCGTCCATGGTCTATGGCTTCACCGGCACCGTGAACCTCGCCGGCATCGCAGCTGAAGCCAAGAACGGCAATATCGGTCTCGTGTTCGGTCTCGTGTTCCTGCTCGCCGGCCTCTGCTTCAAAGTCTCGGCGGTGCCGTTCCACATGTGGACGCCGGACGTCTATGAAGGCGCGCCGACCCCGGTCACCGCGTTCTTCGCCTCGGCGCCGAAGGTGGCTGCGCTGGCCGTATTCACCCGCGTGGCGCTCACCGCGTTCCCGGAGATCATGCAGCAGTGGCAGCAGATCGTGGTGTTCGTGTCGCTGGCGTCGATGGTGCTCGGCTCCTTCGCCGCCATCGGCCAGACCAATATCAAGCGCCTGATGGCCTATTCGTCCATCGGCCATATGGGCTTTGCGCTGGTCGGCCTCGCGGCAGGCACGCAAGAGGGCGCGCAGGGCGTGCTGGTCTATATCGCCATCTATGTGGCGATGACCCTCGGCTCCTTCGCCATCATCCTGACCATGAAGCGCAACGGCCAGCAGGTCGAAAGCATTTCGGATTTCGCCGGCCTCTCACGCACCAATCCGGTCGTGGCGTTCTTCTTCGCCATGTTCCTGTTCTCGCTGGCCGGCGTCCCGCCGCTGGCAGGCTTCTTCGGCAAGTTCTACGTCTTCATGGCGGCCATCAAGTCGGGCCTGTTCGTGCTCGCCGTGGTCGGCGTGCTCGCCTCGGTCGTCGGTGCATTCTACTATCTGCGCATCGTCAAGCTGATGTATTTCGACGAGCCGGCAGGTGCCCTCGACCCGATGCGCATCGAGCTGCGCACGGTGCTCGCCGTGACCGGCGTGTTCAACATCCTGTTCTTCGTCTATCCGGCGCCGCTGGTCAGCGCGGCACAGCTGGCTGCGAAGTCGCTGTTCTAGTGGCGTTTGCGCTCGGACCACGGGCACAGGCGGCGGGCACCACGCTCGCCGCCTTTGACGTTACTGGCTCCACCAATACCGAGGCTATGGAGCGCGCCCGCGCAGGCGAGCGCGGCCCGATGTGGTTCGTGACCACAGAGCAGATCGCAGGGAAGGGACGTCGTTCCCGTCCATGGATCGCGCCCCGCGGCAATCTCGCCAGCAGCATTTTGGAAGTGATGGATATCGTGCCGAGCCAGGCCGCAACGCTGGGCTTTGCCGCGGGACTGGCACTGGAAGCCGCCCTGCAGCGTGTCAGTCTGGAAGCGCGGATGCGCGCGCCGGACACGGTGGCGGAGTTCCGCCTGAAATGGCCGAATGACGTTCTGGCCGGGAAGGCCAAGCTCTCCGGTATCCTTCTCGAAGCCGAAGCGGTTCCATCCGGCCTCGCCGTTGTCGTCGGCATCGGCACAAATGTCGTGGCGCATCCCGACAACACGCCATATCCAGCCACATCGCTGCGGAACCTGGGCCTCAATGTCGATGCCGAGGGGCTTTTTACCGCGCTATCGGACGCCTGGGCCGAATACCGCGCCATCTGGGATGGCGGCCGCGGTTTTGGAGCTATTCGCACCGCCTGGCTGGACCGCGCCGCTGGACTCGGCGAGCCCGTGTCCGTACAGGCTGGAAACTCCACACTTTCTGGAATCTTCGATACGATTGACGACGCCGGTTGTCTGATCGTCGCGACTGCAGACGGCCGACGCGTGCCGGTCTCGGCGGGCGATGTTCACTTCGGCTCCGCGGCGTCGGCAAGGACAACAAGCGAATGACACGACCCGACGAACTCACATTTGCCTCGCTCGGCGGCGTCGGCCAGATCGGCATGAACCTGTCGATCTATGGCCTCGGCAACCGCCATCAACGGAGCTGGCTGGCGATCGATCTCGGCGTCTACTTTGGCGACGAAGAACATCTGCCCGGCATCGATCTGGTGATGCCCGACATCACCTTCCTCGAGAAGCAGAAGAAGAACCTCGTCGGCCTCGTGCTCACGCACGCCCACGAAGACCATTTTGGCGCCATCATCGATCTGTGGCCAAAACTGCAATGCCCGATCTATGCGACCAAGTTCTCGGCGGCGCTGTTCGAGGCCAAGTGTGCGGCCGAGCGTGGCTCGCCGAAAATCCCGGTCACGGTCGTCGAGTCCGGTTCGCGCTTCAATGTCGGCCCGTTTGATATCGAAATGATTCCGGTCGCGCATTCGATCCCGGAATCCCACGCCATCGCGATCCATTCGCCCGCCGGCACCGTGCTGCATACCGGCGACTGGAAGATCGATCCGACCCCGATCATCGGCAAGCCCACCGACGAGAAGCGCCTGCGCGAACTCGGCGACGAGGGCGTGCTGGCGATCATCGGTGACTCCACGAACGCCGTCCGCGACGGCCGCTCACCGTCCGAGATGGAAGTCGCTGCGACGCTGACAAAACTGGTGATGGGTGCCAAGGGCCGCGTCGCTGTGACGACCTTTGCCTCGAACGTTGCCCGCGTGCGTGCCGTTGCCGAAGCCGCACAGGCTGCAGGCCGTGAAGTTGTCCTCGTCGGCCGCGCGATGGAGCGTGTCGTACAGGTGGCGCGCGAATGCGGCTATCTCGACGGTCTGCCGGCCTTCCGTAATGCCGACTATTACGGCCATTTCCCGCCGGACAAGGTGCTGGCGCTCTGCACGGGCAGCCAGGGCGAAAGCCGCGCGGCGTTGGCCCGCATCGCCAATGATGATCATCCGCTGGTGACGCTCAACAAGGGCGACACGGTGATCTTCTCGTCGCGCACCATTCCGGGCAACGAGAAGGCGGTCGGCACCATCATCAATGGCCTGGTCACCCAGGGTATCGAAGTCATCACCGATCGCGATGCGCTCGTTCATGTCTCCGGCCATCCGCGTCGCGACGAACTGCGCGACATGATTTCCTGGGTCCGTCCGGAATTGCTGATCCCGGTGCATGGCGAGGCGCTGCATCTCTCCGAACATGCCAAACTCGCGCGCGCTTGCGGCGTGCCGAATGTGATGATCGTCAAGACCGGCGATCTCGTCGTGCTCGGCCCCGGCGCTCCTGCAGTCATCGATCAATTGCCGTCCGGCCGCATTTTCAAGGACGGAGGGATCCTCGAAAGCGAGAAGTCGCGCGCCGTGACCGAGCGCCGTCGCCTCGGCTTTGCCGGCTGTGCGATGGTCGCGCTGGCGATCAACAGCAAGGGCGATCTGCTCGACGATCCCGCCGTGGATCTGATCGGCATCCCGGAAAAGAACAGCAATGGCCTGCTGCTCGACGATATCGTCTACGACATCGTGGTCGAGGTGGTGGAGAACCTGCCCAAGGCGCGCAAGCGCGATCCCGATGCGATGGCGGAGTCGGTGCGGCGAGCGGTCCGCTCCTCGCTGGCCGAGCAGTGGGGTAAGAAGACCATCTGCTATGTGCAGGTGCTGGTGGTCGACCAATAAGAAAACAAAACGCAAGAACAAGACGGAGGAAACATCATGCTGGGCAGGCTCAATCACGTGGCGATCGCGGTTGCCGATGCGGCGAAGGCTGCAAAAATCTATGGCACCGCCTTCGGGGCCGAGATTTCCGACCGCGTGCCGCTGCCCGAGCATGGCGTCTACACCGTGTTCGCGACGCTGCCGAACACCAAGATCGAATTCATCGAACCGCTCGGCGAAAATTCGACCATCCGGAAATTCGTCGAGCGCAATCCGGACGGCGCGATCCATCATCTCTGCTACGAAGTGCCGGATATCATCGCGGCACGCGACCAGCTGATCAGCGAAGGCGCGCGCGTGCTCGGCGATGGCGAACCGAAGATCGGCGCCCATGGCAAGCCGGTGCTGTTCCTGCATCCAAAGGACTTCTCTGGCGCCTTGGTCGAAATCGAACAGTCCTGAGGGCGCGATGGCCTATACGATCTCGACATCGCTGGCGATCTATTTTGTCATCTGGTGGGTGACGTTGTTCCTCACGCTGCCCTTCGGCGTGCGCAGCCAGCAGGAAGCCGGCGAGGGCGTCGCAGGCACCGATCCCGGCGCGCCCGTGATGGCGCGGATGGGACGCAAGCTGATCTGGACCACCGTGCTGTCGGCCGTGTTTTTCGCCGCGGGAATAGCTGCAAACAATGCCGGCTATCTCAATATCGAGCGACTGTCGAAGCTGATGGGCATTCCACTGTGACGTCGGTTTGAAAGGGAGCACTGCATGAAGCGCTTTCTGCTGTTCCTGCTGCTCGGACCCGCCGTCGGCTTTGCCACATTCGAGATACGCGAAGTGCTCAGCGGTCGTATCATCGGCGGCGTTCCCGGTTTCATCATGGGGCTGCCGTTTGCCTATTGGTTTGGACTGATCCCGTCGCTGATCATGTGGGGCGAGGACTGGTTTCTGGAAGACAAGATGGGCTTGTGGCCGAAGGTGCTGACATCGGCGATCACCGGCTATGTGGTCAGCATCGCGATGTTGCAGATCTGGACCTCGGTGCCGATCCCGCTGCCGCAGGTGCTGACCTTCGGTCTCGTCGGCGCATCGCAGGGGCTGGTGTGTTCGTGGCTGTCGGGGATCAAGCCGAAACGCTGAGCCGTAGGGCGGATGAGCGCAGCGTAATCCGCCGGCCGAATTCAAAGCTGAAACTCCGCGGCGGATTACGCCTTCGGCTCATCCGCCCTACGGCAGAACGTTACATTCGCGTGCAACAATTGGCCGCGTTGCATCCATCATCTGAATTGGCGAAAGAGCGCGTGCTTGCTCAAAAAAAAGAGCAGGGCACATGGCCCTGCTCGGAAAATTGTGTCGACCCTATATACCCCGATCGTTGGATTTTATCCTTTGATTGGCGGGTTGACGCTGCTTTAGCGCGTCAGGGTTCCTCCCGAGACTTGGACCTCCAGATGCATCCTTGCGGATGTGTCTGAGATTGGATTCGTAGCTGAACTTTTTGTGTTTGTCATCAAATTCGGCATAGTCTGTTCAAAATTGAGGCATGCATAGAAATTAATGATGCTTTGCCACTAAAGGTTGTGATGATCAGGCGGATTTGCCCGATTTAAATCGTACAGGTTGCGGTGGGCGTTCATGATCAATGCCGCTGCGCTCCAACAGGCTTTGCCGAAGCCGCCGCCCTTGTGTTTTGCCGCCCGATCCGGTTTCACTCGGCCTTCCGATTTCACTCCGATTCCACTGGGTTTCCCGATGCGGCTGTCGCGCTATTTTCTTCCCATCCTCAAGGAAACGCCGAAAGAAGCGGAGATCGTTTCGCATCGCCTGATGTTGCGTGCCGGCATGATCCGCCAGGAAGCCGCGGGCATCTATGCCTGGCTGCCGCTCGGCCTGCGCGTGCTCAAGAAGATCCAGCAAATCGTGATCGAGGAGCAGAACCGCGCCGGCGCCATCGAACTCCTGATGCCGACATTGCAGCTCGCCGACCTCTGGCGCGAGAGCGGCCGCTACGATGCTTACGGTCCGGAGATGCTGCGCATCACCGATCGCCACAAGCGCGAGCTGCTCTACGGGCCGACCAACGAGGAAATGATCACCGAGATCTTTCGCGGCTATGTGAAGTCCTACAAGAGCCTGCCGCTCAATCTCTATCACATCCAGTGGAAGTTCCGTGACGAGCAGCGTCCGCGCTTCGGCGTGATGCGCGGCCGCGAATTCCTGATGAAGGACGGCTACTCCTTCGACATCGACGAAGCCGCCGCGAAGCACTCCTACAATCAGATGTTCGTCGCTTATCTCCGCACCTTCGCCCGCATGGGCCTGAAGGCGATCCCGATGCGCGCCGAGACCGGTCCGATCGGCGGCGATCATTCACACGAATTCATCGTGCTCGCAGAGACCGGCGAGTCCGGTGTGTTCTGCGACAAGAACGTGCTCGATCTGCCGATTCCTCCGGCCGATGTCGATTACAGCGGCGATCTCACGCCGATCATCAATCAGTGGACGTCGATCTACGCCGCAACCGAAGACGTGCATGACGCCGCGCGCTTCGAGAGCGAAGTGCCGGAAGACCGCCGCCTCAACACCCGCGGCATCGAGGTCGGCCAGATCTTCTATTTCGGCACGAAATATTCGGACGCCATGGAAGCAAAGGTCGCGGGCCCGGACGGCACCGAAGTGCCGATCCATGGTGGTTCTTACGGCGTCGGCGTGTCGCGTCTGCTCGGCGCCATCATCGAGGCCTGCCATGACGACAACGGCATCATCTGGCCGGAGGAGGTCGCTCCTTTCCGTGCGTCGATCCTCAACCTCAAGCAGGGCTCGCCGGATACCGATGGTGCTTGCGAGGCGCTCTACAAGGAGCTCTCGGCGAAGGGCGTCGATGTGCTTTATGACGACACCGACCAGCGCGCCGGCGGCAAGTTCGCCACTGCCGATCTGATCGGCGTGCCCTGGCAGATCCTTGTCGGGCCGAAGGGACTGGCCGAAGGCAAGGTCGAGCTGAAGAAGCGCAGCGACGGATCGCGCGAAAACATTTCGCCGGCTGAGGTCGTCGCAAAGCTGACGTCCTGACGACTTATCCACTGAGTGGTCGCCGCATCATCCGTGATACGGCTAGAATAAGCCCGATTCGTATGGGAGTCGGGCGATGGATGATGCCATGAGCGAGCCAGTTCGAACCCCACCCTTTGCCGCCTTCGAATGGCTGCTGTCCGGACGCTATCTCCGTGCACGCCGTAAGGAAGGATTCATATCGGTCATTGCCGGGTTCTCCTTCGTCGGCATCATGCTCGGCGTCGCCACGCTGATCATCGTGATGGCCGTCATGAACGGCTTTCGCAAGGAACTGCTGGACAAGATTTTGGGCCTCAACGGCCACATCCTCGTGCAGCCGCTGGAACGTCCGCTCACTGACTGGAAGGAAGTGGCCGACCGCATCAATGGCGCGGATGGCATTCGCCTTGCGGCCCCGGTCGTCGATGGCCAGGCGCTGGGCTCTTCGGCCTTCGGTGCATCCGGCGTGTTCGTGCGCGGTATTCGCTCGGCGGATCTGAACAATCTCACCTCCATCGCCAAGAACATCAAGCAGGGCACGCTTGAGGGTTTTGACGAAGGGCAGGGCGTTGCCATCGGTCGCAGGCTCGCTGACTCCCTGTCGATCCATGCGGGTGACAATATCGGCCTGTTGTCGCCAAAGGGCGCAGTGACCCCGATGGGCACGACGCCGCGCTTCAAGCAGTACAAGGTCGCGGCCGTCTTCGAGATCGGCATGTCGGAATATGACTCGACCTTCGTCTTCATGCCGCTGGCGGAAGCGCAGACCTATTTCAACCGCAACAACGACGTCACCTCCATCGAGGTCTATACGAACAATCCCGACAAGATCGACGTCTATCGCAAAGCGGTGACCGAGGTGGCGGGGCGGCCGATCTTCCTGGTCGACTGGCGACAGCGCAACGCGACGTTCTTCAATGCGCTGCAGGTCGAACGCAACGTCATGTTCCTGATCCTGACGCTGATCGTGCTGGTGGCGGCGCTCAACATCGTGTCCGGCCTGATCATGCTGGTGAAGGACAAGGGCGCGGATATCGCGATCCTGCGCACCATGGGCGCCTCGCAAGGCTCCATCATGCGCATCTTCCTGATCACCGGAGCCGCGATCGGCGTGGTCGGCACGCTGGTCGGCTTTGGCGTCGGCCTTCTCGTCTGCATGAATATCGAGGCGATCCGGCAGTTCATTTCGTGGATGACCTCCACCGAACTGTTTTCGCCGGAACTCTACTTCCTGTCTAAATTGCCCGCGGAAATCGATGTCGGCGAAACCTCGGCAGTGGTCATCATGGCCCTGACGCTGTCGTTCCTCGCCACGCTGTATCCGTCATGGCGCGCCGCGCGGCTCGATCCTGTCGACGCGCTGAGATACGAGTGATGGCTGACATGGCGCAGGGGGAAGATACGCCGGCTCTGTATCTGCACGACGTCAAGCGGCAATACACCCAGGGCGAAAGCGTCCTGACCATTCTCGACAATGCCAGGCTGGGCTTGTGGGCGGGGCAATCGGTGGCGCTGGTGGCGCCGTCGGGTTCGGGCAAGTCGACGCTGCTGCATATCGCCGGCCTGCTGGAGAGCCCGGACGAGGGCGAAGTCTATGTCGGCGGCACCGCGACGCTTAACCTGTCCGATGCCGAGCGGACGCAGATCCGCCGCACCGATATCGGCTTCGTCTATCAGTCGCATCGCCTGCTGCCGGAATTCACGGCGCTCGAAAACGTGATGCTGCCGCAGATGATCCGCGGCCTGAAACGCAAAGAGGCCATCAATCGCGCCAAGGAAATCCTGGCCTATCTTGGTCTCGGCGAACGTATCACCCATCGTCCGGCCGAACTCTCCGGCGGCGAGCAGCAGCGCGTGGCGATCGCGCGTGCCGTCGCCAATGCGCCGCGCGTGCTGCTAGCCGACGAGCCCACCGGCAATCTCGATCCGCATACGGCGGATCATGTTTTCAATGCGCTGATGCAACTGGTGAAGGCCACGCGCGTGGCGATGCTGATCGCGACGCATAACATGGAACTCGCCGGCCGCATGGACCGCCGCGTCTCGCTGGAAAACGGCAAGGTCATCGAACTGCCGTGACACACGGCCCGTAGGATGGGTTGAGCAGAGGCGCGCAGCGCCGGCGCGAAAACCCATCAGCGGAGCTTGCGGCAATGAAAGGTGATGGGTTTTCGCTCCGCTCAACCCATCCTACGTCTTGAGCGGCCATCGGCGAACGCGGTTCGGCTCGACAACAGAGAAATGACCGGCCCAATCCGATCGGCCTCTGATCGTATCGACAAAGTATCGTCCGATATCACGCGGCGATGGCATTCCACCTCGAAATAAGATGACGCCGCATGTTGCGGAGGCGGGCGTTAAGCGGGCTATGTCGCCAAAATCCTTGTCGAAGGTCAGAACGATCCGATCCTCTCGGATGGCCCAAGCAAAGATATCTATATCGGACGCGCCGGGCGACCGCTCGGCGATGCTGATCACGTCATGGCCATCACTGCGCAGCGCTGCGATCGCAGGGTAGGGCGTATTCTCGTCGGCAAGCAGCCGCATCACGCCGCCGGTGAGACGTTCTCGGATTGCAGCAAATCACGCGCATAATGCAGGCACGCTGTGATCTGCTCTTTCGACAGATGGGGGTAGCTCTGGAGAACATCTTCGACGCTCCAGCCATCCGCCAGCAGGTCGAGAATGAATTCGACCGATATGCGCGTGCCGCGAATGACGGGCTTGCCCGCCAAAACGTCCGTATTCCGCACGATCATCTCATCTGCCATGGTTGAGCTCCACACGGCCTGCAGGATGCAAATAAGCTATGCGGCACGCCACATTCGTACAAGCCGGAGGTCGGGCGCATCGCTTCGCTCCTTCGCCCTAACGAGATTTGTTCTCACTTTGTTCTTGACAAAATTCCCATTCTGCGTCATGTCCCTCCCGTCTCGTTCGCGAGGGGCGCTCTCATGAGGCGTCTTTGGGCGGAGCGGGATGCGGCGCCTGCGGACATGAGGCCCACGCAGCCTCATGGACTCGGGTGGTCGAGGGGAACCGTCCGACCCCACTACGGGGGTCTGCCGCTAGCGCGGCTCGACGCGGTGCGGGCGAAGGCAGGGAAACCTGTCGGATGAATCCCTTGCGAGGGATTGCCCAGTACCCGGAAGAACGGTCCTTCGACCAAAAAGACGTCGCGGTGGCGCGCCGTAAGGCGTTGCGCGGCTCAGGTTTGCTGGCGATCCAGCAGGCATGAGCAGCGTCAAAAGCTACCCAAACGCGCCTTACGGCGTGCTGCCTCCCCTCATGTCTCGAGGGGAGAACTGCTCAAACCTCGGACGCCTCGGCGCCGCGAGATCAATCTCGCTCGTTCGTAGGATGGGTTGAGCGGAGGCGTGAAGCGCCGGAGCGAAAACCCATCAGCCGAGTCTGCCGCAGGGAAAGGTGATGGGTTTTCGCGAAGACGCTCAACCCATCCTACGGCCACGCAAAATAAAAACGGCCGACAAAGAGCCGGCCGTTCAATCAACGCGGTCGTGCAGATGTTCAGTAGTTGCGCTGCTTCTTGCGCTTGCGCGGGGCCGGCTGAACGTCGTCGTAAGCAGGCTGCGACGCATAAGCCAGGGCCGGGTTCTGGAAGCAGCTCAGGCCGAGCCCGGACGCGGTGTTGAAGCACTGCTGATAGGTCGAGTAGCTGCAATCGTCGTCGCCATAGAGCGAGCGCAGGCAGAATGCATAGCCGGATGGCGTGTAGAACGAGAACGGGCCGGGATCGCGCGGCTGCGCTGCGGCCGGCGTGGCGTGGAAAGCGGACGTGGCACCGAGGGCCAGCAAGGCAAACAAAACTGCGCGCATCAAAAAGTCTCCCTGCCGACTCGCGGCCGACGGTCAATGACGTTCCCTGCACAAAGCCCGTCGCATGGCGCCGCGTCAACTCACAAGGCGCTGTCCGCGCGTCGATGTCGCCATTGGCCATCATCGGGCATGCGATGGCCATCTGATTTTCGGCCCATGATCGGCCCATGAACGGTCCATGAGCAGAAACGAGCATCCGGGACGGAGCATGTGCAAAAGGTAGCCACCATAAATTGCGCAGCATTGAGGTTAAGAGCGCATTAAAATGATGTCCTAGGTAGGCTTGTAAATGGCGTTCACACATCGCCATGGCAGCCACGATAAGCCCGATCCAAAGCACAATGATCAGGGAGCTATCGCCATGCTGAACGCGGCATTGATTGTGATCTGGATGGCACTGGGACTGTGCCTGGTGCCCATCATCTTCGTCTCATTGGGACTTTGGGCCAGCAGCGAGGTCGATGACCCCAAGGAATATCAGTAACTCGTCGGAAGGCGCGCGCCGTCCCGGCGCTCGGCCGGCCAGTCGCATCACGGCGCCCCGTCCGATTTTAACCATCCCTCCGTACAGGTTCTGTTCTCCTGTCCGGCCTGCTTGACTCTTGGAACGGAATGAGAACATTGTTCTGTATCTGTTCACAAGAGATCTCGGAGGCTGACATGCTGAAGACCTTTGTTGAAGAAGCCGCGGCGCTGGCATCGATCGTTCTGTTCGTCGGCATGATCGCCGTCTGGGCGCAAGTGATCCCCCAGCTCTGAGGCTGGCCCGGCCGGGCCCCGTGGATGCACAGGCCGGGATAATGGGGACGCTTCCGGTGCCGCCGGCCTTAGGGTTGGACAGCGCGCCAGGCAGGGCTCACGATGACGGGGCGAGTCGGCCATCCCATGCCGCCGCGATCCCCGACACGACCGACCCGGAATACGCCTATGAGTGAACGTCCAGCCGCCACCACCCCCGGCTTCGTGCATCTGCACGTTCATTCCGCCTATTCGCTGCTGAAGGGCTCCATCAAGGTCGCGAAACTCGCCGACCTTGCCAAGGCCGATCATCAGCCGGCGCTGGCGCTGACCGACATGGACAACATGTTCGGCGCGCTGGAATTCTCCGAAAAGCTCGCCGGTTCCGGCATCCAGCCGATCGTCGGCGTCGAGCTCGCCGTCGATTTCGGCGATCAGGATCCCAATGCGCGCAACGCGCACACGATCATGCAGCCGCGCATGGTGCTGCTGGCGACGCGCGAGCGTGGCTATTCCAGCCTGATGCGGCTCAATTCCCGCGCGTTCCTGGAAACGCCGGTGCATCAGTCGCCGCATATCAAGCTCGACTGGCTGAAGGACGAAGCCGACTGCGTGATCGCGCTGACCGGTGGTCCGGATGGTCCGTTGGCGCAGGCGCTGATTGCCGATCAGAGCGAGCTTGCGGCGCAGCGCTGTGCGCAACTTCAGGAGCTGTTCGGCGACCGCCTCTATATCGAATTGCAGCGCCACAATATCGAGAAGGAGCGCCGCGCCGAAGCGGGCCTGATCGATCTCGCTTACAGCCGCGGCATTCCGCTGGTCGCGGCCAACGAGCCGTATTTCGCCAGCGCCGACGACCACGAGGCGCATGATGCGCTGCTCTGCATCGCCGGCGGCCGCATCATCGCCGAGAGCGATCGCGAGCAGCTGACACCCGATCACCGCTTTAAGACGCGCGCCGAAATGGCGGTGCTGTTCGCCGACATTCCGGAAGCGTTGGCGTCGACCGTCGAGATCGCCGAACGCTGCGCCTATCGTCCGCGCACGCGAAAACCCATTCTGCCACGCTTCACCGTCGGCGCCGGCAGCAATGCCGAGGCGGCCGCGCAAGAGGAAACCGACGAGCTGCGCCGGCAGGCGAAGGAGGGCCTCGATCGCCGTCTCAAGGTGCATGGCCTGTCGCAGGGACGCAGCGAGGAAGACTACCGCGCGCGGCTGGACTTCGAGCTGAACGTCATCGCCCGCATGAACTATGCCGGCTACTTCCTGATCGTGTCCGATTTCATCAAATGGGCCAAGCAACAAGGCATTCCGGTCGGGCCGGGCCGTGGTTCGGGCGCGGGATCGCTGGTCGCCTGGGTGCTGACCATCACCGACCTCGATCCGTTGCAGTTCAATTTGCTGTTCGAGCGCTTCCTCAATCCGGAACGCGTGTCGATGCCCGACTTCGACATCGACTTCTGCCAGGACCGTCGCGGCGAGGTGATCACCTATGTGCAGGAGCGCTATGGCCGCGAGCAGGTCGCGCAGATCATCACGTTTGGTACGCTACAGGCGCGCGGCGTGCTGCGCGACGTCGGCCGCGTGCTGCAGATGCCTTATGGGCAGGTCGACAAGCTGACAAAGCTTGTGCCGCAGAATCCGGCGGCGCCCGTCACGCTGAAACAGGCGATCGAGGATGAGCCGAAACTGCAAGCCGCGCGCGATGAAGATCCGATCGTCGCAAAAGCCTTCGATATCGCGCAAAAACTGGAAGGCCTGACGCGCCACGCATCGACGCATGCGGCGGGCATCGTGATTGGCGACCGGCCTTTGTCCGAACTCGTGCCGATGTATCGCGATCCGAAATCGGACATGCCGGTCACCCAGTTCAACATGAAATGGGTCGAGCCTGCGGGCCTCGTGAAATTCGACTTCCTCGGCCTGAAGACGCTGACCGTGCTCGATGTCGCCTGCAAGCTGCTGAAGCAGCGCGACATCCATGTCGATCTTGCCACGACACCGATCACCGATGCCGCAAGCTATGAGATGCTGGCGCGCGGTGAAGTGGTCGGCGTGTTCCAGGTGGAATCCGCGGGCATGCGGCGCGCACTGGTCGATATGCGGCCCGACCGTTTCGAGGACATCATCGCGCTGGTGGCGCTGTATCGTCCGGGCCCGATGGCGAACATCCCGACCTATTGCGCGCGAAAGCACGGCGATGAGGAGCCGGAATATCTGCACCCGATCATCGAGCCGATCCTGAAAGAGACGTTCGGCGTCATCATCTATCAGGAACAGGTGATGCAGATCGCGCAGGTGATGGCGGGCTATTCGCTCGGCGACGCCGATCTTCTGCGCCGCGCGATGGGCAAGAAGATCCGCGCCGAGATGGAAAAGCAGCGCGTGATCTTCGTCGAGGGCTCGGTGAAGAACGGCGTGCCGAAAGGGCAGGCCGACACGATCTTCGATCTGTTGGCAAAGTTCGCCGACTACGGTTTCAATAAGAGCCACGCGGCCGCTTACGCGCTGGTCTCGTATCACACCGCCTATATGAAGGCGCATTATCCGGTGGAATTCATCGCCGCGTCGATGACGCTGGAAATGAGCAACACGGACAAGCTGTCGGAATACCGCGCCGAAGCGCAGCGGCTCGGCATCAAGGTCGAGGCGCCGAACATCAATCGCTCCGGCGTCGTGTTCGAGGTCGGCGAGAAGACGATCTATTACGCGCTGGCCGCGCTGAAGGGCGTCGGCGCCTCGGCCGTCGAGCAGATCGTGGCCGAGCGCGAGAAGAACGGGCTGTTCACCTCGCTTGCGGATTTCGCCTCGCGCGTGTCGCCGAAGGCGGTCAACAAGCGCATCATCGAGACGCTGGCTGCGGCCGGCGCCTTCGACACGCTCGATCCGCATCGCGCCCGCGTGCATGGCGGCGCCGACAGCATTTTGTCCGCCTGCCAGCGCGCCAATGAAGCGGCGACCTCGGGCCAGAACGACATGTTCGGCGGCGCCGTGGATGCGCCGACGGTGATGTTGCCGCAGATCGACAACTGGCTGGCGGCGGAGAAGCTGCGCAAGGAATATGACGCCATCGGCTTCTTCCTGTCCGGCCATCCGCTCGACGATTACGCCACGGCCTTGAAGCGCCTGCGCGTCCAGACCTGGGCGGATTTCTGCAAGGCGGTGAAGACCGGCGCGACCGCGGGCAGGGTGGCTGCGACCGTGGTGTCGCGTCAGGAGCGCCGCACCAAGACCGGCAACAAGATGGGCATCATGGGCCTGTCGGATCCCACCGGCCATTTCGAGGCCGTGCTGTTCTCCGAGGGGCTGGCCCAGTTCCGCGAGGTGCTGGAACCCGGCACGGCCGTGCTGCTGCAACTTGGCGCCGAATTGCAGGGCGAGGACGTCCGCGCCCGCGTCCTCAATGCGGAGCCGCTGGACGCCGCCGCCGCCAAGACCCAGAAGGGCCTGCGGATTGTGATGAAAGACACCAAGGCCCTGGATTCGCTGGAGAAACGGCTGCAGAAGCAAGTCGGGCCGGGCGCCGGCGGTGATGTGTCCATCGTGCTGCGGCTGGATCTGCAGACCGAAGTCGAATTCAAGCTGGATGGCCGTTTCGTGGTGTCGCCGCAAATCGCGGGGGCGATCAAGGCGGTAACGGGCGTGGAGATGGTGGAAACGCTTTAAGGGAACGCCAAGGATTCGATTTGAACCTGAAGGATCGAATCCTTGAGAACTTGCCAGAATTTCTTGCTTATCCCGGGAATCCCGCTATAAGCCGGCCCATCTCACACGGAAGCATGGCTTAATCGCCGTCCGGTGGCACCGGGCTGCAGGCAGATTCTCCTGTCCGCACAACCCCTTGCTCACACGCTTCCGGAGGAACAAACCGGAGAATGACGACTATGGCACTACCCGAATTTTCTATGCGCCAGCTCCTCGAAGCCGGCGTTCACTTTGGTCACCAGTCGCATCGCTGGAATCCGAAGATGGCCGAATATATCTTCGGCGCCCGTAACAACATCCACATCATCGACCTCGCGCAGACCGTGCCGTTGCTGCACAACGCGCTGAAGGCCGTGAGCGACACCGTCGCCAAGGGCGGCCGCATCCTGTTCGTCGGCACCAAGCGCCAGGCGCAGGACGTCGTGGCCGAAGCCGCCAAGCGTTCGGCGATGTACTTCGTGAACTCGCGCTGGCTCGGTGGCACGCTGACCAACTGGAAGACGATTTCCGGTTCGATCAAGCGCCTGCGTCACCTCGACGAAGTGCTGAACTCGGGCGACGCCGCCCAGTACACCAAGAAAGAGCGCCTGACGCTGCAGCGCGAGCGCGACAAGCTCGACCGTTCGCTCGGCGGCATCAAGGACATGGGCGGTCTGCCCGACCTGATCTTCGTGATCGACACCAACAAGGAAGACATCGCGATCCAGGAAGCTCAGCGCCTGGGCATCCCGGTGGCGGCGATCGTCGATACCAATTCGGACCCGAAGGGCATCACCTATGTCGTTCCGGGCAATGACGACGCCGGCCGTGCGCTGTCGCTGTATTGCGACCTGATCGCCCGCGCTGTCATCGACGGCATTTCGCGCAACCAGGGCGACAGCGGCTACGATGTCGGCGCGTCCTCGGCTCCGGCCGCTGAAGAACTGCCGTCGGGCTTCCAGGGCCTCGCTGGTCCGCGCGGCACTGCCGACGACCTCAAGAAGCTCACCGGCGTGTCCGGCGCGATCGAGAAGAAGCTGAACGACCTCGGCGTCTTCCACTTCTGGCAGCTCGCCGAGCTCGACCACGACACCGCCCACAAGATCGGCGAAGAAGTCGGTCTGCCGGCCCGTGCCGATGCATGGGTTGCCCAGGCCAAGTCGCTGACCGCGGAAGCCGAATAAGCAAAGCAGCAAGGCGCAGTCCTAGGGGATTGCGCCTCAGCTTGAACAAAATCGTGCGGCCGTCATGTCGGC
>JAEXYH010000025.1 GCA_023451735.1 Pseudomonadota bacterium | reverse complement strand
ATCCAAGGGAATGCGGTGCGACGATATCCGTCAAATCCGCGGCTGCCCCCGCAACTGTAGGCGGAAAGCTTGTGTCCAAGACGGTCATCCGGCCGTTAAGCCACTGGAGAAATCCGGCCACGGATTTCTCTGGGAAGGCGGGCAAAGGCGCCAGATCCGCGAGCCAGGAGACCTGCCAGGGACATTCGGCATTTTAAACAGCCCTCGGGTGGAGGGCAGAAAGACGAAATCCATGGTTAGCTCCGCTGCAGGCGCCCTCAGCGTCTCCGCATCCAAAATTCTTCCTCTCGGCATGTCGGCCATTCTCGGCCTGTTCATCGTCGGTTTTGTCGGCTTCTCGCATCTGGAAGTCGTCCATAACGCGGCCCATGACACGCGCCATTCGCTGGCCTTTCCCTGCCACTGACGAGGAGTTTCCACATGTCGCTGTTTCGTAACATCGTCTTCGCGGCGGTGATCGCCGGCCTGTTGTCCGGGCTCCTGATGACCGTGATGCAGAGCTTTTCCACGGTGCCGCTCATTCTTGCGGCGGAAACCTATGAAAATGCGGATAGCGGAGAGGCCGGCCACAGCCATTCCCATGACGCGGCTCCGGCTGCGGGCGCCGCCGCGCCGGCCGACCATCATCATGACGAGGAAGCCTGGGCTCCCGCCGATGGTTTCGAGCGCTTCATCTACACGGCTTCAGCCAATATCCTGTCCGCAATCGGCTTCGCTCTCGTCGCCATCGCCCTTGCCGAAGCACTTGGCGGCTTCGGTGGATGGCGTGGCGGCTTGATGTTCGGCATTGCCGGTTTCCTCACCGTCAGCCTCGCGCCCGGCCTAGGTCTGCCGCCGGAGCTGCCGGGCATGCCGGCCGCGGAACTCGGGCCGCGTCAGGTCTGGTGGATCGCAACCGTCATCTGCACGGCCGTCGCGATCGGTCTCTTCGCCTATACGCGTTCGGCGCTGCTTGCTGCGCTTGCGATCGTGCTCATCGTCGCGCCGCATCTCGTCGGCGCGCCGCTGCCGCCAACGCATGAAACAGCCGTGCCGATCGAGCTTCATGCCCGCTTCGTCAATGCAGTCTATGCGACCAATCTCGTCTTCTGGGCTGTTCTCGGCGTGCTTGCTGGCGTATTGCGACAGAAGTTTCGCAGCGGTGAGGCCGCGTCCATCGGATCAAACCGGGAGCTTGCAGCATAGTGAAGGACATAGATCAGACCGCCGAGGAGCGCCATCGTGCCAAGATGGCAAACCGCAAGGCGGTCCAGGATGCCGAAGTCGCCGAGAAGACCCTGGAAAAGGGTCTTCTCATCGTCCATACCGGCCCCGGCAAGGGCAAGTCGACGGCAGCTTTCGGGCTAGCGCTCCGCATGCTCGGCAATAACCGCCGCGTTGGCATCGTGCAGTTCATCAAGGGTGCGTGGTCGACCGGCGAGCAGCCGGCGCTTGGCGTATTCGGTGATCGTGTTGTCTGGTACACGATGGGTGAGGGCTTTACCTGGGAAACTCAGGACCTCAAACGGGATGTTGCAGCAGCGGAAAAGGCCTGGGACAAGGCGCTCGAGCTGATGGCCGACGAGACGATCGGTCTCGTCATCCTCGACGAACTCAACATTGCGCTGCGTTACGATTATCTCGACCTCGAAAAGGTCGTGGCCGCCTTGTCTGCCCGACGCCCTGACCTGCATGTCGTCGTCACCGGCCGCAACGCCAAGCCGGCGCTGATCGAGGCGGCGGATCTGGTTACCGAGATGTCTCTGGTCAAGCATCACTTCAAGGCAGGCGTCAAAGCCCAGGCCGGTATCGAGTTCTGAACCATGGTTGCTCGCTCGCTGATGTTCCAGGGAACGGGCTCCGACGTCGGCAAGTCGCTGGTCGTGGCCGGCCTTGCCCGCGCCTTTACCCTGCGTGGCTTGAGCGTCATGCCGTTCAAGCCGCAGAACATGTCCAACAATGCGGCCGTCACTGCCGACGGTGGCGAGATTGGCCGGGCACAGGCGCTGCAGGCGCGGGCGGCCGGTGTGTCGCTTAGCGTCCACATGAACCCGGTGCTTCTGAAACCCCAGAGCGAAGTCGGCTCCCAGGTCGTGGTGCAGGGGCGTGTCGAGGGCAATGCCAAGGCGTCCGAATACCAGCACCTCAAACCAAGACTGCTTTCCCGTGTGCTGGAAAGTTTCGAGGTCCTTCGGGCGAAGGCCGATCTGGTTCTGGTTGAAGGTGCCGGTAGTGCTTCGGAAATCAACCTCCGCCAGAACGATATCGCCAATATGGGCTTTGCCCGCGCCGCCGATGTTCCGGTCGTGCTGATCGGCGATATCGACCGCGGCGGCGTTATCGCCAGTCTCGCCGGCACAAAGCTCGTCATCGATACCGGTGACGCGGCAATGATCCGCGGTTTCATCGTCAACCGGTTCCGTGGCGATCCGGCGCTGTTTGCCGAAGGCATGGATTTGATTGCCCGCTTCACCGGCTGGCAGTCGATCGGACTTCTTCCGCATTTTGCCGATGCCGCGCTGTTGCCGGCCGAAGATGCACTGGGCCTCAACCAGCCCTTCATCCGCAAACCGGGTGCCAAAATCCGCATCGCGGTGCCGATCCTGCCGCATATTTCCAATTTCGATGATCTCGATCCGCTGGAGGCGGAGCCGGATGTGGAGCTGATCCGCATCCGCCGCGGGGAGGCCATCCCTGGCGATTGTGATCTTGTACTCCTGGTTGGCTCCAAGGCAACGATCTCGGATCTTGCGGCGCTGCGCGAAGCCGGATTCGACGTCGATATAGCGGCCCATCATCGCCGCGGCGGGCGGGTGCTCGGCCTTTGCGGCGGTTACCAGATGCTGGGCCGGAGAGTGTCTGACCCGGAAGGCACCGAAGGTCTGCCCGGATCGGTCGATGGTCTTGGGCTGCTAGACGTCGAAACGGTGCTTTCGGGCGCCAAACGACTGGAAGCCGTTTTCGGCACCAGTTTTGACGGAATTTCGTTCGCCGGCTATGAAATGCATATCGGCAGCACATCCGGTGCGGACTGCGACCGGCCTTTCTCGATGATCGGTGATCATGCGGAAGGTGCGTCGTCAGCTGATGGCCGGGTTGTCGGGACCTATGTCCACGGACTGTTTTCCGACGACCGGCAGCGTTCCGCCTGGCTTGCCCGCCTTGGTGGTTCTGCCTCCGGCCTGGATTACGAGGCCAATGTCGATGCCATCCTCGATCGTCTCGCCGCCCATATGGAGCGGCATCTCGATCTTACCGGGTTGCTCAGACTTGCCACATGAGGATCGCCAGGACGCCGAAAAGGCCGATCAGAAGCATATCCGCGATGCGCGCGATCTTCAGCGCGTCGTAGATGTCGTCATAGACCAGTTCAGTGCGGCCACCTTCGCCCATATAGCTCGCCTCGATCATCTGACCTGCGTAGCTGCGGGGGCCGGCGAGCGCGATACCAAGAGCACCTGCCATTGCCGCTTCAGGCCAGCCGGCATTCGGCGAACGATGATGTTTCGCATCCCGGCGGATCGCCCTGATGGCGTTGCGCGGCGATGTATCGCGAACGAAAAACGCAGCAACCACGAAAAGTGCTGCTGTCAGCCGCGAGGCGGGCAGGTTGACGACGTCGTCGAAACGCGCCGCCGCCCAGCCGAAGGCTTCATGGCGTGGCGAACGATGACCGATCATGCTGTCGGCGGTATTGGCCGCCTTGTAGGCGGCACCGGCGGGCAGGCCGCCAATCCCCATCCAGAAGGCCGGCGCGACCACGCCGTCGGAAAAATTCTCCGCCAGGCTTTCGATCGCCGCGCGGCAGACGGCCGCTTCGTCCAACTGTTCGACATCTCGGCCGACAATCCTGGATACGGCGGCCTGCCCGGCCGGCAGGCCATGATGCTTGAGCGAGGAGGCGACATCGCGAACGTGCCGCTCCAGGCTCTTCTGGGCCGGAAGGCTGGCAGCGACGAGGATGAGCAGGAGCGGTCCCAAGGGGATTGCAAGCAGCACGTCCTGCAGGATGGCAGCGACCAGAATGACCACCGCCATGAGAACGGCGAGCGCCTGGATGCCCATGCGCTTGCGCATGGCAAAGTCGTCGGTCTCGCGGTTCCATCGGGCATCGAGTTGCGATATCAGCCGGCCGATCCATGTCACTGGATGGCCGATCAGCCTGAAAAGCCAGTCGGGGTAGCCGGCGAAGCGCTCCACGATCAGCGCGAGGAATGCGAGAAGGAACATTGCTGTGGCTAATCCAAGGGATGAAGGTTTGGTTGGCGATCCGATCCAGCACGGCGGCAATCTCGCCCGGGCTCGCGCGCTGTTTCCTCAGGCGCCCGAACCATGGATCGATCTTTCGACTGGTATCAACCCGCATTCCTATCCGCATTCGGCGATCCCCGGCAACATCTTTGCGCGCTTGCCGGAGCCGGCATTGCTTGAAGATTTGAAGGCGATTGCGGCAAAGGCCTATGATGCGCCGTCTGCTGCGCATGTCGCTGCGGCCCCGGGCACGCAGATCCTGCTGCCGATCGTTGCTTCGCTGATCCAGGGACGTAAAGCAGCCGTCTTGTCCCCCACCTATGCGGAACATGCCCGGGCAGCACGGATGGCCGGTTTCGACGTCACCGAAACCGATGATCCCAGGCAGTTGGAAACCGCCGATCTCGCCGTGATCGTCAATCCCAACAACCCGACCGGCCGTATCGTGTCGAAAGCCGATCTGCTGGCGCTTGCCGCTGTCATGCAGATCAGAGGCGGACTGCTTGTCGTTGACGAAGCCTTCGCGGATGTATCCGAGGCAAAAAGTGTTGCCGACAGGGTCGAAAGCGGCGGTCTTCTCGTCCTGCGTTCCTTTGGCAAGTTTTACGGCATGGCCGGTTTAAGACTGGGTTTTGCTATCTCGCATCCCGATGTGGTGCGACGGATCGAAGAGAGGCTTGGCCCGTGGGCCGTCTCCGGTCCTGCGCTGTGTGTGGCAAACGAGGCTCTGGCCGATGGCTGGTGGCAGGTGATGATGCGGCGGGAGCTGGAAGATGAGGCTGCCCGACTCGACGCGCTGCTCGCCGCCGCCGGCATCAAGGTCTTCGGCGGCACGTCGTTATTCCGTCTGGTCCGCGATCCGCGGGCGCAGGCCTTGTACCATCACCTTGGCAGGCGCGGCATCATCACCAGAGGTTTCGACGAGCGGCCGGATGACCTCAGAATCGGTCTTCCGGGCCAACGGGACTGGTCACGCCTCGAAGAAGCGCTGGCTTCCTTCGATCCGAAAGAGCAATAACTTCTATTCCGTCACCGGCCAGGTTTGCCGTTCCAGATTGAAGGCACGGCGGACAAAGTTGGCCGGTTCCATCCAGGAGCCTCCCGGGTCCGGAAATGATGGTGTTACGTCCGAGGGTGGCAGATATTCGCCGTGCTCGTAATCCAGTTTCTTGTCGATCTGCCAAGGTTGAACGGTATTGCCGACTGCCCTTGGCGGTCCGCCGAAACCGAGCGCGCCGGAGAGTGGATTGCTGGTTGGGTCGAGAACATGTCCGAAAAAATTACCGAACGGAAAAGCCAGGCGAAGCACAAGGTCTCTTTCTGAGGCAAGTACATAGATGTGCCCGGTTTTCCTGAACGCATCCTCATATTCCTTTTCGAGGCAGGTCCGCTCTATAGCCGCCGCCATCAGGCATGCGGATCGTGTTCCGCGATCCAGTCGCCTGATCGTCTCCAGAACAACCCGGGCACCCAAGCTGTGACTGGCGAAGGAAAAGCTTGCCACTTGCCCCAGTTCGCGATTGCAGAACGCCGCCAGTCTCTGACCCGCAAGATTAGCCGTCGGCTTTTCCACCGGATAACTGATAAAGCCGGCATGGGAATCGCCCGGCCACAAAATGCCGATAAACACCGCGGAAGGCGGCAGGTTCAGAAGAGTCTCAAGCCTGGAGAGTGCCTTTACTCCGTGACTCTGCCTGTTGTTGTAGCCGTGAATAACGAAAAGGATATCGCGACCGGCAGTCTGTTGCCTGAATATTTCCGGTCTTACCGGAGATAGGGCGAAGTCGGTACCGCTCTTCTGTATCGTCGGCGTTGTTGCGATGGCGCCGCCAATCGGTGACACCCGGAAATTGAGAAACAGAGTCACAGTGAAGCCCTATCCTCTTACGGCCTTGAAGGCCCATGCTGCTTTGGAAATGGCTGATGACAGATCCTTGGCAATCGGTGCGACCGGAACAGCAACCAGTCCAATTAATAGGGCCAAAATGAAATGTGAAAGTCCAAAGTCTGGATAAATGACAACGGCCGCCCCCACTTCAGACAGAACGATCGCAATTGCGGCAGCGGCGACCCGTGACGTATTACGAAACTGTTGTTCGGCTCGCTCGAAGGCGGCGTCCAGCCGTGCGTCGACGATCGCATCGAAGCGGGCCAGAACGGCCAGTTCTGGTTCGCTCGGCGTCTCGCCGCTCTCTATCTTCCGGGCAGTTGCGATGAGAAGTTCGCCGTTATCCGGAAGCACATGACCGGCAATCGTCGCGGTAGTCTGTGCATTAAAACCCAGCCTTATCAAATTTCTCGCAGCGGCTTTCTGTTCGGTTTTGCCCATTCCGTTCAACCAGTTTGCCTTCACAACAGCATAAGGCTCTTCTCCATTGATCGTCCTGAGGGCCGGCTCAAATGGTTGAAGCGCTGAGCTGATGAAACTGTAGCCGACATTGGAGATGCCGCCTTTAAAAGGCTTGGTTACGTCCACAAGCCCGAACGCTGCTGTTCCCAAGGCCGCCACTGCCGACAGGGCCGTGCCGAACTGGCCGAGGTCGATGCTTCCGATTTCCGCAATATCCATACTTCCCCCCTCATCTGGTAGCCAAAACGCATGGTGACATGCGTCTCCCGACGGCATTTCATTGAGAGAGTGAAGTAATTTTCACTTGGTTGTAATAGCAATAAATACAACCAAAGGTTATTTATGTGTTTCCCGCCAAGCCGTTTGTGCACCCGGCACCGGCAATGCCGTTGCCTCATACACACCCCGGGCCACGGAACGTGCCGTTACCAGCGTCGCCAGATGGCAGAGCTCGGCGAAATCAGAAGGATTACCAAGAGGTTTTCTGCCGGTTGCGGCGGAAAAGATCGTGTCGCCATCGCCCGGCAGATGCGCCGGCAGAACGGCGCGGGCAAGCCCGTCATGCGCCATGATCGACAGACGATGCGCCTGCGCCTTGGTCAGCACGGCGTCTGTGACGATCACGCCGATTGTCGTCGCCTTCAGTTTCACGCCCTTGATGCGCATCGCCGAATGATCATCGGTGAATCGATCCGGCAGGCCGAGACCGCCGAATTCTTTGTTCTTCTCGAAAGGCGCCGCCCAGAAATGCGGGCCGTCGCCAATAGAGGCAGAGCCCATCGCGTTGACCGCAAGCAGGGCCGCGATCTTATGGCCCGATGCCGTTTCGGCGCTGGCCGAACCGATGCCGCCCTTGAACGTCGCGGTCGTGGCTCCTGTTCCGGCACCGATCGTGCCGAGCGCGAAGGCACCTTTAGCTGCCGCCTTGAATGCCTCATACCCCATGTCGCGATAGGGTGAGTGCAGGCCCCAGTTCTTGTCACCGCCGTTCAGGAGGTCCATCAGGATCGCTTGCGGCACGATCGGCACCTTTGCCGTGCCGACTTCGAAACCACGGCCAATCTGGCGCAATCCGGCCTGCACGCCACCGGCCGCATCCAGACCGAAAGCCGAACCGCCCGACAAGACGAAGGCATCCACCGTCTGAACCGTCATCGACGGATCGAGAAGGGCGGTATCACGCCCGCCCGGCGCTCCGCCGAGGACCGAGCCGGAGGCAATCGCCGGCTCGTCGAAGATGATGGCCGTGACGCCCGAACCGAGCGCCAGATCGGTGGCATGGCCAATGGCCACGCCCTCGATGTCCGTCAGGAGGTTGAGGTCCGCCATTGCTATCTTGTCACTCGATGTCGAATTTGACGCCCTGTGCCAGCGGCAGGGTGCGTCCGTAGTTCAGCGTATTGGTGGCGCGGCGCATATAGGCCCTCCAGGCATCAGAACCGGATTCGCGTCCGCCCCCGGTTTCCTTCTCGCCGCCGAACGCGCCGCCGATCTCGGCACCGGACGGGCCGATATTGACATTGGCGATGCCGCAATCGGAGCCGCGGGCGGAAACGAAGGTTTCGGCCTCGCGCATGTCGTTGGTGAAGATCGATGAGGAAAGTCCCTGCGGCACGTCGTTATGAAACGCCAGTGCTTCGTCGAAGGTCGAATATTTCATCACATAGAGAATCGGGGCGAACGTCTCGTCCTTTACCGGTCCGGTCTGCGCGGGCATCTCGATGATTGCCGGGCGAACGTAATAGGCATCTGCGGCTTCTCCATCGAGAACCCGCTCACCGCCGACCACCTTGCCGCCGGCAGCCTTGGCGGCATCGAGCGCCGCCTGCATCTTGTCGAAAGCCTGTTTGTCGATCAGCGGGCCGACAAGATTTCCGGTGGTGAGCGGCGAACCTATGGTAACGGACTGATAGGCCTTGGTGAGGCGCGGCACGAGCGCGTCATAAACACTGTCATGGACGAAGAGACGGCGCAGCGTCGTGCAGCGCTGGCCGGCAGTGCCCATGGCGGAAAAGGCAACACCGCGCAGTGTCAGGTCGAGGTCTGCCGTCGGGGTGACGATCGCGGCATTGTTGCCGCCGAGTTCGAGAATCGAACGAGCGAAACGCTGCGCCAGCCTCGGTCCGACCTCGCGGCCCATGCGAGTTGAGCCGGTGGCGGAAACCAGTGGCACCTTTTCATGGTCGACCAGGGCTTCGCCGATCTCGCGGCCGCCGATCAGCAGCGTCGAGAGATTTTTGGGTGCCGTCCCGCCGTCAGCAACATAGCGGGCCAGCGCCTTGTCGAAAATCGCCTGCGTGGCGAGCGCGGTCAGGGGCGTCTTTTCAGATGGCTTCCAGATGGTGGAATTGCCACAGACGATGGCGAGCGCCGCATTCCAGGACCAGACGGCGACAGGGAAGTTGAAAGCGGAGATGATGCCGATTGCGCCCAGCGGATGCCAGGTTTCCATCATCCGGTGTTCGGAACGTTCGGTGGCGATGGTGAGGCCATAAAGCTGACGGGACAGGCCGACGGCGAAATCGCAGATATCGATCATTTCCTGCACTTCGCCGAGACCTTCCGACGTCACCTTGCCGACTTCGATCGACACAAGGCGGCCAAGCGCGTCCTTGGCAGCACGCAGCTCCTCGCCAAGCAGGCGGATCAATTCTCCACGCTTCGGTGCGGGTACAAGGCGCCATTCGAGGAAAGCCTGATGCGCGGCGTCGATGGCTTTTTTCGCTTCAGAGGCATTCACTTCCGGCAGCCGTCCGATTTCACCGCCCGAAATCGGGGAGCGCACGGTGAGTGTACCGCCCTTGTAACCTGTGGCTGCGACACCGAGATCGGCGAAAATTTTATCCACTTCGGCGGCGAGGTCGAGTTTGGCGAGTGTCATGAGGGGCTCCCGGTGTCGTTGTTGGGGTCAATCTACAAGCCGACGGCGTTTTCGCAACTCGCGCGCCGGCAAATCCATACGGTTCAGAAACGTTCGCCGGCAAAATGGGCGATCTGGGCGCCGGCCTCGTAATAGGCTTCCTTGACTGACCGGAAACCCGCTTCCCGCACGACAGTGAGCGGCAGCGGCAGATCGGTCTCGGCGATCTCGCCAAGGATATGGCGGGCCAGAACCTTGCCGAAGGTCGTGCCCGGCGAGATGCCGCGTCCATTGTAAGCGGAGAAACCGATGACGTTTTTGCCGAATTTGTGAAATCGCGGCAGTGCATTGTCGGTCATGCCGATCTTGCCATACCACTCGGCTTCGAACTCCACTTCCTCCCCGTTGGAGCCAAGCTGCGGAAACAGCCGCTTCAGCGAGCGGCGCGCCCAGGCCTTGTGGATCGAGATGCCGGTGCCGCGCAGCGCTCCGCACGAGCCGAAAACGAGCCGGCCAGCCTGATCCATGCGGAAGGATGAAAGCACTTCCTTCGTGTCCCAGCAGCCTTCGGAGTTCGGCAGGATCGAGCGGCGCAGGTTGGCGGAAAGCGGCCTGGTCGCCAGGTTGAAATAGGGAAGGTGGACCTGTTCGCGCCGCACCTGAGCAAAAGGCCCGGTCGAATAGGCATCGGTCGCAACGATAATCCAGTCGGCGGAGACTTCGCCTCCGGCCGTTGTGACGATATTCCTGCCGTTCGTCTCGCCGATGGAAATGACCGGGCTGCCGGTGTGAAGCTCTGCCCCGGCATTTAAGGCGGCATGGGCCAGTCCGCGGGCATAGGCAAGGGGCTGCAGCGTGCCGGCACGCATGTCGAGCAACGACCCGGCATAAACACTCGTACCGATCCGGCGTTCGGTCTCGGCGGCATCCAGCACGGTGACCGGTGCGCCGCGCTTCTGCCACTGGCGCGCGCGTTCCTCAAGCTCTTTCATGCCTTCTGTGCCGACAGCGCAATGCAGCGTGCCGTTGGTCTCCAGTTCGCAGGCTATGCCGTGTCTTGCGATCATTTCGCGCACCAGATACGGGCCGTTGCCCAGCAGTTCGAGGGCACGTTCGCCGTAGTCATCACCAAGCTCCGTGGAAAAATTGTCGGGCATGACCCACATGCCGGCGTTGATCAGGCCGACATTACGCCCGGCGCCGCCGAAACCGATCTCGGCAGCCTCAAGGAGAAAAACTCTGGTGCCTCGCTCAGCCAGATGCAGGGCGGCAGAGAGGCCGGTATATCCTCCGCCGACGATCACCACGTCAGCGGTATTTTTTCCCCTGAGTGGCGACGTCACGGGGGCGGGCGGCGCAGTCCTCTCCCAGAGGCCGTGCGAGCGCGGATCATTCAGCATGAGTCGTTCCCATTTTTATGGTTTTCCCGACTTTACAGCTGCGATTTTGCCGTGAATATCGACATAATCTCATCAGGTCATTCATTGGAGGAATGACATGCTGCCTCCCAGGCGGTTCCTTCCATCCTTCTCGCTTCTCTCCGCTTTCGAGGCTGCGGCCCGTACGGGTAGCGTCACTGCTGCCGCCAATGAGCTTGGCCTCACCCAGAGCGCCGTCAGCCGGCAGATCTCTGCACTGGAAAAGCAGCTTGGAGTGGCGCTCTTCCTGCGTGAACGCCAGACGATCCGGCTGACACTTGCGGGAGACGCTTATGCGCGCGAAGTGCGCGAGGCCCTGCGGCGCATTTCGAATGCCTCGCTCAATCTGCGGGCAAATCCGGCCGGCGGTACGCTCAACCTGGCCATCCTGCCGTTCTTCGGCACGCGGTGGCTCACCCCGCGGATCGGACGATTTCTCGACCGGCATCCCGGCATGGTGGTCAACATGGTCACGAGGCTGGAGCCGTTCGACTTCCGCTTCGATACGCTCGATGCCGCGATCCATTTCGGCGCGGCCCGCTGGCCGGGTGCGGTTTTGAGTTTTCTGATGGACGAGGAAACCGTGGCGGCCTGCAGTCCGGAGTTCGGGACGCGGTACGCATTGTCAGCACCCGTAGATCTGTTGAAGGCGCCGCTTCTGCATCTGAGCACGCGACCGGATGCCTGGGAGTTATGGCTCGGCCGCAACCGTGTCCCGTTCCAGACCGTGCATGGCATGCTGTTCGATCAGTTCACCACGATGGTGGAGGCGGCACGATCCGGCCTGGGGGCGGCACTCCTGCCCCGTTTCCTGATCGAGCGTGAGCTGGAGGAGGGGCAGCTTGTGCAGGCCGTCGATGCGGAACCGATGCCGACAGGGCAATATTATCTCGCTTATATGCCGGACCGGGCAAGCTACCCGCCGCTTGCCGCCTTTCGTGACTGGATCATGGAGGAGATCCGGTCGGATATGCTTGCACCTGCCGCGCGCATCGGCCAATAGTCGGTCACACATTTTCGCGGCCGCGCAGCCGGCCCATCAGTCAGTCCATAAAAGGCAGGCGATTCCCATGAAACCAATCTTCCTGCAGCTCCGCTGCAAGCCCGGCAAGACCTACGAGGTTGCCGATGCCATCTACAAGACCGAGCTCGTCTCCGAGCTTTATTCCACCAGCGGCGAATGGGACCTGCTGCTGAAGGTCTATATCAGCGACGAGGCGGAGATCGGTCGTTTCGTCAATGAAAAGATCGCCTGTATCCCGGGTATCGAACGCTCGCTGACGACGATCACCTTCACCGCGTTCTGAGTAAGCGTTGCGAAAGCCGCCCAAAACAAAAGCCGCCTCAAGGGCGGCTTTTCTGCATTTGGGATGCGCAGGCCACGCTTAAACGTGGGCTACCGGCGCCGAATTTCTCGATGCGACCAGTTTGCTGATCGCCAGGCGCACATCATCGGCCGAGTCGAAACGCTGTTCGTCGAGATCGATGACGTGGAACTTCACCGCGATGAACTTCAAACGATCTTCATCCGGTATCACGATGCCGACGGCTTCGCCGGCGAATTTAATAACTTGCTTTTGCATAATAAAACTCCCGCATTGGCTGCATCACATGCAGCGCAAAACGAATGGTAATTTCAGGTACGAATTGAACCGGAAGAGTTACATTCGACAGCACGGAAGGGAGTGGCGATCCGTGCCATTCATATCGAGCGCATGCCGTTCGAAGGCGATGACGCGTGCAGTCTCGGACATGTCACTCTCCTTCTCAAGGGTTGCACGATAAGGTCAGAATCGATTTTTCTGACCACCACTCAATCTAGCTGAACCCGACTCAGCTATCAACGATATCCTATTTAGACAGAATATTTTTCTGCTTGATGACAGGAGAAAGGCGATATTGTGAAATTACGTTCGCAATATCGCCGGGTGCTCCAGCGAGGCTAACTTAGGTAGCGGTGCTTGCCAAACAAGGGTTGGCCCTCAAGTTAAATTTTATTTCGGCGGAAGGCGCAGGACGTTGCGAAGGTGATCCAGACACACGGTGATGCTCTCCTCGCTGACGTTAAGCGGCGGGGCGAGGATCAGCCTGCCGGATTGACCGACATCGTGCAGAATATGGCCGTCAAGCGCATCCCAGGATTCGGTGTCTTCGTCTTCGAGTTGTATCGCCCACCACAATCCGCTTCCTTCGACTTTCTCGATCCGGGCACTTTCTTCGGCAAGTTGTCGCAGGCCCTTTTCTAAATCACTGCCCATGGCTGCGGCTTTCGCCTGCAGGTCCTCATCCCGAAAGATCGCCAGCGCCGTCAGTGCGGTGGCCGCGTCCACCGGCGAGACCGGATCGGCAAGCGGTGCCAACGCCTCTGCAAGGTCTTCCTGACAGAAGACGGCGGACAATCTGCTTCCGTCGCAGCTGCCTGCCAGCATGATGTCGGTGGCCAAGGCATCGCGCTCCATACCCCATATTGCGCTGCCGAGCCGGCCATAACCGGTTTGCGTCTCATCGACGATAACCAGCCGGCCGGTCTCGCGCGCGGCTGCAATCTGTTCAGCCAGACCGCTCAGTCCGGGCAGCGGTTCGAGGATGAGCGGCATTGCGCCATCACTGTCATTGACACCGACATCTCGAGCCACCCGCTCGCCGATCTCGGCATAGGGCAGGTCCTCACCATCTTGCGTTTCGTCATCTTCGGGCGATTCGCTGTTTTCCTGATAGGCTGCAATCGCAGCCCGAGCTTCGTTCGTGTCTCTGGTGCCGGCAATTTCGGCGATTGCCTCAATGGCTGTGTGCCGATCCTGAAACAGCACAACATCCGTGAAGCCGGCAGGGGCGAGCTCCAGAAGTGCCTGTCTCAACGCTTCCGCTTCCGCGCTGCCATGATAGGCCGTAGTGAGCCGCAGATGCTGCTGGTAGCTGGCAGCCGCCAGCGATGGATGTGCATGCCCGATCAAGGGTGCTTTGCCGCTGAAATCCAGAAACGCTGAGCCGGTCTCGTCGTAGACGAATTCGCGCCAACCCCGCACTTCCCGGCCCGAAATCGCCGGTGGAGCATCGCAATCAATCCCAAGCAGGGCCGAAGGCGAAGGAGCAAGGCGGCGCCACACGGCGGCATCCGATGGACGGCAGAAGAGAGGCGGATCGTTGTCCGGGTCGCTCGACAGTCTCAACCGCAGTCCTCCGACCGAATCGGTGGCGCCCGCGACCGTGCCCAGCCGATCTCCAGCCACGACTTCCGCTCCTTCAGCAATCGCCGCCTCCATACCTTCGAGAAGCAGCGTCATGTTTTCGCCGCGCAGTGCCAGTTGCGGAGACAGTTGAATGACCTTGCCGCTGAAGGGTGCGACAAGCGCCGTTCCCGTGGGCAGGCAGATATCCACATGCAGGGCAACGTTCTGCGGTGCGGCAATGCCCGCCTCCGACTTGCTTCTCGACAGTCGGTATTCGCCATAACGGGTGCTGCCCATGCCGGTTTCCCAGGCGGCGCGTGCCAGAAGCCGCCAGTCGCAATCCGGATCCATCCAGTTTCCGCCATGAAACTGCGGGCTTGAGGGGCCAAGGTCGACAAGCCTTATCTTTCCGGCATCAAGGTCTGGCAGAAGCGGGTCGAGAGCGAGCGGTATCGTCTCGATCCTGCAGGCTTCGAGGATACAGGCATGCATATAGGTCGCCGTGACGGTGGAGGCGCTGGCGACAATCTGGCGCCGCCCTTTCGCCTCGTCCGCGGCAGCTTCGTCGTCCGGCGCCAGTGCGTGAGCGTTCTCGGCAAGCGCCGCCGCAAATGCGATGTCCGCGATGACGAGCGGCCAGATGGCTTCCAGCTCGCCAGCGTTCAACGGGTCGACGGCATGATAGGCACTGACAGCCGGCAGGATCGCCGACGGTTCTCCTCCCTGGCTGGAAACGATGCGCGCACAGGTCTTGGCAAGGGCTGCCACATACCAGCTGCGCGACAATCCGTTAAGACTGGTAATGCCTGTCGGGTGCCAGTCTGCGCCTTCGGTCTCGCCTACCAGGTCGCCGGCGCCGAGATCCGGAATAACAAGACCGATGCGGAATTCCGATGTCAGCGGATGAATGCGGCGCAGGGCGGCGACCATGGCGCGGGCGATCATGTCGCGCGCTTCCTGGTCCGCCACCGCGGATAGAAGCGATACGGTGCGCGGGCCTGCCCGTCGAAGCTCGTCCTCGTATTCGCCGTTCCAGTTGTCCGGATCGAAATCCTCAAGGCTCTTTGCCAGGCTTGCGGTCAGCGATCCGAGCCCGGCGGCAGTTTCTGCGGTGATCTCCCGGTCTTGCGGCGGCGGGTCGCCGTCGAGAACCGTCAGCAGTCGAAGAATACGACGCTTACCGTCGATCTCTTCGACGAGAATGTCCGCACCTTCCCAGGCTGCCACCGGTTCGGGAACCGCCGGGCCATCGGGGCTGCGGATGATGTGGCGCACGACCTCGTGTTCGACGCGCAGAGCCGGCTCGTCTTCAGGCTCCCTTATTTCGAGCAGGTAGCGGAGGTTGCCATTGTCAACCAGAAAACCCTGGCCCCGGCTTTCCTCTACCGGAAAGACCTGCCCAGACAGGCCCCAATGGTCGCGCAGCAATTTATCCACCGTGTCCGCAGACACGTCCTCGGCGCGGTCGTCCGTGGTGACGGGGGTATCGAGCATTTCGGACGCATCATCGTCTGGCATTCTCATTCTCCGAAAGGAACCTGACGGAGAAGGATAGCGCGGGAAAACGCCGCGTCCATAGGGCTTTGCAGCCGCTTTTGATATGCTTATCCCATCCGCTCGGAGGCGTAGGAGCCAGGGCTTGGCGGGAAGACCACGGTGCGGTTGCCGTTGATGAATGTCCGGTGATGAATATGCGCGTGGATGGCGCGTGCCAGAACCTGGCTTTCGACATCGCGGCCAAGCGAAACGTAATCGTCCGGTGACTGCGCGTGGGTCACACGCACCGTGTCCTGCTCGATAATCGGGCCTTCGTCGAGATCGGCGGTGACGTAATGCGCCGTGGCGCCAATCAGTTTCACCCCGCGCTGATAGGCCTGCTTGTAGGGATTGGCGCCTTTGAAGCTCGGCAGGAAGGAGTGGTGGATATTGATAATCCTGCCCGACATCTTGCTGCACAGCTGATCGGACAGGACCTGCATGTATCGCGCCAGCACGACAAGCTCTGTGCCGCTCGTTTCGACGACTTCCATCAACTGCGCTTCGGCCTGCGGCTTGTTGTCCTTCGTCACCTTGATGTGGTGGAAGGGAATGTCGTTGTTGACCACCAGCTTCTGGTAGTCGAAGTGGTTGGAAACGACGCCGACGATGTCGATCGGCAGGGCGCCGATCTTCCAGCGATACAGAAGGTCGTTCAGGCAGTGGCCGAAACGGGAGACCATCAGCAGAACCTTCATCCGTTCGGCCGAATCGAAGACATCCCAGTCCATGCCGAACTTTTCAGCAACCGGCGCAAATCCCTCCATCAGTGCAGTACGCTCGGCGCCCTGTTCGGAAATGAAGCTGACCCGCATGAAGAACTTGCCGGTGTCCAGGTCGTCGAACTGAGATGAATCGATGATGTTGCAGCCCTTGTCGGCGAGAAAGCCGGATATCGCGGCCACGATGCCCCGTGTGGATTTGCACGATACCGTCAGGACATAGCTTTTCATTCGTCGTCGTCTCCCCTGCACACTGCGCTGGCAGCAATGACCTATACGTGATGACAGCCGATTTAAACTGCGCGGGTTGTCCGGTTGCCATTTTTTCTTGGTTTGACGATGCTTGCCATCGTCCTTGCCAGCCTCACATTAGGCGCGGCGGTGCAAAATTCCGTTCCCGTTGCGTCTTTCGCGGGCGCAGGACCGCCGTGCCATGATGTGAATGCTTGCGCCCGCTTATTAGCGATTTCATAAGTTGCGGGTGCGAGGGTACCGCGCGATACGGGAGAAAAAGCGTGAACAGACGCGTTGGATACAAAGCTTTCGCGCGGCGGCTTGCCGCAACCCTTTCCTGCGTTGCGGTCGCGGTCGGATCGGCGCAGTCGGCGGAGTGCATGAGAGGCATCAATCTCGCAGGCGCCGAATTCGGCAGTCTCGGTCAGGAATACGGGACCGGATACATCTACCCGTCCGAAAAGACGATCACCTATTTCAAGGACACGGGCTTTACCAGCGTGCGGCTGCCCTTTCTCTGGGAGCGCCTGCAGCCCAAGCTTTACGACAAGTTCAACGCCGCCGAATTGAGGCGGCTAAAGGCCACCGTCAAGGCCATCCGGTCGGCTGGCATGCAGGTGATTCTCGATCCGCATAATTATGCGCGCTACGGCGATCAACTCATCGGCTCCGATGCCGTTCCGCAAAGCGCGTTTGCGGATTTCTGGAGGCGGCTCGCTGCGACATTTTCGAGCCAGGATGGCATCCTGTTCGGGCTGATGAACGAGCCTTACGGCATATCTGCCGAGGACTGGCTTTCCGCTGCAAACGGCGCGATTGCCGCCATTCGGCAGACGGGCGCCGATAACCTGATCCTCGTGCCCGGTACGGCTTGGACAGGCGCGCATAGCTGGTCCGCCGGCGATTACGGCACACCGAACGCTGTCGTGATGACAGGCGTGAAGGATCCCGCCGACAATTACGCCTATGAAGTCCATCAATATCTGGATGTCGATTTTTCCGGCAAGAACGAGGAATGCAGCCGCGCGGCGGATGCGGTGAAGGCCGTGAGCGCCATGGGCGATTGGCTTGCCAACCAGGGTAGACGCGGCTTTCTGGGCGAATTCGCCGTCTCGACCATGCCGGTCTGCCAGCAGGCGCTGACGGATATGGTGGCAGCCGTCGAAAGCCGGCCGGATGTCTGGATCGGCTGGTCCTATTGGGCAGCCGGCGACTGGTGGAAACCGTCCGAACCGCTCAACATCCAGCCCACCGACGGCGGCGACCGGCCGCAGATGCAGACGCTGCAAAGCTATTTTGCCGAAAGAAAGACGTGTGGCGGGTAAGGACTGGTCGGGGAGGCTCTACGCCATCACCGCTGCGCTAAGATCTTGATTTTGTAATCTCTCCCACAGGGGAGGAAGCGATTTCCACATCTTGCAGAACTTCTGCCGAAAGCGGTCTCTGGTTTCGGGATAAGACATGAAGCAGTTAAGGTTCGGCAAGCTGATCTGAAAATTTGCGAGGTGCTTTAGCATCTTGGGGACTTGTGTTTGGATCCCTGATCTCCACCATGGGGACGAAATCAAACCCCGGCTGAACGAAATCAATCCCTTACACCAAACTTCATCCCCGCTTTCCCAACCCATGCCTACAATCCCCCTGCCTCCATCGCCGGAGTGTTTCGCGAGACGTTCGCGGGCAGGTGGGAGCCGGCGCTTTCGTTTTAACCGTAACGTGCGGCAAGAACGGAAGGGGTGAA
>JAEXYH010000021.1 GCA_023451735.1 Pseudomonadota bacterium | reverse complement strand
TTGACCGGCAGACGCCCGATCAGGCCTACTTCAACAAGCTGGCACCGATGATGGTGGCGGCATAATCGAGGCGGAAATCCACTTAACGAAACAACCGAAACTGTTCAAACAAACCGAGCCACCTCTCAATGCCGACGGCCGCAGAGATGATTTGGTTCGAAGGATGAAAGGCGCTACGACAAACCGGAGTTTGACACCTACCGTTGAGCAAAAGTTGCGGGCTCAGCGAAGGACACCTCACTCGCGTAGATTTTGTCGTCCTGCTCGGGCACGGCGGATACCGCCATAAACCTAATCACCGAGGACCAACCATGTTTTCAGCCGAATGAGAAAAAGGCCGGACAACGAAGTCCGGCCGCCGTAAATCAATCGATGACCTGAACAACTCGACGCGAGGACGGCTCGACGATCACGCGCTGCTGATTGACAACAGCGTACGCGTAGTTCGGGTTTTCGGGGATCGCTGAACGACGACTGTCTGTGGCATAGGTTCACCGACAACAACGCGTTCCTGGACGACGACGCGCTCAGTTGGGACGGGGGCCTGACGCACATATGTGACGACCCTTTCCGGCGGCGGATCGATCGCGGTTCCAGCGATGGCACCTACCACGCCGCCGACAGCTGCGCCGACCGGGCCACCTACGACGGCGCCCGTTACAGCACCACCTACGGCTCCGGTCACCGTGGAGTTTTGAGTGAAAGCAGAACCTGCGATAAGCATGGCAGCGCCTGCAATGATAACACGATTTTCGAGCATTAATTCCTCCATTGGCGCTTTAAGCGCTGCCAACGACGCCACGGTCTCCTGTTGGTTCCCGCCTAATAAGCCGTTCTGCCCGCGTTGGAGAAAGAACCGGTGGCGTAACGCGAGGCAGGATGGCTAGAGTTGCTCGTAACGAGCTTAGCTATAACTATCGATCACGCGCCAGCGACCGCGAGGCCATCAACTCACGAGATGCGGGTGGCATGTTCGATATTCCAGCCGAACATCCAGGCGTCTGCTTTCTGCGTCAGGCTGTCCTTTTCTCTCGGGCAGCTTGCCTTCTGGATATAGCAAATCAGTGGATTGTCGCCTGCAGAGAGGCCAAGCACTCGCGCGTTGATCCCGCGCTGTTGCCAATCAAGCATAGTCTCGACATCCAAACTCATTTTCGATCCTCATGATCGCTGTATCATTCTGTCAAACCTTGAAGTGCCGCGGCCTCCCGCGAATCAAAGCTTGCGAAAACCTATCTCAGATTTTACCAAGCTTCGACTTGAGGAAGCCTTCTTTGCTCGTACGTTATCGTACGAAGAGCTGATGCTGGATGTAAGATCAGCCTTTCATCGACGGGCGTTTCAGCTTCGATACTGCCGGTCGTTCTGCTTCTATTGCTCTATTGCTTTGGCGCCCTGACCTTGCGCCGCTGCCTTCACGATTTCGCTAGCCGCTTGATGGCCTGTTCTAGCGGTCTCTGCCCATCACAATAGTCTTGCCAAGCAGTGCTCTTCCGCGAATAAGTACCACTTCACGCGATCAGATGCGAAGCATTGTAGGGCCCTACTCAACTAGAGAGCGGCCCCCGTATCCATCCCACGGCGTCCGGGAACCGGAACTCCCCTCGAAAGTTGAGCAGTCATCTTTATCGATACCATTCAGGAGCCTGCATGGAGCCTCGCCGTATCGTCGTCATCAGCGACTTCCAGGACGGCGCTTGGAGCGAGGAGGCTACTCCCTCTGTCGAGGCCTACAGGCACCAATGGCTTAGCGGGATACGTGGCCGATCTCCGACAGCGGTTTCGGAGCCCGGGATCGTCAAAGTCGATGGGGGATATCTAGAACGCCTACCCTTGGCTGCGCTTAAGGACGGGCTTGTTGACTGCGCCGAAATCTGGACGCACTGGCGAGGCGATACGCCGCCAACCGCCTGGACGGCGGGCAGCCCGTTTCTCACGCGCCGCGCGTTCCGCATGAACGGACCGGAAGCCCCGTTCGCATCGAACGACATACTCGGACATATCGCCGCCTTTGGGGCGCCGGACATTCTTTGTGTCTGGGGCCTTGGCGTGTGCGAAGACATTCTTCTGGCCTGCCGCGACAGTTTCAAGATCTACAATTCCATCGATGCCCCAGCCCTACGCGTGCCGGCGGAGGTCAGTCAGCACTTCGATCTCGTCCTAACGGGTGCCGAGTGGCAATCTGATGTAGTACGAGCGCGTCATCCAGGTATGCGAACCGAAGTGATGCCAATCGGTCCGGAATTTGCTTCTCAGACGACTTTCCGCCCGTTGAAGATTCCCAAGACGCACGACGTCATCTACGTGGCCGCAGCACAGGCCTACAAACGTCACGATATACTGTTTGACGCGCTCGCCAGGTTGCCACGCTCGCTGCGAACGCTATGCGTTTCCGGTTATGGCGAGATGGTACCGCAATTGCGCGACCAGGCGGAACGACGGGGTATCGCCGTCGACTTCGTCGGCCCGCCCGGCGTTCCCTTACATGAAGTCAACAGGCTGATGAACCAGGCGCGAATCGGAGTCGTCTGTGGGGTGGATGACGGCGCGCCAGCAGTCCTGACGGAATATATGCTGGCCGGCGTTCCTGTTCTTGCCAATAGCGAGCTTCTTTGCGGGCTCCAGTATATTACTCCTGAAACCGGCAGAACGGCCTCCGCGGTCGAATTTCACCAAGGCCTCATCGACCTGCTAGACCGTGCCGACACGTTGCGGCCCCGCAACGCCGTGCTTGAACGCTGGACCTGGCCTCACACCGTGCGCAAACTTCGGCACATCCTGAAAAACAACGAAAAGTGAATTCTGTCTTCAACACTGGAACTTTCGCAGAACAGTCCAGTTGGGATGGTTCTTGTAGCGAGGTGTTTGATGGACGTTTTCAATTCCTTGTTGCAGTCAGTTGAACCCTGCACTTCCACACGAGCTCCCCTTATCTGTTTTTCCCACCTGCGATGGGATTTCGTACTGCAAAGACCGCAGCATCTGATGCGACGGTTTTCCCAAGACCGGCAGGTGTTTTTCTTCGAGGAGTTCATCCCGACGGACCATCATCTCGCCTACTTGGAAATTCATCCATTCGAGGGAACAACCACCAAGGCCATCCGGCCGCGGATACCGCATTGGTGGAGCGAGGTGGAACGGGAAAAGGCGCTCGGCAAGCTGCTTGACGACTTGATCGCTCTGCATGGCGGACATCGCCCGGTGCTCTGGTTTTACACACCAATGATGTTTGCCTTCTCGCGGCATGTTGATGCCGCAGCGGTGATCTACGACTGTATGGACGAACTGGCCAACTTCAGGTTCGCCCCGCCCCGGCTTAAGGAAACGGAAGATGCGTTGATCGCGCGGGCTGATGTCGTATTCACCGGCGGCGCCAGTCTTTACGAGGCGAAAAAGCACCGGCACGACAACATCCACGCCTTTCCGTCAAGTGTCGATGCGCACCATTTCCGTAAAGCCCGGGACATTCAGTCAGAGCCGTCAGATCAGGCCGCGATCCCGCATCCTCGCCTCGGCTATTACGGCGTGATCGACGAACGGCTCGATCTCGACTTGATCCATGAGGCGGCAGCAGCGCGCCCGGATTTTTCGTTCGTGTTCCTTGGTCCGGTGGTCAAGATTTCGGCTGCTGATCTGCCCCAGGCGGCGAACATTCACTATCTCGGACAGAAGGCATATGCGGACCTCCCCGCCTACCTGTCGGGCTGGCAGGCAGCGATCATGCCGTTTGCGCTAAACGAGGCAACCCGATTCATCAGTCCCACCAAGACACCCGAATATCTGGCCGCCGGCAGGCCGGTGGTCAGCACCCGGATCGCAGACGTGGTACGCACCTATAGCGACGTCGCCGGCCTGTTCCTGGCCGATGGTGCCGAGCAATTTGCGAAAGCCTGCGACGCCGCAATAACGCTTTCACGTTCAGGCGATGCATGGAAGTCGGAAGTAGACGAGTTATTGTCTCGCTCGTCCTGGAACGCCACCTTCAGCTCCATGTCGCTTCTCGTGGAGCAGGCGGTGGCGGTCAGATTCGATCCGCCTGCCGTTTTGAAAGACGCGTCTTTCTCGTTCCACCGCCGAGGGCTTCGCCGTGCCTATGACTACCTGGTCGTAGGCGCCGGATTTTCCGGGTCAGTGATGGCCGAACGGCTTGCTTCCGACGGCCATTCTGTCCTCGTCTGCGATCGAAGGCCGCATATCGCCGGAAAGCCGAACCCGTTTCGTGATCGTCGGCGGGCCGGACGCCTTCATGCCGGACTATGCCGATCGCCTGAAGGCGCTGGCACGACAGCGCGGACTCGCGGGGAAACTGCAGTTTCTCGGAGACCGGAAGGATGTTCAGGCCCTTCTATCGGCTTTCGACATCTTCGTCTGGCTGTCGCGTGGTGAAGGCATGCCGCATGTGATCGCCGAGGCCGGCGCCGCATCACTCCCGGTCATCGCGACGCCCGACAACGGCGCTCTGCAGCAGATCGAAGACGGACTCTCCGGCGTCTTCGTTCCCTACGGCGACCCGGAAGCCGTGGCGAAAAGCATCTGCAGACTGATCGACGCGCCGGCGCTTCGACGCTCGATGGGCGATACGCTGCGGCGAACCGTGGAGAAATGCTATGCCGCAGAAGCCATGATTCCGCAGTGGGAGAGGCTCTTTTCCGATGTCCTTGCAGAAAGGCAGGCGTCCGGACCGACCGGCTTGTTTCAATCCTTCCTGCAAGGCGGCTTTGAATGCTCGACCCACCGGCTTCGCCGCCATGAGAGCGAGGATACTGGCCGCCGCCTCGACATGATCGCGGCCATCGGCCACGACCTTTACGCTGCGCAGGATTATCGTCAGCTGGCGGAATTCGGCATCCGCACCGTTCGCGATGGCTTTCGCTGGCACCTGATCGACCGGGCTGGTCGCTACGACTGGTCGAGCATAAGGCCGATGCTGCAGGCGGCGAATACGACCGGTACCCAAGTGATCTGGGATCTTTTGCATTACGGCTGGCCAGACGATGTGGATATCTGGTCGCCGGGCTTTGCAGACCGTTTTGCGCGATTTGCAGGCGAATGCGCCAAGATCGTTCGGGAGGAAAGCGACGCGGTGCCGTTTTATTGCCCCGTCAACGAGATTTCGTTCTTCTCCTGGGGTGGCGGCGATGCCGGCTATCTGAACCCGTTCGCGAACGGTCGTGGGTTCGAGTTGAAAGTGCAGCTGGCGCGCGCCGCGATCGCTGCCATGGAAGAGATCCTCGCCGTCGACGGCCGGGCGCGGTTCGTCCACTGCGACCCAGTCATCAATGTCGTTACCGACCCGTCCCGACCATGGGAACGCGGCGTCGCAGAGGGCCATCGGCAATCCCAGTTTCAGGGTTGGGACCTTATCTCGGGCCGCATCTGGCCACAGATCGGCGGCCAAGACCGCTATCTCGATATTATCGGCGTCAATTACTACTTCAACAACCAGTGGATCCACGGTGGTCGGCAGATCGACATCGGCCATCCGCTTTACAAGCCGTTCGGCAGGATTCTAACCGAAACTTTTGCCCGATATGGCAAACCTCTGCTGATCGCCGAGACCGGAATTGAGGATGACCGGCGGGCAGCATGGTATCGTTATGTAGCTTCTCAAGCCCGCGACGCCATGCGCGCTGGCGTGCCGATGGAAGGAATCTGTCTTTATCCGATCGTAAATCATCCTGGATGGGACGATGAGCGCATGTGTCACAATGGCCTGCTCTCTGCAGATGTGGCCGCCGGACGGCGGCTGGTCCACGCGGCACTTTCTTCAGCGATCAGGACAGCTAAATTTTGATCGGCGCCTAGCCCGATTGTTATTTGACCCCCGAGAATAAAACTCATCGCGTCTGCCGAAACCTCGCCCTTTTTGGTCTTGATGGGGTACGAACCGCGGGCCCGCCTTACCCACGACGCCGCGATTAACTAAATGGCTGAACGAAAACGGATCATGACCAGCAAGCATGGTTGAGTGCCACCGATTGAGACGCTCGGTCAGTGCTTCATACTTCTTATCCACCTCAGGTCCTTCAACTGCGACGACAGGGGCCTTGCAACAGCTCCGCCTGCAAACTGCTTATTTAAAGCGATCCACTAGAACTAGAGGCTCAGGCATTGATGTCGATAGCGCTCGATGGCCGAATATCGAGACCTCGACCGGCATCATAGAAATCTTCGACAGCCTTTGCCGCTTTCCGATGAGAATTTTCCCAGCCACTATCAGGCAAGCGGCGCGGCGGCCTCTGCGCGGCCTGCCATCCAAATTTCCCCGCATTAGAGCTTGGCGATGCTTCACGCCATATCCGGCCGATAAAACGATGCCCATGATAGGCCGACCACTCGTCCTGCAGACGGCTACCGGGTGTCAGATGCCAATCGTACTTCTTTGCCCATCGTTCGGTCATGGTATGCGAACTGGCCTCCCGGGACAGCATGGCGGCGCGAGTGCAACGGTAAGGTTGATCAACATTTTTGGATAAGGAAGAACCCACCCCGGAGGGTCGGTCAAGTCATGCCTGGTCTGGATAGGAAGGCTCCCCTCAGCCGGACGAGGAGTCGGGAAGCCGTGCGCGAATGTCCAACGCGCCGTCCGGCGTGCTTTCAGTAATCAGTGCCATATAGAAGCTGCATCCCAAATTTTTAACTGCATTGCATTTCTTTCGCTGGTAATGCAGCGGCGATGCGACTGACTGGTCATTGGGATGACGAACGGGCGCGAACCTCGCCACAAACCATATCGCTGGAAGGTGCTAGAATGCTGTCAGAAAACCGCACCGTCACGAGAGAGTGCATGATGCGCAACATCTCTGCTGGCGGTCGGCCGGTCTGTTCAGGAATTTATAGCTTGTATCACGAACCAGGCTGGCAGACCTGCCGTTACCATCGCCGCAACAAAAATACTCAAAATCTTCAGCAGATAAGCGCGTCGCGCTTTCCTGACATCCCACTCATACCCCTATCCTTCACTCAAGCAATCAGAGGCGCGACGTCAGATCTAGTGCAATTTTTTATCGGCCTTCCTCAATTGCGGAGCGAGAACACAAGTCAGCAAAGCAGATTGGCCTTAATCTGCGGCAACGCTGCCTTAAGCGCCCCATCACGCCGCTAATTTAGATCCTGATCACATTTTCGCTGGATTGCGCGTCGATGAAGTGGTGGGGATCACCGGAACGCGGAGAGTTGATATGGAAGAAGCGTCGGCGCTGTCAGCCCTTTTGAGGCAAATCGCTCGCCAACGTCGTAGCAGCGATCCCCATTCGGCAATCAAGGCAGCACGCGTTGCTCGCATCCTAGCCAAGCTCGTCGAGGTTCAGGCTGACTCCGTCAGACCTAAAGAGCGAAGTGCGGACGATAAATAGCGTGCGGTCAACTCGCGACCCTCTTTCCGCGCGATAGATAGGGCTGCCTGGCAGTGGACTTCCATCGGGCTTACTCCCACCGCCAGGGCGGCATGCGACGCCATCATCACCGTACCCGTATAAAGCGAGGGAATCCCGTTTGCATCCTTCAGACAACGTCGAAGGCCACAACCTGAATTCTCGTTCCATTCCGGCTAACGACGGAATACTGCAACGTCCCCGCTGTGCCCGAAACGATACCGTGATGCACTCTTTCTGCGACCCGCCCACGATCCTCGATCGCTATCTGATCAAGAACGGCCTCGACAGCGACGCCTGTCGCAAGTTCTTTGTTTGAAAAACCATAAATTTCGTCAAAGACCTCATCTCCGAATAGTTGATTATCCTGCACATTCTAGGTGAAAAAACCCATGTTAAGTGAAGGGTCAGCAATATCTGCGCGTAAGGAAGAGGTCATTGAGGGCGGTCTCCGATTTTTACAACTAAACCGAGAAAACGAACGTTAGGTTTCATTAAAATCTTCATAACTTTATTAGCTAACGCCACACAGCTCATGCAAATCCTTTCGGCACTGCTTTCCCTCAAAATTCTGGTCCTTGAGCCTGATCTACCCCCATCATTGTTGTCATCGATGATCTTTGTGCAGGCGTCCTTCAGGTCTTCGGAATCAATGCCCACGAGAGCGCCCGCCTTGCTCTCCGATCTTCGTGGAGAAGAAACCGTCGTCTCCCTGACGATCGCGCGTGCTATCCATTCCGACGAGACCGGCACATCCTACGGCCGGCCGCTGCTGACGCCCCACGAGATGCGCAACATGCCGCAAAATCTCGAACTGCTGTTCCTCGCGGGTAAATGGCCTATCGCCGCCGGTAACTGGCTCGAACGCTCCTCTGAACTCCGTATTGGCGTAATAGCCGAGAGCATGACCGACGATCACGACGACCATTTTCAATGGCCTACCTTCCGAAGCGCCGTTCGTCCTCTTGGGCGAAGCCCATGAGCTTGAACCTCACATCGATCTGCGCAACGAGTTGCTGAGGCGCGGTATACAGGCGGCGATCGACGATCCTCGACCGGGTCTTTCGGGAGAAGAGATGAAGGAGCGGCTGCGCAATAAGTCTTCCGTCAACCAGCTCGGTCCCCGCGCTAACGCACCGGGGCATGTCTCTGGACGCCCCTCCGACTCTCACAGCGCGACGTGGGAGCGGTTCGCTACGGAGCGGCGCGGCTGTCGCCGCCCACCCCTGACCCAGCTGTCGGCATCTTGTGTCGATAGCCTTTGCCGAGCTATCAGTGCAGCGCCTCGATGCCGCGCAACCGAATGACGTTCAAGAGGGCCAGCGCCGGTCCCTTCGCCTGTGCTTCGCCCCGCTCAAGCTGAGACACATAGCCTGACGTCACATTCCCTGCCGCCGGTATGCTCTCTCACCATGGAATTCATCATCCGGATTGCGCATCTCTCACCGATAGGGCAGTGAACTTCTATCTAGCGACATAAAATTTCCACGGATGCTCTTCCTCAAAGCCAAGAACATCGCGCGCCTTCCGATTGGAAAGTGGCGCTTCATATTTGCCCATTTCCCTTAGAATTGGTGTATCAGGGCAATATTTAGCGAGAAATTCGGCGGTTGGAAGATCGGCTGTGATCGTGTCGTTGACCGCATTGAAGACCTGAAACCCCAGCCCGTCCCTTTCGATGCAGAGGTGAACGAGATTGCCGAGATCCCGCGCATCTACGTAGCTCCAGGCATTGCGTTTTCTCGACATAGGGTCTTCAAGAAAAGCTGGAAAGTTGGAATATTCGTGTGGTTCGATGACGTTGGCGATGCGCAGCGCGTAGATGTCTGCCGCGTAGCGCATGGCAAAAGCGCGCGCCGTCTTTTCGTTCACGAGCTTTGACAGGCCATAACTGTCCATCGGGTCGGAGTCATAACTCTCATCCAGCGGAAATGCATGGAAATCCTTATTCCCTTCTGCAAAACAGACACCGTACGTCGTCTCGCTCGAAGCAATAATGACCTTACGGACACCCAGCTTCATCGCTGCTTCGATCACGTTGTATGTGCCAACCACGTTCGCTTCGAAGGTCTTGTTGTCAGGCTCAATCAACACACGGGGAGTTGCGGCAAAATGCACCACGGCGTCAGGCGCTGAAGGCGGAGCGCCTTCTTCAAAACCGTCAAAGCCAAAATGCGTCGTCAATGCATTGAAGATTTGACCGCTATCGGTGACATCTGCAATCAGCGTGTTGACCCCCGGCAGGTCTAATGGCTTCAGGTCGACATTCAGAACGGAATGACCCTTTTCCAAAAGCTTTGGAACGGCATGGCGCCCAGCCTTGCCCGTACCACCCGTAAAAACAATACGCTTAGTCATGTCTGGCCTTCTCTCTTAAAGCTGGCGTGCGTCAAAACGGTCGATCAGCGGACCGCTGTTGTTCACGTCGCAGAATTCCTCCGCGATACGATAACAATTCCTGTCAGCTTTCAAGGGCGGGGAAAGTTGTGAAATACGCGCGCCCTCTTCCCATCGCCCTGGCTGCGTCATGCTTGATGCATGGTCTCTCTCGACGGCAACATCGTTCGAGCATCGCAGGATGCCTGATTTTGCCGTTGGCACATCCACTCAGGAACCGGCAGGCACTCCAAAGGTTATCGAACACCGTCAGGACCTTCCCGAGGGCGCGCCGCGTTCCTCAGCCTGATGGGATAGCGTCTCAGTGGGAGATAAACCATGACTAATCCAAGGGAATTTGCCTCGAGCTCGAATGGCGATAAGTGGTTCGTTGGAAGAGACGAGGCAACCGACGTGCTGTTCGTCCTCCACCGGGGCAACGCCCCTTCCGGGGGCCACGAGACACGCTCGTCGGTGGATGCCTTCCTCAGTCAGCGCCCGTTTGGCCCGGAACGTGAGGCGCTAATGGCATATTTGGAAAAAGAGAAGAGAGACGAAACCGATGAGGACATTGGTCTTAGCGACGATGGTGAAACGCCGTCACTTCGGCTGGCTGAAGAATATTTGCGCCTCGGCGGACGCCGGCGAGCAAAGGTCGACGACAACATCGTCAGCACCCGCAAGTGGGAGGATGAACCCGCCACGGCATCTGCGTTCTGGAAGGAGAACATCGAGCCCCTCGACGAAAAGCAGCGTCGGGAGGTGGAGCTACATCTCCCATCGATCAGCGATACCTGATCAAGCCATATTGGTCTGCTGAAAATCTCGCCGTTAATGCCGCGATGGGCCGACTTGAGATGGCTGCGTCGTTGCACGGAATGGTCGAGAAGGCGTGTGGCCGGCCGGCATAGGCGGCTGGACACGCCTTTGGTCCGATTACGGGTGCTGGCCGGGCGGCGATATAGTGGGCTTGATTCAGGCATGCGGAAGCCGAGGAAAGCTGGCGGGCAACCGCCGAAAGAACCTTCGAACGAGTAATTGGTTTTGCTCGATGCTCCAGAAAGCAAGCCACGTCGAATTGCTGTATACCTTTAAGTCCTCAACCCGTCGGGATCGATAATGACGATTTTTTCCGTCCGGCATTTGACCGCCTATCGTTACCTGAGACCGGTAGAGTTCGGTGAGCATCGGCTGATGTTTCGACCTCGCGACAGTTTCGACCAGACGCTTCTTAGTTCGCGGCCGGAGGTCGATCCCAAACCGGATTACGCTCGATGGATCCACGACGTGTTCGGAAACTGCGTGGAGGTGATCGGCTTCGCCGAGGCCTCCCGGGAACTTCGCTTCAAGACTGAGATCCGCCTCGACCACACGCCGCATGTCGCCGTCGATCTGCAGATCGATGAGCAGGCTTTGACTTATCCGTTCTCCTAGGATCCAGACGAGATGCTGGATCTCACGCAGACCATTCAGCGGCATTATCCGGACCAAGGCGACGATGTTGGCAAATAGGCCCGCCAGTTCGTGCGGGTCGACCAGCCCACCGAAACTGGCCGCTTGCTGATGACGATGTGCTACACGATCCATGAGAGTTTCGTGTACGCTCGAAGATATGAACACGGCACGCAAACGCCGACAGAGACCCTGCAGTTTAGGCGTGGAACGTGCCGGGATTTTGCGCTTCTGATGATAGAGGCAGCCCGGTCGCTCGGCCTCGCCGCGCGTTTTGTCACAGGCTATATATATGTACCCGATCGAGACGGCTCGTCGACGCTCGGCGGCGGTTCGACTCATGCCTGGTGTCAGATCTACCTGCCCGAGGCCGGCTGGGTGGAGTTCGATCCGACCAATGGCATCGTCGGTAACCGCGACCTGATCCGCGTCGGCGTGGCGCGCGACCCGAGACAAGCCGTTCCGCTCTGGGGCAGCTATGACGGAACCGCCTCTGACTTCGCCGGAATGACTGTGCAGGTCAAGGTCACCACGGATGGCTCAACCTAACGAGACCCTGCCAGAACGCCTTGCCGGTCCAGGCGTTTGCAGCACGAACGCAGTGCGGCCTCAGACGCTCAAAGGACTTGCCCATGAAAATACGCGCGGGTTTCAACCTGGGATATGAGTGCCAGCAGCCGACTCCAATGCTGATGGTTCTCAACATTCACCCGTCCCGCCGCCCGGATCTTTTAACGGAGCAGGTCATCGGCTTCGATCGGCCGATCGACGCTTGGGGATACATCGATAGCTTTGGCAACTCCTGCAGCCGCATCATCGCGCCGGCGGGCCTGACGACGATTTCGACCGAATTCGAGATCTATGATGGTGGTCTGCCGGATCCGGTCCCCGGCGACGCCATGCAACATGACATCAAGGACCTACCCGACGACGTGCTGGTCTATCTGCTCGGAAGCCGCTACTACGATACGGATCATCTGGCCGACTTCGCCTGGAAGCAGTTTTCCAGCACGTCCCTCGGATGGCCACGGGTGCAGGCGATCCTTGATTTCACTCACAACCACATCACATTCGACTATAAGAAAGCGGATTCGACCGGGACCGCATTTGGCGGTTACAATGACCGTGTCGGCGTATGCCGCGATTTTGCGCATCTCGCGATAGCGCTATGCCGGTGCATGAACATTCCAGCTCGCTACTGTACCGGTTATCTTGGCGACATCGGTGTTCCGAGGAATCCACATCCGATGGATTTCAGTGCTTGGTTCGAAGTTTATCTTGGAGGACATTGGCATACGGTCGATGCCCGGCACAATGAGCCGCGCATCGGCCGAATTCTAATGGCAACGGGGCGCGACGCTACCGACGTCGCTCTTACAACCGCAATCGGGCCGGCGAAGCTGACGCGCTTCCAAGTGGTGACGGAAGAAATCCCGGCTGCCGATCAGGCATAGGAAGCTATTCAACACGTGGGGCATGTTCGAAAGTAATCTTTACAGGACCGGCCTCCGTTTCTCCAAACGTTAAGGCCAGCCCAACACCCGCGTGAAAGGCAAGGCGTGGGGGCGACCGATGTCGAACGCCCCTCTCACTTTGGGTAGAGCCGCATGGTGGAGGAACCAGCATTCTTACTTGAACTTTCACCATCTAGAATCCTGGCTTCGTCGAGCAGGAGCCATGCCGCATCCTCACGGAACGCGTCTTCGGATATCGACGCAATGGTCTGCACCAGCCTGCTCTCGGCGTTGATCTCCAGAATTGGTTTGGATGCGGTCTGCAGACGCCCTGCCCCTTGCAGGATCTTCTCAAGCTGCCTGTCCGGACCTTGATCGGAGGCGACGAGGCATACCGAGCTCTCCGTCAACCGGCCGGAAACACGGACATCCGCCACGTCTTCTCCAAGTATCCCGCGCGCGAACTCGATGAATGCGGTCACATCCGGCGATGTCGCCGGCTTGTCCTCGGCGGCTCCGTCGCCTTCCGCTATCGCGTCGAGATCGGACTGACCCTGCGTTACTGATTTGAACGTCTTGCCTTCAAAAGCGGGTGCATTCGTTGGCCAGAAGCTGTCGACCGAATCCGTTAGCAGCAGAACCTCGATACCTTTGGCGCGGAAGCCTTCCAGATGCGGAGATGCGTTCAACTGGTCGAGTTTTCCTTTCGCTACGGATCGGCCTCATCCTTCGTTTCCGTCAGAAACGAAATTCTCCGGCACACTGTCCCGGGCGTCTCGCAAAGCTCGCGCCTGGACAAGCCACTTGTCGTTCAGCACGGTTTCGATCGTGAAGGCGATCTCGTCAGCGCTCCAATCGCCGTCTTCGAGTTCGCGGACAAGGGCGGTCAGCTTTTCATCGATGATGCCGCGCAGTTCGTCATTTCTGGTCTGTTCAACGTCGGCCATCGTACACCTCCCGCTAGCGGCTAGAGACACGGATCGCCCCGGCTTCACCGAGGCTGCGCTGGACAGCCGAAATCTGGTCGGATGCGATATCAACTGAGACTTCGATCTCGCCTTCCAATGCTGCATCCTCGCGAACGCCTTCGACGTGGGAAACATCCCCTCCGGAAGGTGCCGAACCCACAGTGTTACGATCGCCGCTCGCCTGAACAAAGATGTCAGGTCTCGAAACTCCATGCTGCTGAACAAGGTGCTCGATTGCAAGATCCGCGGCTGCGCGTGTCTCGAAAAAGGCTATGATCGTCGTCGTTCTATCATCCGGCATTTCATCTCTCCGTATATCAACTTGCTCACAAGCTTCGACCGCGGTGAAGGTTCGAGGTGGTCACCGTCCAGGCTCTGATTAGGAATGTGTTTAACTCTCCGGCGACGGTTCGGCCGCTTCTGCACCTGGGGAGGACGTGTCGGGCGTGTCGCGAGCGTCGCTTTCTTTCCTATCGGCCTGCTCTTCTTCCTGCCGTTTAAGGTCGCGCTCGATCGTTTCGCGCGATCCCTCGGCAGGATCCTGCTCAGGATGTTCGCCAGTCTTGCCCATGTCGCTCTCCTCTTCATTGCGAATGACGTAGACGAGCAACCATCAGAAAGCTCTGCGGTTCCTTCATCAAGGCCCGATTGCATCTTTGCCTTCTCTAGGCGGCAACACGACTTTCCCGATTTGAGGCGATGGCGGCGGCCAGCCCTGGCTTCCAGCAGATTAGGCGCTTGCCAATTTGCCTGTTTGCCGCGATTAGGAGCCATATGACGAAGGCCGACAACATCGAGGTCCCACGAGAAGAAGCTTGGAGCCCCTGGTCTCCCGATGAACTCTATGAGCGCATTGGAAGTTCAGATCTCATCTGGGCGGTTGTCGGAGGCTGGGCGCTCGACCTTTGGCACGGGCGACAGACGAGGACTCACGAAGATCTGGAGTTTACCGTACTCCAGAAGCAAGCCGATGAATGCCGGCTCTTGCTGGCAGGTCTTCGATTCTACAACGTCCGAGACGGTGTTTTAAAATACCAATCTGATGAAGCGCCGATCGAATCTGACATCTGGCAGCTATGGGGCTGCGACCAAGATGTTTGGCGTGTCGATATGATGATAGAACGTGGTGACGAAAACACCTGGGTGTACAAGCGAGATCCTTCGTTGCGGATGCCAAGGCTTGCAGCGGTAAAGAGAAATGCAAGCGGCATTCCCTACCTGGCACCACACCTCGTTCTTTTGTTCAAAGCGAAACATCTTCGGGACAAGGACCAGCAAGATTTCGATGAAGCGCTGCCCAAGCTCACGGACCGTGAGCGGGCAGATCTGCTCAATTTGGTTCAGATCCACCAACCTGGCCACATCTGGATCAATGCGCTCTCATCCTCTTTGCATTGCTAAAAAGCGCCGAGATATCCCGGAATCTCAGATTTGGACGGCCGCGTTGGGTCGTCCAGGCCTTGAAAGGAATCGAACCATTGACCTGCAGATCCGATTCTCCAAGTAACTGAAAACTCTATCGCTTAGCAGGAGGACGGGTGGTGCGGCATAATTCCCTATTATGGAATTTCTTGGTTTGCTGGTAATTGCCGCATATCCAGAGTTGTGATGCGCACAGCTGAAAGAGTCACGCTGCCCGTCCCGAATCCGAATGCACTCAACGTAAACGGGTGATGTCGGCGATGAGCCATCCCGCAAATGATGCTGCCAGTAGGGCCTGGGTTATATGCGTTGCCCAAATGATACGCTGCGCAGCGTGGATAACCTGTTAGGCGCCATACATCGCGCACGGTTGCATACCTAGAAGACTTTCGGCATCAGCTCTGCAGGAGTCAGCGGCGCAAGCTTACTCAAAATGCTTGTGACGAGATGATTTCTGCAGCGATCGGCCAATTCGCTCGGCATGCGGCCGAAACGTCCCCGCTTGGAAATGAGATTAAGCGTCCTGTGCGGGGACGGCGGCGGCAAGAGGCGCACATCAATCTCCTCAGGCTTCAACTCGGCGCCGAGAAGGCAAAAGGGCGTAGCAATTCCCCAACCGGCGCCCCGGCGTACTGCGTCGATCATCGTCGCCGTCTGATCGAATTCAAGGAGACGTGGTGCGAACCCCACCACCTGCGACAGATATTCGTTGGCCAACCCGCCGATCCTTCGTTTAGGGGAAAAATGCGCGAAAGGCAGGCTTCGCGCTAATTCCGCGAGATCGACTTCAGCCGTTCGCGGCAGGAACCCGCCTGGCGTGAGCAGTACCAGCGGCTCGCTTGCGATGCGGTGCATCTCATAGCTTTCCGGATCGAAGGGGAGAGCGGAAATCAGGATGTCGGTCTTGTCCGCATGGATTTCTTCGTCATGCCTCATGCTCACGGACGTATGGAGGTGGATTTTCTCGACCATCCCGTCCAATGCTGCGATGATCGGCGGCGCAAGGATCTTGCTCATCGTATTGACGATCGTAACCGAAAGGCTCGGGTAGGCGTAACCATTGAAACGGCGGAGTGACTGCTCGCAGAGCCGTACATCCTGCAATATTCGCCTCGCATGAAAGAGCAGGTTTGTTCCCGCCGGCAGAATTTCCAGATCGCGACCTCGTCGCGAAAAAAGTGTGATCCCGAAACCTGCTTCAAGTTTGGCGATCTGCTGTGATACTGCACCTTGGCTGATGCCGAGTTGTTCTGCAGCCCTGGACATGCTGCGCATGTTGCAGACGGCGGTAAAAACCTGCAGCGCCCGCAGGTCGAGAGAGCTGATGTTTTCGGCCATTTCCGATGTCCTCATCCGATGCCGCTGTTCATGTTGGCGCATTGATCATCAACGTAGGGAACGCAGCATTAGAAAAACTAATATTTGGGTTTAAGCAATTGTTTCTGAATGATTGTGATAGAAAGTATCATTCGTATTTCTGCCTATAATTGGCGCATTTTCGATCTGCGGCCAAGACGTGGCCTGCGGAAACACGGTCCGTAGACTACGCAGCCGAGCCTTTCTCCGTCGACGCCAGTGCCGCAGTTCACCCATCTAATTGAATTAGTTGATAAAACCAAACTGGCACACCCTTTGCAACATCTACCGTGAGATAATGGATCAGGTCATTAGCAGAGCAAACACCGGCCTGCTTTCCTGCCAGATCCAGTGACTACGTCCTTCGCCTGCAAGGCGAGATGTCCCATGGAGAGCGTTTGCATGGCCTATCAATCGAAACTCAGACTTGAAAAATTGTCGATGACATTCGCCACGCCGACGGGCTCTTTCGAAGCTCTGGCGCCCGTCAATCTCGACATTGAGGCAGGAAAATTCGTCAGCCTTATCGGCCCGTCGGGATGCGGCAAAAGCACGATCTTCAACATCGTCGCCGGACTTCAGATCCCTTCAGCCGGTCGCGTTCTAATCGACGGCGACGACGCGACCGGCACGATCGGCCGGGTCGGCTACATGCTGCAAAAGGATCTGTTGTTGCCGTGGCGTACCGTCTTGGACAACATCGTGCTCGGCATGGAAATCCAGGGCGTGCCGGCACGGGAGGCTCGCGATCGCGCCATCCCCTATATGAAACGTTACGGCCTCGGCGGTTTTGAAAACCAGTATCCAAGCGCCTTGTCCGGTGGCATGCGCCAGCGAGCCGCACTCCTACGCACCCTGCTTCTCGACAATGATGTGGTGCTGCTGGACGAGCCATTCGGCGCGCTTGACGCGCAAACAAAGGCACAGATGCAGGAATGGCTGCTGCAAATATGGGCCGACTTCGGCAAGACGGTCATCTTCGTCACCCATGACGTAGATGAATCCATCTATCTGTCCGACGAAGTCTGTGTGATGGGCACGCGCCCCGGCAGGGTCATCGAACGGATGACGGTGCCACTTTCAAGGCCACGTCCCCGCTCCGTGGTGACCAATCTCGATTTCATCGCCATGAAGCAGAAATGCATGGACCTGCTGAAACAGCAATATGCCAAGCCCGAACTCGCCGAAGCTGTCTAAAACCGCACTCCGCGCCCCCGAGGATACCCTATGACAGACACGACCTCCCCTTCCAGTTCCCTTGCCATTCCCCATCAGGCCACCAGGACACAGACGCGTCCCCGGCAATATCGTCGGCTTCCGTTCTCCAAGGATTGGCCCGCTTGGGTTGTCGCTCTCGTGCAAGTCGGAATCGTGGCCGCCATCATCGCCTATTGGGAAATTGGCGCCCGGACTGGCCTCGTTGACGCATTCTTCTGGTCGCAGCCCTCGGCGATTTGGGAAACGGCCAAGATCTTTTTTGCATCTGGCACTGCCTATACCGACATCGCTTTCACCTTCCGCTCGACGCTCATGGGCTTTTTCCTCGGCACTTTTGCCGGCTCGCTGCTCGGACTATCGTTCTGGTGGTCGAAGAATTATGCTGCCATAGCCCAGCCGTACATCATCTGCTTCGAGTCATTGCCGAAACTGGCGCTCGCACCACTGATCATCCTTGTGTTCGGGATGGGACTGGCGTCGAAAGTGGCCATAGCGATGGCGCTGACCCTCGTTGTTTCCACCCTGACGACCTATTCCGGCGTCAAGGCCGTGGACAGGGATTCCGAACGCCTCTTCTATTCATTGGGTGCCAATCGCTGGCAGGTGTTTACCAAGCTCGTCGTGCCTTCCTGCCTGCCGTGGGTTATCTCCGTGCTGCGGGTCAATATCGGTCTTGCGCTGACAGGCTCGATCGTCGGCGAATTCATCGCCTCCCAATACGGCCTTGGCCGCACCATCCTCTATGCCGGCCAGACCTACGAGATCGCGCTCGTCTGGGTCGCCGTCATGGTTCTCTCGCTTCTTTCCATCGTCATGTACATCGCCGTTTCATGGCTGGAAAAGACGCTGAGAAAAGGCGTGATGCACTGATCTTCCTCCTTAACCGCAAACACTTGAACGCATGGAGCTCTCAATGAAAAAAACAATGGGAATAGCTGCCGCATTGATCGTGGGAATGACCTCCTTTTCGGCAATCTCTCAAGCCGAAACAAAGGATATCGTCGTCGCAGAACCTCTGCACAGCCTGGGATATCTTCCTCTCTACGTCGCAGTCCGCAACGGCTATTTCAAGGACGAAGGCATCAACGCCACGATCATGACCGTCGAAGGCGGCGGCGCGCATACCAATGCCGTTCTCACCAAGCAAGCCTTTGCCTTCATCGGCGGCCCAGAACACAATGCCTTTGCCAAGGCAAAAGGCGCCGAGTTGCGTGCCGTCGTCAATGTCGTCAACCGCGGCAACGTTTATCTGGTCGCTCGCAATGGACTGGATGCCCCCACCGGCGACGTAGGTGCGTTTATGAAGGGCAAGACGATTGCGACCGGCGCCTTCGGCGGCACGCCGAATTCCATCACACGCTATGTCGTCGACAAGGCCGGGCTCGATTTCAAAAAGGACGTCATGGTCCAGGAAATCACAGCGAGCGCTGGCATCATGGCGGCCCTGAAAGCCAAACAGGCCGATATCGGCGTGCTCACCGAGCCGATGCTGACCGCGGGCATTCGTGAAGGATTGTGGAGCGAACCGTTTTACAATGTGCCCAAGGAACTCGGAGCCTACGCCTATTCCACGCTCAACATTCGCAAGGAATCGATCGACAACGATCCCGAACTGGTCCGTGGATTCGTCCGTGCGGTCGCCCGGGGCTTGAAGTTCACCCACGACAATCAAGCGGCCGCTGCCGAAATCGCCCGTCTCGAATTCCCGACGATGGCGCTCGATGACCTGAAGGCAACGCTGGATCGCTCCTTCGCCGACGAAATGTGGAGCCCAGACGGTTCAATCACACACGAATCCTGGACTACCGGCAAATCCGTGGTGATGGATGCCGGCATCCTGAAGCAGGATATTCCCTATGCCGACATCATCGACATGAGCATCTTCGACAGCATCAAGCCCTCTCTCTGAGCCACGCCTCCCCCAAACGACCGAGGAGAATGACATGACTGAACGGATATGGGACCAATTTCTCACCGAGCGTGACAAGGCTGTTTTCGCGGCGTCCGGATACGGCGCCCGCGGAGGGTTTGGCAAACGGCCTGCACTGATCATCATCGACGTCAACTGGGCATTCTGCTCCGAGAAATCGGAGCCGATCCTGGAGACGATAAAGCGTTGGCGCAATTCGTGCGGCGAGGATGCCTGGGAGGCGATGCCTTATCTGCAGGCTTTGATCAACAAGGCGCGCGACCGCGGCATTCCCGTCATCTACACCACCGGTGTACGACGCGACGACAATTGGGACGCCGGCTCCTGGAGCTGGAAGAACAATCGCTCGAAGGAGGACACCCTGCCGGCCTCCAATCTCGACGGCAACGAAATTGTCGCCGATATCGCGCCCGGACCACGTGACATCATGGTCTACAAGCAGAAGCCGTCCGGTTTCTTCGGCACCAATCTCGCCTCCTATCTGACGCTGCTCGGCTGCGACAGCGTCATCATGACTGGAACCACGACATCAGGCTGCGTGCGCGCCACCGTGCTGGATGCTTTCAGCCTGAACTACCGTGTTGCGGTTGCTGAAGAGGCCTGCTTTGACCGCAGTCAGGCGAGCCACGCGATCAACCTCTGCGACATGAATGCCAAATACGCCGATGTGGTGAAGACTGCGGAGATTCTCGCCTTCTTCGATACGGTCGAAAAGGGCCAGTTCAACCTCCCATCCGGTTCTATGGTCGAGGTTCCGAACCTCACACCGGTTCTCGCCAGATCCGCCTGACAACGGGTTCAACCTCCCCAACCTCAGGATTTCTGAAAACACGCCTCGAAGGGCCGCGTCTCGCGGTACGGCCCTTCCTCGCCCACGTGCGGGGAAAATGAGGACATTTGCGAATAACCATGCCGAACCCCACGACCGGGGCCGGCCACAGTACAGAAGCAAGACATTGCGCCAGATAACGCTTTTCCTCTCGCCACTATGGCGCAATCCGCAGATCGCGGCGGTCGTGGCCCTCACCACATTCATCATGTCCGGTGTAGGGCTGGTATCGCCCATTCTTTCCGTTTACGCGGCAACCTTCTCCGCTTCGGCAACGATGGCCGGCATGATCATCACGCTGTTCGGCATCGGGAGGCTGATCGTCAACTTTCCCGCCGGCTTGCTGTCGCAACGGATCGGCCACCGCCCCCTTCTAATGGCCGGACCATTCATTCTAGTGGTTGGATCGATCGTCGCGGCACTCGCCACCAGTCTCGAAACTCTGCTGGCCGCCCGTTTTGTGCAGGGCATTGGCTCGGGCATCTATATGACCGTTTCCAGCGCCGCGATCGCGACACTTGCCCAACCGACGGAACGCGGGCGCCTTATGGCGCTTTATCAGGGCGGCATGCTGCTGGGGACCGGCTTGGGTCCGGCTATAGGCGGTTTTCTCGCAAGCCATTTCGGATACACCGCACCATTTTGGGCGTATGCAGTGGTCTGCACTGTAGCGCTTTTCATTTCCTGGACGACGGTAGATCGTCAGTCGACAGCGATCGAAAATACCGAATGCGCTGCAAAAGCATCAGCCCTCCCATCAGAGACCAAACCAATCCTCCGCGACACGCCATTTCTGCTGGCCTGCGTGATAAATTTCGGCGTTTTTTTTACCCGGACTGCCTCTCAATGGCAGGCGATACCGCTTCTTGCGCATCAGCGCTACGACATGGGTGTCGACAAGATCGGCCTCGCATTGACTATGCTTGCCGCAATGAATTTCCTGACCCTGCCGCTGACCGGCGCATTGGTGGATCGATACGGTGCCCGCCGTCTGACATTCGTGTCGACCATCGTGACCGCAATCGCGCTTTTATGGATCGCACTCGGCGAAAGCGTCCACATGATGTGGATAGGCGTGGCCATTCTCGGCATCGGCGGCGCTCTCAACGGCCCCGCGACGGCGGCCTATGCGGCCGAGATCGTCCCTGTCAGACAGTATGGTGCCGCCATGGGCTTGATGCGCACCTTCGGTGATGCCGGCTTTGTCTTCGGACCGATCATGATCGGCACTCTCGCCGATCTCGGTTCCGTAGGTTCTGCCGGCGGGCTGATTGCCAATGCCGCCTTGATGGCAATCGCCGGCCTGATCTTCGTGTCAGTACGCGGCCCTGAAATTTCCACGACGCCAGCCGGCCCGACCGGCCCGATCACTCATGACAGTAAAAAGGATCAGATAGCATGACCCAATTCTCCTACGTCTCGCTGGCGCCGGATTTTCTAAGCGGCAAAACATCGCCATCCGAATTTCTCGAAACGTGCCTCGCCAGAATTGCCGCGAACGAGGATGTCGTCCGCGCATTCGTCACGCTGGACATCGAGAGTGCACGCCGTCAGGCGCAGGAATCGACTGCGCGCTGGCAGGCTGGCCAACCGCTGTCCGCCATAGACGGCATGCCCGTCGGCGTGAAAGACATTATCGAAACTGCCGAGATGCCCACAGGACAGGGCTCCCCCATGTGGGGAGGGTTTGAAAGTGGCCGGGATTCCGCCACCGTGCAAGCGCTGCGGGACGCAGGCGCGATCATTCTCGGTAAGACGACTACGACCGAATTCGCATCGTCCCCCACTTTTGCGGAAACCACCAATCCACATGATCCCAAGCGCACGCCCGGCGGCTCCAGCAGCGGATCGACTGCGGCAGTGGGAGCAGGTTTCGTCCCATTGGCACTTGGCAGCCAGGTCGTCGGCTCGACGCTCAGACCATCGAGCTACTGCGGCTGCGTCGGTTTCAAGCCAAGCTCCGGCGGCATCAATCGCAGCGGTTCGTATGATCATCTCAGTCACAGCTGTGTCGGGGTCATCGGCACATCGCTGGAAGATGTCTGGCTTTCCGCGAAGGCGATTGTCACCCGCGTCGGCGGTGATCCGGGCTATCGCGGATTGACCGGCCCTGCCAACCTGCCCGGTGCGCAAACGCCGAAACGCCTGATGGTCTTGCAAACCGATGGCTGGAAGCGTGTCACTCCCGGCGCTCACTCGGCTTTCGAAAAGGTTACCGAAGGCCTGAAGGAACTTGGTGTCGAGCTTATCGACCGCCACGCGGATGCCGAATTGGATGCCTTCGAGCGGATGATCGAAGACGTGCGCTCACTGTCGAACATCATTCTATCCTGGGAAAACCGCTGGCCGACAGCAGGCTATCTGCGAAAGGACGCCGGCAAGGTCCACCCGATTACCGTCGCCCGCTTCAACGAGGCGAAAACCCTGACCCAAAGCGACTATATCGCGGCACTCGATCAGCGGCAGGCTCTGCGTGATGCCTTTGCGAAAATGATCACCAAGGCGGACGGTGCGATTACGCTTGCGGCCACAGGCGCAGCGCCGCAAGGTCTCGTCAGCACCGGTGATCCGGGCTTCAACATCCCAGCCTCGATGATCGGCGCACCGGCACTGTCCCTGCCGCTCCTCTCAGACGAAGGCATGCCGCTGGGTCTGCAGGTGATCGGACAACGGAACGAGGATGCGGCGCTGTTCGGTCTGGCTACATGGATCACCGAATGGTGCGCGTCCGTCCGGTAGTTGATACAGGCAAGCGAAGGATCGTAAGATTGGTCGAGCATGAAAACGTAATCGAACGACGGCTGGCCGCACTGGGGCTATCGCTGCCTGAAGGCGCTCCTTCGCGTGCCAATTTCCTGCCCTTCCGCAGGAGCGGCAATCTGCTTTTCCTGGCCGGTCAGATTTGCGAGTGGAATGGTGAGCCTCGGTATTTCGGACCGGTCGAACCGGGCTACGATCTTACCACGGCGAAGAAGGCGGCGGAGCTCTGTGTGATCAACCTGCTCTTCAACATCCGCCTTGCCACGGGCTCGCTCGATAGTGTGGCGGCAGTCTTGCGGCTTGGCGCCTTTGTCGCGGCACCCGCCGGCTTTTGCGACGGTCCCAAAATCGCCGACGGTGCGTCGGAACTCTTCATCAGTCTTTATGGAGACGAGGGCCGGCACGCACGCACGGCAGTCTGCGTATCCAGCCTGCCGGCCAACGCTCTTGTCGAAGTGGACGCCATCGTCGAGTTGAAACCGCAGTCGTCCCACGGCAAGTGACCAGACCTTAAAGACCAGTGGATCTTCAATTGCATTGCACTACGCAATAGGCGGCGCTATCGTTTTAAACATCAGGATCGGCGCAATGGAAGGAGCTTATTCTCTGATGAGAACAGGCTCATCTCTGGACATACGATCCCTAGAAGTGTTTCTGGCCATCTGTGATGCGGGAGGATTTGGAGCCGCCGCGCGTGCTTTGGGCGTCTCTCAAAGCGCGGTTTCACAACAGATAAGCAGACTGGAGGCAGGCCTCGACATCAAGCTTCTCGAGCGTGATGTGCACGGGTTCCGTATCCTGCCGGCCGGACGAACGCTTCAGCATCACGCGCGCCGTGTCATGCAGGAAGTGGCGGACACTCAGCGCGCAATGTTCGAATTCAGCGGCGGAAAATTAGCCAATCTGTCGGTCCGCATCATGGACTCTTTAAGCAAGACCTTGTCAAGCGAAGTCGCCTATGCCCTTCAGGGAACTGCCGAACAGATGCAGATATCCGCGGCGGCGGTTCATAGACACCGGGAGGACTTTCTTTCCGGGAAGGCGGACATCCTGATCACATCGCTAGAATTCGATCAGCGCGACTTCGAAATTCACCTCATTGCAATCGAGCCATTGGTGCTCGTCGTGCCAAAAGGTGCCATATCCGCCGACGAATTTGAACTGGACGATCTGGCGAGCGCGCTACCATTCGTGCATTACGCAGACCAGCGCTATCTTGCCGCCATCACCGATCGGTATCTGGCACGGCAGATGGTGAACGTGGTGCGATCAATAACTGTAGATCAGGCGACGGCGGTTATCGACACGGTGCGTTATGGCCATGCGTGGGCAATCACTTCGCCCTTCAGCCTGCTCGATCCAACGTTCTCAGCGGACGAAATCGATGTGCTTTCCCTTCCACGGCCGGTGCCGACGCGGCCCATAAGCCTAGTCAGTCGTCCAGGCCCGCTCTCAAAAATCGCCATTGCTCTCGCCTCGGTCTGCCGGGAACATTTGCATAAGGAAATGCAGGCGCATCTTTATGGCATTGTCCCCCAGCAGTCCCTCCCGGAGATAGCTAGGCAAGTCGATTAATTTTTTGGAGTTCGATGTGAGCCTGATTTTCTTCATCGGACAAAGACATCTTTTTCAAACAATCGTCTTGTCGTTCGATCAAGCGATTTTCACCGTCTAGATGTGCTTGTCATCGATCAGGGGTGCGACGATTGCATCGCTCTGCAATTTCAAGTGCGCCACCTGAAGCGCGCGCGCCGGGTGTGGAACTCCTACCGGCATCGCTTGTTGGATGTACCTGAAGGGAGACACGAACATGGCCGATCCTGAAAACGATGCCAAAGGTCAGTACGCACCCTCGCAAGCCGATCGCAAGACGACTAGCGTCCAGAGCGCAAAGCCCACTGTTCTCACCGGCTCGGAATATGCCACGGTCTACCGTGACCAGCCGGGTAAGAAGGCGAGCTAGGATTACGACCTCAACTACGAACCCGCGGCGCCAAACGACAGCGATACGAGTGGCTAACGCCCGGTGTCCATCCAATTGCGACAAGGAAAAACATCCAATGATCGACAGACAAGATTTTTCCGTCAGTTCAAATGGCGACCGATGGGCACTCGAAAAGAACCAGGTGTCCGGTGAAACGGTCGTGGTGCACGAAGCGAACGCACCGTCGGGCGGCCAGGTAACCCGCACGTCCGTCTCCGATTTTCTGGATCGTAACGCCGGCAAACCCGAATACGAAGCGCTTTTACAGCTTTTAGGTCAATCGCAGCACAGCACGGACGACGAGGTCAGCGCAGAGAGTGGAGAGACGCCCTCCTACGCCATGGCAATGCGCTATCTCAATCTCGGCGGACGACGCCGTGCGAAAGTCGACGATAATATCGTCAGCACCCGGGCATGGGACGATGATCCTTCCGAGGCAGAGGCCTATTGGCAATTGAATGTTGAAACACTGGACGAAAAGGGTCGGCGGGACGTCGCCCTGCACCTGCCAAGCATCAGCGAACGATAATACCCTTATAGAGAAGTTTAAAATGAACGACAAAAATCCCAGGAGATGCCGGAAGCGACGCGTCGCGAAGTGTCCCAGATACGGCCGATCAGGAACGCGCCGAACTGAAAGAGAGAGCCGAACGGTCCATCGCGCAATCCAAGCGCAAGGATAAGCCAAATGGCTCCGACGATCGCTGATCAGAAGCCGCAAGGTGGCACGCATCTCGTCAGGGCGACTAAGCCGGCTGATATCCGGTCGTCCCGAAGCGCTCACCAACTGTCCTCGAAGACAATCTGTGGGAGCAATGACAAAATTCCCAAGGAGCACATCGATGATCGACCCCGACAAACATCCCGAGCAGGATCCTGCCGAAGGATCGCGAAGTCACCCTTCGATTGCTCAAGCCGAGATCCAGCCTTTCAGATTGAAGGCAAAGCGAAAATGCAATGAGTGCCACTACTACCGGCTTCCTCTGCCCGAATCCATCCTTGAGAAGTTCCAGAACACGATAGTCGAGCTGAAAGTTACACTTTCCTATCTCATGGACCCTAATCCCGGTTTCTCGGCAAAAGCTCCCCGACAAAAGGCGCTATTGCACTGCAATTGGTAGCCAGTAACGATGGACATCTTGCCCCATCTCATTGTGGCCGTGCAGTTTTGGCGCCAACGGGTCACTGCCGACCACTGGGCGAAGTCGGTTATTCAGCTTCAATCACTTGCAGGTGCGGTCTCTCTTGTCGCGAGCGACTCAAAGAGCTCACTACTAACGGCGCTGCAGACACATTCCGCCAACGGGTTCGGATCCTCCGATGAGCGATGAAACCGAACAGGTGCGATAGCTGCGATGACTTTGCCGCTGCCGCGCCCCTATCTCAGCGTAAGGCAATTAAGGGCCGATGCAACCTTGTTTGCCACCATCCCAAGATAAGCATCGTCACGGCCTTGTGCGGTGATGAACTGCGTACCCACCCGAAGCGCATGATGCCCGCGCTTCAAGGGGTTTCTGCACGTCCCGACCAAGATCCCAACCTTCTCCAGCTCCTTCATCAAGTGCGATGGGCTGAGATGCGCAGCAAGCGGCACAAGTATCTGATGAGTGAACTGCTCTCCATCGAGCGGCGCCAGAACCTCGACATTCAGTTGCCGCAGCGCCCCGGCAAGGACCTCCGAGTTATGGCAGACTTTTGCGGCATAGGCTTTCGCGCCAAGGCGCGTTTCCCTGAGTGTCACAAGAAAAGAAGGAAGCCTGGCCGCATCGTAGTTGGCGAGCAGCTTCCGATCGATAAGGTCTGCCAGCCTTGCTCCATCCTCGGGCGTGTTGCCGGCGATGATGCTGTGCGGCCGGCCGGCGATCGTCTTGTAGGTCGAGCTGGTCATCACATCGACGCCGAGCGCGAGTGGATTTGGAAAGGTTCCGCCTGCGATGAGGCCCGAGACATGCGAAGCGTCGAAAACCGTTTTTGCGCCAACATACTTGGCAGCCTCCACCACCGCTTCCAGTTCGTCCGGTTTGATCATGACCGAACGCCCAAGCATCACCATGGCCGGCGATGTCTTGTGGATCAGCGCTGCCGCGGCGTTGGAATCCAGCCTACAGCGTTCCATGTCGAAGGGCAGGTCCTCGACCTCCAGCCCGGCAAGATCGGGCGTGCCGCCACGCCGCTGGCTCAAGTGCCCGCCGTGATCGGCGGAAGGCGCCAGCAGGAGGTCTCCCGGCTTGGTGAATACGTGGAATACCGCCATGTTGGCGATCGTGCAGCTCGGCAGCCGTGGCTCCGCCCATTTGGCGGAAAAGAGCGTGCAGATCTCCGATCTCACAGCCACTTCCAGTCGCGAAACCAGATCAGTCTCCGGCTGCTCCTTGTCGAAACTCGGGCCCATGGCGGGATAGGCGCTCAGGCCTGCGGCATAGGCCTTTAGCGCCGCCTCACTCGGAAGGTTGGCGCCAGCATAAAGCACGATACGCTCGCGCGAGAGCACGTCACTTCTTTTCGCCGCGGCCTGCAGCAATCCGTTTTCGTCCCAGACGTCGATATCCATTTTCAAGCCAGTCAGTGTACGAGGATCTTGGAGAGGAATTGCTGAGCCCTCTCGCTGCGCGGTTTGCCGAAGAAGTTGTCCTTGTCTGCATCCTCGACGATCTCACCGCGATCCATAAAGATCACGCGGTTCGCCACTTTCCGGGCAAATCCCATCTCGTGGGTAACGACCATCATCGTCATACCGTCACGGGCAAGTTCGACCATCACGTCCAGCACTTCGTTGATCATCTCCGGATCGAGTGCTGATGTCGGCTCATCGAACAGCATGGCAATCGGATCCATGGCAAGCGCCCGCGCGATCGCGACACGCTGCTGTTGACCGCCGGAAAGCTGCCCTGCAAACTTTTCCGCATGGACAGAAAGACCGACGCGATCAAGCAGCGCCATGCCCTTCTGCATGGCCTCCTCCTTCGAGCGCTTCAGAACTTTTACCTGCGCAAGCGCCAGGTTCTCCCGGATGTCGAGATGCGGGAAAAGCTCGAAATGCTGAAACACCATGCCAACTCTCGACCGCAGGAGCGGAAGATCGGTCGTAGGTGAAGAAACCGCCGTGCCGTCGACGATGATATCGCCACTATCGATCGGCTCCAGCCCGTTGATTGTCTTGATCAATGTCGACTTGCCCGAACCGGACGGGCCGCAGACGACCACGACCTCTCCCTTGGAGACCGAGGTCGAGCAGTGGGACAGGACCTGGAAGTCTCCGTAGGTCTTGTTGATGTCTCGAAGTGTAATCATGCTCATGGAGTGACCCCTAGCGAATGATCGCGACCCGCTTCTGCAGTCGTTTGACTGCCTGCGACGCGATGAGGGAAATGATGAAATAGACAACTGCGGCGAAGACATACATCTCGAGCAATCGACCATCGCGCTGGGCAACCTTGGCAGCGGCACCGAGGAAATCGGTGATCGACAGTACGTAGACGAGCGACGTGTCCTGGAAAAGGATGATGGTCTGCGTCAGGATCAGCGGCAGCATGTTTCTGAGCGCTTGCGGCAGGACGACATAAAAGAGCGCCTGCCGGTCGGTCATGCCGAGCGCGCTGGCGGCAAGTGCCTGTCCCCGGGGTAAAGACTGAATGCCGGAGCGCACGATCTCGCAGAAATAGCAGGCCTCAAACAGGGTGAAGGTAATGACCGACGACCAGAACGGATCGATCCTGACCGGGCTCGATGAACCCGTCAGCCACTGCGCCAAGAATGGGACGAGAAAATAGAACCAGAAGATGACAAGCACGAGCGGCAGCGACCGCAGGAGGTTCACGTAACCGCCGGCAATGCCCGACAATAAACGGTTGTCGGAAAGTCGCATCACTGCCAGCAATGTGCCGAAAATCATGCCGCCGATCGTGGCGCAAAGGGTCAGCGTCAGCGTGAATGTCATCCCCGTCAGGAACAGGTAGGGAAGCGCGTGGATGATGGTCTGAGAATCGAAGCCGGACAGCATCTCAGCGCCCCCTTCCCGCAGCGCGATTGCCCAGCCCCGGAATGACTGCCGCTTTCTCGACGGCACGCATGGCAAAAACGATGACCATATTGAGCGCCAGATAGAGAACCGTTGCAGCGGCAAAGGCCTCAAACACCTGGAAGGTGTTTTCCTGCATAGCGCGAGCCGTGCCGGTCAGTTCGACAAGGCCGATCGCAATACCGACGGAGGTGTTTTTCGTGCTGCTCAGAAATTCGGACGTGATCGCCGGCACGACGATGCGATAGGCGACCGGCAGGAGCACATAACGATAGGTCTGCGGCAAAGTCAGGCCGAGTGCCTGCCCCGCCATTTTCTGACCCCTGGAGAGGCTCAGCAGGCCTGCGCGAACCACTTCGGCCATACGCGCTGCATGATAGAAACCGAGGCAGACTGCTGCGGTGTAGAACTGGGCATTGGGAAGCTGTTTCAGCCACATGCCGGCATCCCGCGGGAGAATTTCCGGCAGAACAAAATACCACACGAACATCTGTACCAGCAGCGGGATGTTGCGGAAGATCTCGACGAACACCATGCCCGCCGTCTGCACCCAGCCGATGGGCGCGGTACGTGCGACGCCGACGATCGAGCCGAGAACGAGCGCGATGCTAAACCCGACGATTGCGGTCGCCGCCGTCCAGCCGAGCCCCCAGAAAAGTGTCGTGAGATATGTGTTGGTGCCATCGAGCGAAGGCTCGAAGAAAATCCACCAATTCCAGTGATAATTCATGGGGTGCCCGTCAAATAGCAGATCCTCCCGGCCGCGGTTTCGGCTCTGGGCCGATGTTGGCGACCGGGAGGATGAGAAATATCAGCGATAGAGATCCGGGTTCGGATCGTCGGTCGGTTTGGCGATGACCTTCTTCAGTTGCGCCGACATCGGGAAGTTCATGTTGATGCCCTTCGGCGGGATGGGCTGGGTGAACCACTTCTCATAGATGCCGTTGATCTCACCGCTCTTGTAGAGACCCTCGATCGTACCATTGACGACAGACTTGAAGCCGTCGTCTTCACGGCGCAGCATGATGCCATAGGGTTCTACCGATAGAGGATCGGACGACATCTGGTAATCCTGCGGCGCCTTTGAGGTGGCCGCAGCACCAGCAATCGACACATCGTCGAAGATCAGCGCCACGGCGCGATCGGTTTCAAGCGTCAGCATGCCCTCGGCCAAATCCTTCGCCGAAAGGATTGTGAGGCCTAGGTTCTCGGCCGTGTTTGCTGCGTTGATCAGCTTGACGCTCGTGGTTCCTGAAAGCGTAACCACCGTCTTGCCCTTGGCATCCGCCATGGAGGTGATCGGCGCCCCCTTCTTCGAGAGAATGCGAATGCCGGCGACGAAATTTGTGGTCGAGAAGGTTACCTGCTTCTGACGCTCGGCGTTGTTGGTCGTCGTACCGCATTCCATGTCGATCGTACCGTTGACCAGGAGAGGAATGCGGGTCGTGCCGGTGACCGCCATATAGCTGACCTTCAGGTCCGGCTTGCCGAGCTTGGCCTTTACCGCATCGACGACGCGCGCGCAGATGTCCATTGCATAGCCGATCGGCTTCTGCTGGTCGTCATAATAGGAAAATGGCACCGCCCCGTCCCGATGGCCGACAGTTATTTCACCACGCTCGGCAATCTTGGCAAGCGTGACACTGTCTTCGGCGGCATGCGCAGGCAAGGCGGCAAGCATAAGCTTCATCAGCGGAGCTGCGAGCAGTTTCATCTTCATAAGGTTCCCCGGTTTGTTGATCCACCAGCCAAACGGCAAGTGAGCAGGTCTGTTATTGGGCCAATGCTTGGGGAAGCGGCCTCGCTCGTCAACCAAAATCGAAATAATGAATTATGAATTTATTTTTCTGCCCAAGTCGTTGGCAGAAAATACGAGATTGCCTCTGGATTAGCCCAAAGATGCCGTTTTAGGCGTCAGCTCCCGCAGCGCCCCTAGACCCATTAAGATCATCCATGGAATGGCGGACAGCCTCTGCTGTATTCAACACATGCTGCTTCATGATCGCCGAAAGGCGTATTTTGTCACGAGCCACAAGAGCATCGAGCATCTCGTTGTGGTCGTCGAGCGCCTGTTTCCAGTCATCGGGCAACTGGCGCATCGTATGGCGGATATTGCGGATCTTGAGCTCCATGTTGCGATACAGCGCGATGAGGGCTGCATTGCCCGCAGCGTCGAAGATCGCCATGTGAATGGCGCGATTGAGCGTTGCGTATTCGAGCCGGTCGGACTGTCCGAAGGCCGCCGACATACGCTCGTGCATCCGCCGGATTTCCTCGACCTGCGGATCCGTGATTCTGTTACAGGCGAGTTCACCGGCCAACGCTTCCATGGCAGCGATGATCGGAAACAGCTCGGCCACCTCTTCATTCTCAAGAATGGCGACCCTTGCGCCCCTCTGTGGCAGAAGCTCAAGCATGCCTTCGGCGGCAAGCGCCTTCAGTGCCTCCCTGAGCGGAGTACGCGAAATATCAAATCTCTCGCAAAGCTCCTTTTCCGGAATCTTCTGACCTGGCTCCAGATGACCGTCGACGATCATCCTGCGGATGGCGTCTACGACTTCGCCATGCAGCGTCCGCCGCGCCGATATGCCAATAGCCATCAAGCATCGCCCTCATCGAATTCGAAAGCGACAGCTAATCTCAAAGCGAAGAGTTGTCACCTGTGAAAGGCTAGATTGTCTGGATCTCCATCACGAGCTTCCATCAGAGATTGAAGGGGCGAATTCTTGCTTCGCCTGAACTCAGGCCGTTCTCGCAAACGAACGGTAGACCTACACTTCCTTGATCGCCGAAACCATTTCGGCTTTGCTCAACGACGATATGCCTGAGCCCGACAAGCAGGCTCATTCCGAAATCATGGATGCCATTGAGGCGGGCAATGCCTATGCCGTGTGGCGCTTCATGGCGCCTTTTTTAAACTCTCGATCGATTGATTTCGTCATCATGAATGATCCCACCAACCGAAGCTCTGCGCTCGGCACATCGCTGTTGCGACGTCGATTAAACATTGGATCGCTAAGACTTGCAAAATGAGGAGCAGGTATTCTGCTTGTCTTCTTGGGGTTATCAATGCTCGCGAAGAGCCTTCAAGGAAGGTCCCACCTTGCATCCTGATGAAGGATTGAACTCCCGAACGCGACCTCCAGGGGAGCGACGGGACAGCGCGTCAACAAAATGTACCCTACCCTGAAGCGCTGCGGATAGAAGGCAGTCCATGTCTCCGCGCGGCCTCCCGTCTTAGACCGGGCGCGAATCCGCCTCGCGTTCTATCGGTGGGTGAAAATTTCATTCTTCCAACAGCCTTTCGCTCGGCAAATTTAAGATAATACGGATTGAGCCGGTCTAATGGCTGACGATCGACGTCCAGCTCGGCTGAATGGTGCCGCCGTGTGGCAGCACCTTCGTCATCGCTAAAGTTCAGCGCTTGTGGTTGCCGATCAGCCTTTCCATCATATCCATTTCCTCTACAGTCAGATCCTGCAGCGGAGGCCTTACCGGGCCGGCATCGAAGCCTTGCAGGCGTACACCGGCCTTGACGGCAGAAACGGCATAACCCTTGGCGCGGTTGCGGATCGCCATGAACGGGTAGAAGAAATCGATCAGGATCTTCTCGCACTTCGCGCGCTCGCCGGCGCGCAGGGCCTTGTAGAAATCGACGGCAAGAGCCGGGACAAAGTTGAAGACGGCAGAAGAATAGGTGGTGAAGCCGGCACCGAGATAAGCCTCGGCAAAAAGCTCCGCCGTCGGCATGCCACCGAGATAGGTCAACCGATCGCCCATCTTGGCGGTGATCTGGCGGACGAGACCGATGTCGCCGGTCCCATCCTTGAAGCCGACAAGGTTCGGGCATTCCTCGCAAAGCCGTGCCAGCGTATCAGCCTGCAGCACCGAATTGTCGCGGTTATAGACCATGACCCCCATGCCGGTTGACTGGCAAACCGCCTTGATGTGGCGATAGAGACCTTCCTGCGGAGCATCGATGAGGTAATGTGGCAGAAGCAGGATGCCATCGGCTCCGGCTTTTTCGACCGACCGAGCAATGCCGACGGCAATCTCGGTGCCATAACCGCAGCCGGACACGATCGGTGTCTTTCCGGCAGCCTCCTTGGCGACACGGACGATCTGCGGGATTTCCTCCGGCGTCAGCGAAAAGAACTCGCCCGTACCGCCGGCGGCAAACAGCGTGGCAGCCTCGTAACCGGACAGCCAGTTGACGTGTTCGGCATAACTCTTGGCGTTGAACTTGCCCTCGCCGTCAAAATGCGTGACGGGAAAAGACAAAAGGCCGGCGCCCAGCACCTGCTTCAATTCCTCGGTCTTCATGATGTAACCTCCTGGTCTGCGAGATGCGCTCAGCCGGCATCTCTTTTGTGATCTTCGGTTGCGGGGATTGGCGTCTCAGGATTTCAGCGAGCGCACCATATTGGCCAGTCGTTCGCAGGCGTTCTCGAGTTCGGCTTGCGATGCGGCAATCGACAGCCGGATGAAGCCGGGCGCGCCGAAAGCGGCCCCCGGCACGCTCGACAGGCCGAATGTCTGCAACAGATGGGCCGCAAACGCCGTATCATCGCCGAGGATTTCTCCATCGGCGGTCTTGCGGCCAATCAGTTGCTGCACACCGATGAAGGCGTAGAAGGCTCCATCGGGCGTCGTGAAATCGATACCCTCGATCTCGGCCAACCGGCCAGCCACGATCTTCGCCCGACCGGCAAATGTTCGAGCGCCCTCGCCCACAAAGGCCTGATCTCCCGTCAGGGCCGCGATCGCTGCTGCCTGAGCGACCGGAGAGACGCAGGAGACGCTTTGCGACTGCATCTTGTTGAGCGTCGATATCAGTGCTTTCGGACCAGCGGCATAACCCAGCCGCCAACCCGTCATGGCGTAAGCCTTGGAAACTCCGTTGACGATCAAGGTACGGTCCCGCAATTGCGGGCAGGCCTCGCCGAAGGAGACGAAGGGCGTGTCGTTCAAGAGGACATGTTCGTAAATCTCGTCGGAGACGACGAGCACGCGCGGATGACGCTCGAGCACGCCGGCAAGCTTTCGATACTCGTCAGAAGAATAGATCGCCCCGGTCGGATTGGACGGAGAATTGAGCATCAGCCATCTGGTCTTCGGCGTGATCGCGGCTTCCAGTTGCTCGGCCGATAGCTTGAAGCCTGCATCAGCGCCGCAGGTCACATAGACCGGCTCGCCTCCATGCAGCGAGACGATGTCGCCGTAAGATACCCAGCAAGGCGTGGGGATGATGACTTCATCGCCCACTTCCAGCGTTGCGAGGAACACATCGAACAGGATCTGCTTCGCACCATTGGCAACCATTACTTCATCGGTGGAATAATCCAGTCCGTTTTCCGCCTTGAACTTCCTGACGATGGCCTGACGGAGGCTTTCCATTCCTGCCGGTGCGCCATAGCGGATACCGCCCTTGCGGATCGCGTCAACGGCAGCTTCCGCCACATGCGGCGGCGGTTCGAAATCCGGCTCACCGAGCGACAGGTCGATGATGTCGTGGCCTTCCGCTGCCAGCTTCTTTGCCGCCATGGCAATCGCCATGCTCGGCGAGGACTTGATACCCGCAGCACGGCGGTTCTCGAAATTCATTTTCGGCTCCCCTGGAGGATTTGGTTTGAGTAGGACCGGGCGAGGCATCTGCGTCGCCCGGCACTCTTGGGAGAGTTATTTCGAAGCGACGTAGTCGAAGGCGATATCGCGCTCTGCCGCAGCGGTATCCCGCCCATCAGCCGATCCGTAGCCACCACCGCCCGGAAGCTGGAGGATCAGCCTTCGGCCGGCCGGAACATGCTGCCGTCCCTTGGAGGCAAGACGGGTTCCATCATCCAGAAGCACGGCACCCGCAGCGCCATTCTCACCGCCTTCACGCCCGCGCGGCGGATGGTCGACACGGTCGAACATGGCATTGAAATGCATCTCATGACCTTCGGTCGGCGAAATTTCCACCACCTGACCAAGACCGCCGCGGAACTGGCCCGCGCCACCGGAACCGTCACGCAACTCCTTGCGCCAGAAAATGACGGGACCGACATGCTCGGTCGCTTCGATCGACATCGAATGTACACCGCTCGGGAATGCCGTGGCGCTCATGCCGTCGAGTGTCGGGCGTGCACCGGAGCCGCCGCTGTTGAACAGCAGAACCTCCGCGCGCTGGCCGCCATCGGCCGGCGCCTTTTCGCCTTGCAGCGGACGAACGCTGACATGCAAGTTCCAAAGCGCGCCCGCCCCTTCAGCCGGGATTTTTCCCGGCAGCATCTTGTGAACCGCGCCGAGCACGGCGTCGGGCACAAGATGACCAAGCACGTGGCGAACGGAAACCGGCGCGGGATGCTGCGCATTCAGGATGCAATCCTTCGGCGCCACGACGCGGAACGGCAGGAGTGAGTAGTGGTTATTTGGAATATCGGGTGCGATCGCGACCTTCATGCCATAGCAGGCATAAGCTGCCGAATAGATGATCGGGCAATTGATGCCCTTCGGGCTCGGCGGCGAGGTCCCATCAAAATCGGCGAGAATATGATCGCCTTCGACATCGAGACGTACCGCGATATCGATCGGTGAACCGTAACCATCGACCCTCATTGTGTTGGAATAGGAGCCCTTCGGCAGCGTGGCGATCCGCTCGATCGTCGCGTCGTAACTGCGCTTGAAGATGAATTCGCCGAGCGTCTCCAGATCGTCGAGTTCGAACTCTTCCATCATGTCCATCAGGCGTCGATGACCGATTTCGTTGCAGGCCGCCAGCGAATAGACGTCACCGACCACCTGGTGGCTTTCGCGCACGTTGTTGTGCAGGATGTTGACGAGATCCTTGTTGACCTTGCCGCGCTCGGCAAACTTCATGATCGGAACGAAGATGCCTTCTTCGTAAACCTCGTTCGCATCCGGGCCGAAACCGCGGCCGCCGACATCGACCACGTGTGCGGTGCAGGCGAAATAGCCGACGAGCGCGCCGTTGCGGAAACTTGGCGAGACGACGGTGAAGTCATGCAGATGGCCCGTACCCTTCCACGGATCATTGGTGATATATACATCGCCTTCAAAAATGTTCTCCGGCCCGATATCGCGGATGAAGTGGCCGACGGCTTCCGCCATGGCGTTGACGTGGCCGGGCGTGCCGGTGACCGCCTGGGCAATCATCAGGCCGCCGCGATCGAAGACACCGGCGGACAAGTCGCCCGATTCACGTACGCTGGTGGAAAATGCGGTGCGGATGAGGGTGATGGCCTGCTCCTCGACGACGGAGATCAGCCGGTTCCACATGATCTGCATGTGAACGTTGGAAAGTGCGTTGGTTTTCATGATATGTCCTCCGTTCAAACGCTTTGCTTGACGCGTACGAGCAGGCAGCCATCGGCCTGCATGATGACTTCGCGGCTGGCGGTGATGATGGTCGAGGTTTCGCGTTCGGTGATGACGGCGGGACCGGAGACGAAGTCGCCCGATTTCATGTCTGTGCGGTCGACGATCGATGCGGTCTGGAAGCTGCCTTCCTGCACATCGAAGATTTCGCGTGTGCCGCGCACCTTTGCCGCGCCGACCTTTGCCGTCTTGCCGATCCGCTCGGGCGGAGCGACCTTGGATGTGGCGCGCAGTGACCAGCTGACGATTTCGACATCCAGACCATCGATGACGCGGCCGAAGAAATGTTCGTATTGCTCGTCGAACAGCTTGCGGAACAGTTCGCCATCGGCATCCGCATAGTCACGGACCTCGATCGTGACCGGCACTTCCCAACCTTGTCCGACATATCGCATGTAGGCGATGCATTCGAGATCCGGATCGGCATCCGGGGCACCCGAGCGCACGAAGGATGTCGCTTCCGCGATCAGGTCCGACACCGTATGGTTGATTGCGGTCGCATCGAAGCGGCTGAGGCGGCTATAGGCGCTGCGAACACTTTCGAAACCGAAGGGAGCGCGCAGGAAGCCGATGGCCGAGCCGACCCCTGCCCCCGGCGGGATCAGAAGTTCGGCCATGCCGAGCTTTTCGCAAAGGCGTGCCGCGTGGATGGGGGCTGCGCCACCGAAGGCAATCATGGTGAACTCGGAGAGTTCCTTGCCGTTTTCCACTGCGTGCATGCGTGCCGCATTGCTCATGTTCTCGTCGACCACTTCGCTGAGGCCGTAAGCGGCTGTCGCAATGTCGGTTTCAAGCTTCGAGGCAAGATCCGCATCCATCGCCTTGTTGGAGGCCGGGCGGTCGAGCTTCATCGCACCACCGGCGAATTCGTCGGCATCCAGGCGTCCAAGGATCAGGTCGGCATCGGTGACGGTCGGGTTTGCGCCGCCGCGGCCGTAGCAGGCCGGACCCGGCTCCGAACCCGCGCTATGCGGTCCGACGCGGATCTGGCGCATGCTGTCGATCGTCGCGATCGAGCCGCCACCGGCACCGATTTCGACCATCTCGATGACCGGGATGGAGATCGGCATGCCGCTGCCCTTCTTGAAGCGCCATGTGCGCGCCACTTCGAACGTTTTTGACGTCTTGGGCGTCTGCTTTTCGATCAGGCAGATTTTTGCGGTCGTACCGCCCATGTCATAGGAGAGAACCTGATCGAGGCCGTAGCTGCTGGCGATATGGGCCGCGAAGATCGCGCCACCGGCCGGGCCGGATTCAAGGAGGCGAACCGGGAATTCGATGGCGCTTTCGACGCTGATGATGCCGCCGCCCGAATGGATCATGAAGACCGGGCAACGTGTGCCTTCTTGGGTCAGACGGCCGACGAGGCGGTTCAGGTAGGATGCCATCAGCGGCTTGACGAAGGCATTGGCGCAGACGGTGTTGAAGCGCTGGAATTCGCGCATCTGCGGCGAGACTTCCGAGGAGATGGACACCGAAATATCGGCTTTCTTCGCCAGCAGCCGGTCGCGGACCAACTTTTCATGCGCGCCGTTGAGATAGGAATGGATGAAGCCGACAGCGACGCTTTCATAACCGGCTGCAATGATGCGGTCGCAGAGCGCATCGACCTCCGCGAGATCCAGTGCCTTCAGCACCGAACCGTCCGCACCGATACGTTCATCGACGACGAAGCGTTCGTTGCGCGGCACGAGCGGCGCCGGCAGAACGATATCGAGATCATACTGCTCGAAACGGCTTTCGGTACGCATCTCGATGACGTCGCGAAAACCCTTGGTGGTGATGAAGGCGGTGCGGGCACCGCGTCGCTCGATCAGCGCATTGGTGGCGAGCGTCGTACCGTGAATGATCGTGTCGATTTCGGACAATTCGACACCGGCAACCTCCGCCACCTGCCGGATGCCCTTGACGATCGCATTTTCGGGATAGGAATAATCGGTCAGTACTTTGATCGAATGGAGCGTGATGCCTACCTCCATCGCAACGTCGGTGAAGGTGCCACCGATATCGACACCGACCCTGATCTGCTTGCCATCTTTCGCCATTGTCTGTCTCATGCTCCATAAACGAGCTGTTGTTGCGTGCTGCCCGAAAACCCGGTTTTCGGCGCGCAGCGACCTGTCCCCGCCCGCGCGAACAGGCGGGGGCCAAGAGCTCTTCAGTTGTTGATGTTCGTAAGTCCGGCGCGGCGGCCTTCAGCGGTCGCGCTGGATCGGGATGTTACTGCTTGCCTGTAAAGTCGACACCCGGCAGCGTGGTCGGGAGTTTTGCGCGATCGACGCCGATCCACTTCTTGTAGAGCGCGTCGAGTGTGCCGTCAGCGGTGTGACGGGTCACGAAATCGGTGAGATAGTCGAGCATCTCCTGGTCGCCCTTGCGAACCGCCATGCCCTGGAGATTGTCGGCAACCTTGTATTTGCGCTCGAACTGCGCGTCATAACCCGCCTGCTTGATGACGAGGCCGTAGGTAATGCTGCCGACGATCGCGTCGACCTGGCCGGACAGCAGCGACTGAACCGTCGTCGCATCATCATCGAAACGCTTGATCTGCGTATTCGGCGGGGCGACCTTGACGAGAAGCGGGTCGAAAGCGCTGCCACGATTGACGCCGATCACGTATTTGCCGAGATCCTCATTGGCCTTGATTGCCGCATCCTTCTTGGCCCAGACCGTGATGTCGTTCGACGAGTAGGGAATGACATACTGGATGACCTTGG
>JAEXYH010000083.1 GCA_023451735.1 Pseudomonadota bacterium | reverse complement strand
CCTGCCGGGTACTGAACGAGAACAGTATCGGCGTGATCCACGACGTCGTGTTCAATCATAAGATGGGCGCCGACGATAAGGAAAGCGTCCACGTTCGCAGGGTTAATCCGGCCGATCGCACCCAGATCGAGGACGAAGCGTTCGAGGCGCTGGCTTATACCCGCTTCACCTTTCCGGGCCGCGCTGGCGCGCATTCCGAATTCGTCTGGGACCAGAAGTGTTTTAGCGGTGTCGACGTCATCGAAAACCCGGATGAGGCCGGCGTCTTCCGGTTGGTCAACGAATATGGCGAAGGCGAATGGAACGACGAGGTCGATGACGAGCTCGGCAATTTCGACTATCTAATGGGCGCCGATGTCGAGTTTCGCAACAAGGCTGTCTACGAAGAATTGAAATATTGGGGCCGCTGGCTGTCCGAGCAGGTGCGCGTCGACGGCTTCCGCCTTGACGCCGCAAAGCACATCCCGGCCTGGTTCTTCCGCGACTGGGTCGGCCATATGCGCCAGACTGTCAAAGAGGACTTGTTCGTTGTTGCCGAATACTGGCACCCGGACATGGGAACGCTCAAAAGCTACCTCGATCTCGTCGACCACCAGTTGACCGTGTTCGACGTGGCGCTGCACCACCGTTTCCATGAGGCATCGAAGGCGGGCGGCGATTTCGATATGCGGACGATCTTCGACGGATCGCTCGTCTCCGTGCACCCCTATCATGCGGTGACCATCGTCGACAATCACGACACCCAGCCGCTTCAATCACTCGAGGCGGCCGTCGATCCCTGGTTCAAGCCGCTGGCTTACGCGCTGATCCTGTTACGCGAACAGGGCGTGCCGTGTGTCTTCTATCCGGACCTTTACGGCGCAAGCTACACGGACGATAAGGACGGCGAACATCGCGCCGTCGAGATGCCGGCTATCGGATGCCTGCCGGCACTCATCGACGCCAGAAAGCGGTTCGCCAACGGCCCGCAAACGGACCTGTTCGATGACCCGCATTGCATCGGCTTTATCCGTCATGGAACCGGAGACGCACCCGGCTGCGTCGTCGTCATGTCGAATGGCGAAGGCGGGGAGAAGCTCGCAGAGCTCGGAACGGATCACGCCGACAAAACTTACGTCGATGTGCTTGGCCACCACCAGGCCGAGATCGTGGTCAGTGACGACGGCAAGGCGACGTTCCTGACAAACGGCGGCAGTGTCAGTGTCTGGGTCCAGAACGGCGCCCTCTGAAACGCCGATGCCACTCGACGGGCAGCGTGCGGGCATAGTCCGCCGAAACCGCTGCCTGGAAACGAAAGTCCCGCACGACCGTTAGGGTGCCGAACTCATTGGACAATCGCCATGACGCGGAAAAACAGCACACATGAACCGTCCTCGACCGGTCGCGATGAGAATGGTGTCGATCGACTGGCCGACATGTATGGTATTGACCCGAAGCGTCCAGCGGCGGACGGGACGACCGTTGAGGTCTCTCACGAGACTAAGACCAAACTCCTGCGTGCCTTGAATGTGGACATTTCCGGCAGTGTGGAACCAAGACCCGAACCGGATACGCCAAGATTTGGGACCGGGACTGCGTGCTTTGTCCCGGAATTCCTGTCCAAAGAGCGGGTGTGGGGCGTCAGTCTCCAGCTTTATGAACTGAGTTCGGAGCGTAATTGGGGAATCGGCGATTTCGAAGATCTTAGGGTCATGATTGATCTGGTGGCATCGCTTGGGGGCGATTTTATCGGGTTAAACCCGCTCCACGCTCCATTCCTTGCCGATGCTGGCCGTTGCAGTCCCTATGAGCCGTCCAGCCGGCTGTTCCTCAACCCGCTTTACATCGCTGTCGACAGAGTGCCGGGCTTCACGTCATATTCCGATCAGCAGCAGATGATTGCTGCTCTGCGCGACACCGATCTGGTCGCCTATCGCGGCGTCGCAGCCGCCAAGCTTGCAGCCCTGCGTTCGATATGGGGCCGCTCGGGGTATGAAGGTAACATCGACGATCTTTCCGAATTTCAAACCTTCGTCCTTGAAGGCGGCGAGCCACTTCGACGTCACGCCATTTTCGAAGCGCTGTCGGCACGTATGGTGGAAAGAGGGTTCTCGGCCGGTTGGCACGCATGGCCGGAGGAGTTTAGGGATCCGAGTTCAGCAGCTGTTGTTTCGTTTGCTACGGAGCGGGATGACGACGTTCGATTTCATCTCTGGCTCCAGTGGGTCACCCATCGACAGCTTCAGGAAGCCGCCAGCCACGCCAGGGCATCAGGATTGCGGATCGGCCTTTACCTCGACCTTGCTGTCGGGGAGGCGATCGACGGTTCGGCGACATGGAGCGAACGTGCGATTTACCTCACGGACGCAACCATTGGCAGCCCGCCCGATCCGTTCGCGCCGGATGGGCAAGACTGGCACCTCGCAGGATTTCAGCCTTCGCGGATCGCGTCCGGTGGAAACCCACCATTCGCGCGGATGGTCACAACCGCCATGCAGTACGCCGGGGCAATCCGGATCGACCACGCGGCCGCCTTGCGCCGGCTGTTCCTTGTCCCGATCGACGGTATACCATCCGATGGCGCCTATGTCAGCTATCCCCAGGAGGACCTGATCAGGATTCTAGCAGGATCGTCCGCGCGACACCGCTGCCTCGTCATTGGCGAGGATCTCGGATTGCTTCCCGATGGACTTCAAGACGATCTGACGGCAGCAAGGATTCTCTCCTATCGTATTTTCTCCTACGAGCGTGTTGACGACGGTTTCAAAGCCGCAACCGATTATCCTGATCTCGCGCTGGCCTGCATATCGACGCATGACCATCAGACACTGGCCGGATGGTGGCGCGGTGCGGATATCGCCCTTCGGGCCGAGCACGGCATCGTCTCGCCGGACCTGACGCGACAGCACGAGGCGGCCCGCGAGAAGGAACGGCAGCAACTGCTCCGGGCGATCGGTAATCCAGGGGCTGGCGGTCCGACCGGGACCCCTGCAGCACCCATGCTCCACGACATGACAATCCGGGCACATCGTTTTGTGGCCGGGACGCCGAGCATGCTGGTCGCTGTCCGTTTGGCGGATCTGACCGACGAAAAGCAACCGACCAACGTCCCCGGTACGAGCGACAGCTACCCGAACTGGCAACCGAAACTTTCGGTAACGGTTGAGGAACTGTCGAAGCTGCCTCTCCTCATTGCGATAGCGGACGCCGTAAACAAAGGTCGGCGGGCAAGCGGATCCGACCACCAAGCGAATGGCGACAAGCCGGGCGATCGACATGCCCCGGAAACATTCGACGCGTCAAAGAATGAGAGCGAAGAAACCGGCAAGACAGATGCCCAGCAGCTCGATGCGATTGTCGAGAAATATGCCGACAAGATACCAAGACCCCTCGGACGCTTTATTAGATGGATGAGAAGACCGGAGCTGCGATGGCTCCGCCTGATTGCCGGCATCATGTTCGTCATTTGCGGCTTCGTCGGGTTTTTGCCGATCCTTGGCTTTTGGATGGTCCCGCTCGGTCTGATCATTCTTGCGCAGGACAGCAGATGGCTACAGCGTCCGACCCTTAAGGCGTTGACGTGGCTCGAGAGCAAGCTGGGAAAATAGAGCAGATTCGCGCCACGTCTTCCCACGTGCTCGACAGGTCGCGAGAAAGGCTGAGACAACTGATGGGCGTATCGATCTCGCAAAAGTTCGAGACACACGCCTCTCACCGCTGTCCGACTACGGCTCCTGCCAATCTGAATGGGCTCGATACAACTGAAGCAGCCACGTCGAAAACAAACGAACCGGCCTCTGGTGCCGAGGCTGCCCCTCCATTCAGCTTCGCGAGTTGTGGCCCTAGTTGTGCGAGATTTGCATATCGATCATGACCGACGCCGTCAGCGGCCTTAACAGACGAGATGTCAACAATTCGAAGGCCATATCGCACGGCAGCGTCGCGAACAGAGGGACTGTCCACGTTAAGCGAGCCGGCACGCGGCCTCTCCCCACTCAAGAAGCTGGAGACAGCCAGTGCCTTGTCATCCTTCGACACGAATAATGTTATCGGAGTACGCATACGGCCAACGACTTCAAGCTGGGATTTGAAAAGATCGTCGTCAATGTCGGGTGCCGCAAGGACCACGACTATTTTGCCAAGCACATCGTCTTTGCCTTCGAGCCTCAACTGGCGCAACGTTTCCATGATCAAAAAGCCGCCGACGCTGTGGCCAAACAAAATCACGCGCTTGACGTCGGTTTTGGCAGCTGCGGTATTCACCAACCAGACGAGACGATCCCTAGAAGCCAGCGCGGCGTCACGATCGGCAAGATAACCTGCGAGAGCACCCTGTGACGGCCAGGAAAACAATATCGGCGTGCCATCCGTTTTTGAGTCAGCGGCGACTTGCGCAAGCCGATATAACGACTCCTGAAACGTATAATTATATCCGTGCACAAAAATGCCGACTGCTTCTTCTCTATTAGGGGCTTGCGCCATGGCGACAAACTGCTTCTGGTCGAGCGCATGTCTTTTTACAACGACCATGTCTTTGTCAGCGTCGGGTTTCCCGACCGGCCATTCGATGTTGGATGGACGGTGCGAAGGCGGTATCGCAACGGAGAATTCTTCAAATGACAGCGTACCATTGCGTTTCGAAGAATAGCCGCCGTTTTCAGACGAACGGTTTGTGGCTGTAAGGACAGTAAGCTGACGGTCGATCGATCCGCTCACCCGTACGGGGTCGAGCACTGCCGCGTCGGGTCGTCCAGCGCAAGCACCGAGTTCCGCACACAGGGCGGTCAGCATAACGAGGCTGAGACAACGCCGAAACAGAGAGACTTCACGCATATCGATCAAGGGATATTCCATCAAGAACCAAGGCGGCCTTCTTGCCATGGAGCACATGCAAACTCAATTGACGATCAATAGGCACCCTTGCGTCGGTGAGCGGCCATGTCAGACCGCCTGCCAAAATCTCTGAACAAACGAAGTCGAGCAACCATCGTCATGCTTGCCAGAAGGAAAGGCGAGCATATCTCCTGTGAAGATATTTTCGAAATAGGGACCACTGCGATGGCTGATACGAAGGAAATTGAAACAGAACGCGGACAAGGTGGTGAGACCCATCAGCGGGTACCGTCCACAGGCCCGCAATCTGCGGAGACCTACCTGACCACAAACCAGGGCATTCCGGTTTCCGACAACCAGAACAGCCTGAAATCCGGCAGCCGCGGTCCGACCCTGCTCGAGGACTTCGTGCTCCGGGAAAAGATTTTCCATTTCGATCATGAGCGTATCCCTGAACGTATCGTTCACGCGCGGGGATCGGCGGCACATGGTTATTTCGAACTGACGGAATCGCTGAGCGACGTCACTTCGGCGGATCTCTTCCAGCGTCCCGGCGACAAGGTGCCGGTGTTCGTGCGCTTCTCGACCGTCGCTGGTGGCGCAGGGTCCGTCGACACCCCGCGCGACGTGCGGGGTTTTGCCGTCAAATTCTACACGCAGCAGGGCAATTGGGACCTTGTCGGCAATAACATCCCCGTGTTCTTTATCCAAGACGCTATCAAGTTTCCGGATCTGATCCACTCGGTGAAGATGGAAGCTGACCGGGCCTATCCGCAGGCGGGGAGTGCCCATGGCACCTTCTGGGATTTCGCGTCGCTATTGCCGGAGACCACCCATATGTTGATGTGGGCGATGTCGGACCGTGCCATTCCCCGTTCGCTCAGGATGATGCAGGGTTTTGGCATCCACACCTTCCGCTTCGTCAACAAGGACGGCAAGTCGACCTTCGTCAAGTTCCACTGGAAGCCGAAGCTCGGTGTACAGTCGACCGTCTGGGATGAGGCGCTGAAGTTGCAGGCGGCCGACAATGATTATCATCGTCGGGATCTATGGGAAGCCATCGCTAGCGGCAACTTCCCGGAATGGGAGCTTGGCGTTCAGCTGTTCGACGACGAGTTTGCCAGCAAGCTTCCGTATGATGTGCTCGACGCTACGAAAATCATTCCGGAGGAAGTGCTGCCGCTGAAGATCGTCGGCCGACTCGTTCTCGACCGCAACCCGGACAACTTCTTCGCCGAGACCGAACAAGTCGCCTACTGTCCCGCCAATATCGTCCCGGGTATCGACTTTACCAACGATCCGCTGTTGCAGGGACGGTTGTTCTCCTATCTCGACACCCAGAAGTCTCGCCTCGGGACGGCGAATTTCCATCAGCTGCCGATCAATGCGCCGAAGTGTCCGATGCACAATTTCCAGCGCGACGGCATGATGCAGATGACGGTCCCCAAAGGTCGCGCCAATTACGAGCCGAATAGTTTGTCGATGGCCGGCGAAGAGGGTGGCCCACGCGAATGTCCCGCGACTGGCTTCCGCTCGTTCGAGCGCGCGTCCGGGGAACACGAACAGGGTGACAAGCTGCGTGTCCGCGCCGAGCTATTCGCCGACCACTACAGCCAAGCAAGACTGTTCTGGAAGTCTCAGACCGAATCGGAGCAGGCGCATATCGCGTCATCGTTCGTGTTCGAGCTTTCCAAGGTCGAGTTCGACCATGTGCCGCCGCGGGTGATCGCCAACCTCATGAATGTCGACAAGGACTTGGCGACGCGCGTCGCCGATGGCCTCGGTATCGATTTGCCGAAAGCCAACCCAGCCGCAAAGGACCCCATCGATCTTGAGCCATCGCCGGCTCTGTCGATCCAGAAGAATATGGTCGAGACGATCGAAGGGCGTAAGATCGGCATATTGATTGCTGATGGGACTGACGCAAAAGCGCTGGCAAAGCTCAAAGACGCGATCATCAAGTCGGGCGCCACGCCCTTCGTCGTCGCGCCGAAAGTCGGGAAGGCGACGCTTTCGGATGGGAAGACAGTCAAGGCCGACGGTCAGCTCGCCGGGTCTCCCTCACAGCTCTTCGACGCCGTTGCGATTGTTCTGTCCAAGGAAGGCACCGAGATGCTGTTGCGCGAGGCGGCCGCAATTCAGTGGGTCATGGACGCCTTTGGCCACTTGAAGGCGATCGGCCATACAGACGAAGCACAGCCGCTGCTACAGAAGGCTGGGGTCGAACCCGACGATGGCGTGGCGGGTCTTGGCGACGATTTCCTCGCAGCCGCGGCAAAGCGGTTCTGGGATCGAGAGGCAAAGATCAGGCTGCTTGCTTAGTCGGAACGAACGATCGAGACCTAGCGTGGTCTGGTTCAAGAGGAGGCCTCCCCTGCGCAGGGGAGGCCGAATCTGGACGCACCAGATGATACCAGAGCGAATTTTCTTGGATCCGCGCTGAAGCTTACAACATATTTTAAGGTGGCGATGTCGAGGCTCATTCTTATTCTTGGCGACCAGCTAGCTCTGGATATTTCGTCGATGCGGGATATCGATAAGGAACGCGACACTATTCTCATGTGCGAGGTGATGGCCGAGGCAACGTACGTCGGGCATCATAAGAAAAAAATTGCCTTCATCTTCTCGGCCATGCGTCACTTCGCCGATGAGCTACGCACTGACGGCTATCGTGTTCGTTACACACGCATTGACGATCACGACAACACTGGCTCCTTCAGAGCTGAGGTGAAACGAGCTGTCGACGATCTCACACCCTCGGCGATCTGCGTTACGGAGGCCGGTGAGTGGCGCGTCCGCTTGGAGATGGAGACATGGGCTGCCTGTTTCGATATCCACGTTGAAATCCGACCGGATCGACGGTTCCTGATGTCTCACGACGAATTCGAATCGTGGGCAGACGGTCGAAAGGCGCTGACGATGGAGTATTTCTATCGCAACGTGCGCCGCAAGGCTGGCTTGCTGATGAACGGAGACGAGCCAGTCGGCGGACGATGGAATTTCGATGCTGAGAACCGCCAACCTGCCAAACCGGACCTGTTCCGCCCGACGCATGTGATGTTTATGCCGGACGATACCACCACTGAGGTTATCGCAACTATCGCCCGCCTGTTTCCAGATAATTTTGGAACGCTCGAACACTTCAGCTTTGCAGTCCGCCGACCCGACGCTGAACGGGTCCTTCGCGAATTTATAGCCGAGTTTCTGCCCAACTTCGGTGCGACGCAGGACGCGATGTTGCGGGACGATCCCTATCTCAACCATTCTCTCCTGTCGTTTTACATCAACATCGGACTTCTCGACGCGCTCACTGTCTGTCGTGCTGCTGAACGCGCTTATCTAGAGGGCAATGCACCGCTCAATGCCGTCGAGGGCTTTATCCGCCAGATCATCGGCTGGCGAGAGTATATGCGGGGAGTTTATTGGCTCGCTGGGCCCGACTATGTCGATAGCAACTTTTTCGACAACACCCGACCGCTCCCAGGCTTCTACTGGTCCGGCAGAACCGCGATGAACTGTCTTGCGACCGTCATCACCGAAACGATCGAAAACGCGTACGCGCACCACATCCAGCGGCTGATGATCACCGGTAACTTTGCGCTACTTGCCGGGATCGATCCCAAGGCGGTACATCGATGGTATCTCGAGGTCTATGCCGACGCCTATGAATGGGTCGAGCTTCCAAACGTCATCGGCATGAGCCAGTTTGCCGATGGTGGCTTTCTCGGGACCAAGCCGTATGCGGCGAGCGGCAATTACATCAATCGCATGTCGGACTACTGCACTTCGTGCCGGTATGATCCGAAGCAGCGCATCGGAGAGAATGCCTGTCCCTTCAACGCTTTGTATTGGGATTTTCTTGCACGCGATCAGACAAAGCTGAAATCGAACCGCCGTCTCGCCCAGCCCTACGCCACCTGGGCAAGAATGAATGACGACACACGCCACGAGATACGAAAGCAGGCCGAGATCTTCCTGGCTGACCTTAGTTAGGGAATAGCGTCACGGTCATGACCCACGACGAATGCCGGAATCTATGACAAAGCTGGTTCGGGTCATAAACAGGAGTGAGATTTAAAATGAGTGTGTCGCGCGGGAGCTATACCGCCCTGTTCCTCTTTCTGGTGCTGGTACTAGCTGTTGGCTTCACCATCGGTCTGACGATCCGGCCGGGCGAGTGGTATCAGTCGCTGGCAAAGCCATGGTTTACGCCGCCGAATTGGCTGTTCGCGCCGGCCTGGACGCTTGTTTACATCTTGATCGCTATTGCAGGCTGGCGGGTCACAATCATTGATGGGTTCAATTCCACCGCGTTTCGTCTCTGGATGGTGCAGATGCTTTTGAACTGGACGTGGACACCTACATTTTTCGGGTGTCACCAGATTGCATTCGGCCTTGTTGTGATCGTTTGCCTCTTAGCAATCGTTTTCATCTTTACGATCAAGGTCCGTGACCGATTTGCGCGATGGTGTTTCGCGCCATACGCGCTCTGGCTCGTCTACGCGACGTCGCTCAATGCAGCGATATTCTTCCTAAATTAGAAGATGATAGTGAGTGATCGGATCATCTGGCGGTATTGGCCAGGCTTTGGCAGCGCGTCTGCGCGCCGACCTCGGTGCCGATGCCTAATCACATGGTAGTCCTCCACCCGGGAGCGGTGGCAACGCAGTTGTCGCGACCGTTTTTAAAGTCGAGTCAGACGGTAGCGCCGGACTATGCTGCGGCGCCGCTCTTGGAAATCATTGCAAAGCTCGGCCCAATGCAGTCAAGCGGATTGTTTCCTTGCAATGGGCAGGAGATTGAGTGGTAGCGGCATCTTCAAGTCAACCAAACCTCAGAGCTCGTAGTTGGGTAGTTCAAAATCATCGGCTTTCGACCCCATGATTTTCGACAAGCTTTTTTTGACCAGAGGCAGATCGGCGACCCGCAGAACGACATGTTGTAACGCCACGCCGTAGCGTGATTGCGGCTGCAGGAATTTCGGAGCCGACTTTGGGACATCCTGAGCCTTCTCTACGAACGGCCTCATCACTTCCTCATAGCGGCCCAGCGCCTCCCTCATCTCGCCGCGGCTAGCAAGTTCGCCGGCCAGAACGTAGGCGCCGACGAGAGCCAATGTTGTTCCCATTCCGGAGATCGGGGTCGCGCACCACGCTGCGTCGCCAGAAAGAACGACCTTTTCTTTGGTCCATCGGGGCATTTTGACCTGACGCAGAACGTCGAAATAGAAGTCGTCTGTCTGATCGAGGCCAGCGAGCACGCGGGGCGTCTCCCAGCCGGCACCCGCAAAGCGCTCACGCAAAAAGTTCTTCTGTTCGCTGACGCTCAGCTCGTCTTCACCCGACGGAGCTTTCTGAACGGTTAGAATTGCCCGTGTTGTGCCTTTGTTATCTGGTCGAAGCCAAATGCTGCGCCCCTCGCCAGCGGTATAGATCCGGCAGAAGTCGCTGTCCGTCCCGCCTTTGGGAATGGTGAAATATCCCATGGTGACATCGAGCGGTCGTGGCTCATTTTCGCCGGGAAACACGAGCTCCCGCGTCAAAGAGCCGGCGCCTTCCGCGACAATCACCAGGTCGAACGTTTCTTTGCTGCCGCTTTCAAACAAGACGGTTTCACCCTCGATCGAGGCAATCTTATCTCCAAACCGAAAGTCTACCCGATCCTTGCACGCGTCGAACAAAAGGCTAGCCAGATCACCGCGAAGGATTTCGAGTTCCGCTGTCGGCCCTTCCGATCCTGTGTCATCCACGCCGAATTCGGCGACCACCTCATTGTGTTCATCGATGAACCGAATGCCTGCTTCTCCGGTTCCAGCCGCCCTGATTGCCCCTTCCAGCCCCATTTTTCGAACGACCTCACGGGCGGCGCCGCGCACGTCGATATTTTGGCCACCATCTCGGAAGGTCGCGTGTCTCTCTAAAACGGTCACCTCGAAGTCGCCGCGAGACAGCCACCATGCCAGCGAGCAGCCCGCGATGCTTCCGCCTGTGATTAGAACCGTCTTCTTCTGACTTGGAGCGCAACCCGTCATTTCAAAGATCGCCCGGACACGTGAATGGCGCCCGCGTCCCCTAGCGTGCGTTGGACTGCGGCTATATCATTCGTGGCTAGATCGACCGAAACTTCGATTTCCCCTAATAATTTTCCGTCGTCTCGCGAACCGTCTTCATGAGACCGATCGCCACCAGATGGTGCTGTGCCACCTGAGTTTTCGTTTGAGGTCGGTTGAACAAAGATGTCGGGTCGAGGCACGCCGTTCTTCTGCACAAGGTGCTCGATCGCCAAGTCAGCATCTTCACGCGTTCGGAACAGGGCTGTTATTGTGGTGGTGCTTGTGTCCGACATTAGTTCCTCCGGTTGCTACAACGTCTGGCGCCCAGCCAAGCGATCAGCGGGTCTAAATTTAAGCATCAGGGTGACGGGGTGTGGCGTAAAATCTTCTCAAGATGTGAAAGCCGCTGAACCGCGTTATCTGTTGAGAGCTTGAATATGAGCCGCTCGTTTCGGTATTCGCCCTCGCAGATCCGCATCATCTCATCGATCCGTTCCCGGCTGGGTTTCGCTTCAAAACTTAACGACAGGCCGTGCGGTCCAGCGTCGATCCTGCTAACTCCATTTCCATTGGCAGCTATGCGAAGTCGGGCAAGACGGATCAGTGTCGACACCTGATCAGGGACGTCACCGAAACGGTCGTCGAACTCGTCTTCAAGCTCGTCCAAGGCTTGTTGATCACGTGCGCGCAGGAGACGTGCGTAGAGATCCAGTCTGACCGAGCCATCCGACACGTAGGCGTCGGGAATGGTCTGGGTGATGCCGAGGTTGATCCAGACATCCTGCTGCTCGCGAGAGCCCCTTTTACCGGCAGCTAGCACCGCGCGCTCCAGAAGCTTTTGGTAAAGACTAATGCCGAGCAGTTTCATGTGACCGGCCTGATCGTCACCAACGATATCGCCGGCGCCGCGCATATCCAGATCCTGCATGCTAAGCGCGAATCCCGCGCCCAGGCGGTCATGGGCCTCCATGGTCTTCAGGCGAGCACGCGTTTCTTGCGCGATATCGTCGTCTGCAAGAAGCATAGCGGAACCTTGCGTCCGACCGCGTCCCACCCTGCCACGCAATTGATGCAACTGCGCGATACCAAATCGATCAGCCCGCCAGATGACGATGGTGTTGGCGCGCGGCACATCGAGGCCGCTTTCGATAATATTGGTGGACAGAAGGATGTCCCCGTCGCCATCGCCGAAGCCAACCATGACCTCATCCATCTCGGCAGCTTTCATTTTGCCGTGCGCGACGCGCACCGACAGTTCGGGAACAAGATCTTTTAGAATTTGATGAACGCCATCGATATCTTCGATCTGCGGGACCACAACGAAACTTTGTCCGCCGCGGCGAAACTCCCGCAGCAGTGCGACACGCATGGAAGCTCCATCGTATGGTCCAAGCGTTGTTCTGACTGGACGCCGTTTTGACGGTGATGTCGCGAGGATGCTGACGTCCTGGATACCGATCATCGCCGATTGCAGTGTCCGCGGGATTGGTGTTGCAGACATGGCCAGGACATGTAGCGAAGGCGAAAGCGATCGCATCGCCTGTTTGTCACGCGCTCCGAACTTATGCTCCTCATCAATGACCAAAAGGCCAAGGCGAGCGAAACGGACATCTTTGGCAAGAACGGCCTGCGTGGCGATGACGATGCCGACCTCTCCAGAGGCCAAGCCGGCTTTAACCTCGGCTGCCACCTTTCGCTCAACGACCCTTGACAGCATCTCGACTTTGACGGCCATGTTGGCAAATCGACGCTGGAACGTGAGATAATGCTGACGGGCCAGCACGGTCGTCGGGGCTATTACCACTACCTGCGCGCCACAGAAGGCCAGCGCAGCCGCGGCCCGCAACGCGATTTCAGTTTTACCAAAACCGACATCACCGCAGACGAGGCGGTTCATTGGCGTCCCAGAACTCAAATCTTGGAGAACTGCTCGGATCGCCGATGACTGATGAGCTGTCTCAGAGTAAGGGAACCGGCGCACGAATTCTGCGAAGGCCTTCTGAGGTGGAGCGTATTCCTCCGCAGTGGTTTCGCCCCGAACCTTGGCAAGCCGCCGAAGATGGCGCGCCGCTTTTGCAATGTCCTTGTTGATCACTGCGCGACGTTTTGACCACGCTTCTGTATGAAGGCGATCCAGTGATACCGTATCGGGCGCCGATCCGTAGCGCCAGAGTTTACCGAACTCCGACATCGTCACGAGGATGGACGCGCCGTCTCGATATTCCAGCCGCGCCGCGTCTTGACCGATGCCCTCTACCTGTACCGTTTCGAGCGCCTTCAAGATCCCGACGCCATGGTTTTCGTGAACCACGACGTCGCCGAGTCGAATTTGCGGCTCTCTCAGGAAGCTCGACGTATCGACCTCTTCAATATTCTCGCCGAAGACGTCGGTCGGCGTCACAACGTGGATGTCGCCGACCGCGAAGCCACGATCCAATCCGCATTTGAGGGTCAGCAAAGATCCGGATGGAGCCGAAAGACATGCCATCCAGTCATTCGCCGCCGTTATCTCTGATACTTGCGCCACGGCGCGCAACAGACCATCCATGTCGACGCCGCAACCAGCCAAGACAATAGTTTTGCCCTTCAGCATTTGCTGATGGGTAAATTCGGCCAAGGCTTTCCGACGATTGCGGCCTTCGATTTCATGCAAGGGAAGTGCGTCCGAATAATCGATGGCAAAGCGATCAAACCGAGCGATCTCTTCAAGAAACCGATCTTCACTAAGATAGAAAGCATGTGACTCGCGGCGCGCGCCCGACTGCGCCTGCGCCTCTGTCGCGTCTTGAATGGTCGCAACAAGTTCGCCGAGCTTGCCTTCCCAACCGTGCTGTAAGCAGACAGAGCTGTCTGCAATGATATCAAACAGCGCTGGCACTCTGCCGTATGTCTGCAGCATCTGGCGTTCGACAGGTATGGCGCGCCCGTCGGCCGCGACTCCAATTCCATCGTGGATCAATTCGGACGCTGGCCCGAAGGTCATTTGATCGACTGTCTCGGTCGTCCGCTGAGTCGCAGGATCGTAGAACCGCAGCTCCTCGATCCGGCCATTGTCATCAAGCACGATTCGCATCGGCAACGAGCTGCCAGCGGGAAAAATGTCAACGATGTCGTCACGGAAGACGAGTTCCCCAGGCTCGTCAGCCAGCGCCTCCTCCACATAGCCGGTTCTGATAACGAATTCCCTGAACACATCGCGATCGAAAGGCTGGTCAACCTTTAAGGTGATCTCGCTGTCCTGAACAATGGAAAGGGGTGGAACCGGCTGCAGAGCCGCGCCTAATGACGTGATAAGTAGTCTGAGTTTCGATGAGGGTTGTAGCCATACACGAAGCGCATCCATGCGCCTTCCCATTGCCTGTTTCGAAGGGGCAACCCGATCGAAAGGAAGGCAGTCCCAGGGTGGGAGCAGAATAACATCGATATCTGGCCCGAGACATCTGGCGGCTTTGGCGATTTGTTCCGCTGTCCCATCCGTCGACGCAATGAAGACATGCGGTAGCTGGTTCACCTGCACGATCTCGACAAGCTTGGCTGCGATGAGTGACGGGTTAATCTGTACCGGAGATGGCAAGACCGGGATCGTAAAACTTGAATACTCGGATACGCGCAAGTCATTCTCCAGTCTTTTGAAGGTCTCAGATTGTCTGAAAAAGCGACTATCCGTAGTGGCGAGCTACAGCATATCCACCTGCGCTAGCGAGCCCTGTCAGCACAGTGCCCCAGATCATATCGACGACGCTGAGGGTTACGGGCCAGTTCCTTATGGTTGACAGGTTGGTGATATCGTAGGTCCCGTAAGCGGCGAGCCCGAGCAAGGCGCCATAGCCGGCCGCTGTCCAGAGCGACCCCACTTCAAGCCCGGGCCGGACTGCCAGAACAACAATCGCTGCAGCGAAGAACAGGTAAAACACTGCGGCCACCGCAAGATTTGGCGACGGCAGCATCATATCACCGAGTTGCTGTTGGTAGAACTTGCGGGCAACTACGCCCAGCCAGATGGCATCGATAGCCAAGAACAGGACGAGCGTCGAGAAATAGGCTATTCCAAATGTCTTCATCGTACTCATCCGTTTTCTGTATTTTTTTAAAAGGCTGACCATCGGACGATTAAACCGTTGGCGGGGCTGAGGAAATTACGTGGACGTCATGCAGCTGCCGCCGTTCGGCGCTTCAGCCATCGCAGCACACGTATTTCTTCCTTGTCTAGCCACTGCTGCAAACGCTCGCTTTTGCTCTTGAGCTTCAGGACGTCTCGCAGCATCCCCGACTGGAAATCCTCAAACACGGCTGGATGGATGTAGGATGAGCGGCACACAGCGCGTGTGTTGACGAGCTTTGCAGCCACTTCGTCGACCGCTTCGTTCAACTGACGGTTCAGTTCACGTTTCGTGGCGGCCACCTCAAGCGCCGCCAGTACTTCGACCGCCATACAAGTGGCGCCCCAGGTTCGGAACTGCTTCGAACTGAAATCGTCTCCGGTCACTTCGCGAATGTAATCGTTGACGTCATGGGAGGAAATCGCGCGGCGGCCACCGTCATCGCAAACGTATTGGAAGAGATGCTGACCTGGAAGTTCCTGCAGTTTTCGAACGACGTTGGCGATACGCCGATCGCTGTGCGCCAAGTTCCATTCCTTGCCGGACTTGCCTTTGAAGCGGAACTTCAAGCTGCCGCCCTCGACCTTCACGTGCCGGCTGCGCAAGGTCGTCAGACCGTAGGACTTGTTCGCCTCTGCATAGGTCGCGTTGCCGACGCGGATGTAGAGGTTATCGAGCATCCACACTACGGTGGCCAGCGCCTTATCCATGCCAAGACCGCGAGAACGGAGGTCCTGCTCGACCCTTTCACGCAAATCAGGCAAGCGGTCCGCAAAATCGACGAGCCGTTCAAATTTCGCCTTGCCGCGTTCTGCGTGCCAGTCAGGATGGTAACGATATTGCCTCCGGCCCCGCGCATCTTTGCCGATTGCTTGCAGATGCGAGAAAGGATTAGTTGATATCACCACATCGGTGTATGCCGGTGGGATCGCCAAGGCGTTCAGACGTTTTATCTCATCGGCTTCTTTTATCCGCCGCCCGTCTGGACGATAATACAAGAAGCCGTTGGCCCCCACCTTACGCGTGATCCCGGTCTCCAGACCTGGAACATAAACAAGCCCTGAGGCAAGCTTCGCTTCAACCGCGATTGTGTCGATTTTCGTAATGATCTGGTTCATTGGCCAATAACTCACAGATCGAGCGGCTGTTCCGCGCTGCAGGACAATCCATGAGCCGACGATCCGGAACATCATCGCTGCTTCTTCGTTGGCCGCCTCCAGTGAACGCAAAAGGAAACTTCAATGACGTTGAACGGCAGAAAAATTGCGATCCTTATCGCACCACGCGGTACCGAAGAGCCCGAATTCAAGCAGCCGAAGGACGCCGTTGAGGCGGCTGGTGCGTCGGTAACCGTAATCGGTATCGAGAAGGGCGAGGCCAAGACGAACAATAACGATCTCGATGCAGGTGGCAGTTTTCTGGTGGACAAGGCGGTTGCTGAAGTTTCCGCTGCGGAATTCGATGGGCTTGTCATTCCCGGCGGTTGTGTCGGTGCTGACAAGCTCCGGGCCGATAAGGACGTGGTCGCTCTCGTACATTCGTTCTTCCAACAGGGCAAACCGGTAGGTGTCATCTGTCACGGACCATGGCTGTTGGTGGAAGCCGACGTTCTTCAAGGACGGACCGTGACCTCGTTTCCGACGGTCCGCAAAGACATCGAAAACGCAGGCGGCACATGGGTCGACGAGGAGGTGGTCTGCGATCAGGGCCTTGTCACTAGCAGAACACCTGACGACCTTCCGGCATTCTGCGACAAGATCGTCGAGGAGTTCGAAGAAGGAAAACATCGCGGGCAGACACGCAGCGCATAACCCGTTGTTTTATGACTATATATCAGCACTTTTGCTAGCGGAACCTTCGCTTGAAGTGCAGCGTTTCCCGTTCTTTCGGGGAGCGCCTCATGTCGATATCACAGCGAATTCGCTATTCATCTGATCTGGAGAGCATCAGAGATGACGAGACAGAGACGATTGCTGGTCTGAATGAACAGTTCGACGTCATTATGCAGAAGACGGCGGAAGATTATGGTCATGCCGTCCGCTCAGTGCATGCGAAGGCGCATGGCATCATCGAAGCGGCGATGACAGTCGCAGCCGGCCTGCCGCCTGAGCTGGCCCAGGGTATGTTCGCGACGCCCGGAGCTCACAAGGTTTTTCTCCGCCTCTCGACGAATGCCGGCGATATTCTTCCCGACGCAATCTCCTTGCCTCGAGGCCTTGCCATGAAGGTGCTTGATGTCGAAGGGCCGCGGCTTCCTGACGCCGAAGGCTCGACACAAGATTTCATCATGGTCAACGGCCCTGTCTTTCAAGCCCCGAATGCCAAGAAATTTTTATCCAGTCTGAAGCTTCTCGCAAAGACGACAGACCGGATGGAAGGCACCAAGACTGTGCTGTCGAGCGTGCTCCAGACGGTGAACAAGGGCCTTGAAGCGGTCGGTGTTGCTAGCCCGACCATTCAATCCCTCGGTGGCGCGCCGAATTCTGACCCACTTGGCGAGACATATTTCAGCGTCACACCGTTCCGCTACGGTGATTACGTAGCCAAGTTCAAATTGAAGCCGATCTCACCGGACCTGACACAGCGGACGGACACCCTCATTGACGCAACCATTCGTGAAAACGCCATTCGCGAAACTGTTCAGGCGGAAATGCAGGAAACTAACGGGGTCTGGGAATTCCAGGTCCAGCTCTGTCGAAATTTGGAAGACCAGCCCATCGAGGATCCGACGGTCGAGTGGAAAGAGGAAGACGCTCCTTTCGTTACTGTAGCGAAGGTCACTGCGATGCCACAGGATAGCTGGAGCGACGTGAACGTCCAAAAGGTCGATGAAGAGATGCGGTTCAGCGTGTGGACCGGTCTAGATGCGCACCGGCCGCTCGGCAACATCAATCGGGCGCGTAGAGATCCCTACCGACATTCGGCAGAGTTCCGAGCCCGCTTCAATGGCTGCCCGTTCCACGAGCCATCTCACTAACCCTTCCTGAGCTTCTTCCCCAGGGCGTTCCGGTAAACGGAGCGCCTTCGTCCTTTTTGATCGGAAATCTTCCATGACTGAGATGATGCACAATCCTGAGTCCGACGGCCCTTCTGGCGGCTGGGGATCAGTCAAATCGATCGCACGTATCATTGGTGATGAGCGGCCGTCCCCGATGGTTCTTGAGGAACTGGCCCGACAGAACAAGCCGGGAGGCGTCATGTGCGTCTCCTGCGCCTGGCCCAAACCGGTAAATTATCACCCATTTGAGTTTTGCGAGAACGGCGCGAAAGCGACAATCTCGGACCTGACGAGCGCACGCTGCACCCCAGAGTTCTGGACCGATCATACTGTGACCGCGCTTCGCGATTGGAAAGACTACGACCTCGAACAGACCGGCCGACTGACACACCCCTTGCGTTACGATAGCGCAACCGATCGGTATGTTGAAGTCGCTTGGGAAGACGCCTTCGAAGATATCGGCAAAACGTTACAGTCCCTCCCGCGCGAGAGCGTTGTTTTCTATTCGTCTGGTCATGCGGGCTTGGAAGCATCCTACCTCTATGCTTTGCTGGCTCGAACGTACGGCAACAACAATCTTCCACAAAGCTCGAACATGTGCCACGAGACGACATCGGTTGGGCTGCAGAAGGTGATTGGCTCTCCGGTCGGAACTATCGTTTGGGATGACCTGGAAAAAGCTGACGCTTTTTTCTTCTTCGGCCAGAATCCAGGATCGAACAGCCCGCGCTTCCTTCACCCGCTCCAGGAGGCGAAAAAGCGCGGGGCAAAAATTGTCACGTTTAATCCTGTCATGGAGCAAGGCCTGGTTTCCTTCGTCAACCCGCAGAGCCCTGTCGATATGCTGACGGGGCGCGAGACCCAGATCAGCGATGAGTATCTTCAGGTTCGCGCTGGCGGTGACATCGCTGCCATTCTCGGTCTCTGTAAGGTCCTCGTCGAGGCGGACGATGCCGCCCTGGTGAGCGGAGCGCCGCGCTTTCTCGACGTCCCTTTCATTGATGAGCACACGGTCGGTTTTGACAGCTTCATCGATCTTATCCGATCGACAGAATGGAGCACAATCGAGGGGGAAAGCGGCCTGACTGAGGACGCGATCAGGCGTGCCGGTGAGATTTACGCTCACGCGGAGCGCGTGATCGGTGTCTACGGGATGGGGCTAACGCAGCATTCACATGGCGCTCTGAACGTTGCCATGGTCGTCAACCTCCTTCTTCTGCGCGGCAACATCGGCCGCGAGGGTGCTGGATGCTGTCCGGTGCGTGGCCACTCGAACGTTCAAGGCCAACGAACTGTCGGTGTTGCGGAGAAGGCCAAGCTTATCCCCATGGACACGCTGAAGTCCCTGTTCGATTTTGACCCGCCAACCGAAGATGGTGTGACGATCGTTGATGCCGTGAAGGGCATGATGGCGGGAAAGATCAAGGCAACCATATCGCTTGGCGGCAACCTGGTCCGCGCCGTTCCCGATCAAAAGGCGATGGAAAACGCCTGGGCCCAGCAGGATTTGACCGTCGTCGTTTCGACGAAGCTGAACCGAAGCCACCTCTTTCCAGGCACGAAGTCCTACATCCTTCCGTGCCTTTCACGCTTAGAGCGCGACGAGCAAGCCACGGGCGCGCAGACCGTCACCACCGAAGACAGCTTTTCGCACATCTCCGGCTCGCTCGGTAAGCGTACGCCGGCTTCCAAGCACCTGCGTAGCGAACTTGCGATTGTGACTGGTATTGCGAGAGCGACCGTTGCCCCGAGCCCAACGCTGAAATGGGATAAGTGGACGGGTGACTATGGTCTCGTCCGTGACCTCATCGAGGCGACCTACCCGGATCAATTCGAGCACTATAACGATCGTATGTTTATGCCGGGCGGATTTTACCGGGGCAATGCGGCACACGAGCGCGTCTGGAAGACCGAAGAGAAAAAAGCAGTCTTCACGACACCAGAACAGCTTAATGCCTTGGCGTTCAGCGATTCCGAGGGGCGCTATCGCCTCGTCACCATGCGGTCGAACGACCAGTTCAACACGACGATTTACGGATACTCTGATCGCTTCCGCGGGATCGAAGGGACTCGAGACGTGGTGCTTATGTGCGCTGACGATATCCAGTCGGCGGGGCTGCACGAGGGTCAGGTCATTACCCTTGTGAGCGATTTCCAAGATGGGATCACGCGCGAGCTTCATGGTCTGAGAGTGACCCAGCATAATCTCCCGCAAGGAACGATTGGAGCGTACTATCCTGAAGCTAATGTGCTGGTTGCGATCGATCATCATGATGAGTTGTCGAAGACACCAGCGTCGAAAGCAGTGCCTGTTCGCATACAAATGAAAACCCACGCAGCCCTATAGTCAGTATCACGAGGTCACATCATGGACGCATACCTGTTTTCGACTGACCACGCCGGATCGCATCCGCCTTACCTGATCGTTCCCGAACAGAATTCCCCTCGCCCAGGACATCCTAATGGCAAGTCTTGGGTCCCTTTCAAAGCGATTAGATTCAAGGACGCTACGTTCGTCGGTGATCCTGAGGCAATCGAAAACGCTGTCAAGACGGATAGGTCATACATTGGCGGTTAGACCGCGTGCTCGGATTCTCGCTCCAGCATTGGTCAATTACCTTACCCGACCTGTGAAAGGCTGCTGTTAGTATCGGATTTGGCTCGACAGCTCGGGTTAGCCCCTTTTATGACTGTAGCCCGGTTCGAAGCCGCGCTGAACCGTCACGCATGGCGTTCACACGAGTTCGATAGCGCCGGCCTTCGGTGATTTGGTAGCTGTCGCGGCACGACGGCTGCGAGCTGGCCGCATCAGGTCAGCGATTACAGATCGAGCGACGATCTGTCCAAGCTCGGCGGCACTGGTGATGCCTTGGACAAAGGGCCGCTTGTGGAGAAGATAAGACACGGCGGGGATATGCAGACGCCGCACCGGCTTGATCCCGGCAATAAGCGGCCGACATTGTTCGTCGACATCGATACCACCGGTACGCCTTAGGTTTCCACGCGGAGTAACGGTTCGCGCTTGCGATATCAGTCCAGCGTCGTGAAGTGACGGGAATGGCAAATCATCCGCCGATAGGGTTTTCTGTCCCGTGGCGTCGATAAAGGTATCGAACTGCAGCGTGCCGTCCTCGAACGTGACGATAGCACCGCGTTCGACATTGTCCGATGAAATCTCCGATCGGTCGCCGAGCTTTATAATATTAAGCCTATTGGCCTTACGGAGCGCAATCAGGCGCTCGATCGATAGATGGGGTACGGTGGCATAATCATCGGCAAAAATGCTCTTGAACGATCGGTTGAATCGGTCAAGGTCTTCGGCCGTAAAATAGCTGACAGCAGTCTCAATGATCTCGTGGGTGATCAGGATCGCATACCGCCATGCCACCGTGCGCTTGGCTGCATAGTTTCGTTTGGCTTCGTCGAGGTTCGATGCCGCCCATTCAAACGGATCACATTTGTCTCTGACGCCGTAATAGGCTGCTGCAAACGTGTCGACCGTCAGCTCATCAAGCCCGATGAACTGAGCATATTCCGGATCAGCGACCAACAGTTCCTGACGGAAAAGGTCGAACACATCGTCGAGCAGACCGCTACTGCCAAGCGCCATACGGGCAGCCACCGCTTGCGCCGTGCAGATCAGTGGGTCTTCGTACGGGATGGGAAAGAAGAAGTCGGCTTCGGGAAGTAGCCCTTTGCGCGACATCATCGACATCTCAAACCCTTCGTGACCATCCTGAACCTGGTAGTCGAGACAACCATCCGCGTTTCGATCGAAGCGGCCAAACATGGTTGCAACCGTCATTACCGCGTCGATCGCACTGAGCGAAGTTCCGAGCACACCGATCTTACCACTCGGGATCGACTGCAGCGCGGTGGCGGGCCACGGCGCGGCAAAGTAACCAGGCGACGTTTCGGGCGCGGACGGGAAACTGTGCCCCGTCGCTACGATCACATAATCGAAGAGCTCAAGGCTCGCTTCGTCTCCGCACTTTACAACGAAATGATTGCCACTTGGCACGATGTCTGCGGCCTCACAACCCTCGAGGATGAAGATCGCATGTTTCGCCTGCTCACCCAATGCGACGATCGTCTCGAACTGCGCCCGGAAATAGTCGCCAATGACGACGCGTGGGTAGAAAGCACGATCAGATATGTCGATGCGTTCGATCTCGAATTGCGACAGGTATTCCTCGGATTGTTCGGCAAGCCAGCCAACAAGGGTGTCGGGAAGATCCGGGATTTCGATGCCTGGAATGTTCGACAGCATCGCAGGATCGTTGATCCCGCGCTGGTAGGGCGTCCCCTTGCCGGCGACGTCCGACGCTTCCAGGATGACGATTGCCAATGGTGACTTAGACTTTGTAAGATCTTGCAGTGCATACAGAGCCGTCGGGCCGGACCCAACGATGGCGACGCGTTTACGCATTTGGGACTCCAGCAGCGCGGGACGCACTGCGCAGCGATCAAACGATTACATCGATCGCCTGTTCCAGCCTTGGCTGGTCTTTCATTGACGACAGGCGCTAAAAAGCCATTTACGCCTTGGACGCAGGAATAGAAGGCAAGCGTATGAAACTTTTCATGTTCTACATTGGCGGCGATTGCGGTGGATCGAACATCGAGTTGCATGACATCCGGTTTTCGATCGGAGAGAACGCGGAAGCCTGCTATGACGACCTGCGGAAGCAATGGTGGGGCGATCCGAAAAGTCTTCACCTCGATTGCTGGGGCGAGATCACCCAGGCGGATGGATTTGACATTGATCTGGTGACAGCCTCACCCTCAGAGACCGAGGAAAAGTTATTCTTCCTCAATCTCGGAGGATATGACGCCAACGAGTTCGGCGAGATTCACAAGAACGTCCTTCTCATCGCTTCCGACGCGCGAGCCGCCACCAAGAAGGCATTGTCGCAAGTCCGGCATTGGACGTTGCCCCATAAGGACAACGTCTTCGAGGTGGAAAAGGCGATCGACGTCAGCGCACAAGCAAAGCACTATGGATACTCGATCCGGTTGACAAAAGCTCTTGAGGAACGGCCGTTCGAATTCGTCTGCAAATATCTCAGGCTTGCCTAGCCTGTCGATTTCCGCCGCAGGATCATTGCCGGACCCGTTAGTCGCCGCGGGCAGCGTGACCCACACTTATACGACATGCCGGATAACCGTTGGCCGCACCCCAGAGTAGAGCAGAACCATGAGAGAGCAAGCAGTGTCAGCGATTCTGGGCTTTGTCGCAAGTCGACCGACGGGCACGACCTGTCCGAGCGAAGTCGCACGCAGCCTCGCAAAGGATAACAACACTCCGCTCGACTGGCGTAAATTCATGCCTTTTGTTCACGACGCCGTTGATGCCCTTGTGGAGCGAGGAGAGATCGTTCTGACATGGAAGTCCTCTTTGATGACCGAACGATCAGGTCCTTATCGTATACGCGCCCCGTACAAGTAGGACTGAGGAAGTACTTGCCGATTAAAAAGTCACTAGCGTCCTTTTTAGGCGAGCATCGGACGAACCTTTTCTGCGATCGTGTCCATTTGAAATGGCTTTGTCAGGACCTGCATATCTTCGCTGAGGTCACCACTTTTGAGGACTGCATGTTGTTTTTTTCACGCGGAACTGAGCCGATGGGGGTGCGGACGAAAACTTGGACCACCAAGGAGGTAGTTCATGTATTCCTACGCAGACAGACTTCGAGCGGTTGAGCTCTATGTCCGGCTTGGCAAGCGGCCTAACGCAACCATTCGCCAGCTGGGATATTCCACCAAGAATGCGCTGAGGGGCTGGTACCGCGAGTACGTCCAGCATCTCGACCTGCGTAGTCAGCCGGTAGCGCGAGCGCCAAAATATTCGGAGGCTCAGAGGCAGGCGGCACTTGAGCACTTTCGCACCCACAATCGTTGCATCTCTGCGACGATGAGGGCGCTCGGCTATCCCGGTCGAGAACTCTAACCGCATGGGTTCGTGAGGCGTTTCCGGAGGCGCGGACATCGATGGTTGGTCGATCGTGGCATCCTGGATATTGCGAGGAGGTCCGGCAAGCGGGGGGTATCGGACTATGCAGTGGAGATGAAACCGCTCAACAGGTAGCTGACCGGCTGGGCGTCTCGAGGCCGACATCGTACAGCTGGAGGGACCAACTTCTCGGTCATAAGGCCAGATCATCGATGAAACGCCTTAAAGCCAGCGCCAAGGTGCCTGAACGACCCAATTAAGAGGGAGCAACTGTGATATAGTGGAGCGTCTTATTATTCGGGGCGCATCAAGAGTCGGTCACGCAGTGTTAGAAACGTCTTCTCGACGCAGAACCAAAGTGCGGCAGCGACAGCAAAGCTTGCGATCAGATAGACAACAAATCCGAAGCTGCCTTGCAGGTTTTCTTCTCCGGCGACCAGGCGCAGGGCATGAAACACGGATTTGTGCGTGAGGTAGAGGCTGTAAGACAGCGTGGTTATGAGAGCTGCACCCGGCACGGGCCAGCGGCTGAGAATGCGCTCAAGATCGAGCACGGCGCAGAGCAGTAGTGCGATGCCGATCGAGATCAGCGGAAAGCCCGCGACTGCGCCAAGCTGCGCCTGGAACACCGGAAAAATGCTTTGTCCTGCGAGTGGTCCCCGATCAACGAAGCAGATGAACGCCGCGATTACAAAGATCAGAGCTGAGGGTATCGTGACCTTCGGCGACAGATATTGCCTGCAAAGCTAGGGTTTGAAAAAGCGGGTGGCTGCCAGCACCACGCCGAACAGCAGGCCGTCGAGACGGGTATATGTTGGGTAGTAAACATCTCGGAGGTATGTCGCAAAGGCGGGGCGGAACTGGCCTTCTGCGACGAGGGTGCCGACCTGGGTATCCCAGATCGCGTAGCGCAGCGCGATACCGGCGAGCATCAGCAGCCCTGCGAGGGCAAGCACCCATCCTGTGCCAATGCGCCTGTACAAGAAGAGAACCAGCACAGGCAAGACAAGATAGAACTGCTCTTCGACGGCGAGCGTCCACGCCTAAGAAATGCATTGCCCTCCCTCGGATCGAACCCGAGATTGATGGTGAAAGTCGCAAATTTCCACAGAGGCTGCATCGCCGGATTGTCGCGAAGCACAGGGACTAGGGCGTAGAGGCCAAGGACCACGAAGAAAGGCGGGAAGATGCGGAAGGCACGTCGCAGATAAAACGACTTGAAATCGACGGCTCCCGTGCGCGTCACTTCCTTGAAGAGCTGCGTGCCGATCAGATAGCCACTGAGCACAAAGAAGATATCGACACCGAGCCAGCCATATTCGCGCACGGTCACCAAGAGGCTTGGGGTCGCATTTAACGGAAGATGGACGAGCATCACCAAAAAGATCGCCAGTGAGCGCAGGATGTCGGGACCTACCATTCGAGTGCCCGTTGCCACGACGCTCGTATGCGATAGCGCGGAAAAATTGCCCGCATGCGCGTTGTTCGTGTTGGCAAGCATGGTCATAGGCAGCGTTCCGGAAGTTTGATGGCAAAGCTGATGCCAGTTAACTTACCCATCTGCGGTTGCGATGGAACGACCTAGTATGGAAACTACCAATTAACCTAAATTTTCCGTAAAATTGTAAATGGTGCACCCTACTGGTAATTAGGTATGATCTCGCACTGCTCGAATGCGCAGAATCGATTTTCAAATTAGAGCCAGATGACCATGGCAGAGACCAGATAGGGTAAGACAACACGATGATCTTGTCATCTTCTTGCGGTCGTTACTTCTCTGACAATGCGTGGTGGACGACTGCGGATTGCGCATGGACATCCCTACATTTGCGCCGATACCGCCACGATGCTCATATGAGCGATGCTGAAACGCTCCCTTTTATCGACCATCTTCTGGCTCTGGTGACCGGAGGCGCGACCCTTTTCGAACGCCGTATCGGCGGCCGCTGGAAATCCGCTGGGCATGTTGTTGGCCATATATCGACTGTCGAGCCGGGCGACTCCTGCGAACTGCGCTGGAATGGTGATGTCGAACATGAGACGCTGCAGTTGCATCTCCCCATCACAACGATGGAAACAGCCATCGAAGAATTGCGTGACGAACGATTACCGTCACAAGCAGCGATCATATCCTCTCCGGATCCTCTGGTTTCGCAAATAATGCGCTCACTGGTAGAGGCCGCATGCGCAGGCGTGTCAGACCTGTATGCCGAGAGCGCAGGCCATCTGTTGGCGCGTCACCTCCTGACACGGTCGCCACCTGGCTCAGAACCCAAAACCAACGACGCCATCCGCCTGCATCGCGTTGAGGAATATATGCGCGCCAATTTGGCCCGGAACATCACCCTTGCTGACATGGCGGAGGTTGCGGGTTGCAGCCCCTTTCAGCTACTGCGGCGTTGCAAGAGCCTTTGGGGGGAAACGCCATTTCAGAGGTTGACGACACTACGAATGGAATTGGCCTGTACTCTACTTAGGCAGGCAGATCACGGCGTCACTAGCGTCGCCTTTGATTGCGGCTACTCAAATCCTTCGCATTTCGCCATTGCTTTCAGACGGGCGATAGGGATCTCTCCATCTGAATATCGGATACGCTGACCATTCCGCGCAATATCACGAGCGACAATCGCGCTCACGCGAGCGCATGGTGGGTAGATCTCCCTCACAGTCGTCCTTGCCCGATAGATTCAGGAGATATGTGATGACCTTTCCTAAAGCCTTTCCAGCAAACGCCACTGTCGCCAAGGTAACCCGTACGATCAACCGTCCGATCACCGAGGTGTTCAACTATATTGTCCCCGTCAGCATCCCGCATATATTCCCACGACAGGGCGAGGCGCCAGGCGTCGTTGCCACAACGATCACATCCGATTGGGGAACGCCGGGTCAACAGAGGATTTGCACCTTCGATGATGACACCACAATGCATGAAACACTGCTTACCGTGGAGCAGGACAAGTCGTTCAGCTACAAGTGCGAAGATTTCAGCAACGAGGGCTTGGCTGGATTGATACAGCGGATCGACGGGAACTGGAACTTCGTCGATCATGGGAACGGTACGACGAGCCTCGAGTGGAACTATATCCTCATCCCAAAGAATGACGATGTGCTACCGATCTTGGTTGACGAGCTCGTACCGGTCTATCGAGATCGGCTTGAGACGGCCGTCACAATCCTCAAATCCGATTTGGAAATCCGGAAATTGGGCTAGCCCCTTCGAGGCGCCTTTTTCGCAACCCCAGATGCGATGCATACTGATACTGAGAAATGGAGGCGATGTTGGCGATTAATCGGAATACCGTGACATTTCAGAGCGACGGAAGAAAAATCGTAGGTCATCTCCGATATCCTGCAGGTTTCGATGAGAAAGAGCGCTATCCGGCCATTGTCGTCGTCGGTCCCGGCAGCAGTGTAAAGGAACAGGCAGGCGGGACTTACGCCGAGAAGCTGGCGGCGGCGGGGTATCTGACCCTCGTTTTCGATCCCTCCTTTCAAGGGGAAAGCGCGGGTCTGCCGCGTGACCTCGAAAGCCCCGCCGCGCGGATTGAGGATATTCGCAGTGCCATCGATTTTCTCGTGACGTTGTCTTACGTCGATGACGAAGCAATCGGCCTGCTCGGAATTTGCGCTGGCGGCGGCTATGCGGTCGCCGCGGCGTTGATCGAGCGTCGTTTCAAAGCGGTTGGTACAGTTGTGGCCAACGACATTGGCGCAGCGTTCCGACGAATGGCGCCGCAGGCCAGAGCGGTCGAGGAGACGCTGGTTGCGATCGGAAAACAGCGAACGCTTGAAGCGCGCGGTGCTGAGAAGCGGCGTATCGAATGGTTGCCGACTGCGAAGGAATCCGAGGACGCCGGGGTTACGGACCCAAGCCTCCTTAACGCAATCAACTACTATGCCACGCCGCGCGGGCACCATGGAAACCGCACCAATCAGCGACTTTTTGTGGGGGATGCTCTGTTGCTGGGGTTCGACGCCTTCCATCTTGTCAGCGAATTGCTGGTACAGCCGCTGCAAGTAATTGTCGGCGGCAAGCTGGGCACGACCTTTTCGTACGAGGCTGGCAAGTCGCTATGGGAGCGAGCGCGCAATCGCCGTGACTTTGTCGTGATCGATGGCGCGGATCACTACGACATGTATGATGTGCCCGCCTTTGTCGATCAGGCGGTCAGACATCTGACGGAATTGTATGATACGCATCTGCGCGCTCGCGAAGCTTCGCCAAAATCGGCGGCCAGTTCTGGGCCGATGACATGAGCGGCGACGTGTCTCGCACTGCAGACCAAGCCAATCAAGAACAGGCCACAGCCCGTGGCGTCGCAGTGCCAGCTCGCGTTGTCCCGCTCCCCGCCTCGATCAGCGCCGAGGCTCGTGCCGCACTCGACCGGCTTGTGGAGGACGACGGCAGCGTCCGAAATGCTGCCTACGTCATGCCCGAACCAAACGACTTAGAGGCCTGGACGCGCATGAAGGCGGCGGCGGATGCGCAATATTCCGCCGCTGTGACGACGCTTGCCGGCAGGGTTCGCGCCACCGTCGCGACAATCCAGACCGGCACCGCCACCGTCCATGTCGCCACGCCCGCCGAACCATTCATGGCGCAGCGCGCCGTGATCGATCTGCACGGCGGCGCGCTGGTTTTTGGCGGTGGAACAGCGTGCATCGTCGGTGCACAGATGCAGGCCGACCAGCACGGCGTGCTCAGTTACGGCATCGACTACCGGACATCTCCCGAACATCCTTATCCTGCCGCGCTTGACGATTGCATTGCAATCTATCGCTACGTGCTGGACCGGCATGCGCCGGCGCACATCGTTGTCAACGGCCGGTCGGCCGGCGGCAACCTCGCCGTCGCGATGCTACAGCGCGCACGCAACGAGGGCCTTCCGATGCCAGGCGGGCTCGTTCTCCTGTCGCCGCAGATCGATCTTACCGAAAGCGGCGACAGCTTTGCAGTCAACAGGTTGGTCGACGTTGTGCTGCCCGGCTCGTTGATGTCTAACAACTTGCTGTACGCGAATGGCGTCGCGCTCGACGATCCTGGCGTGTCGCCCTTGTTCGGTGATCTGCGCGGCTTCCCGGCCGCGTTCCTCCAGTCGGGAACACGCGACCTGTTCCTTTCCAACACGGTGCGCATGCACCGTGCGCTCCGCCGCGTCGGCGTGCCAGCCGAACTACATGTGTTCGAGGCGATGCCGCATGGCGGTTTTGGTGGGGGAACACCGGAAGATGAGGATTTGAGCGACGAGATCGCCCGTTTTGTACGAACAGTGCGGACGGCGGCCTAGGCGGCACCATCATCGAACACTTGTCCGAACATGCAGATCAAGAGGATTGTCAACCCGCCATGCGCGCGATCGTCATTGAAAGGCCAGCACCAATTAATCCACGTTGAGAGACATCGTTTTCTGCGAGGCTGAGCAACAGCCAAAACGGCGGCGTATGAAACCGAGGTAGGCCCCGTAAGGTCTTCCAAGGACAAGCATGATGACAATCACACCGAGCGAGCCGCGTAGGACTTCATCAAGGTCCGCTCCGGATACGGCGAGGATTGCAGCGTATATAGGAACTTGGAAGCTCACGAGAGCGGATGTGTCCCAAAGAATTTGAGAGGTTCGGCTTTGGGTCGCATGGCGAATGAACCAGTCACGCCATAAACCGTATGGTCTGCCGGATGGAACCATCAGGATCGCACCTAGTAGTCGGGCATCGACGATCTGATCCCACGCCATCCCGGCCACGAACCGTTCATTGACTACGCCCGTCACAGTAAAGAACGTGATCAAGGCTAAAGTGTCCGCGATAAAGGAACGCCACTTCGATTGTTTCGCTGACTGATTTTCTAGCAAGAAGTCTCTCCACAGCTAAGCTCTTGAGGTAGTGCTTGCTGCGTCTCCAGGAAGTCCTGCAATCTGAAATCGTCTAGATAGGGATGGTTTGACGGACGGCCTTTTGAAACGGGAGTGTGATTGCGCCGGCACCGCTTCCGAAAAAACTGGCTCTGTTGCGAAGGTCCCGACATTTGACCGATATGTCGTCCTGACTGCTGCAAAGCTGCAAATTCAGGTGTTGCGCGACAAGAAGGTTAGGGACCGCCGATGAAATCGGCGATGGCTGGCACAAGTGAATCTGCAAGCGGTAGATTTGGATTGTTATACGAGAGAAGGTTTTCTTTTCGCTCTGGCCGAGAGGGCTTCATGACGTGGTTCATTCCTTCCACCGCGATAAGCCTTGTAGCCGGTGAAGCCGCTGCTAGACGTTTCGCATCATCCATGGAAATCTGAAGGTCGGACGTCCCCTGCACGATGAGAATGGCGCACGAGAGCTTTGCCAGTTCTCTGACAGGATCGAGCGGAAGCCATGAGATTAGATAGTTTTGGGCGCTTGGACGATAGAGCGCTGCAAGCTCGGGTGGAACGTCAGCGACATGCTGACCGCGTTCCAGTGATGCCAAGATTTCGTCGGACCGGTTCTTCAGAGAGGTATGCAGTCCATTTGCCGCAAGCTGACGCCTTATAAGGTTTCCCGCTGGTTCACCGGCTCCCGCCACCAGGACGACACCCGCAATGTTTGCCTCTTGGGCCACGAGAGTCGCAACCAAAGCTCCCTCGCTGTGGCCGATCAGATAGATCGCACCAACTCTGGGCTCATCCTGTAGCAGCTTGAGCCAGCTGATCGCATCATCGACATATGTGTCAAAGCGTAGCTCATCTTCTCGGAAAGCGGCAGCTTGGCTCTCTCCAATGCCTCGCTTGTCGATTCGTAATGTAGCGATATGCCGCTCGGCTAACGCGCGCGCGACCAGCTTCAGGCTCTCATTTCTCGCGTTCGGAAGATTGCCGTTCCGATCGACGGGGCCGGAACCAGGAAGAATAAGAGCAGCTCGAACCTGTTCGACGCCTTCCGGTAACGTCAGTGTGCCGTGGAGTTTCCCTACTACGACCTCGCGCTCCGTCCATGCAACTGCAATGTCCGAGTCACCCAGAACGACCGTCATGATACCCACCACCCAAACGCAAAATCTCAACACACACTATCCCCTTGTCGCAGACATCCCGGCATTTGATCAATATGCTGCCCGGACTTCTGCGATTCCGCAAAATCAGGATTTCTGCGAAATCTGCTGGATAAGGAGATGCTGGAGGGATTGCCGCTGAACAAACTCGGCCTCTACGTGCCTTAAAACGTGGCGTTGCCCTGCAAACGGCACCAACATCAAAGCTGACGCAAATGAGACCCACCGGAACTCGCTATGCTCGTGATTGATTGTAACCGCCGTCTCGGTCTTTACAAAGCCAACGAACACGGGAGATATGCTGATGGCGTCACGATCGGCCTCATAGAACTGTTCGCATATGTCCGCTGAATAAAGGCGGTCGCAGTTTAAGCCCGTTTCCTTTCACCTGACGAAGCGCTGTTTCCCACGCCTTCTCGCCATCCTCAATGCCCCCGGCAATTTGACACCACTCGCCCACGAGGGTCTGATTCCGGCGTAGCAACAAGACTTCGGTTTCAGGTCCGACGTTGCGGAGAAGGACAACGGATACGCCGAAGCTACGAATTGGGATTTCGGCCATGAAAGTCGATACCGCTCAAAAATTTGGTTTGGTCGCATAATTTCCGAAGCGTGCGAAGAATTTTGCCCTCAACTCATGCGGCGTCGCAAGCTTCAGGAATGATGCCAAATCCATCGCATAAAGCATCGAAGCTGTCATTCGACAATCAACCATCAGTTCAGGGTAACGGCTAGCATCTATTTCGCAGCGTCATAGTCTCGGAAAGAATCGAACCGTCGGCCCTGTCTTTGAAGCGGAGATTTCGAGAGCGAAATCAGCGCCATAAACGCCACGGGCTATAAATGATCGGGACCAACTGCGCCGGAGGGCCACGGACCGGTTGCGCTCTCGTATGCGTGAGACGAACGCCCGATCTAAAGCCGCCATGCTCGGCCGACCACGAGGTAGCAAGGCCGGCTGCGATCGCATGCGCGCGACTGCGACGTCGGCCAGAAGATCAGCAAGGTCGCCCCAACGGCGGTAAATGGTTGACGGGGTCACGCCGGCTTTTTCGGCGATCATCGGCACTGTCACCTCGGCGCGATCCATCGCCGTTAGAAGATCCTGCACGGCGCGTGCACTGCTGTCTGGATCCGCGCACTACACCCCCCTGCCTCTCTACATAGTCGGCGTGATCTTGATGCTCGGCGCCGAGTTCAACGCGGCGATCCTCAAATACAAGGTCTATTCGGTGGTCAAGCAGGTAGAGCGGCAGCGCACCTTCAAGAGCGCGCGCCCGACACCGTCGCGATAAAGGCGCGCAGGTCGGCCAGCATCAGTTCCGGCTCTTCCAGCGCGGCGAAATGGCCGCCCCGCGGCATGTCGTTCCAATGCACGATGTTGTAGGTCTTCTCCGCCCATGAGCGCGGCGGCGGCAGGAACACCGGATCGGGGAAGGCCGCAAAGCCGGTCGGCACTTGGATGCGGGTACCAGCCGGAAGCATCCGCGATGCTTCAATCCGGCTGCCGTAGTAAATCCAGGTTGCAGTCACGAACGATGCCGGCGCGATGTAGAGCATGATGTTGGTGAGGAGCTCCTCCTCGGAAAACTTGCTCCAGATGTCCGGCTCGCCATCGGCGGTTGTCGGAAGGTCGGCCCACTTGCCGAACTTTTCGAGTATCCAGCCCGCCGCTCCGATCGGGCTGTCGGCCATCGCGACGCCAAGCGTCTGCGGACGGGTTGCCTGCTCGTGAAAATAGGCGCTCTCCCAATCGGCAATCGCGGCTCGCTTGGCGGCGAAGGACTTCTCCTCGTCGGTCGTCGGAGCGGCATCCCTCGCACACACGGTCATCATGTTGATATGGATGCCGAGCAGAGCGTCCGGTCGATCATGCGCTGCCCAGGCCGCAATGCCGTGGCCCCAATCGCCCCCTTGAACGAAATACCGCGCGTCGCCGAACAGTCGGATCATCAGCCCATGCACGAGCGCAGCAGCCCGCCGCGGGCCGATCGGGCCCGTGATCGGGTTGGAGAACGCGAAGCCAGGAAGCGAGGGGACGACAACATCGTGCCCGTCCGCTGCGAGCGGCTCCAAGAGCCGCTCGAATTCGAGATACGCGCCCGGCCAACCGTGCAGAAGCAGGACGGGCGGCTTGGAGCCGTCGCCCTTTACATGAACGAAGTGGAGGTGCTCGCCTTCCACGTCCGCCGTGAAGTTGGGGAGTGCGTTGAGGCGCCGTTCAACAGCACGCCAGTCATAGCTGTCCCGCCAATAGGCGGCGAGCCGCTTGAGATCATCAACCCCGACCCCCGCCGACCAGCCTCCCGCATCCGGCAGCTGGCTCCAGTCATAAGCCTCGACCTTGGCCCTGATCATGGCGAGCCGTTCCTCGGGAATGTTGATCGTGTAGGGTGAAATCATGATTTTTCTCCGCTTAGAGTGAAGGAAACCCCTCTATTGCGGCAAATTCCTAGAAACAACGCGTCATTTCTATAGATATCCGTTGTCCGGGAGCCACGGACCTGCGCGGGCGATCGCCATGAATACAGGTGCCGCTCCGTCAGTCAGCAAAGCACCCTGCCTTCGATCGCGGCATCCCGGCGAGAACAACATCGCCGAGGCTCCACGGCGGCGGTTTTGCGATCTGCCTATCTCTTGAGAAGTGAGACCTGCCTTTCGAAGTCGGCCAGGTCGAAATAGTCGCGCCAGACAGTGATTTCCCCGTTCTCCACGGTGATCGTACCCATGACCGGCAATGTGATCGTCGCGCCACTTTCATGGGTGAACACATCGATCCGCTCGTTGAGAACAAGATTCCCCGATGCCGCGATGTTGGTCACAGCCCAATCTACCGTGAACGCCGTTCCAACCCCGAAGTCCCCATGGAATTTGCGAACGTTGTCTCTCCCTACGATGTCGGGCAGCGGTACGTTGTCATAGAGGACGTCATCCGACAGCATCGCAAGGGCGTCCTCAATGCGGTTTGCGGACCAGTGGCCGAAGAAAGTAGTGGCGATCTCGATAGGGTTGGTGGACATGGTTGCTCTCCAGAAAGGGTGCAGGGAAACTTGACGAAATTGTTTGCCGGTGATGGGCGGCCGGAAACTGCGTGAGCCGGCCACCGAACGAGATGGGTTCAATATTCCACGTCGAAACACACAGAGCGTCCTAGAGGAAGAGCAGCTCAGGCTCAGTTTCTCAGTCGGCTGGCGTGACATGCCGGTGGAAGCACAACGATGCGCACTTAGTCGCGACTGAATTGCGATGGGTTGCGTAACCGATTTGGAAGCCCGTACTGGCCGCGTCCATTTTGTCGCTGACCATCAGGCTCTTTGCCTCCTGCTTCCACTCGAACCGCTATTCACGAGTGCGCGTCTCCCACACAGATCCATGATTCCTTTTATGCAGTGATCGATGTACAAATAGGTATCGGCATTGCAAACGACCGTCAACAGATTTATACAGTGATCGATGCAAAATGATGTTTCGATACCTCAAGCGAACTCACCGTCGACGCGTCCTCCACGCGGGCGGCCGCGAGAGTTTGATCGCCAGGCTGCGCTTGCCGCGGCGACACGGCTCTTCTGGATGAGGGGATACGAGGCGACCTCGATCGCCGACCTGACGGAGGCAATGGGGATCGGAACCAAAAGTCTTTATGCGGCCTTCGGTTCAAAGGATGCGCTCTATGCCGAGGCCCTCCGATACTATTATACGACCTACGAGGGGTTGGTGTGGACCCGCTTCAGGGCTGCTTTAACAGCGAGGCAGGCCGCGCTGTTCTTTCTCCAGGATGAGGCGATCGCCATGACCGGTGGAGATCTCGATCTACCCCATGGGTGCATGTCAACGCTCGCGACCGTGGGCAGCGAAGGGCACTCCGAATTGGGCGAACTCATGCGAGCGACTCGTGCAGGCGGTTTCGATCTGCTCAAAGCGCGCTTCGATCGAGCGAAGAACGATGGTGATCTAAACGTAACGGCGGACACGACCAAACTGGCGAGGTTCGTGCAGACAGTCCAAAGCGGCATGGCGATCCGTGCCCGGGATGGAGCGGACCGGGCCGAGCTGCACGATGTGGCGGAAATTGCGCTTTCCGGCTGGGACAATATCACCAACAACTGATTATACCTGCGTGGCGAGGTCGACTGGTGCCCGAAGTTCGCAGGCTTCCATATCTACCATTCAAGCCGGCGACAGTAGCCCTAGCATTGCGAGCCCCTGTTGCTGCGCTTAGAATCTGATGTGTCCTAACGCTCTTGAACGGGATCGAACCGACGACCCCGTCGTTTGGCCGATAGTTTGCGCCGAATTTTCCGTGTACGGGTAGGTATTTGCCCTCGGGGATGGCTGATACGAAACCAGTATCGGACTGACCGGTATCGGCGGGCAATTCGAGGAAGCTGACATCCAACACCTAACAGGCTCGGCGGACTTCTTGCTCCTTCGCGTCCGTGCGTGCGAAAGACGGCTTTCAGGACGATTCAGTAACCGCTTGAACAATCGATTTGAAGGCGCAAAGCTGCTCGTTCGATTGATCAAGGGAACTCAGGCACAGATATCTCTGGGCCCGCTAAACGCGGGCCCCGAACATTGTGATTGCAGTAGATTGTGCCGGTTCCGAAGCGATCATTGCATTGAAAGCTGAAAGAAACGTACCCTGCTCCATTCACACAAACCCTAGAATTCCTGCCACTCATTTTGCACCTGAGCTTGACCGCCAAAGCTGCGCGACACCTTGCGCAACAGTGCCTGAGCCGGCGAATGGGCATGCTGGCCCTCCAAACTCCTTCTGACGTCGCTCCTCCGTGTGTCGTTCGAACCGCCGAAATCGAAGTTGCCCAAGAGAGCTGTAAGCGCAGCTGCCTCCTTTGCAAGACTGTGGCTGGCAGCCGTCGATTGCTCGACCATAGCCGCGTTCTGCTGCGTTCCCTGATCCATCGTGTTCACGGCCATGTTGATTTCCTGCAGACCCACAGCCTGTTCACGCGCTGCCTCCACGATCGAAACTACATGGCGATTGATCTCCTGCACTTCGCCCAGGATCGTTTTGAGAGACGATCCTGTCTGGCCTACCAACGACACGCCTTTCTCGACATGGCTTTTGGACGTGCTGATCAGATTTTTGATTTCTTTTGCTGCGTGGGCAGAGCGTTGTGCCAACTCCCGAACTTCCTGAGCTACAACGGCAAATCCCTTACCTGCCTCACCAGCTCGGGCAGCTTCGACGCCGGCGTTGAGCGCCAGAAGATTTGTCTGGAATGCAATCTCATCGATCACGGCGATAATGTTGGTAATCTCGCCAGACGATCGTTCGATTTCCCCCATCGCGGCGACCGCACCGTCAACGACGACACCTGAATCTTCGGCGGCCTTGTGTGCCTTTGCAACGAGCACACCAACTTCCTCAGCCCTTCGCGTCGAATCTTTGACGGTGGTCGTGATCTGCTCCAGCGCAGCTGCGGTCTCTTCCACCGAGGCAGCCTGCTGTTCTGTACGTTTAGAAAGATCATCAGCTGCCGAGCGAATTTCGTTTGCGCCCGCATCGATCGTGCGCGCGTTCTCGCCTACAGCCTTTAGTGTCGTCTGCAGTGTTTCTGCAGACTGATTGAAGTTGACCCTCAGCTCATCGAGGCTCGCAACAAACGGATCAGAGATCCGATACGTCACCTTTCCTGCAGAAAGCGCCTGCAAACCACGCGCCAGTCCATCAACGGCTGCTTTGTTGTCGGCTGCCTCACGAGCTTTGTCGGCTTCGCGTCTGGATTTCTCCTGCTCCGATGCACTTCGGTTTGCGTCAGCCTCCGCTTCGAGCCGCTTGCGCTCGAGCGCATTTTCCCTGAACACACCGACGGCACTGGCCATGCTCCCAATTTCGTCCTTGCGATCGGTGCCAGTTATTGGAGCCTCGTTTTCTCCTTCCGCCAAAGTACGCATACGGCCCTGGAGCCGGGCCAACGGACTGGTGATCCCCCACCGACTAATCACCATAGATGCCCAGATGCCTGCCGAGAAAAGGATCGCCAGAACGGAGAGCGAAGCCAAAATGGCAGCGTTGGTTTGGTCAGTCAGCCGATCGCTTTTTGCGTCGATCTCTGCACTCGATTTGTTAATCCAGTCACGCATTTGCGGAAGAAGCTTAGCGATCAGCTCGTCAGCTTTCAGAAGTGAGGCTTTCGCGTCGTTATCGCGATCAATCCTTCCCGCGGCGACAGCTTCATCCGTGATGACGACAATCTGCTTTGCCGCAGTATCAAAACTCGCGAGAGCATCCGCTTCATCTGGGAACGCTTCACGCGCCGAGCTCAGCAGATCGAACAACCTTTCCTTGCTCGCGACATAGTCTTCGTCGGCACGTTTGAGATCGGCTGTGCCAGCTTCGCGAAGGTGGATTTGATAAGCATCGTATGTGAGAGCAACCAGACGCTGGCTGGCGATCGCGACATTGATCTCCGCACGCGTGTCTTTAGCTATGAATTCAGAATAGGCCGTATCGGCCTGCTTATAGTTTACGGAGACATAGCTCACGCCGCCGATCCCTAATACGCAGACCGGCACAAGTAGGCACAAGATTTTCTTTCCGATGCTCAGATTTTGTAGAACTGACATGTTCGTCCTCGGCAAATGGGTTGACCCTGCTTCGTCAGGGGACGCGCCCCGCCCACCGTGGACGCCACTGCCGATATCAGTGGACTAGATATTGCATGAAACTTTTAATCTCCTATTAACCTATTCCAGGTTGCGAATGACCCATGTACATCCTGCCGACAAACCAGCAGGTTGCAATCCCTGGCGTCATCGAACGCTGCGAGCGATGGGACCTTTATCGGTCGGGGGCGTGGAGTTCTGCATGGCAGGCTCGCCATCCCAGTAACGCATGAGGCGCGCTAAGGCTGTCAATCTGGTATCCGCTGTCATTGAAAGAATGCGGTAGCCTCCCTGGACGAGACGAGGATCCCCGTGCCCTGACCCTGTTCGACTCCGGACCTTAACAAGGCTTCCCGATTGGCAAAATCTGATTGCCCATCAGCGCTGACGATCAGTCCCAGCCCATGTCCGAGACCCGCGAGCGCTTTGATAACTTTGTCGGCGTCATCATTACCCAGGCGGTCTGTAAAACGCCTGTCAATCTTCACCTTGTCGAAGGCAAACTCCTGCATGTGGTACAGGTTGGAATAACCGGTACCGAAGTTGTCCAGCGTGACTTTGACACCAGCGGCTCTTAGCGGTGCCAAAGCAGATTTCGCGCCTTCGAGATCCGCGACGATAATGTTTTCTGCGATTTCAAGCTCCAGTCGCTCCGGAGCAAACGAGTGCCTGCGGAGGACTTCGCCAATAGCATCGGCCAACTTGGGATCCTGTATCTGGCCAGGCAACAAATCGATCGACAATTTCACAGTTTGTGGCCAGAGAGACGCTGCCGCACAGGCCTTGTCCAGCAATCGCAATCCTATCGTGTGGATGACACCGGTTTCTTCGGCTATCGCCATCAACCGATCAGGCTCGATCGCCCCGATGCTTGCTCCTACCCACGAGGGCGACACTTCAAACCCAACAACAGTCCCGGTCTCCAGGTTGATCGTCGGCCGGAAAAGCGGCACAATGAGGTCGCCTTCAATCGCCGCCAGCAGCGCCCGTTCAAGCTCATCCCGCTCTCTTACTCTGTCGTCCATAGTGGTCTCAAAGAACCTCATAGCCGAGCGGTGTTCAGCTTTGGCTCGATAAAGCGCGACATCGGCTTTACGCAGTGCCTCCGCAGGCGTGTCCGCATCGTTTGGAAGAAGAGAAATTCCGATACCGGTCCCGACAGTGTGTTCGACTGCGTTGATGACGATTGGTGTCGCCAGCGCCTCCATGATCCGTAGCGCGATGGCGGACGCAGTTTCCGGGCCGTTCACATGGGGAGCAAGCACGACAAACTCATCGCCGCCTAGTCTGGCGACCAGATCTTGCGACCGCACTGCCCCCAACAATCGCTGAGCCACAACAATAAGCGTCTCATCGCCGATACCGTGACCATAGCTGTCGTTGATCTTTTTGAAGCCGTTCAAATCAAGCATCAGAACCGCGTGAGATGAACCGCTTGCTGGTGGAGAGGCGGCGGCTATCCGCAGCGCGTCTTCAAACTGTCGGCGATTGGCTAGCCCCGTTAAGGGATCTTGAAACGCCAGTTCACGCACGTGCCGCTCGGCTTCTTGGCGGCGTCGCATTTCTCGTCTCTGCTCGATATATCGACGGCCCGCAAATATCAGAAGGCCGACGGTCAGCGCAACACCAAGCAGAAGCACCTCGTCCAGCTCAATCGTTTGCTCGGCGGATGACACCTGCCCTTCAGTCACAAATATATCGAAGGCGTAGGCGACATACGTGAGCACACATAAGAAAGCGGCTAAAATTCCCAGGTCGTTGATGCTAACGCGGTGGCGCATGTAAAAACTCCTGAAGCCGCGATCAAGTGCGGCTGTGCTCCCTAGTGGCGAATTCATCCCCGTCCTCGTCTAATGATCAGCGAGCTTAACGGTTTTCTAATAGATCAGGAGTTTCGTTATTTGTCTCACGTCGAATAGAGTTAAGACTTCTTCATAGCGGAATAGCATAATGCCGGAACAGCTTTCGGCCGAAGCGTATGAACGAAGGCGAGTTGCCTTGGTTCAGGAACTTGGCCTGATGGACGACAACAACAGTCAGGAGGCTTACGACCGCATCGCTCGTCTCGCCAAACGCATATTCGAGACCGACATCGTCTTGATCACCTTCATCGATAGCGAGCGGCAGTGGTTCAAGTCGCACCTCGGTACCGATATGAGTGAGAACCTCAGGGATCATAGCTTTTGCACTCATACGATCGCCAAACGGAGATCGCTTGTCGTCGAGGACGCGAGCATCGATTCCAACTTCCGACGGAACCCTTTTGTCCTGGGCGCCCCAGGTATCCGATTTTATGCAGGCGAACCCCTTCTCACGCATGAAGGCCATCCCGTCGGCACGATCTGTCTCGTTGACCATCGGCCGCGACGATTTTCGCAGGAGGATCGTGATACGCTGCGGGATCTGGCTGAAATGGTGATGACCCAGGTTCGCGTCGACAGAGATTTGACGTACCGCGATGCCGCCACCAAGATGCCCAACCGCATCCAATTTTTCGGCGATCTACGGGACTTTTCACGGTCCCATGATGGCGAAAGCCAATGGGTCGTGGTCGTTGAGCTTCTCGGCATGCATGAATCCAATGAAGCGGTGCGTGCTTTTGGCCTCGGTTATCTCTACGACCAGATTGCCCATGCTGCCAAAATCTTGCGATCAAAGCTCGACAATCGCACGATCTATCATGTCGGCCCCACCCATCTTGCTTTCTTTTTCGACACGGGACGCAATGTAGAGAAGCTCTTGCAAGCTATCGCTGTTGAATTGAGCGCGCCATTTACGACCACATCTGGGATACTAGCAAAACTCGATCCGGGTTGCGGTGCCCGGGTCCTTAATTCCCACGAGATCGGCTCGCCCGATGTGCTGCGGACCTTGCTTCAAGCTGCGCGCGACGCTCGGGATCGTCGCGCCGGTGTTGCGTTGTATGATCCTGCCGCCGACGCTGCCCACCGGCGGGCATATTCGCTCGTCGTAGACATGCCACGCGCGCTGGAAAGGGATGAATTGTTCCTGGTCTACCAGCCGCGAATTTGCGCAAGATCAGGCAAACTCTCCAGCGCTGAAGCTTTGTTGCGATGGCGGCATCCTATGCTTGGGACCGTTTCGCCGGGGGAGTTTCTTCCACTGATCAGCAAAACGCCGCTCATTCGAGACGTCACAGATTGGGTGATGCGCAACACTTGCACGCAGATCGCGGCATGGAAGGCTGTCGGTCTGTCCATTTCCTGCTCATTCAATATCAGTGCAAGAAATCTGGAAGAAGGAGATTTTGTCAGTCGCCTAGCGTCCGCACTCGAAATCCATGGGGTTCGGCCAGCGCAAATCGAGCTCGAACTGGTCGAGGATGTTTCCATCATGGAGGACGAAGAAGCTCTCCAGCGGTTGAAGGCAATTCGCGACCTGGGTGTAACGATCGCAATCGATGACTTTGGCAGTGGTTACAGCAATCTCGCCTATCTACTTCAACTGCCAGCGACGGTTCTCAAGCTGGATCGGTCAATCGTCGCGGGGGTAACTTCTAAAGCTTCTTATAAAACGGCAGTCGCGGCAGTTATCGCCATGGGTCACGAACTTGGCTACAAAATCGTGACCGAGGGAATAGAAGACTGGGATACAAGCGATCAGCTCGTCGCTCTCGGTTGCGATGTCCTTCAAGGTTACTTGTTCTCGAAACCGCTGGAAGTGCCGGAATTCGAGAAATGGATCGAGGCATCTTTGTGACTTGGGCGGCGACCAGTAAAGGTTCCGCCTGACTGCAGTATTCATGAAGCCGCTGCGTGGCTAATCTAGAGTTTCGTCAGGTTTTGAAAAGTCTTTTTAGGGCTTAAACGGCGCGAATGTGGGCGCAAGTCAGCCAGCGCTCGTATTTCGCTCTGATGTTTCTTCGAACTCCAAACCACGTCCGCGATGTCAAATCTGTTGATGTGAAGGGATGCGAACCTGTGACCCGATGTTGCTTAGCTCCATGTCACCCGAATTCTTAGAGACGTCATAGACTTAGAGATCTCACTGCGTTCTTGGTCGATATCGTTTTGCAGCTGAAATCCAAAGACCGATTCTGCTTCTGCTGGCGGCCCTCCCCGAACATCTCCTTTTGTCTTGCTGCAAAAGTCTGGATCCGCTCCTAGCGAATCCTGGCAAATCGTTTGCCTCACGACCAGCAGGCAGACGGACAGATCATCTCATTGGAATTGGATGGAAATGGATGGAAAAATAGTGCATGACAAAACGTCATGAATTGGATGGAAATGGATGAAAGAATGGAGACTCTAAACACGGCGACCGTCCGGATCACACCCGAAATCCTTTCGCTTATCGCGGAAATTGATGAATTCAAAGGTGCTTGGCGCGCGATTGGCCGGATCGCGCCGGAGCGGCTGTCCAGCCTCCGGCGCGTCGCGACGATTGAAAGTGTCGGCTCCTCCACACGTATCGAAGGAGCGCGCCTCACCGATCGAGAGGTCGAAAAGTTGCTGGCAAACATTCGCCTGGGGTCGTTTGCGACGCGCGACGAACAAGAGGTTGCCGGCTATGCGGAAGTGATGGAGACCATCTTCAGTGCTTATGAAGCGATCTCGTTCACCGAGAATCATATCCGTCAGCTCCACCGCGACCTTCTTGCACATTCGACCAAGGATGAGCGGCATCGCGGCGCCTACAAAAACCTCTCCAACAACGTGGAAGCGTTTAACGAACAAGGCGAGAGCCTCGGCATTGTTTTCGAAACGGCATCGCCATTCGATACGCCGCGTCGAATGGAAGAACTCCTCGCCTGGTTGGACGAGCAAGGGCGAGAAAAGCGGCTCCATCCACTTTTAGTCGTCGCGATCTTCGTTGTCGTATTCTTGGAAATCCATCCGTTTCAGGATGGCAATGGCCGCTTGTCACGTATTCTGACCACCTTGCTACTGCTGCGGGCCGGCTACGCTTACGTCCCATACAGCTCGCTCGAGAGCATCATCGAGCAAAGCAAGGAGAGCTATTACATCGCTCTTCGGCGTACGCAGGGAACGATCCGAGGCACAGAGCCCGACTGGAATCCTTGGATCGAGTTCTTTTTAAGAGCACTGCATCGGCAGAAGACCCGACTTGAGAAGAAAATGGAGCGCGAGCGCATCATCTTGGCCGACATGCCGGAATTATCCGTCACATTGCTTGAGTTGGCGCGAGAGCACGGGCGGATCACTGTCGCGGAGGCTTCCAGGATCACAGATGCAAGCCGTCACACTATCAAGGATCACTTCAAGGCCCTCGTCGATCAAGGGCACCTCGTCCTGCACGGTGCGGGCCGCGGTGCTTGGTACGGTCTTTCGTGATCAATCAGATGTCAGGCAAATCTAACCGGGTTTGCTCTTGAACGGGCCACGTTTTCCTGACTGTTGTCGGACCACTCGCAGTCACTGGTTTAGCACTCACTGCATATGTTGTCCTTCATACCGCGGTCGGCGTGCCCACAGTCATGCCGACCTAGACGAGGCCAGTCACGATTCCAATACCGGCCAACGCTACAAATAGTCCCGCCGTTCGAGCCAATGCGACGTCAATTCGAGCGCCAAATCGCGCTGTTTTGGCGCCGGCCAGGATACCCAGCATGTGCAGCGCACCGGTCGCCATTGTAAAACCGGCTGCGTAGGCAAACCAGCCGGCCGCCTCCGGCATCTCACTTCCGTGAGCGTAACCATGGAAGACGGCGAACAGACCGACTGTCGCCACGGCGACGATGGTTGATAGCGGCAAGCGCAATGCAACGATCGAACCAAGCACGACGAGGGAAAGCGCAACTCCCATCTCGACGGAGGGGAGAGGCGCGCGGATCATTCCGAGCCACCCGCCAAGTGTCATGAACAACACAAATGCGAAGGGGACAGCCCAGAGCGCCCTTCCGCCGAGCTGGTTTGCGATGACGCCGACCATCATCATGGCCAACAGGTGATCAAGGCCTGAGATCGGGTGTGCAAAGCCATGCAGGAAGCCGCCCGTGTTGCCGACACCTGTGTGTGCAGATGCGACCGCGGGAAAAAGCACGGTGAGCAGAATTGCAATAGTTCTGGCGAGCTTTGAGGTCATGACAGTCACTCTGATGAATTATGAATGGAATTCGGCATGCGGACGCCGGTGACGAGAGTAGTTTACGCGGCCGACCTGCCGCGCAGGCTCACCGGCACGTCAGGGACGCTTGCCGGTTGTGACTTCCATCCGAGAGCCGGCGCGACTTTTGTTGCAATCAGCTCCAGGGTTCTGGCCAGTTGATCGAAATCTGGGACGCCCGGATTGACCTGACACAGAATATCCGTTGCGAGCGGCAGGCATTGCTCATCAGAGAGTTGCTCGATCACGTCATCTGGCGAGCCATAAAAAGCATGGAAACGACCGAGGTATTCGTCGAGAGAAAGTCCAGCGGGAAAGCGCCCGCCTTCGGCCATTTTCTGCGCGACCTTTTCAATGCCGTCGCGCAGTTGGGCCTTAGCCGTCTCCTTGTCCTTGGCGGGATAGACAAGCCGTGAAAGGCCGATCCGGGGCCGGCGACCGGCATTGGTCGGGCTTCCATCCCACGCCTCGAGATAGGCATCCGCCCAGGGACGCTGGACGAGATCCGTGCGTTCGCTATAGCCATAGGCTGCCCGGTTGAGCAGCAGGTTTGAACCGGCCGCAGCCGCAAAACGTGCGCCTTCAGCGCTGAAAATTCCCTGCCAGATACGGTCTCTCAGCCCCGGGGATTGTGGCTGCAGGATAGGTCCGCCGTCGAAAAGAGGTTTGCCGGCATATGCTCGATTAAGCAGGTTGATGCCCTCGGTGGTGCGCTCCCGCTTTTCATCAAGCGGCACTCCGAACGCTTGAAAGAGCTTCTCGCCATTACCGGAACTGATACCCAGTTCAAGTCTGCCGCCGCTGATGACGTCGAGTGTCGCTGCATCCTCCGCCAGCCGGATAGGCGATTCCAGCGGAAGGGTGACGACTGCGGTCCCGAGGCGAAGCCGCGTCGTATTTTCAGCGACCGCCGTCAGGAAGGTCAGCGGAGATGCACCGGCGCCTGGACCGCTGCGTCCGTCCTCGAAATGATGCTGTGCCACCCATCCGGAATCGAAACCCAGCTCTTCGGCGTAGCGAAATAGATCGATGAAGTTGCGGTAAAGGTGTGGCAGATCGGTGTGGGCTTCCAAATGAGACAGAAAGCCGAGGCGAAAGCGATGCGCAGCCATATGACTGTTTTCCTTGTAGAAGCCCAATATTGGAGAGAAGGTGCAGGCGGTGAAAAAACGATGCGCCCGGCCCTTCGGCAAATTCGGATGCCCGCATTGCAGGCACCCGGAGGCCAAAGGATCACGACTTTTCGGGAGCCGCGTGGGTCGGATCGACCCAGTAGACATTCTCCGGCGCCTCGACGGGATCGACGTCGGTGATGTTCACCACCACCGCTTCATTGTCGGATCTCACGAGGACGCATTCCAGCACCTGGTTCGGATCCGCATTGATCTCCTGATGCGGAACGTAGGGCGGCACATAGATGAAATCGCCAGGGCCAGCCTCGGCCATGAATTCCAGCCGGTCTCCCCAGCGCAGGCGGGCACGTCCGCGAACGACATAGATGACGCTCTCCAACGGACCGTGATGGTGAACACCCGTCTTAGCGTCGGGTTCGATCGCCACGGTTCCCGCCCAGATTTTCTGGGCACCGACCCGCGCATGGTTGATCGCCGCCTGCCGGAACATACCGGGCGTCTGGGCCGTATTGGCATCCAGACGATCACCGGCGATCACTCTGATGCCATCATGCTTCCAGCGCGGGGTGTCCGCCCCCTCCGCGTGATGATCGTGGTGGTGGTGGTGATGATCGTGAGAATGGTCATGCGACATTCGTTTGTCTCTTTTTCTCTTCTGGATTTGCGCCTTGCCGGGAACCTTGGCAAAGCGGCGCGGTGAAAGGTCAGGAGGCGGCCTCAAGCTGTTCGCGCAGCACCTGGCGCGAACGCCGGTCGATCGAACCGGCCGACGTCACTGTCGGGGCAGAGCCGACCAGCAGGCGGGTGTAGGGGTGGCTCGGGCGGTTGACGACGTCGTCCGTCGCAGCGGATTCAACGATCGATCCGCGATAGAGAACCATGACCCGGTCCGTCACGCCCGCGACCGAACCGAGGTCGTGCGAGATGAACATCAACGACGTGCCCCTGGCACGCAGCGAATTGAGGATTTCCAGGACCTGCACCCGATTGGCCGAGTCGAGCGCGCTCACCGGCTCGTCGAGGATCAACACCCGGGGTTCGGTCACAAGTGCACGGGCGACAGCAATGCGCTGGCGCTGTCCACCCGACAGTTCGCCCGGAAAGCGATCGAGCAGGTCGGGCTGGAGGCGGACCTGCTCCAGTTGGAAAGCGATGCGATCCCGGATTTCGGCTTTCGACAGCTGGCCTTGCAGCAATAACGGCTCGGCAAGCGTATAGGCGATCGTCACCTCGGGATCGAGACTGCGGAGCGGGTCCTGAAAGACGTACTGGATGACGCCGCGCTTGCGAAAATCGCGCCATCGGGCGGCATTGAAACCGGTGGTCTCCTCACCCGCAATCGATATGCGCCCGGCACCCGGCGTGACAAGCCCGATCAGGGCGCGGGCGAGTGTAGACTTGCCGGATCCGGTTTCGCCGATCACCCCGATGGACTCGCCTTGCCGGAGAGTGAACGTCGCATCCTTGAGCGCCTGCCGCCGCGATGCCCTCGAATCGTAGCTCACGCAGATGCCTTCCGCCCGGATCAGCACCGGACGGCTATCGACCAGTCTGGGTTTCGGTGCCGTCGGTTTTGCATCGAGGAAACGCTCCAGACCGTAGAGATGATGTTCGCCGATCAGCAGGCGGGTATATTCGTGTTTCGGCCGACGCAGGACCTCCGCCGTCGTCCCCCTTTCGACAACCTCGCCATCGCGCAGGACCAACACTTCGTCGCAGACCTGCGCGACGACAGCGAGGTCATGCGAAACGACGATCAGCGACAGTCCATGGCGCTCCTTCAGATCGACCAGAAGATCGAGCACCTCCGCCTGCACCGTCACGTCCAGTGCGGTGGTAACCTCGTCGGCGATCAGGATTTTGGGATCGAGCGAGATTGCCGCCGCGATCAGCACCCGTTGCAGCATGCCACCGGACAGCTCGAACGGATATTGCCCGTAAACCAGTTCCGGATCTCGAAGCCGGACATCGGCGAGAAGCGCGAGCGTCCGCTGCCTGGCCTCCTGTCGGCTGACACCACGCTTCGTTCGTATGACTTCGGCAATCTGGGCACCAACCTTCATCGAAGGGTTCAGGTAAGAGCCGGGATCCTGAAAAACGGCGGTGATCGAGGTTCCGCGCAATTGCGTCCATTGCTTCTGGTCGAGCGAGAGAGCGTCATGGCCGAGGAGGTCGATCGTTCCTTCAGAAACCGAGAAGAGCTCAGGCAAAATTCCCAGCACCGCGCGGCAAGTCAATGTCTTGCCGCTGCCGGACTCTCCGACGATCCCGACGACATTTCCTTTGCCCAGCGTGAAGGAAATGCCGCGCACGACGTCCTGGCCGGTGATCGAGTTGCGTATGGTGACCCCGTCCAGGCGAAGAACCGTTTCGCGCTCCCGTTCGATCGCGGCGGCAATCTGCGAACGGTCAATGATTTCGGCTGTCATCGCGGGTCTCCATTCGGTGTGGACGGGATTGCTGCGGCGGTCTGTCTGACGGCACCACGGCCGCGCTTCTGCTGCCGGCGCAGCAGCAGCGCCCGACCGGATTCGCCCGACACGTCCCGAATGACATCGGCCAAAAGATTGAAGGCGAGCACGGTGAGGACGATCAGCACGGTTGTGAAGAGCGGCGCATAGGGCCGGAAGTTCAGGTAGCCCAGATCGGAGGCGAGGACGCCGCCCCAGGTCGGCGCAGGCGGCTGGACGCCAATCCCCAGAAAGGTCAGGCTGGAGACCACGACGAACCCGGTCCCCATCGTGTTGGCAAGCGTGATCGCGATCGCCGGAAGGATCTTGACCCAAACGTGCTTGCGGACGATCCAGCCGATCGAGGCCCCCGACAGTATGGCGGCCTCGACATATTGCGAGCGGGAGATCGTCAGGGCGGCGGCACGGGCGACGCGATAGAAGGCCGGCGACACCATGATGCCGACAACAAGCATGGCCTGCGGAATGCCATTGCCCAGCAGCGCCGTGACCGCGACCGCGAAAACCAGGAAGGGCAATGCAATCAGCGTGTCGACGAGACGCAGCGTCAGCCACTCGAAGATCTTCCCCAGATAGACCGAGAGAATGCCCGGGATCGCGCCGACGAAAAGCGCGATCACTGCGACCTGAACGGAGCCGAGCACGCTGATCGTCGAACCGGCCAATATCCTGCTCAGGACGTCACGCCCCAGATAGTCCGTTCCGAGCCAGTGCTGCGCGCTTGGATGGGCAAGCACGTGATCGGTACCGACCAGAGGATCATAGGGTGCCAACGCGGGACCGAAGATCGCTGACAGAATGATCACGGACAGAAAAAGAACGGAAAGCTTGCCGGCCGGCAGTTGCCAGATACCACGTATCATCTCAAATCCCCCTGGCCGAAGCCGGACTGAGCCGCACCAGCAGCAGATTGACGAGAAGGTTGAACACGACGACCAGGACGATCGCCAGAACAAGCACACCCTGAACCGCCGGCACATCCCCGCGGCTGGCGGAATCGGCGGCAAATCTGCCGTAGCCGGCAAGGCCGAATACTGCTTCGGTGACGACGGCGCCACCGATCAGATTGGGAAACTTCATGCCGAGCATGGTCAGTGCGGGACCACTGCCGTTGCGCAGCACGTGGCCCCAGAAAATCCGTTCGCTGCTCAGCCCCCGCACGAGAGCGCCCGTCACATAGTTTTCGCGGGAGGCCTGGATGAGCCCCACCCGAAGCTGCCGGGCGATATCGGCAACCGCTTCCATGCTGAGCGCGAGCGCGGGCAACCAGATATGGCTGAGCCAAGGCCCGAAACCGCCCCTGTCCAACGGGACATAGCCTGCCGAAGGGAACCAGTTGAGCCAGACCGCAAAGATCGCGACCAGGCCGATACCGACGACAAACGGCGGCAGGACCGAAACGAACGTCGTGAAGGTCGTGATCGCACGGTCGATCCAGGTCGTCTGAAACTTCGCGGCCGTGACCCCGAGAACGGCGCCGAGTGTCACCCCGATCAAAAGCGCCAGACCGGCGACCGAAAGACTGATTGCCGCGCGCGACGTCAACAGCAGCGAGATGTCTGCACCATTATACCAGCTGCGGCCGAGATCCCCCTGCACGATCCCGCCGAACCAGTTGAGATATTGCTGCCAGAGAGGTAGGTCGAGGCCCCATTCATGTTCGAGCGCGGCAATCGCTTCCGGCGTCGCCGATTCCGACAGCTGAAGATGTGCCGGGCTGAGACCACTCAACCCCTGCAGCGCAAAGGTGAGCAACGTTGCGAAGAAGAACACGGTCACGAACACGATGATCGATCGGAACGCGAGCGCAAGTGTTGAACGCGCCACGGCCCATCGGCTCGACAGGCCGGCAGATGCGCCGCCATAGGCCAATGTCTCGCGTTCAGTATGGATGCTAGCCATTCCTCAAACTCCTGTGGGTGTATAACGACCGTGAGAGGCGCCGGCCCCCCGCAGCGGCTATCATTCCGCAATGGTCACGCCGGTCAGATGGATCTGGCCCGGGATCTTCGGAAGTGCCGAAATTTTGGGCGACTTCACGAACAGCGTTGGCGCTCCATAAGTGAAAACCAGTGCCCTTCCCTGCAGCGCCACGCGGGTCGCTGCCTGAAGGTTCTTCGCATAATCTGGAGAGTCGAGTGGCGTTTCACGCGCGACCTTGATCGCTGCATCGAAGCCTTCAGGTACATAGGGGCCTGCGAGATTGAGCGGGCCTTTGGGTCCGAAATGCGCCGTCAGCGTCTGGACGGGAGATTCGCGCCCAGTCGTCGAATAGGAAGACAGAACCAGATCCTTGCCGAAGAACGGCGTTGCCCAGTCAGGCGCGACCTGCAGCTTCGCACTGATGCCGATGGCCGCCAATTGCCTCTGGATCAGCTCGTTGGCGGTCGACGGATCACGCACGACGAAATCGACCTTGATATCGCCTGGCTTGTAGCCGGCCTCGGCAAGCATCTGCTTTGCCTTCTCAGGATTGTATGGCCACAGATCGGCCGACTGGGCATCATAAGCGACGTATCCCGCCGGGAAAGGCTGCGTTGTTGGGACACCGGTGCCGAACGTAACCTTTTCGACAAACTCCTGCCGATTGACTGCATATCGTATCGCGTCGACGACCTTCGGGTTATCGAACGGGGGTTTGCGCACATTGATGCTGATATTGGCGGCCGAGTAGACAGGGTAGGAGAGAACATCCAGACCTGCCTTTTTCGCCACTTCGATCTGCGACGGGTTGAGGCCATAGGCGAAATCGTAGACGCCCGTCTGAATGGATGCGACGAGTTGTGAGGCATCCGGCGCTGCGGAAAGTTCGATACGATCGATGTGGATGTTTTTCGCGTCCCAGTATCCGTCGAACTTTTCGAAATAGATGTGCGATTCCGGAACATATTCAACGACCTTGAAAGGCCCGGCCCCCACCGGCCACTGGTCCAGCTTCTGCGGGTCCTGCCCGGCTTTCGGGCTTGTGATCTGGGCGACACGGCGGCCGAGCAGCAGGGGTATCTGATGGTCGACCTGTGTCAGGTGGAGCGTCACGTCCGTATCCGTGTCGGCGGTCACGCTGGCAATCGACGTCAGGTCTCCGGCAAGCGCCGAGTTCTTCTGGGTTTTCGCGCGCTCGAGATAGAGTTTCACCGCCTCGGCATTCAACGGCTCGCCGTCCTGGAATTTCAAACCGGGCCGCAGATGGAAAGTCACCTTGTCGCCGGCCTGGTTGTAGGTCCAGCCTTGCGCCAGGCCTGGAGAAGCCTTGCCGTTCTCGTCTATTTCGGTCAGCGAGGCATAAGCGATGGCCGTCTGGTTGAAGTTATAACCACTTCCCTGAACGATCGGGTCCCAATGCGCATTGAGAAGTGCCGCCCATCGCAGCACTTTCGGCTTTGGCGTCTGGGACGAGGTCGCCGTGCCGGCGGTATCCTGACCGGTGCTGTACCAGACAAACGTTCCGCCGAGCGCCAGTGCGGCGAGGATCGGCACGCCGATCAGGTATTTCGTATTCTTGCCCAAGGTTTCTTTCTCCTTCCTGCGCGCAGGATTTTGTTGTCGATCGGCAGTCAGGGCTCAATCAGGGATTGGGCACTTTCTTCAGTCCGAGATTGCCGCGCAGGGTCGTGTCCTCGTATTCCCTGCGGAAATACCCCTTGTCCTGCAGGATGGGCACGACTTCGTTCGCGAAGCGCGTGAAGTTTGCGGGATGGCTGAGACGCACGTTGAACCCGTCAAGCGCATATGCGTCGAACCAGCGGATCAGTTCGTTGGCGACTGTCTCGGGCGATCCGACGAAAGGCCCGTTCTTCGGTTGCCGGATGTGCTCTATGGTCTGGCGGAGGGTGAAGCCGCGCTCGACGGCAAGGTCGGTAATGCGCTTCGCGCCCGTGAAGAAGCTGCTGCGCGCATATTCCAGCGCTTCCGCCGGAAAGGGTGCCTCGAGATCATACTGGCGGAAGTCGTGCCATCCGAAAGAGCGACCGAATTCGGCAAGCGCCTGGTCGAAGCTGTGATCGGCGAAATGATAAGCTTGCTCGATTTCGCGCGCATCGGCATCGGTATCGCCAACGACGATATCCGTGCTCGGCAGAATGACGATGTCTTCCGCCGCGCGGCCATAGGCTTTCGCCCGATCCTTGATATCCTTGTAGAAAGCCTGGCCGTCCTCGAGGCTCACCGCATGAGAGAAGATCCCCTCACCGATCCTGGCGCCGAGATCGCGTCCCTGTTCCGAATTGCCGGCCTGGAAGATGACCGGTTCGCCTTGCGGGGAGCGTTCGATGTTCAATGGCCCCACGACGCGGAAGTGTTCGCCAACGTGATTGAGAGGGTGCAGCTTGGACTTGTCGAGAAATTCTGCGGTTTCGCGGTTTCGAACGAAAGCGCCATCGCGGTACGACTTCCACAGTCCGCGCGACACTTCGACATGTTCCAGCGCACGCCCGTAGCGCGTGTCGTAGTCGTAGTGTTCATCGCGTCCGTAGTTGCCGGCAGTGCCTGCATCGCCGCTTGTGACGACGTTCCACCCTGCCCGACCGCGGCTGATGAGGTCGAGGGACGCAAGGCGACGCGCGACGTTGTATGGCTCGTTGTAGGATGTCGTCAGGGTTCCGACCAGACCGATATGCGTGGTCCGCGTGGAAATTCCGGACAACAGCGTCAACGGTTCGAGCCGGTTCAGGTAATGCGGTGGCGAGTGCTCGGTTATGAACTGGCTGTCGACGATAAAGATGAGGTCGAACTTCGCTTCTTCGGCCTGACGTGCCACGTCGATATACCAATCGATATTGACACTGGAATCGAGCGGTATGTCCTTATCAAGCCAGCGATTGTGGTTCCCGGGACCACCTGCGCCTGTCGGTACGAGTCCCAGCTTGATCTGCCTCTTTGATGCCATGTGCAAAATTCTCCATTCATGAAGACGCGGAACGATCGAGCGAACCGCGAGGTTTTTGTGATCGGGCGCAGGATCTGGCCCATGTAAGGCTCTCAGGCCGCTTGGGGCGCCGGCGCAGCGGTCCGAAGCAGAAAATCGTTACGGGAAAAAATGTTGAACCAGGCGTCCAGGTTCGGCCGACTTTTCCGCCAGATAAAATCGGGAAAACGGAGGTCGAGATACCCGAGCGCGGAGCCGAGCGTTATCGTTCCGATATCGACCGCGTCATGCGAGATCGAATGGCCGCTTTCGAGAGCATCCAGGGCCGAGATGATCTTGTCGAACTGGCGCTCCTGCCAGAGTGGCCAACGCAAGCCCTCAGGGCGCGCCGTCAACTCATATCTGATCAGTAGCGCCGCATCCAAAATTCCGTCACATAGCGCCTGCAGCGTCAGAGCTTTCCAGCGGAGTTCGCTTTCTTGTGGGATGACGCACGCTCCAACACTCTTTGCATCGAGGTATTCGACGATCACCCGGCTGTCGAACAGGGCCTGCCCATCCGAAATGACGAGCGTCGGAACCTTCGCAAGCGGATTACTTTCCAAAATCGAAACATCGCGATCTATCGGATGTGGAGACGCTTCTACGAGATCGATCCTATCGCGAAGGCCCGTTACGATCGAGACGGCCAGCACCTTGCGTGCAAACGGTGAAGTTGAAGAATAATAAAGTTTCAAGATCTCTGTCCCTTGCATGCGCACACTCGCCCGGCCGCCAGCCTGATGGCGACGGTTCGAAAGATACGATCACTGTTTATGGATTGCTTGCTTCGCCTGCCGAAACGCGGGAACGTTTTACAGACGGCGCTATCGAAGCAGTTGTGACCCTGGCGTTGCCTCAATTTCCCCAAGCAAGAACAGCTTGCGTTGAAGGCCTGGGCGGTTGAAGCGGTCTGCCTTCCCAGAAGATTCTACACATCGACAATATCCCTTTTTGCCGCGATGCGGTGGGTGACCTGATGTCGACTAACCTTATAGACTATTACGAGCCGGGCACGCACAAAGTTTTCAAAAATCAAACCATACGTGGAAAACATTTTGCGTTTATAAAACTTACTCGATCCGGTATGATCCATCTTCCCAACGGATCGGACTTTCAAGTTGAGCGGCATGAATAACAATTTTGATATCGATGTTCTTAGAACCTTCATCGAAAGCGTTCACCGCAAGAGCCTTTCAAGCGCTGCAAGACAACGCGACAAGAGCCCATCGACCGTCACACTGCAACTTCAGCGCTTGGAGCAGCAAGTTGGCGTTAAACTTTTTCAGAAGGTAGGACGGGGTTTGGCGCCGACGGAGCAGGCCTTGCGATTGTTGCCCTTCGCGGAACACATAGTGTCAGCCAATGACGAAGGTATTCGAGCCTTGCGACAAAGCTCGGGACAGGAGACGATACGTTTGGTAGTGCCCGCAGACATCGCGGAAACGTGGATACCGCAGCAGATATCCGCGTTCTCACTCAGTCATCCAGAAGCTCTGGTCGAGACTCAAGTTCTCCGAAATAGTGAGATCATCAAAAGCATTGATAACGGGGAAGCTGACGTCGCGCTGCATTGGTGCCGACCCGATGATGCTAACACGATGGATCCGGTGGCAACCTTCCCGATCGAATGGATGGCCTCAAGATCGTTCTCACCGGATCCATTGCGCGCACTGCCAATCGTGGTGCTCCAATCGCCTTGCCTCTTCCGAGATCTCGGTATCACTCTGTTGGAAAAAATGAACGCGCCTTTGCGCATAACCATGGCGGCGACGGGTGTTACCGGCTTGTGGTCCGCCGTTGCAGCGGGTCTTGGCATAACCTGTCGCGTGCCGCTCGGTGCTCCCGACGGCGTGGTCCGCTATCAGGACAAAAGGCTGCCGAGGCTCGGCGTGATCGGACTGGTCGCGCGAACAAGCAGGGCTGCAAGCAGCAGTTCGATCGAGTTGCATTTGCAGTTGATGACGGCAATCAAACAGCTAGAGTTTCACAAATCTCGCTGATCTCTAAGCTCTTGATGGGGACCGAACCTGCGACCCTCGCAATAAAAAAGCCAAGTAACTGATTGTAGTTGCGAAACTGAGGCCGAGATGCGTCTACTCACTTTGGCCTGCTCACACTGGAGTAAGCATGGCCTTATCGCTTCTTCTGTGGCCAAGTGCTGCTTTCCGTCCGCGAGATCAGCGATGGAAAATCTGTTCAGGTATGCGCGCATTGTTCTGTTGGTGCCCGCCATGATCCCGGCAAGGCGGGACGTTGGATCTCCATCCGAAAGCTTGTTCGCATCATCGAATTCGGGCTGCATCAGAGCAATGACTTCGCCGAGCGATAAATTATCGGCAGGCCGCTTCAGCGTGTGGCCGCCGCGACGTCCGCGTCTGGCTCCCACAAGACCAGCGTTCACCAGCTTCAAGGCGACATGTGCGGCAAAATCGGTTGTCGTATTCGCAGCCTGTGCAGCCTCCGCGGTCTTCACGAGACAGTCTTTCGCTCGGGTGCAATCAACGAGAATGGCAATGGCAACCTCCGTCTCTCTCCTCAAACGCATTTCCATCTCCACTCCAGCTTAGCCATTACGTGTCTCTTTCGACCGGCGTCCCTTGGGCACGATCATCGGCGTTCCAGAAACCGGATCGGGCATGACCATGGCAGGCAGATTGAAGACGGCTTCGACCAGGTCGGCAGTAACGATATCCGCAGGCAGGCCGCTGGCGACGATCACACCATCCTTCATCGCCACCAGATGCGAGGCATAACGACAGGCATGATTGAGATCGTGCAGCACCGCGACAATGGTGCGACCCTCCTCATTCAGGTCGGACAGGAGATCGAGCAACTCGATCTGATGCGCAATGTCGAGAAACGTCGTCGGCTCATCGAGAAGCAGGATCGGTGTCTCCTGCGCAAGGACCATCGCCACCCAGACCCGCTGGCGCTGCCCGCCCGACAGTTCATCAACAAGCCGGCCGGACAATTCGGTGACATTCGTCGCCGCCATGGCCTTGGCAACCGCATCCTCATCGGCACGCGACCACTGACGAAGAAAAGACTGGTGCGGATAGCGGCCGCGCGCAACCAGATCAGCGACGGTAATGCCATCGGGGGCAATGGCGCTCTGAGGCAGAAGTCCAAGGCAGCGGGCGACATCCTTTGCTGCCATGGACTGGATGTTGCAGCCATCGAGGATCACGTGCCCATTTGAGGGCTTAAGTAACCGCGACAGCGCGCGAAGCATGGTGGACTTGCCGCAGGCATTCGGCCCGACGATGACGGTAAAGGAACCATCGGGAACCGAAATGGAAAGATCCTGCGCGATCGTCCTCTCATCATAACGGAGCGTGATGGTGTCCGCTCGGAGCCGACTACCTGGTCGAGTAGAAATATTGTCGGTCATTTGCGACCCTCGCGAACAAGAAGAAAGAGAAAATAGAGCCCGCCGATGCTGACCGTCATGACCCCGACGGGCACCTGAACACCAAGCGCGTGCTGGGCGGCCCAGTCGGCGGCGAGCAACAGCAATCCGCCCATGAATGCGGAGACAACAAGCACCGGGCCGGTGGACTGCGTCAGCCGACGAGCAATCTGCGGCGCAGCCAGCGCGATGAAGGAAATCGGGCCGGCGGCAGCCGTGACGGTTGCCGTCAGTGCGACGCCGAGCACCATCAAGAGAAACCGGGCAAGATTGACATCGACGCCCGAGGCATAGGCCACGTCGTCACCCATCTCCAGCTGCCGCAATGGCCGGGATAAAAGACGGCTTGCCGGCATGGTTGCCAGAAGCACGATTGCGACCGGGAGCAGTTGTTCGAACCCCAGCCCGTTAAGCGAACCGGCGCCCCATATGGCCGCCGACATGGCAACCTGCAGCTCCGCCTCGCGGATCATCCAGGCATTGAAAGCCGACAGCATGGCGGCGACGCCGATACCGACGATAATCAGACGGAAGCCTTGAACCCCACGACGCCAGGCGAGGATATAAACAGTGGCCGCAGTCACGATCCCGCCGACAAGAGCGCCTGCCGCAGTCTCATAATAACCGCCGGAGAAAAGCAGCATGACGATCAGGGCACCGGTATAGGAGCCGGCAGAAAAGCCAATGATATCGGGAGAGCCCAGAGGGTTGCGGGTCAGAGACTGGAAGATCGCGCCGCTCATGCCGAAAGCAGCGCCCAGCAGAAGCGCGAGCGCCACGCGTGGCAACCGCCATTCAATAACGATCATCCTCACCATGTCGTCGCCGGCGTCGGCATACCCAAGCAGCACGCCGAGCACATCGTGGAGGGGAACCGCATATGTGCCGCTGGCGAGCGAGATCAGCCCGATCCCGCAGGCAGCAAGCGCCAGCAACATTGCGGTGACGGCGGTTCTGATCCCGATACGCAAGGACAGACGCTCGCCAAACAGACGAATAGCGGGTCTATGGGCATGGCTACGGATTTGGCCTGATGTGCTTCTTGTCATAACCCGCTCGCCTTGGTGCGACGCACGAGGAGGATCAGCACCGGCGCGCCGACAAAGGCAGTGACGATGCCGGTCTCCAATTCGCCCGGATAAAGGACGAGGCGGCCAGCGATGTCGGCAACCAGCAGAAGAATGGGTGCGTAGATCATCGTCAACCCGATGATCCAGCGCTGGTCGGGTCCGGTCAGCCAGCGCATCACATGTGGCACCATCAGTCCGACAAAGGCGATCGGCCCAGCGGCGGCCGTTCCCGCACCGGAAAGCAGCGTTATTGCGATCACGGCAAGGATGCGGACCAGAACCACCCGACTTCCCAGAGTTCTGGCAAGATCATCTCCCAGTGCCACGGCATTGAGCGATCTTGCCACGAGAAGCGCAACAACCAATCCAGTCATGACAAATGGCGTGACTGTCTCGACCACCTGCATGTTCCGACCCGCGATAGATCCGATTGACCACATGCGCAGGGCATCGAAGGCTTGCGGATCGAGAAGGGTAATCGATGAACCGATACCGGCCAGCACAGCGGAGATGGCAACGCCGGAAAGCACCAGCCGAACAGGCGTTGCACCATCACGGCCCATAGCACCAAGCGTGTAGACGACAACCGCAACGACGATCGCGCCGGCAAACGACGCCCAGATATAGGCATCGATCGACCGCCAGCCGAACAGGCCGACCGCAAGCGTCACGAAAAACGCGGCACCGGCATTCACCCCAAGCAAACCGGGATCAGCCAGCGGATTGCGCGTCGCTGCCTGTATCAACGCGCCCGAAACGCCGAACGCTGCTCCGCACAGAAGGCCAAGCAAGGTCCGTGGCAGGCGATAGTCATGGACGATGATATGATCCGTAAGACTGCCATCATATGCCAGCAAGGCATCGACAGTTGCCGAAACCGCGATCGAGCGCGCACCGACAGACAAGCTGGCAAAGCACACTGCCACCAGCACGACAGGGCCGATGGCAAGGGATGCCCATCGGATACGTCCTTGTCTAATCGGTAGACAGCGGCCAGCACCTGCCGAGATTGTGGCTGCCGCGCTCACACCCTCGCCTGCCCTTCGATCCAATAACCGATCGCGTCTATCCGGTCCTTGTCGAAGCCGAGCACATCTCGAAAATGCTTGCGGCAATCGGAGACTGCCCGTGCTTCCCCGGCAATATAGATATAGCCCGGCCCGTCAGGAAGCGCCGTGATTTCACCGGCGATGCGCGACAGTTCGGTATAGCCCGGCCGCTCGTCTTTCGGGCCATGGCAGGCATGCCAGCTGATGGAAACATCAGCGACGGTATCGATATCCTGCCGATCGGCATTTGATGGGACTTCGACATGAACGATGGCTCTGAAACCCGCCGGCAACTCTTCCAGCACGCGGCCGACCGCGGGAAGCCCGGTGATATCGGTCAGCATCAACAGCCATTCGCTCCCCTTCGGCATCCAGAACCTGCCTTCCGGGTTACAGATCCCGACGACATCGCCGATCCTCGCATTCATCGCCCATCCGGCAGCAACGCCTCCTTCATGCACGACAATGTCGATCACCATCTCGCAGGTATTAGAGTCCCATCGGCGGATCGTGTAGGGGCGGTTAGGGCAATGTTTCGATCCGTCCGGCCGGCCCCATTTGCCGTTCTCCATCAGGACCGGGATCGTCACCGGCGTCTCTGCGTTCGGGCGCAATGCAAGGCGTACCCATTCATCCGGATGACCGCTGGGCAGCAGGCGTTCACCACCATCGACCTTGACGACAATCCGTATTGTTGCCGGTGTCAGCCTCGTCACCGAAATCGTCTCGGCAAGAAAATAGTCCTCGATATAGGGATCGTGGTGGTCGTGATCGGAGGCGCCGGAAAGCGCCTGTGCATTGGCTGTCATGTCATTGTCCGTTAGCACGAGCCGCGGCCTCCGCCAGGCGCGGCACAAATCTCGGGAAACCATAGGGGATGGAAAGAACGCTCAGAGCAGAGGTCGACCAGACGTCGACCGGATCCTCTAACGCCACGTAGGAACCGCGCCTGACCGCGTCCAACATTTTGAACAAAGGCTGCGCCTCGGCTGCTGCACGGGCGCCGGGCCCATACCACATGATCAGGACATCAGCGTCGATCGAAGATGTTTGCTCGTTGCTGATTGTGATCGAACTCGAGCCTTGGTGTGCTGCAGCCAGCGCATTGATTTGTGCCGACGTTTCCAGGCCAAGTTTTGTGAGCGCGGCCACCCTCGGGTCGGAAGGCAGATAAACCACTACGCCTTCTCCACCTGGAAAATAGGTGCCAAAAGCAAAGGTTTTGCTCTGCAAGACAGGATTGTCAGTCCCCAAGCGCCGAAGCATGCCTTCAGTTTCTGCGATCAGGCCTCGGGCCTTCTCTCCCTTTCCAAGAGCTTCGCCGATGATCGTCGTCTGCTCTATCCAGTCAGCTTCCCAGGGAGCAGAACGATAGACCACGGTCGGCGCAATCGAGGAAAGCCTTTTGTAACTGACCAAGTCGATGCCTGAATATACGCCAAGAATAAGGTCGGGGCGCAATGCTGCAATCTTTTCGAAGTCGATCGCGCCGTCAAGCAGCGCCGGCTTTGAAGATCCGACCCGCACCTCGTTCCAAGGAAAGATCCCACTGTCGAAAAACCGATATCGTGGCATCGCAACAGGTACCTGGCCTAGGGCGATTACCACGTCTTCTCCGCTCCAACCGAGAGTTATGACGCGAACGGGTGACCGTGTGATCGTTGTTTCACCGAGCGCGTGGCGCACGGTCACCGGAAAGTGGCCACTTGCTCGAGACGGCGTAGTACCAACGAGTAGAGCCATACACGAGTAGATCAGTTCTCGTCGCAGCAAGGAAATTGACATGATAAACGACAGACCTCAAAGGACATGATCGCGGCGCACCGGGAAAGCGCACCGCAAGCTCCTCAAAACTTGTAGGAGATGTTGGCCATTACCGCACGGGCTTTGCCGTAAGAGCAGCCGAAAGCATATCCGCAGTCCGAGACATAACGCGTGTCGAGCAGGTTCTCGACATTCAGCGTTGCTTTAACGCCGCTCATTTGCGGGCGGACAGCGCCTAGGTCATAGCTGAGCGAGGCATCGACCACCGAGAATGCTCGTGTTTTTATCGTGTTGTAGCCATCCACGAACTTCGTTCCCGTGTAGCGCACCCCTGCACCTACCGTCAGACCGTCGAACGCACCTGTCTGGAACTCGTAGCTGGACCAGATCGCCCCGGCCCACGGTGCATGCTGGGTTGTCTTCTTGTCCTGATAATAAGAGTCATTCGTATATTCGGCATCCGTGTAGCTGAGCGCACCGATTAAATTCCAGCCTGGAAGGATTTCCGCCTTCGCTTCGAACTCGACACCGCGCGCACGCGTTTTCCCCTGCTGGAGAGAATAACCGATATGGTCATTGTCGTCAGTCAACGCATTCTGCTGGGTTATTTGGAAGGCAGAAAGCGTGATCAGAGCATTCAGGCCATCAGGGCGATACTTTACGCCGACCTCGTATTGCTGACCGGTGAGCGGATCATAGGATTTGCCCTCATAGGTCGTACCTAGTTGAGGCAAGAAAGATTCCGAATAGCTGACATATGGCGCCACGCCATTATCAAACAGGTAAGTCAAGCCAATGCGACCCGTGAATGCGCCATCGTTCTGCTTGTCCGTGACGGTTCTATCCCCGGCAACAAGAGGCAGGGTTTTATTGTTGATCGTCGCCCAATCGTAACGACCGCCGACCGTCAGAACAAAGCGATCCCACTCGATCTGATCTTGCGCGTATACGCCGACTTGGTCCAATGTGTTGTCCCAGCGGGTCGTAAGAGGTGGAGCGGCTGTGGCCCCGCCATAAACCGGATCATAGAGATCAATAGGATCGGCCTCGTAGTCGTTGTAACCGTCGTATTTCCGACTGAAGCGCCGGTAGTCAATGCCGACAATCGCCGTATGCTGGACCGGTCCGGTGTCGAATTCGATCTCTACATTGTTATCGACTGAGAAAACCGAGTTGTGCTGGGCCCAGTTCAGCTTGTTGCGCACCGCTTGCGACTGGTCGCTGCTACCGTCAGGGTTTGGAACGAAATAGCGGAGATAAAACCCCTTGTAGTCGTCGGTAACATCGACATAGCGCACGCGCGAGCGAAGTTTGATATCTTCGCTGAAGGAATGATCGAGGTCTGCGCCGATAACATACTGATTGCGGTTGAAATCATTCCAGCCGGGCTCACCAGTGAAGAGATCGCGATCGATATATCGTCCGTCAGGCCCCGGGACCACGGTTCCGATATAGGGCAAGGGCTGATAATCCGGCACACCGCCGTCATGCTGGTAAGAGCCGTACAGGTTGAGAGATGTCTCTTCGTCAGCCTTGAGTGTAACACTCGGGGCCATAAAAACCCGATCGCTCTTCGTAAAATCGATCTGTTCCTGTCCGCCTTTCGCAAGTCCAGTGAATCGGTAGAGGATCGATTTTTCGTCATTCAGAGGTCCAGAAACATCAACCCCCACTTCTTTTTGATTGTTGCTGTCGTAGCCGATTTTGATTTCGCGATAAGGTGTCTCGAGCGGCTTTTTCGTTACGAGGTTGATTATACCGCCAGGCTGGTTCTGACCGTAGAGAACCGAACTTGGCCCCTTGAGCACTTCGATGCGCTCAAGCCAATAGGGATCAATCTGAAGGGCACCGCCGAGACTGCCGGCATAGGGCAAATAGGCGCCATCGAGATAGAGCGGCGTCGGCGCGAAGCTTCGCGATGTTACCTCATCGGCGATCTTGTTGGCGTCGGTGAAGCCATTCACATTGACACCCGGCGTGTAGCGCAATGCCTGCGCAACCGTCACGGATCCGCGGGCAGCGACTTCTTCCGCCGTTACGACATTGATCGTCTGCGGGATTTTTTCGATCGGCGTGTCGGTCTTGGTTCCAGTTCCTGACTGCGTCGCTACAATACCTTCAACCGGTCCCCAGGCATTTTCGGAAGCAACCACGATAGGCGCGAGTGTCGTCGCCCCTTCCACTGTACCGGTAACGTCGGTTTGAGCGACAAGGGCGGCGGATCCGGGCGCGCCGATCCTGACGACAATCCCCGCTCTAGCAACCAGCCGGCTCAATGCCGTGCTTGCAGTTACGTTGCCCTGGACACCGGGCGATTGCTTTCCACGAATGAGCGAAGACGAATAGCTGATCTGCCAGCCGCTCTGGTTGATAAAAGCATCGAGCGCAGACGCCAATGACTGCGACGGGATATTGAACGAGATCGATTGCGAGGATGTGGTCGCGGGAAGACTCTGAGCGAACGCTTGCGCTCCTGCGCTAAAGATAGCTACACCCAGTACCGTAGTCGCAAGCAGCGCATGAACCACCATCCGATGTCTCGCTCGGCCTGTACGCTGTGCCTGATTGATTTGTGACCGCCCCGTCGTCATTCCCAAATACCCTCACTTAAACATACTGAGGGTCGTTCGACATCCCGCTGAACGCTGCCCTCAAACTGGTTGACGCAGCAGCCTTACCGATCCGGCAAAAAAAGTTGTCATTTTAACGAAGGATTATTACGCCGCCAGGAAGACGGGTCATCCCGACCCCGGCAGCATCCGCCAGAGTGCGGATCGCACCTTCGATATTATCCAGGCGATAGTTGCCTGAAACGACCATCTGCTCCACGCGGGTACTCGCAATAAATACCCGGCTTCGATAATAGCGTGATAACTCGGCGACGACTTTGCCTAAACGCACACCGTCGAAAGCGATGCGGCCCGTGCGCCATGCCAGTGCGCGATCAGGGTCGAGACTGGAAACTTGGGATAGGGCTGCAGCAGAGGCTGTGACCATTTGGCCGGGAAGCAACTGCGCTTCGCCGCCCGAAGTACACAGACAGGTCACGTCGACCAAGCCACGTTCAAGGATCACCGTCGTCTCCTCACCGTCGGTGCGGACCGAAAACGCAGTTCCCTTCACCTCTACGTCGCCATAGTCGCCAGCCACATGAAACGGACGGGCCTGATCATGCTTGACGTCGAAGAAGGCTTCACCCTTCAGGAGACGGACACGCCTTTGCCCATTTTCAAAATCGATGCTGACTGCTGTGTCGGTGTTCAGGAGCATGCTCGACCCATCCGGCAGAGACACCGCCGACTGGCTGCCGGTTGCCGTCGCATAATCCGCTTGCCATGCAACAAGCAGTTCGGGCCCTTGCCAGAGGCCGGTTGCCAACACCAGGCAGGCCGCAGCTGCGGTGCCCCGCATTGTCCAAGTGCGAGCACGCCGTGCCATGGGAGGAGCGTGCTTAACCATTACCGGCTTCAACCCAGCGACGGCTTGGCCGAATGCTTCCGCCCCCCAGATGCCCTCAAGTGCCCTGAACTCATACTCATGCCGTGGATCCTGTAAAAGCCACCGCTGCAAGTCCTCACGGACGGGCGCATCCGCTTCAGAAACCTGAAGGCGAACAAACCATTCCAGAGCCTGATCAGCGATCGGATCATCATGCACGAATTCGGCACCGGTGCTTTGCTGGGTGGTGCTATCGTTTTGTTTCACCGATACCATCCGATCATGAGTTCAACAGACTTCCTGTAGACTAGACGCCTTACGACCGGAAATCCGGCAAACATGCCGTCAATCCTGCAAATTTTCTCAATCGGGCGCTTCTGCTTCATTTGGGCGCCCTCAGCTTTTTTCGTAGCGAGCAATCGCATCTCTGCAATGCGCCATAGCGAGCTTCAAGTCGTTGAAAACCGTTCGCTCGGATATTTCCAGATGGTCAGCAATGCGATGGTGTGACCATCCTTCGATCCGGGCGAGGATAAGCACCTGCTGTGCGCGATCCGGCAGTCCACGGAGCGCCTTTTCGAACACAGAGAATTTTTGTCGCTCGATAATCGCCGCTTCAAGGGAAACAACTTCGCTTGCAACATTCTCCGCCGCGACATCATCTAGTCCCCCAGCCTCAACGGCGCTTCTTGTTCCCTTTCGGCGCAGGTGATCCAGCGCGAGGTTGCGAGCTGTCTGGTGCAAGAAGCCTTCAGGGTGCTGTACGGCACCTTCATCAAACGCCTTCTTTGCCCGAACATAGGTTTCCTGAGTAATATCTTCGGCCGTATGAGGGTCATGCACGATCCGCATTACCGTCCAGAGCAGGGAGCGTCGGTGCAGAGCGAAAAGTGTGTTCAGAACAGCGGACATGAACGCTCCGCAATAGTCTGGATACGCTGCGGAGGACACCTCTTGGCACGGTGCGCCAACGGCGCCTTGCTCATTAAGATGGTTCGCTGCACGTCCGTATCCGCTGTGAGGGAGCGTTTCTCGCGATCGCGAGGGCTTTTGGATCCTCATATACGAATAATATGATAAAGAAAGTAGACTTTTCAGAACTGGAGATCACTCCAATCTATTTCGAGCCCACGTCAACCGCGACCGACGCCGTCGTGAATGAACAGCAAGCACTTTAAGTGGTCTTGAAAGGATTCGAACCGCATTTATTCCCCGTTCGATTGCTCGCGCTCTCGTTAACTATCTGAGTTTGTTCAAAAAAACATGCCACCATTCAAAAACCCTGGTCCCATGGCTCGTCAGAGTGCTACGGTTTTGATTTTGTTATTGAATCGAGGCGGTAGATAGGTGAGCCCCTGTCGACTACGATCGGTCCACACCACACCTTTACGAGCCTAACGTCTCAGGTGAGAGCCGCCCAATAAGTTCCGTCGTGGCTCCATCTAGCGCTCGTCCACGGGCTCGTCGAGCTGCCAGAGGAAGTCGTTTTGACATTAGTCCTCCTCAAGCCAGTCGAACGGCACCAATGCGCGGTCACGCCATTCCTCAGCCAAAATGACGTTAGGCAAGTCGCCCCACACATCCTCATCGGCATGGTCAAGCACAATGACCTGCAACCGACCGCGCGCAGCCGCGACCTGCTCGCCCAAAAGTGCGAAGACCTTCCGCACCGCAACCACATCCTCGTCGCGCCAAGCTACAGGATCGGCCCCACTATCTCCGGCGGTCCGCCGCGGAAAATAGACCTGACTAGGTTGATCGTAAATCAGAAGACCCGGGACGGGATGATGTGGAAGGTCCAGGAAAAAGATCTGGAGGGCGAGCGTTAGCGCGACATGATAGGCCAGCCAGTTGGCGCCGCTACCGATTTCCCAGAGGTAGTCGTCGCGCGTGCCCCGGATCACCTTGACAGTGAGATCGGGGATCATAAGTCGCACCGGCGCATCGGGCCATTCCGCATCCAAGCGCGGTATCAAACGTCCCGTCGTGGCCTCGATACTGTCGACGGCGTTGCGCAGCTTCCGCGCGATTTCGGTCTCGGAGACCTTGCGTTGGAGCTCGGAGATTTGCGCCTTGAGCGCGTCTATCTCCTGTCGAAGGCCGGCAGACTGGTCCGTGCGATCGTACAGCTCGAGTGCCTGTTCTAGCCGCCCAAGAAAACGCTCCATGCGGTCAAACCGGTCGATCGCCTGCTTGGCCGCCTTCGAGTCGCGCTCGAGGACCCCTATCTCGCGACGGATCTCGTTCAGGCGGACGAGCTGCGTTTCGGCCGCTGCACGCAGGCGAAGCGTTTCGCGGTCTAGGGTGTCTGACACGCTCGGATGCGTCCGAAGCCGAACCTCGATAGAGGCGAGCGCGTCCGTTAGCTGATGGATTTTTTGTTTGCCCCCATCCGATAGGAGTGCGACTGGTTCGCCATTGTCACCGTCCTCCGAGAGCTTTAGCAGCCAATCAGACAGCGCGAGGCGATCGCGCTGAATGCGCAGCGAGCTGCCATAGATGTCGCTGCTTTCCACAAGGCGGCGCAATTCGCTCAGACGCTGACGATGCCGGGTCAATTCAGCCGCGACCAAGGTCTCCTCGGCTCGCAGCGCTTGAAGCCGATCGAGCGCAGTGTCTACGCCTGCAAGTGTTGGATGCGCGGCATCCCCATTGGCCTTAACGACGCTGCGGAGCAAATCGACGATTTCGGACCAGTCAGTCGGGATGATCTGATCAGGCTGCAACAGACCGAATTCGACGGCCTGCCGAAGCCATGATTGTGCCTCCATTCGCCATGCGTTGGCGGCGGACACCAGAGCCCTCAGATCGTTCTCGCGTCGGCGCAAGATGCGAGCTAAGCGGTCCAGCTCAGACCGGGCCTGCAGGACGTCCGCTGTCACTGCCTGCAAGATGTAGGGAAAGATGGTCTTGAGCTTCTCACGATGCTCGGTCGTGTCGGCCTTGAAAAACATCACGTCTGGGTTGGCCACGATATTTTGCGGCTGGAAGGTGAAAGCCATAAGGTCGCGGAAACTCGGCCGAGACTTGAAGTTCGAATCTGCCTCCGGTTCGAAATCGAGGTTGGTCAGCCCCGCAAGCCGGTTGAGCGTGGCTTTAACTACTTGAGTAGTAGTGCCTTTGTCCTCGATCCGCCTCGGAATCTCGATCTCGCCCGCCTCAATCATCACCATGTCGCTAGTGCTCTGCTTATCGCCGGGTTCTCGACGCGCGAGCAGCTTCTGCCCTTCGACCGTATCGATGAGAACGCCAAACCAACCACAGTTTTCTCGGATCACTCCGACGGGAATGGCGCACTTATCGGATGCAAGGCAGTAATCTATAATGGGGATCACAGCGGACTTGCCGGTTTTCGAGGCGCCGCTGATGACGTTCACGACTCCCGGATGAAACTCGACAATGCGAGGTTCGGCATCGTGTCGCGGCCAAAGGATGAGCTTGCGCAGTTGAAAATACATTAGAAATCCACCCTGAGTGTGGAGGCAACCTGCGCCAGACCGATGTTCGAGAACCAATAGCCAACTTTGTCAGCCGCCGACGCGAAGCCCTTTAAGCGTTCAGGCAATTTGGGTTTGGCGACGTCGAGCAGGTCCAATGGATATCCGTGGAACTGCGCGGTGTCGTAATCGATCCGCACGAGCTTCGACGTTGCTGCCACCCCGATCGACTGAAGGCTGAGCGGTCGCAGTTGCATCGCGCGTCCGTGTATGCCCATCAAAATCTCCCGCTCCTTGTCGAATTTCGCAGCAAACAGCGGCAGGCCAGATGCTTTGCGCGTCGATGCCACCTCATCGAACGTCTGCCGGTGCAACAGCATTGGCAGCACGAGGAATGCCAGAGGAATCGCAACCTCGGCGGCACCTTCTTCCTGATAACCCAACGCGAATTGCCAAATCAGATAGGCGCCGATCACGGGGTTCTGCACGATATCGAGTTCGTTGAGCCTGAGTGGTGATAAGGCCGTCATTCGCCGCCATCCTCCAGCAGCGTCACGTAATCGCCGTGCCAGCCAAGGACGCGGCGATCGGCAAGATCGTTGAAGCTCCCATGGACAAAATGGCTGGGAACCGCTCGGCCCTCAACAGGAGCGATGTGCTGAGCGCACTGACGATAGAGCAGCCTGCCCTGGACAGCAGCGGACTTCTCGCCGTGCAGGTCGGCGACATCGCCTTTCGTCATGCCGTGCTTCTTGACGAGATCCTCGTCCCAACCGTCCAGACTGCCGGAGAAAATCTCGCCGCGTTCTGCCCAATCCGCTTTGTCAGCTGAGGCGCGCAGGTAGTCGCTGACGGCGCGGAGTCGGTCCTCTTCGGTGGCCTCGATGAGTTCAAGCTGCCGCACAAAGACCGGACGCGCCGCAGCGATGCCGGCGATCAAGCTGTCGTCGGGCGACTCGCTGAACGACGCGAGTAAACCGGGCAGATTGTTCTGGCGAATGAAGGCGTGGAAATCGCGGCGAAACGCGCCAGCATCGAGGATAGGCTTTTCGCCCTGCTGTATCAGTCGATCCATCGCCTGTTTGGCCTGACCAATACCGGAGCGGACGATGATGTCGATATTATCCTCAGCGACCGACGGCCGAAGACAATCCCTGATGCTTTCCAGCGGATCGTTAGCATCAGCTTCCAATTCAAAATTCCGAACCAGACCCTGGCGATCTCCCTCCGGTGCATCGAGAAGCGCGTTTACCTTGGCGGCACTCGCTGGAGGACTCTTCTTCTTATCAAGCTTCGTCTTAATGACATGGAGCGCGGCCTCGACCTCTTCGTCGGATTTGGCGGCGGAAAGAGTCTCGGCGAAGGCCCCCTTTTTGGCAGGCGTCACGTAAAGTCGGAACTTGGTCGAGGTCGCTACACACTGACCAGCATCGAGCATAACGCGCCAATTATCGAAGGCCTTCCAGAGATCTTCGTCCCAGTCCGCAATCGGATTTTGTTTTAGGGCGCTTTTTGTTTGCTCAAGACAAACGCTCCCGTCGACGTAGTGGACCGAAACGTCGTCCTGCAACTCAAGAGCAACCTTTGCGCCTTTGGGCGCGGTGAGTAGATGATAGAATGCTCGGACAGGCTGCAGTGCAAACCCGAGATACTGCCCCGGAGCGCTATGCTTCGTCGGTTTTATCTCAGCGTTCAACTGTCACCCCCGCTTTAGCTTCCACTCGCCCCCACACGGTCGAATTCTTATGGTTACGCTATACCGCGCTCTGCACAAGATGGTTGTGCGATTACTCAGGCAAATTTCGCTTGTTCACAACAGCTTAGCATCTCTCTGCGTCTCGACCCGCGATAAAATTTCGGACGGCTAGCACCGTCGAGGCCGCTCCGCTCCCGCCACCGTCCAAAGCGTCGGCGTTTGGGCGTATGTGGATTCGTCGCATTTTACCCTTTCTTGCCCCTTTGAATTGAGTGCTGACCTTCGCCAGGCCTGCCCGCGAAACTTTCCACGTCAGCAACTCCGAGAGACAGGACGGGCTCATGATCGCGCTGACTGCAGCTGCCGTAATGCCCTCTTGCATGTCAGAAAAAGATGTCTTATTTTCTGACACATGAATACAGCCGCCCCATCTGTTCCCGACCGGGTCATGAAGCGTGTCCGCGCCAGCGGACGCGGTAGTGTCTTCACGCCAAGCGACTTTCTATCCGTCGCCGTCCGCTCATCGGTTGACCAAGCCCTTTCCCGGCTGGTCAAGGGTGGTCAACTTCGCCGCCTTGCACGCGGGCTGTACGATTATCCCAAGCTGCATCCAAAGCTCGGCGCCCTGTCGCCTACTCCCGATGATGTAGCCCGGGCGCTTGCTCGTGAGACTGGCTCGCGGGTACAGATTGCTGGCGCACGGGCGGCGAACGCGCTCGGCCTTTCGACACAGGTCCCCGCCCAGAGCACCTATCTCACCGATGGCCCCTCGCGACGTGTCGTGCTCGGGAAACGCGTCGTCGATCTTCGTCATGCTTCGCCCAAGCATCTGATCGCTCCGGGCAGTCCTGCCGGTACGGTGGTTCAAGCGCTTCGCCATGTTGGACCCGTTCGGGCGGCCGACGTCGCGCAGATCGCGGCGCGTAGGCTGTCGCCAAGCGACAAGAAGACACTAGCTTCGACCGCTATTCAGGCGCCCGCCTGGATGCGCCCGACACTTGTCTCGATTGCAAACGCAGCGGCGGCCGATATCGATGGATAAGGTCGCCCTGCTTTCAACCGACGACCGCGCCGCCCTCTTCGGGGAGACCGGCGCGCGTCGGGGCGTTGCCAACACTATCATCGAGAAGGACTTCTGGGTCTGCTGGAGTCTGAGGCGGCTTTTCGGCCTCCCCAAGGGCGCGACAGCCTCGCTCGTCTTCAAGGGAGGGACGTCACTTTCCAAAGCGTTTGACGCTATCCGCCGTTTCTCTGAGGATATCGACTTGTCATTTGATCGCGCCGAGCTTGGATACACCGGCGACCGCGATCCCGAGAAGGACGGTATCAGCAAGAAGAAGGCTGCACGGCTGATCGACGATCTGGTTGGTGACGTCGAGCGTCACATCGCAGAAAAACTTCTCCCAGCTCTTCGCGCCGCGATCGTGGAACAGATCGGTGAGCCGACCAGCGGAGAGTGGAAGCTAGAGATCGATGCCGACGACGCCCAAACGGTCAACTTCCACTATCCAGCGGCACTCCCTAATACCGAATATGAAGGCATGGCCTACATTACGCCGCGCGTGAAGCTTGAACTTGGCGCGCGGGGCGATCCTTGGCCAACGGAAGAGAAAGTCGTTCGCCCTTATGCGGCTGAGGATTATCCCGACTTCTTCGAGCATCCAGACACTACCGTAACGGTGCTATCAGCGCGGCGTACTTTCTGGGAAAAGGCGACCGCACTCCATGCGGAAGCACACCGTCCAGCGGATTCGCCCACGCCGCAATATTTCTCGCGGCACTATTACGATCTCGCCATGCTCCTTGATACGGAGGAAGGCAAGGCAGCCGCAACCGACTTCGATCTCTTGGCGCAGGTGGCTAAGCATAAGACGACCTTTTTCCGTTCTGCTTGGGCCAACTACGATACTGCACAGCCGGGAACGCTGCGCTTAATGCCTGATGAGGCTCGAGTCAGGGACTTGCGTGCCGATTATCGAGCCATGGCGCCGATGATGTTCGATGAGGCACCGCCATCATTTGAAGACATACTTGCGAAGATTGCGTCGCTGCAAGAAAAGATAAACAAATAGCGCGGCGGTGGCCGCTGGGGGAGGAAGATTTATTAGTTCGATTCGATCCATAGACCTGCGTCTTGTTGACGACCTCGTCGATTTTGTCCGAGGTCCGGGCTTTGTGCTGGATTTTTCCGACACCAGTTTCGCAGAGTTTTTCACCTCCGAGCTCAAGGTCAACATCGACGACTCGCAATACGCGGTCAACGGCGGCTCGAAAGGCAAGCGCCTGCGCTACTTCCTTCAAACCTGCGATGACGCGACGGCCGTGCGCGCATTGGAGGCACTTTGGGAGCATCGTGGCGAATATCTCACTCGCTCAGGCGGAGCCGACCCAATCGCCAATGCGGAAACGCGCTATAAAGCACTAATCAACCGCCTCTCGGGCGGCGTTTCGCCCCAACGCGCCGCAGCGAGCCCGCAGACTGCCGCTGTTGATCGACAGGCGGTCACGAAGATTAAAACGGATCTGCTTCAGGTCACCGCGCTCGCGCCACATGCACGAGGCTACGCGTTTGAGGGATTTCTCAAAGGCCTGTTCGACGCCTTCGGACTCGCTGCCCAGGAGCCTTTCCGCCTACGCGGCGAACAGATCGACGGCAGCTTTCAGCTCGGAAGCGAGATCTATCTCCTTGAGGCCAAATGGCACGGCCAGCCAATCGGCGTAGCCGAGCTGCACACCTTCCATGGCAAGATCGAACAAAAGGCCGCATGGACCCGCGGTCTGTTCGTGAGCAACAGCGGTTTCACCGAGGATGGCCTTGCCGCCTTCGGTCGCGGCAAGCGAGTCATCTGTATGGATGGGCTCGATCTCTACGAGATGCTCGATCGCGAAATTCCCCTCAACCAGGTTTTGGAACGCAAGGTGCGCAGGGCCGCCGAAACCGGCATGCCCTTCCTTCGTGTTCGCGACCTCTTCCCGACCTGACGAGAAAGCGCATGGTACAATTTAACGATTGGTGCGACGCTTCGGACACGCCCCTCGGCAATCATCACGTCCACGTTATGACGGGCCGGCCGATAGACACTCCCACCGCCATCCAGGTGACGGCTACCGCTGTGCCTACTCACTATGCCGCTGAAGAACGGATCGCGAGAGCGCTAGCGCGGCTGGGCAAGGTCGGGGCGGCAAAGTTGATCACCGACCTACTACCGCAAACTTCCCAGATACGGTCAGGTGATCTCGGCGAGATCTACGCAACCAAATGGATCAACGCGCACAGCGGTTATCGCGCGCCCATCAAACGGCTACGTTGGGGAGATCACCGCGATATGGCAATGCGCGGCGATGACGTCATCGGGATGCTCCTTGACCCGGCGACACAACGCCTTCGTTTCCTGAAAACGGAAGCGAAGAGCCGCGCTGCCCTTCGCACCAAGACACTTGAAGAGGCGCGTACAGGCCTCGACAAGGATGGCGGCCTGCCATCATCGCATTCTCTATCCTACATCTCGGCCAGGCTCATGGAATTGGGCACCGACATGCCGCTCGTCGATGCGATTGATGATGCGCTTTATCGGCACGGAATTACACCCGAGAGCGTCAAGCATCTCCTCTTCACTTTCTCAGGAAATTCCCCGCAGGTACTGCTGACACAGGCTCTTCAGGCTTATCCTGGTCCGATTGGTCAATGGGGCATCGGTCTACATGTGGACGGCCATGCCGCCTTCGTTGGGGCCGTATACGCTCAGGTAATTGCCAATGCCAACCAGCCCTGAAGCAATCATAGCGGCCATCACGGACGCGGCCACGACCGGCTTTCGCGGCAGACTCATCGCGCGAGGCCAGGCGCGCGCCATGATCTGGCGTGACGGTGTTCTACCTCCTGATGCCCCCGCCTTCTCGCCCCAGCTCAGCTTCGATCTCCATAGTTACGCCTACGGCTTGCTTGGGCTTGGATTGCGCCTGCTCGAACTTGGCGGCGATCCAAACCAAGCACGTATCGCATTTGAGCAGGCGGCTACCGCGCTTGAAGCGGTTATGGCGAAAGGCAACCGCACCGAGGCGGATCGCGACTTCCATTTCGTCATGGCAGCCGCAAGCTATCACCTCGCGCATTTATCAGCTCGAGCCTATTCACTTCTCACGGTCGTTGCAGCCGAGGAGAATTTCTCCCCGATCGAGCAGGCACTCGCGCTGTTGATGCGACGAGACATCACCGAATTGAGGGCACGCGTCTACGCCTTCCGTCTCGACGGCCGAGGCTCGGACGCAACCATCGCTGCGCTCTTTCAGCAACGCCTCGCCGAGCCGGCCGCCGATGTGGAGGACCGTGATGGCCAAGACTTCCTCTTCGCAGGCCTGGATCTTGCGCTGACAGACACGTTTTTTGGCGCCTTTGCGATGTTCCTTCTCGCACTAGATCGCGGCGAGCGTGCGCTTCTTGACAGCGCAATCGCCCAACTCCGTGAGAGTCTCGCAATCTGCGCGGAATTGAACCTTTTGCCGCAATGGTGGGTGCATCGGGTAGCGATCCATCTGCTCTCCGATCTCTGGTCGAACACCTTCCACGAAAGGATTCCGCTACTCCCCGCCGGCGGCGCTGCACCTTCATGGCCAAACCTTCGCGAGCTGTTCGTCGCTTTGCTCGCTCGCCGCCCGAGGGCCGAGCTCGACCTCTGGCCTTCGCAGAGCGAGGCCGCGTTGCGTTCTATCGATCAGACCGACAATCTCGTTGTCTCGCTGCCGACCAGCGCCGGCAAGACCCGCATCGCCGAATTGTCCATTTTGAGATGTTTGGCCGCCGGCCGGCGGGTCATGTTCGTGACACCGCTTCGCGCCCTATCGGCGCAGACGGAAACCACACTCCAGCGTACGTTTGGACCGCTCGGCAAGACCATCTCCGCCCTTTATGGCAGCATTGGCGTGTCTGGGTTCGACGAGGATGCCATCCGCGAGCGCGATATCGTTGTTGCGACTCCTGAAAAGCTCGACTTTGCCTTGAGAAACGATCCGTCGCTGCTCGACGATGTCGGTCTGCTCGTGTTCGACGAGGGTCATATGATCGGGCCTGGTGAACGCGAAGTTCGATACGAGGTTCAGATTCAGCGCCTGCTGCGTCGTCCGGACGCTGACCAGCGCCGCATTGTCTGCCTTTCTACGATTCTTCCCGATGGCGATCAAATGGAGGACTTCTCGGCGTGGCTGCGACGCGATCAGCCGGGCGGTCCCATCAAGCACGACTGGCGTCCAACACGTCTGCGCTTCGGCGAAGTGACCTGGAGCTCGCCGACGGCGCGCCTCAATCTTCGTGTCGGCGAGGAAAAGCCCTTCGTGCCCCGGTTTCTCACCGGCGCCGCGCCGCCGCTGTCTGTGCCACCGAAAAAGCTCCGCACACGGCTCTTCCCGGACAACCAGCAGGAGTTAAGCCTTGCTACCGCGTGGCGCCTCGTCAGCGACGGCCAGACCGTTCTGATCTATTGCCCGGAGCGCCGGAGTGTCGAACCATTTGCCAAGGTCATCGTCGACCTACACTCACGCGGCGCGCTCACCTCCTTGCTCACCGTCGATCCTGCCACATTGCGAACCGCGATAGCGCTCGGTGAAGAATGGCTTGGCCCGCACAGCGACATCCTGAAATGTCTGCGTTTGGGCGTGGCGCTGCACCACGGAGCCTTGCCGACCGCCTATCGCAAGGAAGTCGAACGTCTACTGCGTGACGGCGTGCTCAAGATCACGATCTCATCGCCGACGCTGGCCCAGGGCCTCAATCTGTCGGCAACCGCCGTCGTCATGCACTCGCTCTATCGCCACGGTGAGAAGATCAAGGTCTCTGAATTCAAGAACGTCATCGGCCGCGCCGGCCGCGCGTATGTCGATGTCGAAGGCGCGGTTTGGACCTTTCCGGAGGTTGCCAACGAAAAGGCTGACAAGCGCGAGCGGGCGCTGAAGGAATGGGAGCGTCATATGGCGACGCTTGATACCGCCATTCTCAGTCTCATCGGCGAAGCCGACGTCCCCGATGACCAGATCGAGGTAGCACTCGACAACATTCTTCAATCTTCGCTCTGGCATCGTCGCCTGCTCCGCGTCGACGATGCTTCCCGCGCCGCCTACCGCACCACGCTGCTCACACGGAGCCGCTATCTGGGCGAATTCAACCGCCGTTAGACGGCGTGGCTACTTTCTGGCCGGGCTCGGTCTCGAGGCCGGGCACGCGCTTGATGCAATTGCGCCCGAGGCCAATAACCTGCTCATCCTCGCCAACGCGGCTCTCGCTGTATCCGACGATGAGGCGGCCATTGCCGCGATCACAGGCATCGCAGACCGCGTGTTCGGTTTCTATCCGTTCGCGCCAGACCCATTCCCCGACAATTGGCGCGATATTCTCAGGTGCTGGCTGCTCGGGCAGCCGCTAGCCGCGATAGTCGCCGGTCAGGAAGCCGATGCCTTGCAGTTCATTGAGGGCGGCCTGGTTTATCGCTTGCCCTGGGCTATGGAGGCCCTGCGCGTTCGTGCCGCCGCCAATGGCGATGTTGTCGGTATATTTTCACTTGCTTTGGACGACCATGAGCTCGGCTTGGCCGTACCGGCTGTCGAGACCGGCACGATGAACCGTGCCGCGTCAATCCTGATCCAGGCAGGCTTCAACTCGCGGCTGGCTGCCATCAAGGCCGTCAACGACACAGCGGCAACCTTTACGACCGGAGCGGAATTGCGCGCCTGGTTGCGCTCACCCGACCTTGCGGCCTGGTCGTCCCAGGCCGACTGGCCGACGGCTGAGACTCGAGCGATATGGCGGGAGTTCATCCAGGAGTTTGCACCGTCGGATAACCGGACCTGGGCACGCCGAGACTATCTTGGAAACGTCCAGTGGTTCGCCGCGCCAGCCCCCGCAGGCACGCCAGTCAGCCTCTTCCACCGGAACGGCCAGCCACTTGTTCTGGCGCCGGACGGACACGCTATCGGCCTTCTGCAGCACCCCCTCAATCCAACTCGGCGTGGCCTGGTACGAGCGAGCGTGGCTCTAAATGTCGCCCAGCTCAACTTGAGCTATCTCGGGCCCGACGATTTGTGGACGGTGTAATAAATGACCAAGGAGCGAAAATATTTCGGCCAGTGGGGTGCCGTTCCCGCCGACGGCGATGTGCGTCCGTTCAGCATGCTCAACCCGTCCGGCAGCGATACCAATCGCAACAACCGCCGGCACCATTTCATCTCGGCAATCTACATGGACGGCTTTGCCGCCGATGACGGCCGGGTTCAGGTCTACCTTTGCGAAAAGCCCGGAGATCCCCTTCCCATGAAGCCGAGGGCGATCGGCTTCGAGCGAGACTATTATTCACAGAAGCTGCCCGAGGGAGGTCAGGAAAACCACCGTTTTGAGGATTTGTGGAATACCATCGAAACCGTGTGGCCTGAGACGCTTAGGGCTCTCACGGAGCGCCGATTGTCATCCGCAATCTCCTTCAATGTCCTGGGCATGCAAACAATCATGCGCGCCCGCGTTCCTGCAACGCGCGACCGACACGCTTTGATGCTGGAGGCCAAGCTCCGCAGCGAACACAAGATCGCCAAAGAAATCGGCGCACTCCCTCCGGAATTGGAGCGCTACGCTGGTCAGCTCGACACAGTGCAAATAGGCATCAATCCTCATGAAACGCTCTTGGCAATGCAGGGCGAGTTCAAAGATTTCGGAGACCTCTGCTCCCGGCTTGGTTTCGAAGTGCTGCATAACAACACGGCCACGCCGTTCCTGACTTCGGACAATCCTTTGTGCAGCTACGACCCGCGTCAACCGTTTCACGCGCGAATCCCCTACAAGCATTCAGACGAGGTTGAGCTGATCTTCCCGGTTTCCGCCCGCATGCTGGTGCGTGGCTCGAGCAAGCGAGGGCCGGTGAACATGATCTCCCGCCACCGCGACATCTCGGATAGCCGGAAGGTGCGGCAGATCAACCGGACCATCGCGCAGTTTTCCTACCGGATGACGATCGGCCAGGACCGATCAAGCGACGGCCTGATACGTGCCCACGCCGCGCTCGTGCCCACCATCACGACGGAGGTGCGCCGACGCGGCGCCAAAGATGTCCAGATCGTCTGTCGCAATGTCTTCGGCCCTCGACCGGTGCTTTCGCAATATATCGACACACCAGAGAAAGCTGCACGGCTGGAGGCGAAGATAGCAGCGGCGTCGCTTCCCCCGGATGCCACGCACGGCTGAGCGGCATGAACGTCAGTCGCCGAAGATCACCTCAGTCAAATTCCTCGGTGGAGACGAGATCCCGGCCCTTGCCTTCACGTTTGTTGCGGCAGAGCGTGACGATCCTGTCCTGATCGCCAAATCGCAGCTTTTATCGGTCGATCGTCGTCAACTGCTCGAACGCATTTCGGTGAACCCATAAGTCGACAAGAAGAGACTTCCAGCCTTCTCTTCCCGGACGATCACCTTGAGCAGCTTCTCCGCAGCGTCGGTCCCGACGCGCGCAGACGACCGCCAATGCATGATCTCGACATAATTGGTTACCTGCTTGCCTACGAACTCGCATTCGAGGATGACATCTTTGCCGCCGTCCCTGCTGCCGGGCGTCAAGGTCACCTTAAATCCGAGCCCGTCGAATATCTCCGCGATCGTTCGTTCGACGTCGCGCCATTCCAGATCGCGAGCGCCCCAGAATCCTGTGCGATGAGACGAGCAAAGCGCTCGCTTATTTTTGACCAGTGCTCTTACGCACTTTCTTCCCAGGACGTTTCGACGAAGGCTTGTCCTGCTTCAGGATGGCCGCGATCGCGGGATCGATTCGATCTTTGAGCATCTTTTTCGCCCATTCCTTCCTGGCTCCGGTAGAAACGTGACGAACCTCACGCAAAGCAATCAGGATACGATTCAAAAGGGGCAGCGAATTACGAGACAATGCCTCGTCGAGCCACGAGTCAGCGTCTTTCCACTGGGCCGTGAAGAATTGTTGCATTGCCGACGTCGCGGGTTCCACGATTCCGTTTTCGACGCAAAGCACCGACCCGTGCCCGGCGATATCGTGAACTAGATGCCCGATCGGATCGCGGGCCGGTCGCATCAAGGGGAATGGGCAGGTTCCGATCTCAAGCAGTAACGATCCGCCCATCGACGGCCGATCATCGTCCCCGATGGCGGCTGGAAGATAGGCCAGCTGGGCAAGGATCATCCACCCTGCCATCGGCCCATAGGTCTGCGATAGCTCTCCTTCGAGATCAACCGGATCTCCTAGAGGGTGTCTCGCCGCGTCCAGCAGCGTTGCCGTACCGTCGCCATTGATGCGAAGATCCTGCAGCGTGCCATCAGGCTTTTGAAACGCGACCACGCCCTCTCTGAAGGGCTTCGCGCGGGGTGCTCGGTCATGGAGCCCGACGAGCAGACCGCTCGAGAAGCCGCCCTGCCTTGTGGCCATATCTCGAATGGCTTGCGCCCCGATCAGGTCTCCAAGGAAGACGCCCTCGAGGCGATCTGCCAACCAGCGGCCTGCCTCTCGAGGATCCGTCGCAGCCTGCCGTTCCAATTCCTCCGCGATCGCGTAAGCCAACTCACTCAGGAATAGGTCTGGCGCGCGGGGCGCAATCACATCTTCACCGCCAGCATGGCGATAGGTCCGCAACCATCCCTGCGAAGCGAGTTTGTCGATGACGTCACGTGTAGGCTGTTGCAGAGCATCGCGCCGGACCACGAACCCATGCGAAATTTCCAAGGCGAGCTCGCTCGAGGTTCGTGCCACATCGGCGACGAAGTCGCGCGCAAGAAGGCGGAAACCGCGAGCCGCTTCCCCAACTGCCCCAAATCGCTTTCTCACCGCATCGATGAACCAAATACCCAACATGGAGGACAACACCACGTCATGATCTGCGTGCCGGCTATCCTGGCTAATATCGGCAAGCATCGTCCGCAGCAGCCAGGGAGCGCGGTACTCGCCAGCGAAATTTGCTCCTTTCAGGAAACCGATGCGGTGGGCCGCGAGAACCTCTTGCGCCTTTTGAAATTCTACCTGGCTCAGCACTTCGACCTGGATGGTTTGGGCGGCCTCTCCCAGAGCGGTAACGTTGCGGCCGTTCGAGCCGGAGAGCAAGCCGCCGGCGTCGTCGGTCGTGGCCAGAAGCCGCAACCGCGAGCCGAAACCCGACTCAGAAATTTCTTCGATGTCATTTGCAATCGGTGAGTCGGGAACGACGCCGTCAATTGCAAGGACGAGCACAGGGTCGCCAACACTGCGCGAGAGGCGCCTGAGCCATTGTCGGATGTCATCTTCCGTCACGGCCCACTCGAGCGCGGCGGACAGCATATTTGCGATCCTCTGAAAGAGGCCTGCCCCTCCGCGCCCACCGCGGACCAGGAAGACGGCGTAAGCTTCCGAGGTCGCCATGCGTTCTGCGAATTCCCGCAGGATATGGCTCTTTCCGCTAAGCGGCGCTCCAGTGATCAAAATGGTCGATTGCCCTGCGTCGAAAGCTCGCTTGACGGCGACCGTCGCGACCCTCGGAATCAGGAAATCGGTGACAAACGGCTTTGCATGCGTCGAAGCGGTCCCCGTCATTTGATCGAGCACGTGACGCGTTCGCGCGCGAACCGCACCAGGCCACACGCCGGCGTCCGGCCCCATGGCTCCCCGACTGGACGTTCTGATAGAACGTTGCCCTGATGTCTGATCATGTTCGAACATACCGGCCTGGGTTCCTCGCTTACTTCCTTCCCCAGCGAAAATGGAAGGTAATGCTGCGCCCGTCCTCGCGTGCAGTTGGTCGAACGGCAAGGGGCAACAACAGCCGGTTTCTTGAGTGCGATCAATACCCTGATTGTGATCACACTGCACACCCGCACTAAACGGTCGAGGGCGATACAAGTCGTTGCGCGCGGGAAGATCGGCTTTTCGGAGCTGTGCAGCCGACTTGATGCGCGCGAGACAGAATCCTCAGCTACGGTCTTGATGAGATTTGGACTGCGTACTGCGCATCGCCAGCCGTTATTTTTTGGATCCATCGGCATAAAACATGAGCATTTGGTTTAGGCGAAATGACTTATGGTAGCCGATCATCCTTCCAAGCAGCAAAATCTTTGAAACCGTGTCCCGTGACGACGCAGACTACTGTGTCTGATGCACCGATCTCGCCTTCGGTAAAAAGGCGATTGCAAGCAGCGAGTGATACGGCTCCCGTCGGTTCACAGAACAGACCGGCATTGCGGCCTAGAGCCACCATAGCTTCAATGATATCGCGATCAGGAACTGCAACCGCCTGGCCGCCACTTCTGCGGATCAGCGATAATGTGTAGCTCCCTTCCTCCGGATAGCCGAGCAGCGGATCGGAGATACCGGATGCGATCGTTTTTGGCGACTCCCAAGGCTCCACCGTTTCCTTCCCTTCGGCAAAGGCGCGCGCGATCGGAGCGCATCCCTCGGATTGTGCCGCCACCAGTCTCGGCATCGGCACGGCTGCATCCTGAAAACCTTGAAAGACGCCCTTTACCAGTGGCCCGGAACTGGTGGGAATCGCGATCCAGTCGGGAGAGACGCCTGCGAGCGATTCGACAATTTCCTGACCGACCAGCCGCAATGCATCAACCCCGTATGGATTGAGATAGGTCGTCGTGAGATTGACGTAGTCGCGCTCGTCACTGAGTTCCAGCGCACGCCGGAATGAATTTCCATAGTGCCCGGGCACCCGTTCGAGGGTCGCACCATAAGCCATGATCTGCGCCAGCTTGCCGTGCGGTGTCGCCTCCGGGCAGCAGATAACTGCTGGTATTCCGGCATTCGACGCATAGCAGGCTGCGGCGGCGCCTGCATTTCCGCTCGACGCGCTGACGATGCCTCGCGCACCGAATTCGATGGCACGTGAAAGCGCCGCAGCCACCAACCTGTCCTTGAACGAGCCGGATGGATTTCGCGTTTCGTCCTTGACCAGAAGCGTGCCGCGAAAATCGGGATGCAGCAAAGAAGGTGATATTTGCCGAAGCGGTGTAGCACCTTCTCCCAGTGCTACTGCCTCACAAACAAAATCGCTCGCGCTCCATCTACCGGTCGGCACGGCGCGTTCCGCTTCCAGAATGCCGGCGCATGCAGAACAGCGGTAGAGTAGTCTGGGTGGGTAGAAGGCATCACAGGTGATGCACCGCAATCCCGCGACCAATCCCGGTGTCGCTGTCACATCAATCTTGGCAAGGCTCATTGCATCATACCTCTTGCGGCAACTGGAAAGACGCAATCCACACATTGGCCGCGCATTCCCACATACCAGTCGTAACGATCGACAGTCGGGTCACAATGTCCGGGCACCAGACGCAGCATCTCGCCAATAGCCAGCGCGCCACCGCGCAGGGCAAGTGTGCCGTGTTCATCGGATGCACCGACATAGTCGATATCCTCGCGGCCGTGGACCAGCGGCAATCCGCTATCAATCGTGATACCCTTATGGCCGCAATCGACGACAGCGACGCCGTCACGTGCAGCGCTCATGACCGTGCTCAACACGAAGAGCGACTGCTGGAACTCAGGCCTGGGCTGGTTGCGGGCGTAATCGGCATCCATGAAAATATACGAGCCGGCCTGCATCTCGTTGTAAACGCCACTGGCTGCCTCATGGTGAAAAGTGCCGGTACCGGCGCCACCGACGATCGCACATGCAAGACCGACCGTCCGGATTGCCTCTATGGTCTCCACGGTCTTGTCGATTGCGCTGGCAATCGCCTGCTCGCGCTCATCCTCGCTGCGCAGATGCTGTGCTCCGCCATGATAGGACTGTAATCCACCGAAGATGAGATGCGGGCTCGCTGCGATCCGCTTCGCCAGCACAGCCGCTTCCGCACCCGGCAAGACACCGCAACGCGCACCCGTCAGGTCGATCTCGACCAGTACGGTAATGCGCTGTCCGGCCGCTTCAGCCACTTGCTCGATCAGGTCGACGGTGTGCGGATCGTCCGCGCAGACCGAAACCTTCGCCATCGATTGCAAGGCGGCAAGCCGCCTCAGCTTGCGTTCCGCAACCACTTCGTTGGAGACGAGAATATCGCGCACGCCAGACCAGGAGAGGATTTCCGCCTCCGCCAGCTTCTGGACGCATTGCCCGACAGCACCGCGTGCGGCCTGCCAGCCGGCAATGACCGGCGACTTGTGTGTCTTGGCATGCGGCCGCAGCCCGACGCCGGCTTTGCGGCAGAACGCCGCCATGCGGTCCATGTTCGCTTCCAAGGCATCGAGGTCGATTACCAAAGCAGGAGTATCGATTTCAGTTTCATGCATTCCCGGTTCGGCCGGAGGGCGCTGCATCACGATATCACCTCAGGCCGCAATCGATGCGCGCGTCGCCGTGGACAGCGTTTCGAAATTGTCGCGAATATAGGCACTGGCCCGTAGCGCCAGCGCCGAAATGGTCGGCGTGGGATTGACCACACCGCCGGTGGTCAGAACGCTGCCATCGACGATGAACAGGTTCGGAACTTCCCAGGTCTGGTGCCACTTATTGACGACTGAGGTTTTCGGATCGCTTCCCATGCGGCAGGTGCCGATCATGTGCCATGCCGGTGTGCGGTAGACACCGTCCTTGTCGCGATAGTCATGCAGTTTGTATTCGAAGGCACCGCATGCCTTGGCGAGCTCTTCCAGTCGATCGAGCATATAGTTCATCATCCGCTTGTCGTTTTCGCCAGGAGCATATTGTGTCTTTGCTGCCGGAACACCGTCCGAGTCTTTCAGGACGGGATCAAGCGTAACCCGGTTTTCAGGATTGGGAAGATCGTCGCCAATGGCGAACACGCCGATCGAGTGGCCGAAATGCCGCTGGAACCAGTTGTGGTGATCTTTGCCCCAGGGGGCACGTGCCGATGTGAACCAGCCTGCAGCCAGTTCTCCGGCGGAAGCCGTCGAGGTGATGCAATTAAAGTTGAAACCGTTGACGAAACCGCGCGAGACATCGGTCTCGGCAAACTGGCGCGACAGAAGCGAGGCGACATAGCCGATCTGGCCATCGACGGGCTCATCAACCCACATCTCGCAGGCGACCAGGGTGTGGTGAAGCAGGTAGCGCCCGACCTGATCGTTGCTGTTGGCGAGATTATCCGACGCAAGCAGCAGGCGCGGTGTTCCAATGCCGTTTGCCGCAACGATGACGATCTTCGCCTTCTGGAAATGTTTCTGGCCGGTATTGCGGTCGATATAGAGTGCGCCGCTGGCTCGGCCGTCGGCGTCCTTTTCGATCTTCAGTACACGCGCATTGATCCTCAGTTCGCAGCCCGCCTCCAAAGCCTTCGGCCAGATGGACATCGAATACTTGCTCATCGAGCCGCGCGGGCAGCCGTTGCAGGTGCCGCAATTGTTGCAGGCCGGGCGTCCGTCATAGTCTTCGGTCACCGCACCGGCTTCGGCCGGCCACCAGTGCCAATCCAGTTCGTCAAAACCCGAAGCGAGGCGCTTCGCCACCTTCGAAACCGGCATCGGCCGCGTCGGACATTTTTCGCGAGCTGGCATGGCCGGATCACCGGCCAGTCCGGAAACCCCGACCAGCCGGTCGGCCTCCTCATAATAGGGAGCGATGTCCTCATAACTGATTGGCCAGTCAGGCTGCAGCCCGTGTTCGGTTCCCTTGCGGAAATCGGAAGGGCGATAGCGCGGCCAGATGGCGCCGTAGACATTGGTGGATCCGCCGACGGCATTCCACATCAGGATCTGTGAGGAATCCGAATTGACCGGAAAATCGTCCGGGTGGCTGCGCTTGTTGACGTCCGGGCTCCAGTTGGTACGCCGCTGCCAGGTCCAGTCCGCATGCAGATGTGGATGGTCCTCTGCCTCGACCCAGGAACCCTGCTCTAGACAGACGACGTCGAGGCCGGATTGTGCCAATACGAGAGCGGCGAGAGATCCGGTGGCACCGGCGCCGACGATCAGGATGTCACAGGTGCGGTCATTGTTCATCGATGAACTCCCCAACGGTCAGTTTTGTTCGTGTCGAGATGCAGTCCGGACGTATCGACGGGGCGCATCTCCTCAGTCTTCAGGTAGTGGCCGCGTCCATGCTTGGGCGTGTCGCGGGCGTAGTCGAATGGCGACATCAGGTAACCCGAGACATGCGGGCGGACGGAATAGGGACGGCCGGTCATGGCGATCGCTTCGACGACGAAGGGCGTTTCGTAATAGGCGAGGACCACCGCCGAATAGACCTTGTCGAACAGGTCCGGATCAGCCGCTTCGAAAGCCATCACCGCTTCGTTCCGTGCGGCCGGATCATCGCTGTCGAGCCCGCCCGTCGGCCAACCCAATTTCTCGGCAATCTTGTCGAACATACCCGGCGCGCCTTCGACAAAGAGGCGCAGAGCGATGATGCCATGCACACCGGCCTCCGAAGCAGACGGCCAGCCGTCCGCGCCCGGTATCAGTTCATCGACGAGGCGCAGGAGAAGCCGCGTCTTTTCCACCGGCGTTAGGCGAACATTGCTGTCTTCCTGCGCCGCAACAGAAACCATGCTCATGCCGCCGTTCCCTTCCGACCGATGGTAATGGTGATCATTTTGAGTTCGGTCATCGCTTCCATGGTATGGATACCGCCGAGGCGGCCGATGCCACTCTTGGTGTTGGAACCACCACCGAAGGGCAGGTGGATTTCCCACCAGGTGCTGCCGGCATTGATGTTGACGATACCGGCTGGAATGGCCCTGGCAATTTCCACGCCGCGCGTCACGTCGGCAGTGAAGACGCCGACCGACAGGCCGTATTCGCTGTCCAGCGCCAGATCCAGCGCTTCCGCCTCGTCCTGAAAGGCGAGAACCGGCACGACAGGACCAAAGGTCTCTTCGCGGTTGATCTTCATCTCACGGGTTACATCGCGGATCACGGTCGGCTCGAAGAATAGGTCGCTGCCAAGGTCGGCCCGCGGTTTTCCCCCGATCAGCACCTTGGCGCCGCTGGCAACGGCATCATCGACATGTTCTTTCACCTTGGCCGCGACCTTGGGGTTGTTCAACGGCCCCATTGTCGTCCCCTGATGAAACGGATCGCCGAGAACATGCTTTGCCGCGTGCGCGGTGAGCTTTTCGCAGAGGCTATCGACGATCGAGTGATGCGCCAGCACACGGCCGGTCGCCGCACACACCTGGCCCGCATTGAAAAACGCTCCACCGGCCGCAGCCGATGCCGCCGCATCCAGATCGGCATCCTCGAAGACAACAACCGGGCCGTTGCCGCCAAGCTCCAGAAGCAGAGGCTTGCCGGCGCCGCGCTCGGCAATCCGCTTGCCGGTTGCAGCACTGCCGGTGAAGCCGATGGCGGCAACATCCGGATGGACGACCACCGCATCCCCGGCACTCGCACCCTCGCCGATGACGAGGTTCAACACACCGGCCGGCAGCCCGGCCTTCTCGATCGCCTGCATCAGGGCACAGGCGACAAGCGACGTGGACGGTGCCGGCACCCAGACGATCGCGTTGCCGGTGGCAATACCGGGTGCAAGATATTCGACAGGAATATTGACCGGGAAATTCCACGGCGTGATCACGCCATAGACGCCACGTGGTTGGCGGATGGTCATCACCAGCTTGGTCGGATCTTCCGCCGGGAGCGTCTGACCGCCCATCTGTTTGACGAGTTCGGAGGCGAGCCGGAAGCCGTCCGCGGCCTTGCCGACTTCACCGAGGGCTTCGGCATAGACCTTGCCCTGTTCGATCGAGAGTATCCGCGCAATGGCTTCGCGTTCAACATCGATCGCGGCGCCGATTGCAACGCACATTTCGGCACGTTTGAACACCGGTGTCGCGGCCCATGCTGCGGCTGCGGACTTCGCGGCAGCCACAGCCATCGCAGCAGTCTCGCGGCTCGATTTCGGCAATTGGGCGATCACCTCGCCCGTCGCTGGATTGATGGCAGACATGGTCTCGGGTTCAGAGACCCAGCTGCCGGCGATAAAATTGCCAATCCTGGTGGTGGGAGTATAACCTGTATCCATTATCTTTCCCCTTATTCCGCTGCAGCTGCGATAGGTTGAGCGCTTGTGCCGACATCACGGCCGCCGATGACGAGGCCTGCAGCAAAGAGCCGCTGCGGCGCCATCACGATCTCGCCGCGAACATCTTCAAGCGCAAACGATCCATCTCGCAGCTCTAGCACACTGGCATCACCCTCGGCGCCGATCTTGAAAGTACCCAGTTCCGGCCGTTGCAGGGCGTTTGCAGCATTGATGGTGGAAGCGGCGATCACGTCGCTCATCGGCATGCCGAGTGCAAGAAATTTGGATAGCGTCGTCACCTGATCATATGCCGGGCCTTCGATGCATAGCGCATGCACATCTGATGAAATCGTATCTGGTGGAAACCCCTGGTCGAGCATTGCGCGTGCCGTCTTCCAGGAAAACGATCCCATTCCGTGACCGATGTCGAAGAGCACGCCCCGCTCCCGCGCGGCGATAATCTCCGGCTTGACCTTGCCCATGCCATCGACAGGAGAATTGGGGAACGGGCGATAGCAATGCGTCAGCACGTCTCCCTTGCGAAGACGCGAAACGACGGCTTCATAGGACGGCGGCGGCTCGTCGATATGGCACATGATGGGAAGGTTCGTCTCGTCGCCCACCTGAAGGGCGATGTCGAGCGGCTGGATACCGGATGGCCCGGAAGCGTGCTTGCCGATACGAACCTTGACGCCGATGATCACATCACGGTTGGCATTGATGACGTCGACCGCCTCGCGCGCCGCCATCAGGCGTAGATCGTGGCTCTCGCCCAACATGATGTTCTTGGCAAAGCCGTAGATGCCCGCAAACGATACGTGAAGGTAAACCAGCACGCGTGCTGTGCTCTGCTCGATGACATGCTTGCGGAACCCCGGGAAATTACCCGGGCCGGCGCTTCCGGTATCGACGCAGGTGGAAACCGCGCTCTGGCGCGCGAACGCATCCGGATCGACACCGAGCGAGGTACCACCCCAGTAGACATGCGTATGAAGATCGATAAGGCCCGGCGTCACGATCAGGCCCGAGACATCCCGTTCCTTAAGGCCGCTGAGATTTTCGCCGAGGGCTGCCACCTTCCCGGCGGAAAAGGCAACGTCACCGACACGATCAATGCCCTGGGACCGATCGATAATGTGGCCATTCTTGAGTACGAGATCATATGCCATGACTGCGACTTTCGGTTATTGGCGTTATCTGGTGTGATTGACGCGGGCTCCGGTGTCCGCGTTGAAGTAACGGAGGGCTTCGGGGCTTGCGCCGATGGTGATCGTTTCACCCGGTGAAAGCCCGGCAGTGTCGGTGCAGGTGGCGCGCACGATATGCCCGCCGATCGCGACATCGAGGAACTGGAACGGACCTGCCGGTTCGATCAGCACCAGTTCGCCGCTCAGCGTGAAAGGACTGGCGGTGCCGTCGCCGGGTTTCAGGTCGTGAGGACGTATGCCGATCACATGATCGGTCGCGCCGCCACAGAGATCACCCGGCAGAAAGTTCATCTGCGGGCTGCCTATGAAACCCGCGACGAAGCGGTTGGCCGGGCGGCTATAGACCTCCATCGGGGCCCCGAACTGCTGCAGCACACCGTTACTCATCACCGCGATCCGGTCGGAGAGAACCATCGCCTCCTCCTGGTCGTGGGTCACGAAGATGACGGTGATGCCAAGTTCCTTCTGCAACCGACGGATCTCGGTACGCATGTGGACACGCAGCGATGCATCGAGGTTCGACAACGGTTCGTCCATCAATAGGACTGAAGGATTGCGTACAATGGCACGGCCGACGGCGACGCGCTGCCGCTGGCCGCCCGAAAGCGCCGCCGGAAGTCGATCCAGCAGGGCTTCGATGCCCAGAACGTCAGCCGCCCAGGCAACCTGTTTGGCAATGGTTGCCGCATCGATCTTCTGCTGGCGCAGCGGAAACGCGATGTTGTCGCGAACGGTCATGTGCGGATAGAGCGCATAGTCCTGGAAGACGAGTGCGATATTGCGTCCGCGCGGTCCCAAATCCGAGATCTCGCGTCCGTCAAAACGGATGGAGCCTTCGGAAATTTCTTCGAGACCGGCAATGCAAAACAGAAGCGTCGACTTACCGCAACCCGACGGCCCGAGGAAGGAGATGAATTCTCCGTCCTTGATCGACAGATCGAGACCTTTCAGGACATGCGTCTGGCCGTAACGTTTGTTCAGTCCGGCAATATTGATGGATGACATAGTCCGGTTCCCTTCATCCGTTTCTGGGTCAGCCCTTCACCGCGCCGGAAAGAGCGCCCTGAACGAGATAGCGTTGAAAGAAGAATGCGATGGCAATCGGGGGCAGGATCGCCAGCACGCTCGCGGCAAACATCGGGCCGTATTCATAAAACCGTGCCTGGTTCAGGAAGCCGGCGATGATCACCGGGATTGTCTGTGTCTTCATCGTAGTCGTCAGGATCATCGCGAAGAGAAACTCGTTCCACGAGACGAGGAAACAGAAGATCACCGCTGCAATGATGCCTGGCCGTACGATCGGCACGAGCACCCTGGTAAACATGGTCCAGCGGCTGCATCCGTCGATCTGCGCGGCTCGTTCGAGGCTCGCCGGCATGTTCTCGAAGCTCGCCTTCATCATCCATGCCGCCAGCGGCATCAGGATCGTGGAATAGGCGATGACGACGCCAAGATAGGTGTCGATCAGACCCATCGAGCGGAACATGATGAAAAATGGCAGGACAAGGGTCAGCGCCGGCACCATGCGCGTCAGAAGCAGGCCCCAGAGGCTGATGGCAAAGAACCGCCGGTTTGCAAAGCGGGCAAAACCGTAGCCGGCAAAGGTGCCGAGGGCGACATTGATCACAGACACGATCACACCGATGACGAAACTGTTGAACAGGGCAACCGGCACACGCTGCGCCTGCACGCTAGTCGTCCCCTGTGCCATCAGAACCATGCGGTAGTTCTCAAGCGTCAGCGATGACGGGAAGACAGAGGGCGGCGTGCGGATAAGGTCGGTCGCCGGCGACAGGCTGATCATGATAAGAATGGCAACCGGCAGGAAGGACCAGAGGAAGATCGCCACGACACCCATGCCGAAGAACAGGCGTGCCAGGTTACGCTGCGTCGTCGGACGTAGAAACGGCCGTATCTTCCACATTGGAATGACAACCATCGCAGGGCGAGCCCTTGTGACTGTCTGAACGGGGTCCCCGGACGTTTCCGACGCAGGCTTCGGCTTTTTCGGGCTCAGAACGAAGAAATACAGCACGGCGAGAGCCAGGCTCAGCATCGTCAGAACGTAAAGCGTTGCAGCTCCCTCGCCGAAGCGCAGGAACTGGAACGACTGCACGTAACCGAGCCATGACAATGTCGTGGTCGCAGCGCCGGGGCCACCACGCGTCATGATCCAGATAATGTCGAACGTCATCAGCGCATTGATGGTCGAGACAATGGTCGAAAAGAGCAGCGAGGACTTGAGCCATGGCAGCGTGATCGAGAAGAAGCGCTTTACCGGTCCGGCACCATCGAGCATTGCCGCACGGTGCAGGTTGGTCGGCATCGACTGCAGCGCCGACAACATCATCAGTGCGGTAAGCGGTGCCTGGTTCCATATCTGGGTGATAGCGACGAGATTGAGCGCACGGAAACCGTCGCCGAACCATGCCGTGGCGAGCGAGCCCAGCCCAAGATCATGAAGCAGGCCGTTGAGAAGGCCGAAATTTCCCGCGTAAATGAAGGACCAGAGAACGCCGATCGAGACCGGCGCCATCGCCCAGGGTATGAGCACAACGCTGCGCAGCAGGCCGCGCCCGAGAAATCTCTGGTTCAACACCAGTGCGAACAAGATGCCGAGCACCGTGGTCCCGACGACCGCCAGGACTGAGAAATAGGCCGTGCGTCCGAGCGCAGCCCAGAAGTCCATGTTCTGGAATACACGGCCGTAATTGGCGAAGCCGACGAAGATCCACTTCTTGGTAATCGGGTTGGTGCTGTTGAAGGACAGATACAGGCTGTAGAGCAATGGAATGCCGACAATCAGGACCATCAGCACGAGGACTGGCGCCACGGAGAGATAGGCAAAAGTCGGTACCGTTCGGAAACGGCGACGGCGTGGCGTGGCGACCTCGATTTTGGGCGCCTCTGCGATAAGCGTCATGATATCCCTCGCATGTCATCGCAAGCCGGCACCGCATTGAGGTGCCTTGCGATCATTCTGGGGCTGAACTCCGGAATGCGGCCGCCCTCGCCGGTGGACGGCGGTCGCATTCTCCAACTTCGCGGATATCGTTTTTACTGGTATTGAGCCTTGAGCTCGCTTGCCTTATCGGCCAGACGCGTCACCAGCTCGTCCGTGGAACTGCCGGAGCGGATGTATTCCTGCACCTGCTGCATCATGAACATGTCCCATTCCGGGAACCAGATGGCCTTGCCAATGGTGCGCGAGGTCGCCATGCCGAGCTGCTGTGACGAGATGTTCAGATCACGCCATTTCGAGAAGCTCTCGACGATCTCCGGATCGGCCATGACTTCCTTGTAGCCGGAGCCGAGACCGAACTCGAGCGCCCAGCGCTTGATGACATGATACTGGCCGTCGCTTGCCTTGCCGCCAAAGAATTTCAGCAGGTTCCAGACGCGCTCCTCGTCTGCCGGCTGCGCGCCCATCAGATAGGAGGCGGTCCAGGCCATGGTGGAGCGTGTCGCACCCGGCATCAGCGAGTTGCGTACCTTGCCGGCAATCTTCGACACGGCCGGGTCGTTGGCTACCTTGTGATTGTAGTCGTGTACGACCATGAAAGTGTGTCTTCCGGAGGCGTAGGACGGAACGCCCTCCCCCGGCAGCGTCATGATATCAGAGGTAACGAGGCCCTCCTTGTAGAGGGTCTGATGCACTTCGAGGATCTTGCGAAGAGCCGGCTCGTCAATAAAATTGCCGTCAGCGTCAAACACCTTGGCGCCTTCCGAATACCAGCAGGCAAACATGTTCCAGGACATATTCGGCCAGTTCTGCTGCCACATGCCGTGGAACGGTGCATCGGAAATGCCATCGGCCTTCAGCTTGCGACAGGTTTCAAGCACCGCATCCCACGAGGTCGGCGCTTCGACGCCGGCCTTCTGCAGATGTTCCTCGTTGTATAGGAAGGTGTTGTATCCTGCATAATAGGGAAGGCCACAGAGTTCTCCCGTCGGTAACGACAGGGATTCGACACTGACCGGGAACATTCCGGCCTTGATTTCATCAACGCCCGGCAGCCCTTCGATGCTGCGGATCCATTCAGCCGTGTGCCAGCGGGCAATATAGTTTTCCTCGGCATACAGCATGTCGAGATGCTGACCACCGGTCAGCTTGGTTTCCGCCAACGGGTGGTAATCACCGGAAATGAGTTCGTAAGCGACATTCTCGTCATAGAGTTTCATGAAAGTCTTGACGTTTTCCTCGACAATCGAAGGCTGATATTGCCAACCTGCAAAAGTCAGGGCTGTCGACGGCGCCGCAAAGGCGCGCCTGCCCAGCATGGAGGCGGCGGTAAGCCCTCCCATGCCCTTCAATACGTGGCGTCTGGACATGAGTAGTCGTTCTAGCGAAAAAGTCATGCTAGTTCCCCTTAGCGATGGCTTGTTGAAGCGGTATTCCGGTTCCCTCGGAATATGCAGAAACTGAATGTGCCCGTGCCGTATCGACTTACAGGCGTCTCAATGCGCTATGGCCATAACTATGGGCGATTTTTTCAGACTGTCTACAAATATTTTACTTCCAGATCATTTTATTACTTTTGTCGATCAAAAATCGAAATCATGCGGAAATTTTGATCAGAAAATGCAAAAAATAGCCGCTTATTCTCAGTCACATAGCGGCTGCACATCCGGCTTGTTTCTCGACGTGGCCAATTGCTGCTTCAGCCGCCGCAACTTTTCGCGCCCCGCATCTTTGCGGGCGATTGCAACGCTGTAGGCGACAATATCGATTGCGATCAGATAGGCGTAACGCATGGAGGACGGGCTCAGGATATCGTCGTCAGGAGGGCTGTCGACGGCAAGGAGGGTGTCGACAGCCGCAGCCAGGCTGGAATTGCTGGGAGCAAGTGCCATGGTCGTTGCCCCATATTCACGCGCGACCGAAACGGCGCGTTCCAGACCACCGCTTTCGCCGGTGAGAGAGCAGCAAAGGATGAGGTCCTGCTTGTCCACCGTCGATGCAAGCATGAACTGCATCTGATGATCACAACAGGGAATGACGCGAATACCAAGGCGAAAGAAGCGGTTTTGAATCTCCTCGATCAGCCATGACGATACGCCGCCGCTGCCAAAAGCGTAAAGCGTCGTACAATGGCTGATGAGATCGACGACGCGGCTTGCCTGTGAAAGATCGATCCCGTGGCTCACCTCATCGATAGTCTTCTGAGCACGTTTGCTGACACGCTCCGCAACTTCCTCGATCGAGGCCGGAGGTGTTATTGGTTCGAGATAGTGAATGCCGACCCTGACGGATCCCATGATCTTCAACTTCAGGTCCTTCAAACCATCACAACCGACCGTACGCGCAAAGCGTGTGATCGTTGGCGCGGAAACATCGAGCCAGCTCGTCAGCTCCTCGATCGGAAGTTCGACAAAACGGTGAGGTTCCGAAAGGATCGCATCGGTGATCCGGCGGTTGGATTTCGATAGTGCTTTCCGCGTATCCACCAGTTTCGCAAGAATATCCTGGGCTTTCGGCTTGTCATTGTCGCGAGTGGCAGCGCGCATGACGGCAATGGTGCTCGATCTTTTCAACGTCATCAGATCTCCAATTCCTGGAGAAAATCCAACCAAAGCACTGGCCTGTCAACAAACGACTATCACGTAACCAGTGACTCATTGGCCATCGAAGGTCCCATCGGCGGCCAGATGTAACTCTGTCTCCCGATCAAAGCCATGTCTTCAGACATATGCCACGACAGGATCGAGAACGGGAAGCTTGCTCCCGTTGTGGCAAGTTATGGGGTCGGCGCTTCAAGATGCTTCGGCTTTCAGTGCATCTGCAATTTTCTCGGCAATCATGATCGTCGGGAGATTGGTATTTGCACAGGGTATCGTTGGCATGATCGACGCATCGCAGACATAGAGGCCTTCCATGCCCCGCACCTTGCCCGATGCGCCGGTAACCGCCATTCGGTCACTTTCGGCTCCCATGCGGCACGTGCCGGACGGATGCCAGACACCGCCGACAACTTCGGAAATATAGCCTTCGAGTTCGGCACGGTTGCCGGCAAGTCGTTTCGGGTCGTCGTAATTGGCAAGCATATGGGGAAAGGCCTTTTCGCGCAGGCTGCCGATCGCATCAAGGCCGACCGCGCCGATAGCCGTCACGGCAGCGCCAAGGCGCGACGGTTTCGAGAACAGCTTGCCGATCTCGGACATGCCGCCGGCATAGACACCGAAGACGACAGAGCCGAGGCTCGGATCGGATGTCAGGTGCACCGCGCGTTCGAAGGCATCGGCGAGACGTACAAGGTCACGGCGATCGGAGAGCATGCGGAAATCGATACGCGGCGACGCATCCGGCGCCGATGGATCGAGCAGAAGCTGACCGCGCGAATAGGACTTGTTGACCCAGAAGAATACCGAGCCGAGCTGCCGGCCGACAGAATGCCAGGCGGCACGGGTGACGAAATTCATATGCATGTCTCCCTCCGGGCACCCTTCGAGGCCGGAGGAGAAGCGATAGCCGATGGGGATATGATAGTCCGGCACACCCTTCTGACGGGCGGCAGGCTTCAGGAACGGCACAAGTCCTGCCGACGGATGCTCCATCAGGTTCTGTCCAATGCCGGGCAGGTCCCGCAGCACCTCTATCCCGCAATCGACCAGATGGGTTGCCGGACCGATGCCGGATCGCATCAGCATGGCGGGCGAGGCAAGCGCGCCGGCGGAAAGTACTACGCGAGCCGCACGAAGGTCTTCCCGGACACCGGCACGAAGCGTGGTGACACCGGTTGCCCTGCCCTCTTCGACCAGCAGGCGCGAGACAGTGGTTTCAGTGCGGATCTCAAGATTGGGTCGGCGGCGGACGTTTGCTGTCAGATAGGCCCATGCAGTGCTGACGCGACGTGCCTTCTCATCCATGTTGACGGCCATTTCGAACAGGCCCTCCTGCCAAACACCATTCTGGTCGGGAAGGAAGGGAATGCCCTTCTTTTCGCAGATCGCCAGCATGGCGCGGGTGAAGGGCGTCCACAGCACCTCCCCTCGGCGGCGGATCGGAAACGGACCGGTCTGGCCGTGCAACTCGTTGTCAAAATCGAGGTCGCGCTCTAGCTTCCTGAAATATGGCAGGCATTGCTCCCAGGACCAGCCGTCCACGCCCATCTCACCCCATTCGTCATAGTCGTGGGGGGCGCCGCGATTGGCGCCGATGCCGTTGATGGCCGAGCCGCCACCCAGAACGCGGGCCTGCTCATAGCGGGCTGCGTGTGTTTCCGGCCGGTTGGAACCGCTATGTCGATAGGAGGCCTTGAGATTCCAAGTATAGCGGGGATTGGAATAGGCGACACCCGGATAGGGATTGGCAAGATCGGGAAAGTCTTCCGGGCGCGCAGCGTCCACGCCGGCCTCCAGCAGGATGACGCGAATACCGGGATTTTCGCTCAGCCGGGATGCGAGGACACAACCCGCGGATCCTCCTCCTACGATAATATAGTCCGCACGAATGGTGTCCGCAGTGCTCATGTCAGTCCTCGAAGAGCCGATTGGATATCTGGAAGAAAGGCGCCGATCAGGGCGCCTTGTAGGCGATGCAGTCGACTTCGACCTTACAGTCGACGACCATACGTGTTTCCACACAGCAGCGCGCCGGCGGGTTATCGCCGAAATACTGTTCGAACACGCCGTTGAAGCTCCAGAAGTCACGCGCGTCATCGAGCCAGACGCCGACACGGACGATGTCCGAGGGCTGGTAACCGGCATCCTTGACAATGCTCAGCATGTTCTCGATGGCAATCTTTCCCTGTTCGACGATGCCGCTGCCGACGATTTCGCCGTCACGCATCGGCGTCTGGCCTGAAACATGGAGCCAGCCGCCAGCCTCGACCGCCTTGGCGAACGGAAGTTTGCGGCCGCCGGAACCCCGGCCCTCGCCCAGTCCGTGTCTGATGATGGTCATGATGTTTTCCTCTCAATGCGTCACCGTGCCTTGGCTCCGGCTTCGGGGCTGCTGTCAGCGGGTGATATCGATCGTCATGGTCTTGAGATCGCACATCTCCATCAGCGTATGACGGCCGCCGGTTCGGCCGAGCCCGCTATTCGTACCGGCAGCACCGCCGGCCGGGATATGCGGCTCCCAGTAGCAGCTCTTCTCATTGACGTTGACGATGCCGACGCGCAGGTTCTCGGTGTAGAAGAAAGCCCGCTTGATAGAGCTGGTGAAGACTGCGGCATTGAGGCCGTAGGGGCTGGAAGCGGCCAGTTCGAGCGCCTCCTCTTCAGTCTCGAAGGTCAGGACCGGTGCCACGGGTCCGAACGACTCTTCCCTGTTGAGCAGGCTGTCGCGGGTCAGTCCGGTCACGACGGTCGGCTCGAAATAGAGGTTTGTAGGCATGCCTTCGGCGATCCTGCCGCCCTTCACCACATCGGCCTTGCGCGCGAAGGCATCGTTCATGTGTTCCAGCATCTTGTCGAGCGCCGTCGCATTGTTGACCGGTCCCATTGTGGTTGACGGGTCGAAGGGATCACCCATGCGCACTTTTTCGGCAGCCTTGATAAGCCCCTCGACGAAGCGATCATGGATGGACTTGTGCACCAGGATGCGTTCGGTCGCAGTGCAAATCTGGCCGGCATTGGCAAAGCAACCGGCACCGACGAGTTCGGCAGCAAGGTCGATATCCGCATCCGGCAACACGATGGTCGGACCATTGCCTCCCATTTCGAGCAGCAGCGGCTTGCCGGCACCGCGACGCGCGATAATGCCGCCGGTGACCGAGCTTCCTGTAAAGCCGATCGCATGCGTGCCGGGGTGGACGACCGCTTCATCACCGATTTCCGCGCCATCGCCGAGCACCAGATTGATGACGCCGTCGGGAAGGCCAGCCTCGATCATGCATTCCATCAGCGCGACGGCAACCAGCGAGGTGGTTGGTGCCGGGATCCAGACGACGGTGTTGCCCGTCGCGACCGCCGGCCCAAGATAATAGAGGCAAGGCAGGCCGAGCGGGAAATTCCACGGCGTAATGATGGCCAGCACGCCCTTCGGCTGCAGGAAGGAGAAGGCACGCTTGTTTGCATCCGCCACCGGAAAGGCGGCCGTTTCCAGCCACTTCATCTGCTCGGCAGCATTGCGGAAACCGAGCGAGGCGGCTCCGACTTCGGCCTTGGCTTCGCTGTGAAACGGTTTGCCCTGTTCAAGGCAGAGGAGACGGGCAAGCTCGTCGGTACGACGGTCAATCTCGTCGGCGATCTTCATGCAGAGCGCGGCCCGCTGGAAGACGCCCATTTTCGAGATCAGCAGACGTGCGGCGTCGGCCGCTTCGACGGCCCGCCCGACATCGGCGCGGGTGGAAAGCGCGAGATAACCGAGTTCTTCGCCCGTAGAGGGACTGTCGATCTTCAGGAACTTGCCGGAACTGCCAGGCAGCCATTGAGAACCTATGCGGTTGATACCGACCCGAAGCTCCGTGGACGGCTCGGCGACGATCGGCATTCCGCGCAGGTTCGGGCCGTCGAGAGAGGATTTGAACTGGACCGTCATGGGCTGCTCCTTTGGCCGTATTCCGATTGGATCTTGAGTATGGTTTCCCGGCTGCGCCGCACCGCCTCGACAAACAGGCGCTCTCCGGCCTCGCGCGATGCTTCCGACGGTGTGCCGATGACGCCGTTGTCCCGGATCTGCTCAAATGGCCGCCAGACGGTGACGGCCGGTCCGGCATAGAGATGCGGATCTGGCCATGAAGGCGGCGTGCCACCCTCGGGGATCAGGTTTTCGCGGACGGTTTCGGGGATGATATGCATCATCAGCGAGGTTTCGAGCGCACAGGCATGTCCGGTTCCGCCGGCATGATCCGGCAGGACCTCGGACGCGGTATCGGCGATCAGGTCGAAATAGGAAAAGCCTGCCGAGACCACACCCTGGCGACCAAGCGTGGTGATCGCCACCTGGATTGCCGCCCGGTTCCCGCCATGCCCGTTGATGATCACTGGCAGAAAGCCGTCCTCCCACAGACACGTGCACAGATCGACGAGGACGGCGATGAAGGTCTGCGGGCTGAGGCTCATCGTGCCGGCAAAGGCGCGGTGATGTTGCGATGAACCATAGGCAAAGGGTTCGCAGACCCGAATGCCCGGTTCGCCCTCGGCAGCAGCACAGGCGACAGCCGAGGCGAGCCAGATGTCGAGCCCCATCGGCAGATGTGGGCCGTGTTGCTCCACGGCGCCGGTCGGCAGCAGCGCTACCGGCCTCCTGATGCCTTCACCTGCGAGATGTGCGGCGTCTGGTGAAGTCATCCAGGCCAAAGACGCCGGACCTTTTGGAAAGAATTCGTTCATCGCGCCGGCTCCAGCAAGCGGGCCTTGGCGTAGGTCATGCCGGTATCGGCCAGGAGTGCCGCCATGATGATCGCGCCCTTGTAGAGTTCGAGACTCGACGGGTCTGTGCCGAAGATGCGAAGGGCCGTGGTCAGCAGGCTGACGATAAGGGCGCCAACCACCGTGCCCCAGACCGTGCCACGACCACCGAAAATGCTGGTGCCGCCCAGCACGGTCGCAGCGATCGCATCGAGCAGCAGAGAAGTGCCACCGATATTCGGGGTCACGACCGGCACGCGGCTGATCATGACCACCGCCGTCAGGAAGACGAACAGGCCGGATGCCGTATAGATCAGGATCGTGTGGCGGGTCACCGGAATGCCGGCGAGTTCTGCCGCACCGGCGTCCGATCCCAGCGCATAGGTGCGCAGACCGAAGCGGGTCATCCGCATCAGCAAGGCCGCGGCAATGACGATCGCAAGCGTGGCGAAGATCACATGCGGAATTCCAAAACTGCGCTCGATACCGATGAAGCGCAGCGTCGGATCCTTCAGCATCAGCACGCCCTTGGAGGCGACGGCAAGCGTTGCCCCCTGTAGCACGACCATCGCAGCCAGCGTGGTGACAAAAGGTGGGATCTTCAGCAGCGAGATGACGAGGCTGTTGACGAGGCCGACGACCAGCATCACGGCAAGCCCTATCGCAAGCGAGCCCGGAAGCCCAAAGCCGGCATCGATGAGGCTTGCGATCAATACGGCGCAGAAGGCAACTCCGACGCCCGCGGCAAGATCGATACCTCCGGTCAAAAGCACGATCAGCGCGCCGAGCGCCAGGACTGCGATCGGCGTCGCCTGCGAGACGATGTTGATCAGGCTCTGGCCGGAAACCACGCGCGGATCGACGATGGCGAAAATCGCCATCAGGGCGACCAGCAGGATCAGCGGCGAGAGGTCGAGAACCTTCTTCAGGGCGAGATTGCGGGAGGAAATCATCTCAAATCATCCTTCTGCCCGGTCGGAATATGCAGGAATGGCGAAAGACGCGACTTTCATCATGTGGTGGCCTCAATGGAGAACTGCCCAACGGAAGGGGCCGCACTGCTTTCTGCGCGAGGCTTGCCGGCGCGTCGGTGATTTTCACCGAAGGCGAGTGCCATGACGTCTTCTTCGGTGGCGCCGCGCTTCAGCTCGCCGACCGAACGGCCCTCGCACATGACGACGATGCGATCGGCAACGCCCAGGACTTCGGGCAGTTCGGACGAGACCATGATGATGGCGGCGCCCTGTTGCTTTAGCCTGGCGATCAGGTGATGCAGGTCGGATTTGGCCCCGACATCGACCCCCCGGGTGGGCTCGTCGAGCAGGATGACACGCGGCTTGGTGGCGAGCCACTTGCCGATCACGACCTTCTGCTGGTTTCCGCCGGAAAGCTCGATCGTCATCTTGTCGACTTGTGCCGGACGCACGCCGAGCGATGCGATCAATTCACGCGCCAACCGGCCGATGCCAGCGATAGGCAGGATGCCGAACCGACTATTTTCACGCATCCAGGCAAGCGAAAGGTTGTCGCGGATCGACATGGTGCCGACGAAACCTTCGAGATGGCGGTCTTCGGGAATGTAAACGATGCCAGAGCAATTGGCGGCTTTCAGGTCGCCACCCGCCTGCTGTTCGCCGAACACATCGAGTGTGCCTTCCTTGATGGTGTCGAGCCCGGCGATCAGACGCAGCACCTCGGAGCGGCCGCTGCCCATCAGGCCCGCGAGCGCGACGATCTCGCCACAGCGAACGTGCAAAGAGGCGGACTGCAGGAGCTTGCCATTCGAGATATTCCTGACCTCGACAGCGACTTCACCGATCTCTGCTTCAAGATGCGGAAAAATGTCTCCGACCTCGCGGCCGACCATCATCGAGACGATCTCGGCTTCATTCGTTTCTGCCGTCCTCCGCTCGCCGATGAACTTGCCGTCGCGCAGCACGACGACTCGGTCGCACTGGTTGAAGATCTCTTCCATCTTGTGTGAGATGTAGAGGATGCCGGCGCCACGGGCCTTCAATCGCTCGATCAGCGTGTAGAGCTGGTCCCGCTCGCGGTTGGAAAGCGCGCTCGTCGGCTCGTCCATGACCATGAACCAGGCATCGGCCAGAACGGCGCGGGCGATTTCCACCATCTGCTGGCGGCCGACCGAAAGAGTGCGTAATTCGGCATCGACTTCGATATCGAGCGAAAGCTCGTCCATGATTGTCCTCGCCTCGCGGCGCATGCGGCGACGGTCGAGAAGGCCGAAGACGTTCCGGGGCTCGCGACCGACAAACATGTTCTCGGCCACCGTCAGATCCGGTGACAGGCTGAAATGCTGATGGATGACGCTGATGCCCTTGGCATCGTTGGGAGACCCGAAACTCACGGGCTTGCCATCCACCAGCAGCATGCCTTCGTCCGGCCGATAGACGCCGGAAATGCATTTGACCAGGGTCGACTTTCCGGCACCATTTTCGCCGGCGAGTGCCACCACCTCGCCTGCGCTGACGCTGAAGGAAACACCATCGAGTGCCTTCACCCCGGGAAAGATCTTGCCGATACCGTTCAGTGTGATCGAATGCTTTTCGCCGCCGGTTTCCGCCGCGACTGCCGCGGCGGCTGATCCGGCCGCTTTTGCCCGGCGTCGCATCGAACCGACGAGCCGCGTGATGGTCTCGGGCTGGCTGGTCAGCACCGCGACGACAATCAGCGCACCGGTGATGTAATAGATTATGATCTGAGGGACCTGCAGGAACGAGAGGCCGGTATTGATCACGCCAAGCAGGAGCGCACCGATGGCCGTGCCCCAGATCGAGCCCCGGCCGCCGGACAGTTTCGTGCCGCCAATAATGGCGGCGGTGATGGCGGTGAATTCAAGTCCGGCGCCGGCGAGCGGCTGGGCCGAACCGAGACGTCCGATCGTCAGGATGGCACCGAGACCTGCAGTCGCGCCGGCGATCAGGTAGACCGAGATGCGCACAAGTTCGACCGGCACCATGGAGACACGAGCAGCCTCGGCATTGCCGCCGATCGCATAGATCCAGCGACCGTAGACGGTGCGGCGGAGCAAGAACCACCAGACACAGAGAACCACGCCGGCGATTATAACCGAAACCGGCAGCAGACCGACTGTGCCCCGTCCGGCATAAAGTACGGCGGGATCGGCAATGGGCAGGCTCGATGCACCCGAAAGGCTTAGCGAGAGGCCGCGAGCAAAGGCCATGGTCGCCAGCGTCGCGATGAAGGGCGAGATGCCGGCAACACCGATGAGCAGACCGTTTAACAGCCCGATCGCTGCGCCGCTGGCAATGGCTGCGATCAGGGTCAGTGTAGCCGAGCCGGTGGAGGCGAACACGATGCCTGCCGCGACACCCGCGAAGGCAAGCGAACTGCCGACCGAAATGTCGATGCCACGGGCAATGATGACCGCGGTCATGGCAAAGGCGACCAGTGCGATCACGGCACTCTGCTGGGCGATGCTGACGAAATTGCCGGCCGAGAGAAACCGGGGATCGATCCAGCCGAACACGGAGATCGCGACCACCAGCACGACGACCAGAACCGGTTCGTTGTGGCGCAATAGGGATATGATCCGGGAGTTTGACACGTGCGACCTCCATCAAAAGATGTGCACCGACCGCCGCAGCGGAGCGATGTTCAAGCAACTATGGACTGGAGTGACCGGCGCAGGTTGGGATGCACCGGCCACTCCTTGACGGCTTTACTTGCCGACGGTCATGGCCGAAGCCGGCACTTTCGGGCCGAGCTGTTCGGTATAGTTCTTGGCCTCGACGGCCTGCTTTTCAGTGTTGATGTAGTCAACGGTCAGGCCGGCGGATTTCAACTTTCCGGCCGTGTCGTCGGAGGTGACGAAATAGGTCGGCATGTAGAGGTCCTTGGGCAGTTCCTCGCCCTTGGCGAGGCGGGCAGCGACTGCGACGTTCCAGTAGCCGACGCGGTATGCGCCGGTCATGACATCCATCACCATCTTGCCGCTGTCGATCAGGTCCTTCATCTCGGCGTCGCCGTCATATCCGCCGTAGATCAGTTCGCTGCCCATCGCGGCAGCGACGGAATCGGCTGCCAGGCAAAGGCTGTCGGAAATGCAGGCAACAGCCTTCAGGTCCGGATAGGTGGTGAGCCAGGTCTGTGCGGCATTGGTTGCCTTGGCAGCGTCCCAGCCGGTGGGCTCGACGCCGACGATCTTGATGTTGGGAAATTCCTTCTGCATCGTCTCGACAAAGCCCTTTTCGCGGGTGTCGGATACGAAGTTGCCGCGCGAGCCGACGAGAAGGGCGATTTCGCCCTCGCCGCCAAGCGAGGTGCCGATCGCGCGTGCCACCATGGCCATGTTGTTATAGTCGGGATATAGCGTCGAATAGTTTGCGCCGGCCTCGACCTTGTTGCCCATGGTGATGACGGGAATACCGGCAGCGGTTGCCTTTTCGATGGCCGGAACGACAGCGTTCTTGTCGATCGGATCGATCAGGATGGCGCTGACGCCCTGATTGATGAAATTCTCGATGATGCCGACCTGTTTTTCCAGGCTGCCTTCGGCACTCTGCCAGGTGGACTTGACGCCGTAATCGGAGGCCGCGACGTCGCCGGCTTCCTTCATGCGGACGTAAAAGGAATTCTGTAGGTCGATTGCCGCGAGGCCCAGAACCTTTTCCTGTGCCATGGAAGGGGTTGCCATTGCGAGAGCGACCAGCGCGACGGATGCTTTCAGAATGCTACGCATGTTTTTGTTCTCCTCTGCCATCAGCAGTTCATTGGATGGTGGCATTTCGGGCGTTTTCCGCCTCTTGTCGGTATTGACCGATCAGGTCCGCTGCCTCGGGCAACGGTATCGGCGATCGCGTTCCGCTTCATCGCGGTGCGCATCGTCACTTGGCCTTGACGCTCCTCAGGCGCCGAGGCCGTCCACGCCGGCGCCACAAACAAGGCCGGCAATTCTTTCTCCTTTTTGCGCTTTGACGACACCCGACATCAGTGCAGCAAGCGAGGCCGCACCGCTCAGGTCGGCGGCAATGCCGAATTCGAACCACAGGAGTTCGGCGGCACGCTGCATGTCCTCGTCTTCGATGAGCACGATGTCATCGACATGCTGGCGGGCGATTTCGTAGATGCTCTCGTCGGTGCGGCCGCAGGCCATGGTGGCGACGCGCGTCGTGATCTGCGGCAGGCGCACCACCTTGCCGGCTCCAAAGGAGGCATGCAGCGTCGGCGAACCGACTGGCTCCACCCCGATAATGCGGGCCTTCGGGTTCGCTGCCTTAATCATCTGCGACATGCCGGTAATCAGTCCGCCACCACCGATAGCCACGATGTAGAGATCGACATCGGGCACCTGTTCCAGCATCTCGACCGCCACAGTTCCCTGCCCCGAGACGATCGCATCGTCGGCAAAGGGATGCATGTAGAAGGCGCCGCGCTCCCTTGCGAAGCTCTGTGCCGCCTCATGTGCCTCGTCCCAGACAGAGCCCGCATAGCGCACGTCGGCACCCCATTTCTTGAGCTTCTGCTCCTTGATCGGGCTGGCGTTGGTCGGGAGAAAAATCGTTGCCGAGACCCCGGACTGGCGCGCCATATAGGCGGTTGCAAGCCCGTGATTACCACCCGATGCAGCCACGAGCCCATTGGCAATCTGTTCGGGCGCAAGTGTTTTCACCCGGTTGACTGCACCACGGATCTTGAACGAACCGCTGACCTGCAGGCACTCGAGTTTCAGGAAGAATTCCTGCGAAAGTTCCACTCCGGCGCAATGGGAAAGCCGAAGCATCGGCGTCTTGCGGATGAAAGGTTTGACCCGCTCTGCGGCCGCTCTGATGCTCTCAACGCTCATGGTCGGTCCCCTCTTCAGCCAATGCCTCGGGATACTCGTTGGCAAGGACGAAGCAGCAGTTACCGGGGCGGACGCGGCCCGGCTGGCGCTTGGCGAAGACCACACCGTCGATCGGGTGGTGAAGAACCAGCGGTTCACGCTGCGGCGTACGCAGGAAGTGGATTCGGCCAGCGATGTCGCCCCTCTTCACCACACTGCCCAGTTCGGTAATCGGCTCAAAGACACCGTCCTCGTCGGAAATGATGTAACCTTCGGCGCCCGGAACCTTGAGTACACGCGCATTTGCACTAACCGGAATATCGACTTCTCCCTTTAAAACACCGGCATGCTTGAGGACGTTGCGAATGCCCCGTCGGCATATGGCGAGTGCATCCTGACTGACGAGACCGCCGCCGGCCATTTCGCTACCGATGACGATTAGTCCCTGAAGATTGGCGGCCGCAGTCGACGTGCGGGTCTCACCGAGATTGTCGACCATCACGACTGTTGGTGCGCCGAAAGCAAGTGTCGCCTTGATGTTGCGGCGATGGCCGTCGGGCGTCGGTGACGGCTCGATGATGGCGCTTGGGAGGATCATCAGTGACGAGCCGCCCGAATGCAGATCGAGGAAGTAGTCGGCGATCGGAAACAGGCAGTCGTTTACATAAGCGGCGATCTGGCTTGTCAGCGTTCCGTTGAAATCTCCGGGGAAACTGCGGTTGAAATTGAGCCCATCGACCGGGGACGTACGCATGCCGGCCTCGACCGCACGCACATTGATGGCAGGAATGGCAATGATGCGGCCACGGATATCGGCGGGATCGATCTCGCGCAGCAGTTCGCCGAGCGCGATCGGACCCTCGTATTCGTCACCGTGATTGCCGGCCTCGATCAACACAGTCGGACCGTCGCCGTTCTTCACAACAGCGAGCGGCACTTGGACCGAGCCCCAGGCATCGTCATGAGGCGACTGCGGTACGTTGAAATAGCCGATCTGCTTTCCGTCACAGTCAAGATCGATTGAAGTGAAGACGCTGTTGCGGCGTGGTGTTACCACCTTGCGCGGCGGCTCCAAGCTTTTCACCACGGTCAGATTTTTCATTGAATCCACTCGTCGTTCTTCTCGTTGAGCGGAGTGTGTCAGTTTTATATATGGAGTCAAGTTTCTATATGAAACAAATGGCAAGTCAGCTGCGATTTTATTATTGTCGCTGCGAAAACAGGGATTCGAGACATGAGCGAGACCGCAATCGAAACGGGAAAACCTGCCTATTCGGCCCCGGCACTCACCAAGGGGCTGGAAGTCCTGGAGCTTCTGGCGGAGGCGCGTAACCCGTTGACGATGAAGGAGATTGCCGACGGCCTCGGCCGCTCGAAGAGTGAGATATTCCGAATGCTGGTTGCATTGCAGGAACGGGGTTACATCGATCGCGACCCAGAAACCGATGCCTATTCCCTGACCGATCGATTGTTCAAACTCGGACTTCATACCCCGAGCGCTCAGGACCTGATGACCGCGGCAATGCCGGAACTTTCGAGGATTGCGCACGACACCCGGCAGTCGCCGCATCTGGTTGTGGTCAACCATGGCCTGACGGTGGTGACGGCGGCTGTACCCGGCGGCGAGGATATGTCCTTCACCCTGCGGCTCGGCTATGGTCGTATCGCCTCCGATTCGACCTCGGGACAGGTCATACTCGCCTTTCAGGCTCCGGAAATGGCCGAGCGTATCCTTGCCGAATGCGACGCGCATGCGGCGGCTCCGGTCGATAGAATTGCGTTGTCGATCCATCTGACGCAGATACGCGACCGAGGCTACGAACTGCGTGAAAGCCGCGACTTCGTTGGCATTACCGACATCTGCTGTCCGATACTGGGCGCTGACGGCAATGCCGTGGCGGCGGTCATCATCGCTTATGTCAATCGTCACACACGGGAAAGCAGACACGAGCACACCGTCAACGTTTTGAAGGCGGCCTGCGATCGCATATCCGCCAAGCTGTCTAACCGTGTTCGACCGCCGGGAGAGCTGTTACCCGACTGAGTACAGACAAAACTGCCGTGCACCGGCATCCTGTCATGGAAGCATCAGCGCAATGCCTTGCCCTCGCGATCGAACCTGTGAATGAGCCCCTCCAATGGGGAGAGATGAACCCTGTCGCCTGCCCTTACGGATGGCGCACCGGCCATGCGCACGACAAGAGACCCCGCCTCGCCGCAAAGCACGTGCACATGGCCTTCGGCACCGAGATTTTCGGTGAGTTCGACCGAGCCCTGCCATGCCCCATCGCCGTCGACGATCTTGAGATGTTCCGGCCTTATACCGATGGTTGCGGCTCCCATCCTGGCCGCCATATCGCCTGCGATCCGGTTCATCTTCGGAGCGCCGATGAATTCGGCGACGAACAGGTTTGCAGGTCGCTCGTAGAGCTCCTGCGGGGTGCCCACCTGCTCGATCACCCCGTGATTGAGCACGACGATCCGGTCCGCCATCGTCATCGCCTCGACCTGGTCGTGGGTGACGTAGATCATCGTGCTTTCAAGTTGCTGGTGCAGCTTCATGATTTCGAGGCGCATGCTTCCGCGTAGCGCTGCATCGAGATTGGAGAGCGGCTCGTCGAACAGGAACGCGGTCGGGTCGCGCACGATCGCGCGGCCGATGGCGACGCGCTGCCGCTGGCCGCCAGACAGTTGCGCGGGCCGACGTTCGAGAAAACGGGTCAGATCAAGAACTCGGGCGGCATCTTCGACCTTCTCTGCTGTCGAAGCCTTGCTCTCGCCGACCATTTCCAGAGGGAAGGCGATGTTCTGGCGTACGGTCATGTGCGGATAAAGCGCATACGACTGGAACACCATTGCCAGACCTCTTTCGCCGCACGGAGTACTGGTGACATCCCGGCCCTCGATGCTGATCCTGCCACCGCTGCTTTCCTCCAGCCCTGCGATCAGCCGCAGAAGCGTGGACTTTCCGCTGCCCGAAGGACCAACGAAAACGACAAATTCGCCCTTGCTGATCTCCAGATCGAGGGAGGGGATGACGGTGTTCTTCCCGAACACCTTGTTGACGCCGTCGAGTTTGATCTGAGCCATGGTCAATCCGTTTTCCTGTTCGTCCGGCTCAGCCCTTGACCGCGCCCGCGGTCATGGATCCGGTCAATTGTCGATAGATGAGCATGCCGAGCACAGCCGGCGGCAGCGCGCCAAGGATCATCACTGCGGAAGCCACGCCCCATTGTACGCCCCCGCCGCTAGCAGAAAAGAAGAAGGAGGCACCGACGGTGACGGGAACCGCGTTGCGGGTCGTCAGCATCAGGCCGAACAGATACTCGTTCCAGGCGGTAATGAAGCCGAAGATGAAGGCAGTAACGACAGCCGGGTGGATCACCGGGCGCACAATACGCCTGAGGATCACGAAAGCGCTGGCGCGATCCATGCGCGCGGCTTCGTCTATCTCCGTAGGCATATCTGAAATAGCGTTGACCATCATCATGAGGCTGAGTGGCAGATTGACGATGGTAAGGATCAATCCGAGCCCCAGACGGGTGTCGAGCAGCGCGGCAAACTGGAACATCATGTAGAGGGGAATAGCAAAGACCACCAGCGGCACCGCACGCAGGTTTGCCACGAGTGGCAACAGATGGCGACGGCCAGCACCTGTGCGCACGATCGCATAGGCGGCGGGAAGGGTTAGAAGCAGTGCCAGCAGCGAGCCGACGAGAGCCGCAGTGGCGCTGTTTATGAGATAGGCATAGATATTGAACCGGCTGGTGTCGGTCAGCACCCTTGCGTAGTTGGCGAGTGTCGGCGCCTGAATGACCAGGCCAGGGTTCATCGCAATTTCCCGGGCACTCTTGAACGATGTGATCAACGTGACGATCACCGGGAAGTTCATGGCGAAGGCGGCGATAACAAAAACGATCCAGCGAAGCGCGTTCATATGGCCATCCTCCGGCGATCCAGGCGGGTCTTGAACACGGCGGCGCCATAGAGCACGATGAGCGAGGCAAGGAAAAGCAGAGCGGATGCCGCAACCGCCTGGCCGATCTGTCCGCCCTTGAAGAAGGATTGATAGATATAGATCGACAGCGACATAGTGGAACCGCCGGCACCTGCACCGGTCAGCGCAAATACGTTGTCGAATACGCGAAAGCCGTCGATGAAACGGATGCCGAGTGCGATGGCGATGGTTGCCTTCATCATCGGCAGCTCGATGCGCCATAAGACTTTCCATGCTGTGGCCCTGTCCATCGCGGCGGCCTCCCGGATTTCCGTAGGGATGGAGATGTAGGCGACATGAAACAGAAGGAACGCGAACGGCGTCCACTGCAGCACTTCGACGACGACCAGCGTCCGGAACGCATTATTGGCGTCAAGAAAGGCCGGGCTGGAGCCGAACCACAACGTCAGATAATAGGGCAGCGGCCCGGCGAATTCATGTAATACGAGGCGATACATCAGGCCGACCATCGAGGGTGCGACCATCATCGGCAGCATAAGAAGTGCAAGCGTCCAGCCATGACGGCTGACGATCGGTGAGAGAAATATGGCAAGCGCCAAACCCAGCCCGCATTCGATGACGGCGGTCAACAGGCCGAAGCGCAACGAGAACCAGCAGGCAGCCCAGAACTCCGGATCGGCAAGCACCTGGCCGAAATTCCTGAAACCTACAATTTCGGGTGCTCGCATCGTTTGGAAAGTGACGTCGGACAGCGCGTAGACGATATCGACCAGCGCCGGAAAACTCAGGAAAACAATCAGGAAAGCAACGAGCGGCGCTAGAAGAAGCCGCCCTTCGCGTTGCTGTGGAGTTGTTTGCATGGTGCCGTCCGCAAAGGTTTGCCCAGGCGAGGACGCGCCTGGGCGTTGTCGCTTACTTCTTCAGCAGATCGGTCATGCTCTGGGTGGCTGCAGCCAGCGCCTCATCGAGACTTTTCTGCCCGGCCCAATAGGCAGTGAATTCCTTGGCCTGGGCTTCGTAGACCGACAGTGCACCGGCAGACGTGGCACCGTTCATTACATAGCCGTAAGCGCCAGCGAACTCGCCCAGCTTGACCAGATCGGGCCGGTCCGCCGCGATCTTGCCGGCGACATCCGGTGCGAGAGCCGGTGAACCGCCTGCTTTGGCATAGGCAAGCGCAGCATCTTCCGATGCAAGCCACTTCAGGAAGCGAACGGCGCCTTCCTTGTGCTTGGAGTTCTTGTTGAGGCCCAGTCCCAGACCGTGAATATGGTCTTTGCGGCCATCAGGACCGGATGGCGGCGCAACGACAGCAGTGTCTTCCGCTACTGCCGGTGCCGTGTCCGGGTTCATCAATTCGCCCGCTGCGGCATTCCATTGCAGTGCGGTCGCGACCTGACCCGAGGTCCAGGCGGCATTGGTCTCGGGATATTCGTAGCTCAGCGAATCCCTTGGTGTAGCACCGGCATCATAGAGCTTCTTGTAGAGCTCGAGACCGGTACGATAAGCCTCGGAATCGACCGTGACCTTGCCGGATGCGTCCATCCAGTCAGCGCCGTAGGAGCGTGGCAACGACTGGAATACCATCATGTTGAACAGCAGGTTCTTCATCTGCAGCACGGTGCCATAACGCACCGGGCTATCCGGATTGACCGCCTTGGTGAAATAGAGCGCGGTCGCTGCCCAGTCATCCCAACTCCACTGGTCGGGATCCTTCGGAGCCAGCTCCTTGCCGAGGTATTTATTGGCTATTTCCGCATATTTTGCTTTGGCGGCATCGTCAGCCATCAACGCGTCGATCAGGTCCTTGCGGTAATACATGAAGTGCAGCGACAGATCGGTCGGAACGCCGAACTGTTTGCCATCAAACTGCATGGTTTCCAAGATCGGCTTGCCGAAAACCTTCTCGGCGTCGGTGCCAAGATCGACCGGCTCCATGAAGGGCGCGTAGCGGCCGATCGAATAGGTTGCGATCAGGTTGATGTCGAAAGCATCGGAACCGGCGGCAAGATCTGCTTGCAGCTTGTCGTAAAAGCCATCGCGGTTGAAAAATAGCAGCTCGACCTTGTCGGCATCGGCCGTACCCGGAAGCGCGTTATAGGTTTCAACCGCGGCACGCAGTGCGGTTTCTTCAGAACCGCCTGGCCAGCCGAGCACGGTTACTTCTGCCGATGCCAAGCCAGGCAGTGCTGCGGTGGTAAGGAAGGCCGCCACGCCGGCGGCCATGAGGCTGCGAAATGTTGTCATGATGGTTCTACCCTTCCGGAGATTGTTCGGTTTTTCTTCAAGTCTTCTTATGTGTTAGTACGAGGTCTGCAATTCCGATAATGCCGGCGCTACCACCGAGCTTCGCTTGTTGCAGTTCGGGCATGGTAGACGGCGCAAGAGCGATGATCTCCGCCTTGACCTTGTCGATGAAACCCGTGGCTAATCCGATGCCTCCACCGACGACGATCCGGGCGGGATCGATCGCCAATTGGATATCGCAGCAGAGCCGTGCGAATCGGCGGGCGACGCCCTCTATAATCAAGCATGCCCATTTCTCGCTGTTCGCAGCCGCGTCAAAGACTGCCCGCGGTTCGCCGGTATGGCCGAGACGTACGGCTTCGGCCGCAATCCACGGCCCGCAGATGCGGCTTTCAAGCGGTAGGTTACCGCCATCATGATCGCGCATCTGTCCGAAATGGCCGGAGATACCGCCGAGCAGCGTTCCGTTTGAAACAATGCCGCCGCCAAGGCCGGTCGATACGGTGATGAAAACGAGATCCGAGCGATCTACGGAAGCCTTGTATTCGCCCCAGGCAGCAGCCTGTGCATCATTGGCCGCGAGCACCGGGACATCGAAAATCTCTGCGGCGCGCGCTTCGAGCGGAAATTCACCCTCGATGCCGAGCGTTGCCTTGTTCATCGCGCGCCAGCGGCCTTGCCGCACCGCGCCGGTCACCGCTATGCCGACGGCGCTATAGCGGCCTTTCCAGCCGCGGGTAGTTGCCGCAATCGCATAGAGCCAAGCCTCGGGGGCGCCGGAACGATCGGTCGGGATCGATACGGTTTCGATCACTTTGCCTGCCTTTACCAGCGAGGCCATTGTCTTGGTCCCGCCGAGATCGACTGCGAGAACGACGGGGGCTGCAGCTGGTTCGTAAACCTCTCGCAATGCATCGCGAAACCAGGCGGTCACATGTTCGGTACGTGTGATCGCAGATCCGACGACCACACAGCTTGCGCCGGCACGAGCCGCGGCCTGGGCCTGCTCGGGAGTGCGGATACGCCCCTCTGCGATGACGTTCGGCGTCAGTTCTCTAAGGGCTGCGACAAGCGCAATGTCCGGGTCAACGGGTTCGGGTCCACCAGTATAGCCAGACATTGTCGACCCAACAAAATCGACGCCGACCGAGAGCGCATGGCGAGCATCTTCGATGCAACTACAATCTGCCATGGACAATTTTCCGGCGTCGCGCACCGCTTTTGCGAGCGCTGCAACGCTTTCCGGGCGTACCCGGTCGGTCGCATCGAAGGCAATGATGTCGGCGCCGGCATCAGCAAGCGACTTAACGTCATCGAGGAAGGGGGTAATGCGCACCGGGCTGTCATCGAGATCGCGCTTGATAAGGCCGATGATCGGGGCGTCGGTTACTGCGCGGACGGCTGCGACATAACGCGCCGATTCAATACGCAGTCCGGCAGCGCCAACGGAAAGAGCTGCAAGAGCGAAAGCAACGACATAGGGACTGTCGTCCATCACGCCGCCGGGCACGGGCTGGCAGGAAACGATAAGGCCGTTCTTGAGAGTTTCAGTAAGCACGTTCACCATACCTTGTATCAGCGAGGCCCACGCTAAGCGAAATAATACCAGATGACAACCAGTATCCTTGGTTTGCAATAAACTGGGCTGGGTGTGGCAATGCCGGGCTTGCAACTTCATCAAAATTTTTAGAGAACTAATCAATATGCCAGCCGCAACCGGCCCTGGATTCCAACGAGGTTATCCTTTTTGAGCGCGAAACTGCAGCAGGACATCGGAGAAGCCGCAATCCAGGGGGATGCGTTGCTGGACCGTTTGGCCTTGAGCCTCGAAGGATCCAACGATCATTCGCCTATCTATATGCGGCTTGCGATGGCGCTCGCCGATGCGATCGATGGAGGCCATCTCGGTCGCGGACGCAGCCTGCCCAGCGAACGGCTGCTGGCAGAGCGTCTCAACATTTCGCGCGTCTCCGTGCGCCGCGCCATCGCCGAACTTGAGGGTGAAGGGCGGGTTAACCGCCGCCACGGCGCCCGGACGGTCGTTCAGACGCGCGTCCGTAAGGACCTTCCCAACCTGACCGGCTTTTCCGACGAGATCCGTGCGCGCGGTATGGAGCCGAGTTTCTCCTGGATTTCACGCGGCAGCGTCATCGGTACGCTTCACGAGACGATGGCTCTGGGCTTGCCAGTACAGACCGAGGTAATCCGGCTTGTGCGCGTACGCCAGGCCGATGGCATTCCGATTGCGCTGGAGAGGGCAGTCGTGCCGAAATCGATCCTGCCTGACGCCATGCTGGTCACCCATTCCCTCTACGAAACATTGACTTCGCTCAACGCCCGTCCACACCATGGCTTCCAGCGCATTCGCGCCGATGTGATGTCGGTTACCGAGGCGGAACTGCTGCAAGCTGCCCCGCAAACGCCGATGCTGGTTGCGGAACGCCGCTGCTTCCTCGAAGACGGGCGTGCCGTCGAGTTCACGGAAACGCGCTATAACGGCAAGGTTTACGACTTCATCTCTGATCTGCACCTGTAACGCGATCGCTCACTCTCTAGAACCAGTTGCATACCACTTTACGCTCTGATTTACTGCTGCAACGCCTGCCGTCGGTGACAGGCGCGCTCCATTTTTTCAGCCGGATCCTAGTGCCTATGAATATCTATGTTTTCAAATGTCGTCAGTCTGCCGCCCGACATGCTGCAGAGATGTTGGCGGATTTTGTCGCAGGGCGACCGCGGGCGGTTCTCGGCCTTGCGACCGGTGGAACGATGCCACCCGTCTACGAGAATTTCCTGTCGATCTCAGCACAACAAAAAATAGCGCTTTCAGGTATCCGAAGCTTCAATCTCGACGAATACGTGGGGCTCCCATCCGGGCATTCACAGTCCTACTGTCATTTCATGCGTCAGCATCTTTTCGACCACATCGACGCTGATAAGAGCCGGCTGGCATTGCCTCATGGGGACGCAGTCGATGCGGCGTCCGAGGCACATCAGTACGATGAAGCCATCCGACAGGCGGGTGGAATCGACCTGCAACTTCTTGGCTTGGGCGCCAATGGACATATCGGTTTCAACGAGCCGGGTTCATCCTTCTCGTCCCGAACGCGGGTCGAATCTCTGTCGGACGAGACCAGGTTCGCGAATGCTCGCTTCTTTGCCAATGGCGAAGATGTTCCATCACACGCTATCACCATGGGGATCGGGACGATCCTGGAGGCTAAAAGGATCCTGCTGCTCGCGACTGGAATTGAAAAAGCTTCTGCTTCCCGCGCAATGATCGAGGGGACGATTGACGAGCAGCTTCCCGCAAGCGCCCTGCGCCGGCATGCAGACGTGACGATCCTCCTTGACGAGGCCGCGGCATCCCAACTCTCGCCAGACACACAAGTCATCCGTTACCGCGGGACGGAGAGTATCAATGATGTCGCATGAGCTGAACCGCAATACATCGTCATCATAGCCGAGACACTCTATGAAGACACTGGGACTGATCCGATCGATAACGTCGCCATTGCCATCAGTGCGGACTCATCGATCGGATTTGCCCTGCGTACGACGCTCCAAGCGGGGTCGAGATCATCGCCCGCTCTCCCATCCCCACACCCAGCATGATTGATTTGCGGATCAATGGCGGGGAACTCAACCCTCCGTATAACAACTTACAGCGGGGATCAGCACAGGCTGCTAATCTCTTCTGCTTATGATGGGTTTCGAACCGCGGCCTTGCTCACTGCAAGCTCGATGGCAAAGATATACAGATCACGGGAATCCTGCGCAGCTCTTGGACGTACGAGTGTCGCCGATGCGGTCGCCTTCATTGCGACGAGGCAGCCTGGCTTGCAGATCGTCTTCACTCAGGCAGCCTCGACGTTCTTAATCGCGCCGTCCTCAATCAGACACTGGTACGGTGCGGCGATAATCACCGTACCGCGAGAGCCCGTCGGGCAGTGCTGGAACCGGTGTCGGTTGTCGTGAGCACGGTCTGGCAAGGTCGCCCTGTGTTCGGCTTCAATCTCATATCCTGGCGCACGAGTCATGAAGATATGGCCTGGTTCGCTGGCGCCTTGGTGGCAGCAGCTAGGGATTAGGCTGCACTCTACTAACGTTTAAAAATGGAGTAGCAGCGCGATCATAGTTGGGAACTGATAACGGAAATCATTCGAATGTCTTGCCGCGCGTTCTAGAATCCCGCGTCGCGCCACAGCACGCTTTGAAGCGCAGGTTCGACCCGCACGGGCACAGGTCGCTCCTCCGGCGCTGCATGCGTCCAACCAACAACAGCAAGATGCTGTTAGGCAAAATTCTCGCCGTCGCGGCCGCAAGTCTCGCCGAAAGGCCAGGAATCACAATTCGACGGCCTGCCTTGAACCCGCGCCAGACGCGCTCGGCTACATAGTCGGCGCTATGCCGAGGCAGTATTTTGAACAATGTTGCCCGCCCTGCCCCGGAACGACTGAGAAATTCGGTGGCGACCGGTCCAGGCGCCGCACATGTCACGGTTACACCGGTAAAGCGAACTTCGGCGTACAAAGCTTCGGATAACGAACGTACGAAGTTCTTGCTGGCGTAATACATTGCCATGTTTGGACCGGGGGTGAAGCTCGCAACAGAGGCCAGATTTATCACGCCGCCCCGTCCTCGGCGCACCATTCCCGGCAGGAAATGTAGCGTCAGCTCGCTTAAAGCTCGGATATTGACGTCGATGATCCCGAGTTGCTCTTCGATGGGAATAAGGGTCGCCGAGCCTCGCAGCCCGTATCCCGCGCTGTTGACGAGAACATCACAGAGGAGCCCGTTGCGAGCAAGGAACTCTTCCACGCGCGCCGGGCCACCGGCAGAGGAAAGATCCAGATCCAGGATGAACGCTTTGCCACCCATCATGCGAATTTCGCCGGCAGCCTCAGTGAGGTGATCGATTGAGCGGGCAACGAGAACGACGGGACAACCTTCGCCGGCAGCGACCTTGGCAATCGCTCTACCAATCCCTCGAGACCCGCCGACGACCACAACAGCATGCCTCGATGCCTCGTCTTCGGTCATTCGGCGGGACCAATCCGTTGCGCTGGAAAGAGCGACCCTTCGCCGGGAAGTTCGTTGACCTCCGATGCGATGCCGTTGTTCAAGATCGCTTCGAAGCGCGCCAGCGCGCGTGCGACGGTTGCGCCGTCCATCACCCGATGATCGTAGAGAATTCGAACATTCACACTTCCATCCTCGCTGATTGGGCCCCAGTTCAGGAGCGTTGTCAGCGGCGTCAGGGGGTTCAACGACTCCGATCCCAGGCCAGAATAAACAGAAAGCTGAAACGTGCCGAAGTGATGGGCCCGACGCTTCGCGAGATTGAGACCGAACCACAGCAATAGCCATCTGACCAGCCCCGGCAGCGCAGCAAACCTCAAGGCGCGCCGGAACTGCTTGATATCAAGGACCGGATCTGAACGTGTCGCTTCAATGGTCTCCTGAAGAGAGGCGATCGAACGGTTTTCAGGGTTCTTCACGGTGGCAAGTAGAACCACACGTTCCCCTTCATGCTCGCGTTCGTAAGCAACCGACGCGACACTCTTCGAATATTCGTAAAAATGCGGCCAAGGAAGCTTAACGTAGGCACGACGAAATTCGGGGGTTTCCTCAGCTAGTATACCATATCCCTTGAGGAAAAGTACCGTCCAGGACGGACGTCGGGTCCGCGCGTTCCGCGCCGTCAACAAAGGTGTCAGGTCCATTTTTCTTTGGACGGCAACCCGAGGTATTCCAATCGAAAAGCGCATCAGGTCTCCGACGAGCCGGCGGGATGCCGATATTTTAAGGGCACGGCCTCGCATATGCGCCTCAATAGAAATAGGGAATAATTCTCTTCGTCTTCTTCATGTAGTCTCCATAGCCGGAGCCGAAGGTTTCCGACATCATGCGCTCCTCCCTTCCGACCCGGAAGAAGAATAGAGCAGAAAAGCCAAGCAGCCCTGCCAGCCCGACTACCCAGTTTGACAGCAACAACATCTGGCCGAGTGCCAATAGCAGGAATGAGCTGTACATGGGGTGGCGAACGAGTGAATAAGGGCCGGTACTTACCAGCTTATGCTTGTCGCGTATCTCCAGGGTAATCGACCAGTTCTTTCCGAGTTCCTTGTGGGTCTTTCGAAACAGCCACAGACCGGCGGAGAACAGGCCGACGCCCAAGACGACTGCCCAAATGCGGGTCTGATAGTCTGCCGCCGCGGGCATACCCGTCGCAACATAAACTCCCGGAACGACACCTTGCCCCGCCAAGGCCGCCAACAGGCCAATTTTGTCGATGACCGAGCGGCGGTCGTCAACCACGTGAACGCCTTTGGCCCGTCGTTCGAAGGGGCGGCGAATAATATACCAGCCTATGATTCCCGCGATCCAGAATGTTTCACCGACATGGGCAACGGATATACTCATCCTACCCACCGAAGGTTACCGGCTTTCCGCCAGGCCGCTAGGGTTACGCCCTCCATTTTTATCCTCCGTTGAGTTCCCGAAGCCGTGTTATGAACTGCTGGGGCCGAAGATATATCGACGGCGTCTTGTAGCCCATCGAATGCGCGATATCGGCTACGAAGGCATTACAATTGCTGACCGATGCCAGCCAAACTTTGGATTTGGCCTTAAGCGCACGGATATGATTGACCACCTTTTGATATTCTCCCTCGGTCAGTATTACGCGCCAGCTTGCTGAGCGATATTCTTCCTCGAGATCGCCATCGCTTTCACCCGTTTCCGCGGGCACCGGAATGAAATGGCCAAGGACATAAGGGAACGGATTGTTCGAGGCGGGCGCAAGCCCTGCCACCTCAGGAACAATCATCTGGCCGTTGGTCCCTATTTGCCCAAACACGACATAGGAATGTCCGTAGGTCAGCGCATAGCGCGAACGGAATTCTATGAAATATCGGTGGTCGGTCGGCTGAAAGGCTCCGACGGAGTGACTGAAGCTTCCTTGATAGCTAGATACGTACCGCGGCAGCGGAGGCTTGTCGTCGCCTTGGCACGAAGCGGCCAGCAGGGGGAGTAAGAGCATGAGAAACGCAAGGTCATTTCTACGCGCCATCAATACGCTCCATTCCCCCGAACGAAGAGTTCAAGTGAGCCATCGCCAAACCTTCCTGCCAAAGCTGATGATCGGCAAGAAATGACATGAATTGCCGACGGGGAGCATCCACAAATGCTCCCCGGACAACTTAGAAAAAATTACTTGTAGACGGCTGTCTGTTCTACCGGCGGAGGTGCTTTCCCCTTGCCCTTCCCAATCATTCCGCATCCGCTCAGGCCGGAAACGGAAACTACTGCAACTGCAACGATTAGAAGTCTGCTCATAAAGATGTCCTCTCCAGTTTCATAATCGGTTCTCTCAGGCAACGTCTAATGTAATACCCGTAAAAAGCCACCAAGGATAGTATATAAATGTCACACAACCAATAGAACCACAACCATTCCGGGCAGTTACACTTTGCCTTCCGAGGCGAGAAGGCAACGAGCAGCGCCTCAGCGATACCGCGGCGATGCGAGAAACCATTGTCGTTACTCAAGGCTGATCGTCCGTCAGATGATCAAAACCTGTGTACCGATCGGCGTTTGTGAATAGAGGTGAACAATGTCGTCATTGGTTAGCCGCACACAGCCGTTCGACACTGCGTGTCCAATCGACCAAGGTTCATTCGTCCCATGGAGACGGTACATCGTGTCCTTGTTGCCCTGATAAAGGTAGAGAGCCGCTGCTCCCAAAGGGTTATGAACTCCGCCCTCGACACCTCCTGCATATTGCTGCAGCCGTGGTTTGCGCTGGATCATGCTGGCAGTCGGCGTCCATGATGGCCATTCTGCCTTCCTGCCCACGGTCGCCCGGCCCTTGAGCGAGAGCCCTGCTTCTCCGACCCCTACACCGTATCGCGTAGCCCAGCCGCCGTATGCCACGTGGTAAAGATATCGCTCTGTCGTGTCGACGACGATAGTGCCGGGCGGCTCGCCGCCATCATAGGCGACGCGGCGACGCCGATATTGGCCGGGCAACCTGTAACCTGTGACGGTGAGCGGCGACCAGGCAGTTGCGGTGCAGCCGGATCCCAGAACGCTTACGCCGAAGAGCATGACAGTTCGGCGCCTCATGAGAATGTTGCTCATGCCTACCTATCGCGGTTGTTGAAATTACCTTGGCTAGGATGCCGGTCCGTTATGGATCGCGTTTTGGGCCTTCATGACAGCATGGATCAAGCCCTCCAACTGATACACCAACTTACCGATTGCATTTTCTCCCGTCTCTGCAACCTTACCGCTACACTGTGGAAAGTAAACTGTGATTCCACTCACACCGGCAGCGAAACTGTGCTTCAGGCGTCTCTCGATGACTATAAACCGAGAGTACAGACTCTATTCGACCGCAAACTACATTTTGGGGGAGGTATTTGGATGAAAGCAGATATAGCGGGAAAAATTGCGATTGTGACTGGAGGCGGTTCCGGCATTGGCGCGGCCATATGCAGGCGCCTGGCAAACGAAGGCGCTGAAATCATCGTGGCCGACGTGAATGCAGAAGCAGCGCGCGGGGTCGCGCGAGAAATTTCCGCGTGCGGATATCTCGCTCACGACATGGCTGTCGACGTCACAAGTCCATCGGCGGTCGAGGCCTTGATTGAGGATGTCACCATGAAATTTGGGGGGCCGCATCTCGCGATCAACAATGCTGGAAGCTATGGCCGCCAGATCGATACCGCGGGCTACTCACTCGACGAATGGCAAAGGGTGATAGACATCAATCTCAACGCTGTATTCTACTGCATGAAGTACGAAATCGCCGCGATGCTCAAGCTGGGTCAAGGAGCGATCGTCAATATTGCTTCTGTGCTGAGTTCGGTAGCGTTGCCTGCGACTGCGGCATATACGGCTGCCAAGCACGGGGTTGTTGGGCTGACCAAAGTAGCGGCGATCGAATATGCAAGGCGCGGGATCCGCATAAATGCCGTTGGTCCGGGCTGGATCGAGACGCCGCTTCTCGAGGCCGCATACAAGAACTTTTCCAACAATCGGCGGATGGAGGCATTGCAGCCCATGGGGCGATGCGGAACACCGGATGAAGTCGCCGCCCTTGTTTGCTTTCTATTGTCAGATCAGGCGAGTTTCATCACCGGAAGCTACCATTTGGTTGATGGCGCATACAGCGCACACTGAAGGTTACGGATGCTGACCCCAGTGAGCTGCGGCAAGCATGTTATTCGCGCTCGCCCCAGATCGAGCTTGTCGGTTTCGCACATTCGTCTGCTGCAGAGAGACGAATTCCTCACCGGATGCCATGCACAGTGTCCGGAAACGTCGAGCATTACGAGTGCCTGCGCACCAGCGGAGATCCCCGCGAGGTTCATCGTGCCTCGGACATGCCTGATGAGTACGTTAAGCTGTTTAGCGCCGAAATCGATCGATTGGCTCGTGGGCAGGGTGACGGCGATTACCTATGAGTTCCTTCCCGGCCAGATATTTACCGATCCATATTTAACGGAGCCGGCAGGACGAGACGGCGAAGGTCGCAAGTCGCGCCCGACCTGGGTCGTCGTTGCGTTTCGCAGTGCCAAGGACGGCCTTACGCATCTGGCGCTTCTGGCAGTCACGATGCAACCGCCACGGTCCGGCTGCGCCGCCTTGCAAATCCCTGATACGGGGGCACGTCGAGCCGGCCTGAACAATTTGCGCTGTTAGGTGCTGGTCGATGAATACAATTACGTATCTGGCGGAACGCTCCTGGTACATCAAGCCCGACGAAAAGGTCCTCGGTCGTTTCAGCAAGGCATTCATGATCAAGATCGACAATGCATTTGGCGTACCTTCAAAAAATTTAGCCGCCGGATCAACAAAATAGATTGATCCGTTTGGTCCGATCATCGCGAGTTGGCTATTCCTTACCCCGGCCACCGGGAGGTGGAGCGACGACTTGCGCCAATCGCGAGGGTCTGGTGATTGATGTCCATTCTCCAGGCGACTTTCAGAGATCGCCTCATCTGGCTAAATTACTGGAAATATCCGGAGGATCCGATGACCAGCTCTCGGACACGTGCAATTCAGAATTACAGAAGCCGCTTGGGCGACCGCGGCCTCGCTCGTTTTGAGGTACTTGGGCGTGATAGTGATCGCGGTTTAATTAGATCACTTGCACGCAGATTGGCAGAAGATGGCCCGGAAGCAGCCAATCTGCGTGCCGTTGTCAGCGAAACCCTTGCCGGAGAGCCGCGTAAAAAGGGTGGTATCCTCGCGGCTCTCCGCCGATCGCCGATGGTCGGAGTCGATCTCGACACAGCCCGTTCACGCGAGGAAGGTCGCGCGATAGATCTATGATGCGCTACTTGCTCGACACCAACATCTTTAGCAATATCACCAAAGTAGAGCCTTCGACGTCACTGATGACATGGATGGCCGAGCAAGCCGATGATGATTTGTGCATCGCTTCGCTTACTGTCGCCGAGATACACCGAGAAATACTTGAGAAGCCGGCGGGAAAGAAGCGAGCCGCCCTCGAAAACCTAGTTTGCCGGCAATGAAGGGCCGCAGTCGCTCTTTGCTGGTTGCATCCTTCCGTTTGACGAAAAGGCAGCTCTGATCTGGGGCGATCTAATGGCACACGGCAAGGCGACGGGCCACCCAAGGAGTGCCGTGGACACAATCGTGGCTGCTATTGCGCAATCCAATAGCTGCATCATTGTCACCTATAATGAGCTAGATTCTCAGGGGATCGACATTATCAATCCACTCCGTGCGACCGTAATCTAAGTCACTCGCCAAAGTTTTTTTGCTCTTGAACGGGTTCGCACCATCGACCCATTCAACGCTCTTGCCAAAATTGATGTTTTTATCGGGGAAAGCTGGTTTCCAGTTCTGGCGCGCGTCTGGTGGGTCGCCGGACGCGCTTGACACTAGATCTTTCGCCAATTTGACTGTCCCCAGTCGCCCGCTCGTTGTCAGCCAGATCGGCGATGGAAAAGCGATCAAGATAGGTTTGGACGGCGTGGTTAGCGCCAAGCATGATCTGCTTGAGAGATCCCACCTTCAATTTCTCTCCGGATGATCTTCTTCCTTCCGAAGTGTCAGACTGTTGGTCCTTCACCCTGCAGATAATATCCCGCAGCGAGATTGCATTTGCCGGTCGCGAGAGTTCCAGTCCCCCGTTTCTACCACGCTTAGTTTTCAGGAAACCAGCATTCACAAGCTTCAAGACGATATGCGCCGCAAAGTCGCTCGTGGTCGCGGCGACCTTTGCAGCATCCGCCGTCTTCAGGCGGCGGTTATTCGACCTGGCACAGGCGACCAGAATTGCAATCGCCACTTCAGCCTCCCTTTTTAGCTTCAAGAATTTGTCCTCCATTATTATCATTCGGGAGTTCAGCCTGCCGCCTCGATTGAAACATGATTCTCACCGTCTCATGCTGAGCTGCTCCGGTCCTGAGCGGCATAGAGCGCGCGATAGCGGCCATCGGCCTTCGTCAGCAATTGCTGATGCCTCCCCTCCTCTATGATGCGTCCATCTTCGACCACGACGATGCGATCAGCACTGGTGATGGTAGCCAGCCGATGGGCTATGACCAGTGTCGTACGCCCCTGCGAAAGTTCAGCGAGTGACTGCTGTATTGCCTGTTCCGTCTCGCTGTCGAGCGCCGACGTTGCCTCATCAAGGATCAGGATCGGCGGGTTCTTCAAAAAGATGCGTGCAATCGCTAGCCTCTGCTTCTGCCCGCCGGAAAGTTTGACGCCGCGCTCGCCGATGACAGTATCAAGACCATCGGGTAAGGCTGCGATGACATCATCGAGGCGGGCTCGACGCGCAGCTTCGATAATCTCATACTCGGAGGCGCCGAGACGGCCATACGTGATATTTTCACGAATGGTTCCGGCAAAAAGGAAGACATCCTGCTGAACAATGCCGATGTTGGAGCGAAGGCTGCTGAGGGTGATATGCCTGATGTCTATTCCATCTAGGCTGATGGCGCCGCCGGTCACCTCGTAAAAGCGTGGCAGGAGAGCGCAGATCGTCGTCTTGCCTGCACCAGAGGGGCCGACGAACGCAACAGTTTCCCCAGCTTCGATCAAAAGGTTCAAGCCAGCCAGGATCGGCATGCCGGCCCGGTAGCCAAAATGGACATCGCGATAAATAATGCATCCGCCCAATCGATGGACGGCCTTGGCACCGGGCAGATCCTTGATATCGGGCTGCCGATCGAGAAAGTCTGCATAGCGCTGGAATCCGGCAATGCCCTTTGGATATGTCTCGATGATCGAATTGATTTTGTCGATCGGGCGGAAGAAGACACCGACCAGCAGGAGGAAGCCGACAAAGCCACCAGCGGTCAGTTCACCGCGGGTCACATACCAGGCGCCTGCCAGCATCACCACGACTTGGACGAAGCGCATCGAGAGATAGGAAAGCGACATGGAAGCCGCCATGATCCGATAGGCCTCTAGCTTTGTGGCTAGGTAATTCCTGTTATTGCTGGCAAACAGCGCCCGCTCGTGTTCCTCGTTGGCAAACGATTGCACCACCCGGATGCCGCCGATATTTTCCTCGATGCGAGCGTTGAACTCCCCGACCCTCTCATAAAGCGCACGCCAAGTCGCGGTCATACGCTTGCCGTAGATCGTCGTGACCACAGCCGTCAACGGAACGATAAGGCCTGTCAGTACAGCAAGGGGTGCGTGCACCAAGAGCATGAGCAGGAAGGCGCCGATGAGCGTCATCAGGGCAATGAACAGATCCTCTGGCCCGTGATGGGCGACCTCACCGATCTCTTCGAGATCCTTGGTCAGCCGCGCAACCAAGCCGTCCCGTAGTAAATCGGAAGATTGTTCTGATTGGATTGGAAGATCGCGACGGAGGCATTAAGCCGGTCATCGAAGAAACTGCCTTTCATGCCAGCCTCTACGCTCCTCCCCTCGATCGGGGCAAGAATGCTGCCATCGGGATCGTAGTATGTCTGTGGCTGGAAGATCGACGTATAGCTCGCATAGATCGAAAGCGCGTCCGTCAGATCAAAGACAGCGCCGACATAAGGCACAAATTTGGCGTTTTCCTCCAGTGAGACGTTTTCGACAGGCGAATTGTAATCATACCAGCTCACACGCGCGCCAAGAATGAGCTTCAGATCGTCAGTGACGGAAAACCGGCCAGAGCCATACAGGCCCGTCTCGGTGATCGTCGGATCAGTGTTATAGTAGTTCGTCGTGATACTCGGCTTGCCGATTGCGGAAGGATCCCAGTTGAAAATATCGACCGCATAAGCTGGCGCGCTGAATGCCGAATACGAGAAATCGTCTTTATGCGTGCTGGCGCCAAAAACTAGGTCGTGGGTTTGGCCGAATAATTCTACGGAGCCGGAAACTCGTCCGTCCAGCGCATAGGACTTGGACTCTCCATCGTAGATTCGGTCGTTCTTGAAATATGTCCCACCACTATATGAAAGGTATGACGACTCGATCGTACCGCTGCTCCAGGATCGCTGAGCGGTAATATTTGCTTTCCAGTCGTTCTCGAAACGATGTTCCAGATCGAAATATGCGGTCGTCTTGCGCTTGTCAGAATATTCCCAATCGCTGCCCAGGAAATCCTCGGCTGTCCAGTCGTAGAGCGACCCATCGGGGTTAGTTGGATACCCTCCGTTCCAGTAGCCGTCGATGTGCTCTTTTTGGTGACTTAGGCCGAGGCTCGCGGTCGTGTTCTCGGTCAGATCCGCCTCAACGACACCGTAGAGAACGAAGTTGCGTTGATCGTTGTCATCACGATAGCCTTGTCCACCGAGGAAGGAACCCGCGAACCGCGCACGAACCGTTCCCTCCTCGTTTAGTGGGTGAGAGGTATCGAGTTCGATACGCCCGTTACCCCATGACGACCCGGTCGCCGTGACTGACGTTTGAGGTATCGCCAGCGGCTTCTTACGAACCAGGTTGATCGATGCAGAGGGATTACCGGTGCCCTGAAGCAGTCCAGTTGCTCCGCGCACGACCTCCACCCGATCATAGATGATGAGATCGTCCTGTGTGGTACCGTCCCGCGAAAAGGTCGTCACCGAATTCGTCAGGCCATCATACTGAATGCTGTTGATGAGAGAGCCACGAGCATAATATTGCCAGCGGCTGTCGCCGAGATCGGGTGTTGCGACCAGACCTGGTACATCATTGATTGCCTGATCGAGCGAAGTGTAGGCCTTATCCTTGATTTTCTGGTCGGTGACAACGCTGACAGATTGGGGTGTCTCTCGAGATGACAGCGGCAGACCGGTTGCCGATGACATCGGGCCGGCAGTATACAGACCAGACCCCTCCGTTGCGGTGTTTTGCGCGTTGAGGACAATGGGTTCAAGCACCGTCGCACCCTCAGCGCCTACTCCGGCGTTGGCTCCTGCGGATACGACAAGCGCGGCCGATTTTGCACCCGCCATCCGAAGGGAGACTCCGGTACCCGACAGTAGAGTTCGCAACGCTTGCTCTGACGACATCCGGCCGACGACAGCAGTCGAACGCCTCGCGGTTACGGCATCGGATGTGAAGGCAACGTCCCAGTCGCTGGTGCGCATGAAAGCAGAAAGTGCTGCAGCAAGCGGCTGCGCGGGGATGTCGAAGCTTACGGCTTGTTCACCCTGCTGGGCGTCTACTTGGCGTGGAGCGGAAGCCATGGCGGTACCGAGCACGGTTGATGCTATCAGAAGTTGGAACACTCGTTGAGATAGCCTGCACTCTGACGGCGTCCTCATCGCAAACTTCCTATCGTCCCCACGACCATTCCCCGTCATTCGCATATCCCTCTCGACAAAGCTCAAGCGGCCGGAACTCAACGTCGAAAACCGGCCTCTGAAACAGGGACACGCGCCAATCAGGGATCTCACAAAAAAAGTTGAACTTTATCGAAGGATTAGAGCCCCGCCTGGCAGGCGGGTCACGGAGGCGCCGACCGCCGTCGCCAAAGAGCGGATCGCAAGTTCAGGGTTGTCGAGGCGATAGCGCCCGTTGACCTTCACGTCATCGAACCCTGTGCCGGCGCGGACGACCGAAGGACCATAATATCGCTGAAGTTCGTGCAGCACAGATGAGAACGATCGGTCGTGAAAAACGATCTGGCCTTTTAGCCAAGCAAACGTCACCGATCCGTCGACGGTTCGCGCACTAGAAATCGATGACGCTGTTGCGATGATAGCTTGTCCAGGCTCAAGGCCGATCTTATTGCTCGGATCCGCCAGACTATTCACTTCAACACGGCCGCGCTCTAGTGATACGACATCCTCCTCTTCTTCGCGCCTCACGGAGAAAGCTGTGCCTTTGACCTGTACCTGCGAATACGCGGCAGCAAGGTTGAATGGGCGTGAAGGATCGTGGACGACATCGAAATAGGCTTCGCCTTTTAGCAGCCGCACGGACCGCTTCGTCCCTTCGAAATCAACGGCGATGGCGCTATCGGTGTTCAGTGTGGCTTTTGACCCATCCGGCAAGATAACTTCCCGCTGAACGCCAGCCGCGGTTGTGTAGTCTGCTTCCCATTGGATCCACAGCGCCGGATACTGCTGAACGCCAATCGTCAAAAGCATGAGTGCGGCGGCAGCGCTCATCCAGGACAGAAAGGCGCGTCTGGGTCGTCGGAGCTCAATAACGTTGGCTGGTCGAACTTTGTCTGCGCCCTCAATCCGGGCGGCAAGATTTCGTGCGACCTGCTCTGCCTCAGGTACAGCCCATGCTTCCGTTACCTTTATGAAAGCTGCAGCATGGGTGGGATCTTCAGCTTGCCAAGCCTTGAAACTCGATTTCAGATCGCGACTATCCGGCTCGACCTGCAATTGGAAAAACCAGTCAAGTGCGGCATCCATCACCGGATCAGGATGAACGAACTCGTGCTCGTCAGCGGAATTTGATCGATCGTGTCCCACTCAGCTCCATCCCATCACGGGTTTGGTGACGTTTGCGGCTCTATACAGAAGACAGTCGGCGCGACGAAATCTCACAAATTCTTTTGCTTTGGGCATCAACGGGTCACCCTTTATCGATTCTGGCTAGCGCGTCCATGCTATGTGCGTGAGCCATTTTGAGGTCATTGAATACAGTGTTCGGTGACACCCCGAGATACTCTGCGATCTTTGGATAGGACCACTTCTCGATCTTGCTCAGGACCCAAACTTTTTGTGCCCTCTCGGGAAGTCGGGAGATCGCCGCTTCCAAAAGACGGAGGCGTTCACGATGGATGATCTCGGCTTCTTGGGAAGGCAACGGCGAGGCGATCGTTTCAACATCCATTTCTGGCACATCGTCTCGCTCGACAAATCCCCGAACCTGGCGGCTTCGCTTGTGATTTAGAGCAAGATTGCGGGCGGTCCGAAAGAGAAATGCTTCGACATGCTCGACAGTGCCATCTTCCACCGCCTTACTCACGCGGACATACGCCTCCTGCGTCACATCCTCAGCAGCCTGATGATCTCCGACGATCCTCGTGACCGTCCATATCAGCGCCTTTCGGTTGCTCAGGAATATGTCGGTGAAGCTTGCGCTCACGCGGCAACCTCTTTCGGCGTTTCATGCGATCACTATCGTCCGTTCGGCTGGCCGGACGACTGCTAGTCGCTTCCCTACCCGGTCGTACCGAGCCTCGTATCGTGAGATCGGAGCGATGACAATAGTCGAGTCGCATACTCATATTATTTTGGAGCCAACAATTGAGTCGCAAACGAAAACGCCAATTGAATGATGTGATGGGAATCGAACCGTCGACCGCATGCCGTGGATTCGCATTGGAAAACGAGGGATGGACGCTCGGAGACATTGATCATGATCGAGGCCTCGCAGTAACGAACTAAAGGATAATCAACCGAACCGCCGGATAGCTGCCGTCCAAACGCGCTTGTATTCGGGTATGAGTCTCGTCCAAAAGGGGAGATGTATCTCTCCTGCGCTCAGCTGTTGATAGTGATCAGGTGAAGATTGAGCGATTCTCCGACCAGATCCAGCCTGAATTGCCCGAACGAAGTATCGAACCTTCAAGAGGCAGCATCTTTGAAAGATGGAAATCACTCGGCAGAGGCCTCTGCCGAGTCTTCATGGCACCTTCCTTCAGTTAGGCACTCTCATCTTTTCATTCGCCCTCAGGAAGTCGCGCAATCTTCCCACATCACCGACGGCTACGGGAGCACCGTAGTTACCCCATGAGTTTCTGACGTAATCCAGGATCTCGGCAATCTGGCGATCGTCCATCTTCCAGTCGAAGGCTGGCATGCCCGCGGCGGTCTGAAGATCATGGGTGTGGGCCGCACGTGCGCCCCGCAGCATGGCGTGGATCAGGTTGGTCGCATCATCTGACAAGAGGCCATGATTGCCCTTGAAGGCGGGCACCATATTCGTAATGCCTTCCCCCTCGAGACCATGGCATGCCGAGCAGTTGACCTCATACGCCAAGGCCGCTCGCTGCATCGCAGGCGTGTTACTCGGCATCATCGACGCGGGTTTGGCCGGCGACGCTGGCAGCGATTTAAGATACGCCCCGACAGCCAGCGCATCCGCTTCCGTAAAATACTGAGTCGAGTGTTCGACCGCCTCTGCCATCGGACCCGCTGCAACCGCAACGCCTTCGGAACCTGTCCTCAGGTATCGCGCGATGTCCTCCGCGGTCGAAGAGCCGAGGCCGACATGCGGATTGGACGTCAGGTCAGGAGCAAACCAGTCGCCGATATTGCCGCCCTGCAGATAGGCCGAAGCGAGTTCACCGCCGAGCGCGTTGCGCGCCGAATGGCATGCGGCGCAGTGGCCGGGGCCATCGACGATATATTTGCCGCGGTTCCAGGCATCGACCTGTTCCGTGACAGGTTCGAAGCCGGAGTTGTCGAAGAACAGCATGTCCCAGCCCGCCATCGCCAGTCGGATGTTGAACGGGAACGGCATGCCAGCATTTTCGTCAATATCGTTTCTCACCGGCTCAACCGTCGACATGAATGCCCAAAGGTCGCGCATGTCCTGATCACTGAGCTTGCGGTAGGCCGGAAAGGTCATTGCTGGATAGAGCAGCCCATGCTGCCCGATGCCCTGACGCACGGCGTTGAAGAAGTCGCGCTCCGTCATGTTGCCGATCCCGGTTTCGGGGTCGGGAGTGATGTTGGAGCTTACAAGCGTGCCGAACGGCGTCTTCATGTCGTATCCGCCCGCAAACCTGCCGCTTCCGCGTGTATGACAGGCGGAGCAGTCGCTGAGACGCATGACGTATTCGCCACGCTTGATCGCCTCGGCATCGGTGCTCTTGAAATCGGCGAGACGCGTCGTGTCGTCTGCGACTGCCAATGCCGATGTGTTCAGGCTGGTCCATGCCCAGCCACCTGTACCGATGAAAGCCAGAACCGCAACGGTGGCGACCGCGCCGCCGATCTTTTTCCAGTTTGCCATGATCTTATCCCTTCACCAGCGGGCCGGGGTTGTTCACATAAGCCTGATGAATGGCCTGGGCCGCGCGGACGGCGAGCGCGCCGACGGTGACGGTCGGGTTGTAGCCACCGTTGTTGGGAAAGGCGGATGCGCCGACGACAAACACGTTGTGAACGTCCCAGCTCTGCAGGAACGGGTTGAGCGCTGACGTCGTCGGGTCAGCACCCATGACCGCCCCGCCAATCGTGTGCGAGGAGTGCTGCATGTACGGGTTCCAGCTATGTTCAGCCTGGTTGTCGACAACGATGTCCTCACCGCCGGCTTCCTTCATGATCTCGACCGAGCGATCGACGAGATGGGTCAGCATGTTCTTGTCGTTCTGGTTCCAGTCGAAGGTCAGACGAAGAAGCGGCTGTCCGTGGCGATCCCGGTAATCCGGATCGAGATCGAGAAAGGCGTCGCGGACCGGCATCGACGTGCCCTGGATGAAGATGCCCGCACCCTGGTTGTAGTCGCGGGCATAGGCCTCCTTCCAGCCGGAGCCCCAACGCTTTGAGCCCGGGCGAAGGTTGTTCATGTTCTGGATCGGGCGACCATTGGTCGAATACCCCATGATCCCGGCCCCCCCGATGAAATCGAGGTTCGAGTGATCGAAGTTGTCGCCGTTGAAATCGTCGATCTGCACGGCAAGCGCACCGCCGCCGATGAACGGGTTGGTATACTTGTCCGAGAAGAAGGCATTGACCGTACCGCAGGTCTGGTAGGTGTAGTTGCGGCCGATCGTCCCCTTACCGGTGATTGGATCGTATTGCTTCCCGATGCCCGAAAGAAGCATCAGGCGGACATTGTCCATCTGGTAGGCGGTGATGACGACGATATCGGCGGGCTGAAAACCTTCCACACCTTCCTTGGTGATGAACTTCACGCCCTTGGCCGTCTTGCCGTCGTCATGCTTGACGGCATGCAGAACCTCGGTCTCGGTCAGAAGGGTGAAGTTCGGCCGACGCATCAGCGCCAGCAGGATACAGGCCTGCGGCGAGGATTTGGAGAAGTTGCCGCAGCCGTGGAAGTCACAGAAGCCACAGTAGGTGCACGGTCCCATCGTGACGCCGAGTGGATTGACGAAGGCCTGGCTGATATTGCCCGCCGGAATGGTGAAGGGGTGATATCCCATGCGGTCGGATGCTTCGCGGAATTCGCGCATCCAGAACGTGTCCTTCAAGGGCGGCGTCGGATAATCACGCGACCGCGGTCCCTCGAACGGATTGCCACCTGGCTTGATCTCGCCGTTCAGATTCCCGGCAATGCCGGATGTTCCGGCAATACGCTCGAACCTGTCGTAATAAGGCTCCATGTCGGCATAGGTCACGCCCCAGTCCTGAAGCTGAAGCCCCTCGCCCTTGGCCGCGCCATAGCGTTCGCGGGTCTGGCTGGCGATCTCGAAATCCCAAGGCGTGAAGCGCCAGGACATGCCCGCCCAGTGCGTGCCGGCGCCGCCGACATTCCAGCCGAATTGATAGGCCGACCAGTTGCGCACCGGTGCGGCCGTCTGGTCCATGCGGTTGCGGAATGTCGTCGTCTCGACGCTCATCGGCTGCAGCAGTTCTCGGCGGGTGTGCCAGCGCAGTTCGTCGGGATCGACGGCGGGTGGGAAGTCGGTGGAGGTGTCACGCCATGCGCCGCGCTCGATCGCGACCACGTTCAAGCCTGCACGGGTGAGCTCCTCGGCCATCACCGAGCCAGCCCAGCCGAGGCCACAGATAACCACATTCGCTCTCGGACGTTCTATCGTCATAATTTATCTCCTGGAGGGAATGTCAGTCGTTCGGGATCAGGCTGACCGGAACGAGATTGAGGTTCTCGCCGCGCTTCTCGATGTAGGGGCGGTAATCGTACCGCGCGCCCGGGAAGCCGATCATCTTCCAGCCCGCCATATCGCGGTTGCCGCCATAGATCGGGTCGGCCAGATATCCCTCGCGAACGTTCTGCAGCATCAGTTCGAAGAACCACTTACCCTGAACGCCGTTAGGCAGTTCGATCCGGCTCTCTTCGAGACCCGTCAGGATTTCGTCGATCCGATCCGGGGAAAGCGCATGGAAGGCGACACTGTCTGTGGCCTGCGCGTACGCCTCAAGTGCCTTGAGACCAGCCTCGTAGCGCTGCCGCGGCGTCTGGGTAAACTGCGGCGAACCCATGATCTCCTCTTCGGTCTCCGGTCGAACAGGTCCCTCGAGATACAGAGCACGACCGTCGCCGTAATGGCCAGCGAGCTGATCGTCGAGGAACTCAAGACAGCCCGCTTCGGTGGCCGAAGGGCCGAAGCTGTCGCTCGGGATCATCCGGTCGAAAACGGCGGCCAGCGTCTTACGGTCATTCTCCTGTGTGAACACGCGGAAGGAACCGCCCTGCATGGCAGGTTTCGGAAGGTGGTCGGGCGACATCGCCGTCTCGGCTGGAACCCCCTTTAGTTCGACGGCCGACGATGGCGTGACGAGTGCCGTCGTTGCCGCCGCGGCTCCGAAAGAGCGGAGCAGGTCTCTACGCTTCATGTGTCATTTCCTGTGGTTGGAGCAAACACGTGGACGCGACGGCCCGTTCGCTCGACGTGCGGTGACATCGAGCGCTGGTACGTAGCGAGCCGTGATGTGTCTGGAGTTGAAGTTATCGAGGTGGCCTGGGGGCCGGTTTCGGATGTTCCTAGAGAGTAGTGAGCTATGCGCTAATTCGACGCACCGCCTCTGGCAAGACGCTGGGAATTGGCATTTGCACATTCCCTCAATTTGAGGGGAAACCCCTCATTCGAACCCGTCCCGATGACATGCCGACCTAGTTGCGGTGGCTCCGGCAGCCCGTCTTTTCCACCAAACGCAGTTCGATTTGACCGAACTCACATTCAAAAGCTATTGCAGCCGGAATCCATCGATCGAGGTGATGACGTGCCCCGCCACAAAACGATTCCAGATCTCGCCCGCGAGGCTCATGTCAGCGTCTCCACCATCGACCGCATCCTCAGCGGCCGCGGCCAGGTCAAGCAGGCAACTGTCGAGCATGTCCTTGCGGTGGCGGAGGAGATAGGCTTTTACGCAGTCGAGACCATAAGGAGCCGGGTCCTGCAGGAGGCACCGGAACGACGCTTCGGCTTTCTGCTGAACGGCAGCGATCGCATGTTTTATCGCGATCTGGCGGAAGAACTGTCCACAACCACCCGCAAGGCGCTCAGCATGCGGGGCCAGGCGATCGTGAAGCATCTGGCGGATACGGATCCCGAAAAGGCCGCGGCCGCGATGCTCGAACTTGCCGACCACTGCGATGCCATCGCCTGTGTGTGCGTCGACCACCCTGCCGTCAGCGCGGCAATCGGTGAACTGGCACGGCGCGGCGTACCTGTTGTCGCGATGATCTCCGACATCTCGTCTCCTGCCCGGGCTGGTTTCGTCGGCTCCAACGACTGGCAGCTCGGAAGGACTGCCGGATGGTTCGCACACCGTCTCGTCTCACCGGGAAAGGCGGCTGTTCTCGTCGGATCAGAGCGCTACACCTGCCAGCAGGTCCACGAAGCCAGCTTCCGCAGTTTTCTCAGATCGCAACCCGATCAGTTCACCCTGATTGACACCCGCATGACGAAGGAGTCGGATGTCGAGGCCGAAGCGGTGACACGACGTCTTCTCGAAGAGCATCCCGATCTTTCCGTGCTGTTTGTCGCTGCCGGTGGTATCGACGGCGTCTGCAATGCCATGGCCGGGCGCGAGCGAAAGGATCTGATCCTGATCGGCTGCGAGATGACCAACAGCACCCGCAGCCGCATGTCATCGGGTGAGATCGACGTCCTGCTTGCTCATCCATTGTCGGAGATTGCCAAGCGTACCGTTCAGGCGCTGGTCAAGCTCGTCACATCCCCGCAGCAGGATCAACCTTTCCAGGTTATCGTCCCTTTCACGGTGATCGTCAGCGAGAACTGTTAAGCGAACTGCGTCTCCAATCGGGCCAGATGCCTCCTGACATGGTCTATAAGATGGATCACCACGCGCGGCCGATGGTCAGGAGCCGGCAGAATTGCCCGGATTTCGCGCTCACCGGTGCCCCAACCGGGCAGGACATGAATCAGCTTTCGTTCGGCGAGATCTTCCAAGACGTCCCATTTTGATTTCATGGCTATCCCGCCTCCGGCAAGTGCGGCCGCATGCGCCGGCTCTCCATCGGTGCCTGATATTGCAGGGTGAATGGGAACTTCGATCTCCTTGCGCCCGTCGCAAAGCTTCCAAGACCGTGGTGCCGGCTGCCCGACGGTCAGACACCGATGATGAGCAAGATCTTCGGGGCAGTCCGGTGTGCCATGTCGGTCGACGTACTGCTGTGATGCCACCAGCACATGGCCATCGGCTGCGATCAGTTCTCCGGGATTGCCCCTTGCCGTGTTCATCTGTCGAAAGGCGACATCGACGCCTTCGCGGACGAGATCAATAAGTCTGTCCGTCGCCAGCATCTCGATGGTCACGTCAGGATAGCGATCCTGGAGTTCCGGCAGGCATGGAGCGATCCGGCGTCGCGCCAGCGCCACCGAACTGCTGATCCGTACCCTTCCTCGGAACGAGGTGTCGTCCCGATCCTCAAGCGCATCGAATGCGCGCAATGCATCCCGGCACGGGGAAAGAAACCCCTCACCCGCAGCGGTAACCCTCAACATCCTGGTAGATCGTTCCGCGAGACGGGTGCCCAGGATCCGCTCCAGTCTCGCCAATCTCTTCGACAGAACAGAGAGGGGAACACCGAGATCACGCGCGGCGGCAGAGAGGCTACCTAAACGCGCAACGGCTTCGAAAGCACGCAGATCCCCAACGTTCTCGATCCTCTTCATCTCGATCCTTTCCACTTTGCGAAGACGGCCTTCTCCAATTCGCGAGAAACGCGATGGCGCGACGGGCGTTCCCGATGGAGCAGACACAAGGAGTTGAGATGCACGCCGCGCACACCGCCAGAAACCACCAGAGCCTCGTCCGGGGTATCGAGCATGTCGGGATAGTCGTGCCCGACATCCGCGCCGCCGAAACCTTCTTTGCGGACGTCTTCGGATCGGAAGTCTTGTATCGCAGCGCCGTTCCCGAAGGCCCGGACATGGCAGGCGCTGACATTGGAGACGTGAACGGCATGCCGAAGGACAACTGCTTCAAGGCGGTTTCCATGCTGCGTCTCGGCAACGGTGCAAATATCGAATTGTTCGAGGTTGGATCACTCACGCATGACGAGGTCCCTGCCATGACCGATCTCGGCGTGACCCATTTCTCGATCTACTGTGACGACATGAAGGAGGTCGGCGAGGCCATGCTCAGCGCAGGCGGCAAGATGCTCCAGGGGCCCAGCGCCATGGAAGGCCAGGAGGGCGGTGACGGCAACTACATCTGGTTCGGGCGCACGCCGTGGGGTTCCTTGATCGAACTCATTCAGTTCCCCACACCTCCGACATGCGACGCACCCGAGGCAACACATCATCGTTGGCAACCGTCACCGGTATCGGAGGTAAACCCATGATCGATTTGAACACCGGACCGCGCTCAGGCATTGCATTTTCCCGCCGCGCGGTGCTCGGCGGCGCGGGGGCGATGGCAGTTGCAAGCGCACTGCCGGCCTTTGCCCAGCAAGCCACCGCTGTTGAGGATATCGTCCTGTCCGGCGGTCTCGTGCTCTCGATGGAGGCGGGTCAAGGGGCGACCATCGCCGACATCCATGTCAGACAGCGCGAGATCGTGCAGGTTGCCCCCAAAATCGATGTTCCGGGTGCTCGTCGGATCGACCTTTCCGGATGCATAGTCATGCCGGGTCTGGTCGATACCCATTGGCACATGTGGAACTCGCTGGCGCGCGGCTTTTCGATGAGCAAGCTGGGGCCATTCGCCAAAACCATGGCTCCGCTCGCCAAGGCATGGACGCCGGAGGCTGCCGCCCTCTCGGTAAGGCTCGCAACCACTGAGGCTCTCAATTCCGGGATCACCACGGTGAACAACTGGGCGCATAACACCAAGAGCGTCGAGTTTGCAGAGGCCGAGTATACCGCGATGACCGAAAGTGGGATCCGCGGCAGGTTCTCCTATGGCTACCCCCAGGCATTGAAACCGGATGCACGCATCGACTTCGATGCCCTTGGACAATTCGCCGACCGCCATTCCGACAACAACGGCCTCATTCATCTCGGCATCTGCACCCGAGGTCCAGACCGATCCGGCTCCGAAATCTGGAAGGAGGAATGGGCATTCGCTCGGGAGCGCCGCCTGCCGATCACGACCCATATCGCGTCCGACCGCAGTGCAGCAGCTATGCAAAACATTGCCATCATGTCGCAGGGTGGGTTCCTCGGTCCCGACGTTCAGCTCGTTCACGCAACCCACGCCACACGCGAGGACTTCAGGATGATCAAGAAGTCGGGATCCCCCGTTTCGATCAGCCCGTGGACGGAACTTCACGTTGGATACGGAGTACCGCCGATCGCGCTCATGGCGGAAACAGGTGTGACCATGGGACTGTCGGTCGACAACATGGTTTTGTCCGGAAACGCCGACATGTTCTCGGTGATGAAGGTGACTGCCGATCTTGCCGCCGGACAGACGGAGACTCAGGGAAAAGTCACGGACGCCACTGTCCTGGAATGGGCGGTCCCAAGCGGGGCGGCAAGTCTCGGTCTTTCCGACCAGGTCGGTGCTCTCGCTGTCGGAAAACGTGCCGACATCATTGCAGTCCGAATGTCTGACCTTAATACCGTCTCCGCAATGAGCCCGGCATTCGCGATCACCCATTCGGCTCAGCCCGCAAATGTGCAGTTCGTCATGGTCGGCGGCAAGGTCCACAAGGATGGCGGCAGCCTCACGAACATCGATGTCGCGGCTCTGACCGATGAAGCTGAGAAGACGATGGCAGATCTGCGTCAGGAGGTTAACCTCTAGAGCAGACACGAATTCGCGAGTTCGAGAACGATCTGCTGGCTCATCCGTTTTTTATCGACAACGTTGGGAGATTTGGCATGAAGACGATTGCAGCAGCACTGGCTCTCGCGCTGGGCACGATGTCTCCGGTGTCCGCCATGGACAGCCTCTCGCAATATGACTGGAAGAACCGGGTCCTCGTGCTCTTCGGTGGTGCCAATGATCGGGACATAAAGCGTCAGATCGAACTCTTGCGGACACAAAGTTCTGAATTGACAGAGCGTGACATGGTGGTTCTCCAGGTTTCCGATGGTCAGGTGAGAGTTATCCATGGGCGGGCTGGTGACTTGGATGCTCAGAAACTCAAGGCCGACGCCAATATCCAGAGCGACAGCTTTTATGCAATATTGGTCGGGAAGGACGGGGGCGTGAAATTGCGCAGCGATAAGGTCATCGGCGACGTCGAGATGTTCGATTTCATCGACCGGATGCCGATGCGGCGCGCTGGCCGGGGCTAAGGACTACGTCGCTACTCAAGGTGCTCACCGCCAATAAGGTCTCGAGAGGAGTCGAACCGCTAAGTCCAAACCAGTTGAAAATTCAAAAATCCTCGAGATAGCTGAAGGTTATTGGGCAGTGCACTGGGTGCGACTGGCGATGACCTGAGATGTTGAATTGGGAACGCTGTCCATTCCCAGAGAATACCAAACATTTTTGCGATCGCGTTGATCGACCTTCTCTTCCGAGGCTTTCTGGCGAGGCAGCCGAAGACCACCTCGCCAAGACCTGTTACTTGCCGTGCCCGATCGCAAGCGCAAACAACCTGGCCTGCCGGTCGGCAAAAGCACGCGGATTGGCTGGTTTGTCCCCATCAAGAATGCGTGCTTCGTCAAGCAACAGCCACGCCGCATCCTCGCGGAAGGACTGATCCTCGATCGATGCGATGCTTCTGACACGCTCGCTCTGCGCATTGATCTCGAGGATCGGTCTCGATGATGTTTGTAACCGCCCCGCCCCTTGGAGGAGCTTTTCGAGTTGGCGATCCGGGCCATGTTCAGACGCTACAAGGCAGACCGCGCTTTCGGTCAATCGATCGGAGACTCGCACGTCAGCGACCTCCTCACCAAGGGCGCTTCGAGCGAAATCGACGAATGCCCCGACTTCCGGAGAAGCTTGTCGGCCAGCCTCATCGGTGCCGCCCTCGCCGGTCACGGCGTTCAGATCGGCAAGGCCCTGTGTAACCGATTTAAACGGCTTTCCTTCGAAATCTGGGACGTTGGTCGGCCAGAAACTGTCTACGCCGTCGGTAAGGAGAAGTACCTCGATACCTTTGGCTCGGAAACCCTCAAGTTGCGGCGACGACTTCAGTTGATCTAGACTGGAGCCGCTGATGTAATAGATCGCTGACTGGCCCTCCTTCATTGAGGTGAGATATTCCGCCAGGCTGCGAGTTACGTCGCCGGACGCGGTACTACGGAAGCGCGCCAGGTTCAGCAACTGCGAGCGACGCTCGAAGTCGTCGTAAATCCCTTCCTTGAGAATTGCGCCGAACAGATCCCAGACCTTGTAAAACGTCTCGGCTTCTCCTTCGGCCATTTTCTCTAGGGCGGAAAGGATTCGGCTCGTAACGCCCTTTTTTATAGCCGCGAGCACGGGACTTTCCTGGATCATTTCACGGGAGATGTTGAGCGGCAGGTCGGAGGTGTCAACGATACCGCGGACGAACCGCAAGTAACGCGGCAGCAACTCGGCTTCGTCGGTTATAAAGACTCGCTTCACATAGAGCTTCATCCGACCCTGCCGGTCTGGATCGAACAGGTCGAAAGGTTGAGAGCCGGGGATAAAGGCAAGGGTCGTGTATTCGTGGCGTCCCTCAGCGCGGAAATGCACGTTGGCCAGCGGCTCGTCGTACTGGCCCGACACACTTCGATAGAAATCGTCGTAATCCTGCTTTGATATCTCGCTCTTCGGCTTGATCCAGAGCGCCGCACCGTCGGAGACCTGTGACGGTTCCGCTCCGTCTTTTTCAACGAGACGAATAGGAACAGGCACGTGTCCGGATTGATCACGAATGATCTTCTCGACCGTCCATTTGTCGGTGTAGTTCTTCGCATCCTCCATGAGATGCAGCACGACACGCGTTCCCCTCGCGGGCGCCTCGGCAAGATCGACCGCTACAATGTGATAACTTCCCATGCCGTCCGATGACCATTTCCACGCCTCGTCCTCGCCGGCGCGGCGGGAGGTTACGTCGACCCGATCAGCGACCATGAACGAGGAATAGAATCCGACGCCGAACTGGCCGATCAGCTCCGCCTTCTCCCCAGCTTTAGCTGCCTCAAGCTGCTCCATGAAAGCTTTTGTCCCGGAGCGCGCGATCGTGCCGAGCGCATCGATCATCTCGTCACGGTTCATGCCGATCCCGTTGTCCTCGATAACGAGTGTCCGCGCTTCCTCATTGAGCGCCACGAGAATTCCCGGCTGGGTCCCATCGGACGAGAGCTGCGGCTTGGAAATCGACTCATACCGCAGCTTTTCGCAGGCATCCGCCGCGTTCGAGATCAATTCCCGGAGGAATACATCTTTGTCCGAGTAAACCGAATGCACCATCATGTGCAGGAGCCGGCTGACATCGGCTTCAAATACGTGTTGCTCGGGCTGCCGCTCTTCTACTGTCGTCATTGATACCTCCATCCGAACAGAAATCGCCGGTCAGATGGCTTTTCTGAGATAAAAATTCAAGCGCTGTCTCCCGCGTGGCAATGGCCGGGGTACCGTCTTTGGACAGATTTTGTGGTACTCTCCTCAAATATTGGTCGGCAACTCTCCACATTTCTTCAAGCGCTGTTGGAAGAGATATCGTACCAATTCGGAGTTTAATCAGTCGCTTAGATGCTTCCTCTATGAGTAAAATGTAAACTCAAACGTGTCACACTGGGGACAAACTCTTTATTCGACAAGCGTTGCAAAAGCATTTCACCCGCGATCCGCCCCAGTTGTGCACTATATACGCCAACTGTTGTCAAACCTGGCGGTATCTCGGCTGTAGTATCACTCTCGCCGAAGCCGACTATGCCGAAATCCTGTGGTATCGAGAGTTTGCGGCGGCGCGCCTCCATCAGCGTTCCCAATGCCAGCAGATCGTTCGCACAGAACACCGCATCCACCTTGGAACCACTTTCCAGAAGCGCCGACAGGCAACGGCGTCCATCTAAGGGCCCGGCGAACAACGATGCCATACCGATCGACAGCACGCACTCAGATCGTGTTGCCTTCCGCCGGCTTGTGCGACCTAGTCCTGTGCCGGCACTGCCATCTTAATCGGATCACCGAGATCGCGGATGCGACTGATGAAGGCCTGCTCTGGCGCCTCGATCAAGCCATGAATGTGAGCGAGAGGCCTCGCGCGAACATTCACAGAGACTTAAACAGGTCAACATCGCGATAGGCGCGTCTCGTGCCCCATGGCCGTAGGGTTCTCCAGTCCCGGCTGGCGCACGACACCAAGGCTGCCGTAATAAGTGACGTCCACGAAGACTTTGGTGCCCTTCGGCTCCGGCATGGCGATTTCCACCGCCTCCCGCCTACCGCCATGTTTTCTGTTCAGCCAAGCCTTCATATCCCGCTTCCCCCATTCTAACTTTCCAAGATTGCTCAAAATATCATCCAATTGCCGTTCATGACAATCCGGGGCATAAACGGTTTCGGCCAAATGGAATGAAACGGAATGGACGAAAAATTCGATATCGGTGCTCGGCTGAACGCAATGCGTCTCGCAGCAGGACTTTCGCAGCGCCAGCTCGCGGAACGGGCTGGGGTGCCGCATGCGCAGATTTCCCATGTCGAGACGAACAAGGTAAGCCCCTCCGTTGCCACCCTTCGCAAGATCCTGAGCGGTCTCGGCGTCGGCATGGGCGACTTTTTCGAGCCGGAACGAAGCCCCTCCAAAGGGCCTTTCTTTTCTGCCGATGAACTTATTGATCTCACGTCACAAATTGCCGCATCGCCGATAGCGGCCGGCGGTGACGGAACGTTGGTTTTCCGCCAGATCGGCGACGCGCGAGCGCATAATCTGCAGATCCTGCACGAGGTGTACGAACCCAATGCCGATACTGGAGATACGCCGCTCCAACACGCCTCCTCCGAGGGTGGCTATGTCGTCGAGGGCGAGCTGGAAGTGACTGTCGGCGATGAGGTTCGCGTCCTGAGAGCCGGCGAAGCCTATCTCTTCGACAGCCGCCAGCCGCACCGCTTCCGCAATCTCTCTAACCACCGTACGATCGTCATTTCCGCCTGCTCGCCACCCTATCTCTGATTTTCACCTCGGCCTATTGCTCAAAATAATGAGCATCGTTATAAGTCGTCTCATCGACATTGAGGGATATTGCGATGACCGCTTCGAGTGATCTGCATTCGCGACAAAAAGCTGCCGTGGCCGGCGGCGTCGGCACAAGAGCTATTTTCGCCAAAACGGCTCTGAACGCCGAACTCTGGGATGTGGACGGCAAGCGCTTCATCGATTTTGCCGCTGGCATCGCGGTCAACAATACCGGCCATCGCAACCCTGTTGTCATGAAGGCCGTCGCCGAACAGGCGGAACAGTTTACCCATACCTGTTTCCATGTGGCGCCGTATGAGGGCTATGTGAAGCTCGCCGAGAGGCTAAATGCTATTGCACCGACTGGCGCGGAAAACCGCACCGTACTGGTGACCACCGGCGCCGAGGCGGTCGAAAATGCTGTGAAGATCGCCCGCGCCCATACCGGCCGCGCTGGCATCATCGCCTTTTCCGGCGCCTTCCACGGCCGCACCATGCTTGGCATGGCGCTGACGGGAAAAGTTATGCCTTACAAGAGAAATTTTGGCCCCTTCCCGGCCGATATCTATCACGCGCCCTTCCCCAACACGTTTCTCGGCTATTCGACAAAACAAGCGATCGCCGAACTGGAACGACTGTTCATATCCGACGTGGACCCGGAGCGGATCGCCGCCTTCATCGTTGAACCGATCCAGGGCGAAGGCGGTTTCAACGTTGCGCCGAAGGAATTTCTCGTGCGCCTGCGCGAGATCGCCGACAAATACGGAATCGTGCTGATCGCAGATGAAGTGCAGGCCGGCATGGCGCGCACCGGCAGGATGTTCGGTTTCGAACATGCGGGCGTGAAACCTGATCTAATCACCATGGCTAAGGGCCTTGCCGGCGGCTTCCCCCTCTCGGCCGTCAGCGGCCGCGCCGAGATAATGAATGCTGCGCATCCGGGCGGGCTGGGTGGTACCTATGCTGGCAATCCTCTGTCGGTTGCCGCCGCCAATGCGGTGCTGGATGTGATCGAGAGTGACAGACTCTGCGATCGTGCCGCCGAGATTGGCCGGAAGATCATCGACCGCCTCAACGCAATCGCCGCCCGTCAGGGCATGGAACGGATCGGCGAGGTTCGCGGTCTCGGCGCCATGGTCGCTTTCGAACTGGTCGAAGATCGGCAAACCAAGGCGGCCAGCCCAGCACTCACCAACCGGATCGTTGCGGAAGCGGAGACACGCGGTCTGATCCTTCTTTCTTGCGGAACCCGGCTCAATGTGATCCGCTTGCTACCGCCGCTCACTATCGAGTGGGAAATTCTGGAGGAAGGCCTCGCCATCCTCGAAGCTTCGATCGAGGCGGCCACGTCCGGCGCAACCGCATCGGTTGCGGCATAAGGCTGGAAAAGCAGATGAAAGGAAATGCGCATGAACGGCGCCGATATGCTCTGTGACGTCCTTCTGGCGAACGGCGTCGATTTATGCTTCGCCAATCCGGGCACGTCGGAAATGCATTTCGTCGCAGCACTCGACCGCAAGCCGGAAATGCGCTGTGTGCTCGGCCTTTCCGAAGGCGTGGTTACCGGGATGGCGGATGGCTATGCCCGCATGGCCGACAAGCCGGCCGCAACACTTCTGCATTGTGGCCCCGGCTTGGCGAATGGGCTCGCCAACCTGCACAATGCCCGCCGCGCCCGCACGCCGATCCTCAACATTGTCGGCGACCATGCCTCCTATCACGTGCAATACGATGCGCCGCTGACAAGTGATATCGAAGGTCTGGCACGACCGATGTCGCATTGGGTCGGTCGGGCGAATGGCGCCACCGATATCCGCCGCTGCACGGAAGAAGGTTTCGCCGCTTCGATCGCCCGGCGCGGCGTCTCCACAATGATCCTGCCGGCTGACGCCGCCTGGGGCGAGGTTTCACCGGACGCGCTTACGCCGGTTGCAATCCCGCACGCACCGGCGGTAGATCCCGATGCCTTGAAAGCCGCAGCCTCGGCGCTGCGCAGCGGAAAACGCGTTGTCATCATTCTCGCCGGTGCAGCCCTGCGCGAAAAACCGGTGGAAACCGCCGGAAGGATCGGCGCAACCACCGGTGCAGCACTGTTTTCTACCCAATCTGCTCGCAGCGCCCGCGGTGCCGGCCGCGCGCTTGTGCGGCCCGTGCCATATAATATCGAACTGGCGATCGAAGCGCTCAAGTCGTTCGACGTGGCGATCTGCATTGGCGGACCGCGTCCAGTCACCTTCTTCGCCTATCCCGGCAAGCCGAGCACGACGCTTCCAGCCTCGTGCGAGGTAATCCAGCTTGCCGAGCATGAGCATGATCTGGCCGCCGTGCTGGAAGAGCTCGCGGCCGAACTCGGCATCAAGCCGAACGCCGATTTTCTCCGGAATGTCTTTCGGCAGAGCGATATCCAGGTTCCTGGCGGTGCGCTCACGGCGGATGCACTGAGCCTCGCCATCGCCCGGCATCTTCCGGAAAACGCCATTGTCATCGACGAGGCGCTAACCTCCATCGGCCAGCATGCGGCGCTGGCGCCGGGATTGCATCCGCATGACCATTTGCCGATCACCGGCGGTTCGATCGGCATCGGCATTCCGCTGGCCGCCGGAGCGGCAATCGGCGCACCAGATCGCAAGGTCGTGGCGCTGCAGGCTGATGGCAGCGGCATGTACACGGTCCAGGGCCTGTGGACGCAGGCGCGCGAACAGCTGGACGTCGTCACGATCGTCTTCGCCAACCATGCCTACAAGATCCTGCAGGGCGAAATGGTCAATGTCGGGGTTAATTCATTCGGCATGAACGCCCGCAAGATGCTCGATCTCGACCAGCCGAAAGTCGATTGGTCCGGACTTGCGAAATCGCTTGGCGTTGAATCCGGCCGCGCGACAACCGTCGAGGAGTTCGTCAAGCTTTATACCGGCGCGCTCGGCCGCAAGGGACCTTTCCTGATCGAAGCTGTGCTCGGCTGATCGCAAATCAGGCGGCCGGTCAGATCACCCGGCCACGATTGAGGATGGCTTTCGGATCGAGCGCAGCTTTCAGGCTGCGGATTGTGGCAATCTCTTCCGGTGAGCGGACAAGCGAGAGGTAACCCTTCTTATCCAAACCGACGCCGTGTTCGGCGGTGACCGACCCACCAAGGCCAGCCGCGACGCGATAGAGTGCCGGCGATACCAAATCACGCCGTTCGGTCTTCACCACGTAATGCAGATTACCATCGCCCAGATGGCCGAAGACGTAAGCTTTGGCATCTGGATCAGATTCGATCAGCGCCCGGCTCGCAGCCTCCATGAACGCTGAAACGGACGCAATTGGCACGCTGATATCGTGGCCGACCAGCCGGCCGAGGCTGAACGTATATTCAGTGCAGTGTTCGCGAACATTCCAGATCGCCTCGAATTCCCGACCCGATTGAGACACGATCACGTCCGAGCACAGACCATCCTCATAGGACTGCATCAGTATGCTTTCGAAGACATCGTCGCCGGTATCGCCCCCGAAGGTCTGGGTCTCGGTCAGGATGTAAAGCGGAGCACCGGGGGTCAGTGGTGCTGATTTGCCCGGCATGCCGGCCACGCCTTCATAGACAGATGCGAAAATACCCTCGAACGCAGTCAGCTGCGGTCCGAGCAAGGTGCGTAGCCGTTGCAACAGAGCGAGCGCGGCATCCACCGACGGTACAGCGCAAAGCGCGTTGGCCCCGATCTGCGGCTTCGGCGACAGTCGGAGGCAGGCCTGGGTGACGACTCCGAACAGACCCTCGCTGCCGATGAACATATGGTTGAGGTTCGGGCCGGAATTGTCCTTCAGCAGCCCGCGCAGCGATGTCAGGATTGTGCCATCGGCAAGCACCAATTCGAGGCCGAGAACGTGGGCGCGCATCATGTCATAACGCAGCACACGGATGCCACCTGCATTGGTGGCGATCATGCCGCCGATCGTGGCGGAGCCGCGCGCGCCGATATCCACACCGAAGGTGAGGCCCGCTTCATCGGCCGCCTGCTGCAAAGCGTGCAGGGTCACGCCGGCATCGACGATCACGTTGGCCGAGACCTCGTCCATCTTTCCGATATCCGCCATGCGTTCCAACGACAGGACCACTTCGCCCTCCATGGGCCGGGCGCCACCGGAAAGGCCGGTCAATCCGCCTTGAATGACGACCGGTCGACCGAGATCGTGGCAGGCACGCAGGAATTCAGAAACGCCTTGCGTGGTCTTCGGGCGGGCGACCAGCCCGGGCATGGGGCCAGGCTTACGGGTGGCGTCGGCGAGATGCCGAGAGACCCGATCCGGGTCTGTCAGAATTCCAAGATCGTGATCGCTCGATGCAAGGCGATCCATGAGCGGATCGGACATCAGCCGGCTTTTACCGCAGAGACCATGATCATCTCAACCTTCAGCGCCGGGCTTGCCAGCCGGGCCTCGAAACAAGCACGAGCTGGTGGCGCGATACCGGCGACCCACTCATCCCAGATTTCATTGACCGCGGCATAGTCGTCCATGTCGGCAAGAATGATGGCGCAGAAGACAAGGCCCTCTTTCGCACTGCCGATCTCGGCGAGACGCGCGTCAGCCTTTGCGAAAAGCTGGCCAGCCTGGTCGGCAGCGGACAAAGAGCCATCATAGGGTGCAGTCGGCGTGCAGGCGAAGTAACCGGTGCCTTGGTGAACGACAGCAAGGCTGCCGCGCTTTCCGACACCGAAACGTTCGATAATCGACGAGAAATCCACCGTCATGATACTGGCCCCTTTACTTGGTGATGACGAAAACGGAATCTGGCGTCCAGCTGACGCAGCATTCCTCGCCTTCCTTGATGATCACCACGTCCGCGCCGAGTACCCTCACCCGGATCGTCAGCTCCCCGACCCGACCGATCACGAGAGCGTTGTCGCCGTAATTGACGATTGTCTCGACCGTCATGCGGGCGTTCCGGCGGCCTTCGATCGGGTTGCGTGACAGCCTGATATGTTCCGGCCTGATCAGGAGTGTGACCGTCTGGCCACTCAACAGATTGCTCTCTTCGCCGGCATATTCAACCGCACCGAGCGTCGGGTTTTCGGCGGATCTGGTTGCGGGATTGGTGATCGTTGCTGGGATCAGGTTGCTTTCGCCGATGAAGGCCGCGACGAAGGAGGTCTGCGGCCGGTGGTAGATATCAAGCGGCACAGCAGCCTGTTCAATCCGACCCTTCTCAAATACCACGATGCGATCGGACATCGACATAGCTTCCGACTGGTCGTGGGTGACGAAGATCGTCGTGACGCCAAGGCTGCGCTGGATACGTTTGATCTCGATCTGCATCTGCTCGCGCAGGTTCTTGTCCAAGGCGCCGAGCGGTTCGTCGAGCAAAAGTAGCGAGGGTTCGAAGACCAGCGCGCGCGCGAGTGCGACGCGCTGCTGTTGTCCGCCGGATAGTTCCTTCGGGTGGCGATGACCGAAACCCTTGAGGCCGACCAGAGACAGCATATCTTCTGCCTGTTTCAACCCTTGCGCCCGGCTGACGCCGCGCATCTGTAGTGGGAAATAGACGTTCTCTACCGCGGTCTTGTGCGGAAACAACGCGTAGTTCTGGAAGACTATACCGATATTGCGCTCGTGCGGTGCAAGCTGCGTGATCGACTGGCCGCCAACCTGAACTGTGCCGCCGCTTGCCTTTTCGAAGCCGGCGATGATCATCAATGTCGTTGTCTTGCCGGATCCGCTTGGACCGAGGAATGTCACGAATTCACCCTTGTCGACAGACAGGCTGACATTGTCGAGTGCAGTGAAATGCCCGTAGGTTTTGTTGATGTCGGCAAGTTGCAAATAGCTCGTCATGGGAGGTTCCTGAATTGATCAGTGTGCGCCGGGCGAAAGGGCGGGGGACCGTCGGCTCGGCTTGGGAGCGCGGCTGCGCAGCGCGCTGGCGAAATAGGGAGCGGCGATGCCCATCAGCACGACGAAGAAAAGCAACGTTGAAATCACCGCGATTACCGGATCGGCTTCCTGACGAATACTGTCGAACATCTTTCGCGGCAGAGTTTCCGCGTCGCGACCGGAGATGAAGATCGCAACCACGGTCTCGTCGAAGGACTGGATGAAAGCAAAGAGCGAGCTGATGATCAGGCCGGGCCGCAAGATTGGCAGAGTGACATGCAGGAACGTCCTCGCCGGGCTGGCGCCAAGGCTCTGTGCCGCCCGCTCCAGGTTCCGGTCGAATCCCTTCAGATTGGCCGAAAGGACCAGGAACGCGATCGGAACGGACAGGCATGTATGGGCGAGGATGACGCCGATATGACTATGCACCAGTCCGAGATCGCCAAAATAGGAATAGTAGCCCACCGCCATGACGATATGAGGTACTGCCATCGGCATCAGCATCATCAGGTCAGCAATGCCCTTACCATGAAAGCGGTGTCGAACGAGCGCGAACGTGGCAGGCACGACAAGGATCATGGTAAGGGCCGTCGTCGCGGTGGCGATCAGCAGGCTATTCCACGTCGGAATCAGCCAGTCGATGTCGGAGAAATAGGCCTGGTAATATCCGAACCAGTACCCCGGAGGCGGGAACTGCAGGGAGCGCGCGTTCGAAAAGGACATCGGAATGACTATTATAATCGGTGCCGCAATGAAGAGCACGACGATAAAGCCCGTCCAGCGCATGATAGCGTGCATGGCAATCATCCCCAGAGTTTGTCGAGGCCGAAACGGCGGTGGTAGATGGTGAGGATGATAAGCGTGATGGCCAGAAGCACCATTGCCATGGCCGATCCGAGACCGAAGGCCAAGAACTCATCCACTTGGTGGCCGATCAGGCCGGCGACCATCTGCTCTCGAGGACTGCCGATCAGAACCGGCGTCACGTAGAAACCCAGGCAGATGACGAAGACCAACACCGAGCCGTTGGCGATACCGGGCGCCGTCAAAGGCAAGTAGACATGCCTCAGCAACGACCAGCCCTTGGCTCCGAGGCTTTCCGCCGAACGGATCAGCGCCGGATCAATCTTCTTCATCACCGAATAGACATTCATGATCATGTAGGGTGCCAGGATATGCACCATCGCAAGCGTCGAGGAAAACCGCGTGAAGAGGAGCTGCGGCTTTTCGAGGCCCAACATCTGCAAGAACCCGACGAGCGGCCCATTATTTCCCAGCAACACCATCCAGGCATAGGTTCGGACCAAAAAGCTGGTCCAGAAACTCATCGTTACGATCAGCAGGATCAACATTGCCGTGCGCGGCGTCGAATTCGCCATCAGGTAAGCCAGCGGATAACCGATGATCAGACAGCAAAGCGTTACGAAACCGGATGTCAGAAACGTGTTGAGGAAGACGCGCTGATAGAGAGAGCCAGTCAGTACCTTCTGATAGTTGGCAAGTGAAACGGTCGGATCCGTGACGCTAAGCACCGCAACCTCGCCTAGGGGAACGAGGAAAAAAACCAGCATGAAGAGGCCAAGCGGGGAAAGGAGAAGCCAGGGCCAGAAGGGCTTTTCCATTAAACTTGAAAGGCTTGTGCCCATGACGTTCCCTCTTTTTTTATGGCATGTTGGTGGGTATGGCAAAGCGTCGAACAGGCGCGCGATGCCATTCGCAGATCAGCTGGCAGGAAAAACGCGTTAGCTGGAAAGCCACTCCTCGAACAGCTGTGCGACCTCCGTCTGGTCTGCACCGAAGTTTTCGATGTCCTGTTCGAAAGTGAGTGGATAATTTTCGGGAGATGTTGGCATCCGTTTTGCATTGGAAGGTGAGACAAACTTGTTTGCTTCCGGATTCAGCGCACCGTAATTGGCTTGCGAAACAAAACCGGCGAGAGGCTTGGCGCTCGTGGCGAATTCGACGAATGTCTTGGCATTTTCCAAGTTTGGCGAACCTTTGGCGACGACCCAGTAAGACCGTTCGATCTCAGCCTGGTTCCAGGTCATCGCCACAGGTGCTTTGGCCTCTTCGGCCTCGAAATAATTGTTGTGCCAGATTCCTATCATGTCGATTTCACCATCGCGCAAGATTTGCGACGCTTGTGCACCGGCGGTCCACCATACGCGGATATGCGGTTTGATCTTGTCGAGCGATTTGAAAGCACGATCGATATCGAGAGGATACAGATCCTTGACCGGAACACCGTCGGCGACAAGCGCAATCGGCAAGACCCGGGCTGGATACCTCTGTAGCGATCGGCCACCTGGGAATTTCTCGACATCCCAGAAATCCGCCCAGCTCTGGGGACCGCCGTTAGGAAACTTATCCTTGCGGTAGCCGATCAGTGTCGCGAAGGCATGCGACGCGATGCCGTTTTGGAACAGCCCGCCTTCATAAGGAGCGGTTAGTGTCTCCAGGATGCCGGCTCGATTGGCACGCAACAGCTCGCCACCGCCAAGCGTCGTGACGTCGAATTCGTATGTCCCCGTCTTCACCTGCTGGGCAAGCTTGGCGAACGACACTGGCGACAAGGTCTTGACCTGGATCCCGGTTTCTCTTGTGAAGGGTTCGATCAGGTTGGCCCTTGCCGCTTCCTGCCAATATCCGCCCCAAGTGTTGATATACAGAACCTTGTCCTGCGCACGAACGATAGAGGGGGCGACCAGCGACGCCGCAGCGGCCATACCTGCCGCTTTCAGAAACTGACGGCGCTCGGGCATTTCAAGTGTCTTCACTCCGGTCATATCCAGTTCTCCTCTTATGATTTTCTGAAAGTGGCCTCGTAGAGCCGTAGCCAGTTGCCGTGCGTGATCTTGGCAACGTCTTCCTCAGAGAAACCCACGGCCCTAAGACCATCGGGGATCACCCGGATGTCTTCCACTTTCTGGAACCAAGCGGGTGGGGGCGCCTTGAGCGGCCGGCCGGCGGCGCTTGCGCCGTAATCTTCGCCGCGTGTCCAGCGACCCTTGCGCATCCAGGCGTAGTCCGGTGCAGTGAAGTTGTGGCTTTTGTCGGTTCCAATGGCGACGGATTCGATTCCGGCGATATCGACCGTGCGGGCGACCATGGTGCACCAGGCCTCGATCGAGGCACAGAATTCGTCGCCGGTGATGTTGCGATACGCTGCGCAGCCGATCACGCCTCCAGTATCCTTCAACGCCCGAATGACGTCGTCGGATTTGTTGCGCTTGTGAAAGAACAGCGATTGCGCGTTGGCATGGGTGACGGCTATCGGCTTCTGCGAAATCTTGATCGCATTGAGCGTCGTTCGATCGCCGACATGGCTGCAATCGACAGGAATTCCGGCCGCGTTCATTTCCAGCACGACTTCCTTGCCGAAACGGGCAAGGCCGGAATCCTCGGCCTCGTAGCAAGAACCGCCGAGTTCGTTCTGGTTGTTGTAGGTGAGCTGCACGACACGCACACCAAGCTCGGCAAACATTTCGATAAAGCGGACGCGGCCTTCGAACAGGTTGGCGTTCTGGAAGCCCATGATGATAGCTAGCTTGCCAGCATCCGAAATGCGGCGGATATCACCGGCGGTGAGGGCAATCTCGGCGATATCGGAATTCTCACGCACCAGATCGCGCCAGCGCCCGATCGAGTCCAGCGATTCCACAGTGCCTTCCCAGAAACCGCAGGTGTTGACAACGCCGCCGACCGTGCCGGCCCGCAGGGTTTCGAAAGCGGCTCGATCAAAATGCCCGCATTGCAATCCGTCGATAATCATGATCGCGCGCTCTCCCTCTCGCGTTCTGAAATCCTTGCCGCCAGAAAGGTGACGTCGGTATCGTCATCATTGTCCTTGCGGCCGATGACGGTGCCATCCTCGTTAACGATCATCGGCCCGGCATGGCGGCGCGATACGACGCTATCAGTCGCCAGCGCCCGCTTGGCGAGGTGATAGATGCGCCACCAGACGTCGGCAGAAATTTCGACGCCGTCTTCCAGCAGCGACCAGAGCAGCGGATCGTCTTGACGATCATCGGCGGTGACAATTGCTGGAACGGCCTTCAGCACATTGCCATTGACTGTAACCGAGAGCCCGCTGCGGCCAGCAAAGCTTGCTGCGATAGCCAGCTCTTGAGCATCAACCAAGTTGACTGCAGACAACTCCGCCGACCCGAAGCGAGCCACGAGTTCGCCGAGAAGATCGATCGCTGTCGGTACAACGAACCAGGTATGCTGGCCCGCCGCATCGAGCGTGAGGCGGTTGCCCTCTTCCGCGCTAATGGCGATACGAGCCGGATCGGCCGACTTGAAACTTTCGAACCGCTCTTCTAGCAGCGAAAAGCCGCCGAGGCCTAGCCTCTGCGAATACATTGGAACATCGCCGACGCTGAGAAAGAAGCCCTTGGGCAGGCTGCTGAGCGATAGAATACGCTCGGACATCAGCCGCATTTCGCGAGGCATGATCCGTAAAATATCTTGGGTATAGGAAGAGGTCATAGTGCAGGTTCCGCCGGATAATACCAGGTGCCGCTGTAGCCGGCACGTAGATCTTCGGGTGTCGGCGCACCGTGATAAAGTACGCCGCGCAGGTTGCGGTTCAGATAGTCACGGGTCTTGTCGATGCCGTGAATACCGACATTCATCAGCCGCACCAGATCAATCGGCACGAAGGCGTCCGCGTTGATGTTGGCGCGCGGCGTATGATAGCCGTGCCCGCGAAGCCCCTGGATGCGCGCCACCATGTGGCGATGCTCGGGGTGCTTCATCAGGAAGCGCGCCATGGTCTGTGCACGCTCGGCCTTGCAGAGATCCGCATGCAACGACTGAATGAAACCGCAGACATCAAGGCCGAGATCGAGCGCATCCGGCACTTCCTCGCGGGAGCCGCGACGCGGCTCCTCTGCCGTCTCGGACTTATACCAGACATATTGGTATGCGTGGGAACCGCTCATGTCCGTGTCGAGTGCCCACTTGTAGTCGTCGCGGACGAGAGCCAGTACGCTTTCCACCGTCTCAGACGGTGCAACCGTCAACTCATCAGGCGCCTGTATCGCGCCCAGCATGGCGTCCGCATCTTCAGGTACCAGTTCTATCAGCAGCGAAAGGAAGGTCTCGAAAGCCTCCGGCACAATCTCGCCGTCGAATTCGAGAGCGAGGATATCGAGCGGATAATCTACTTTGTGGCCGTTCACTGCGCCGTCGTTACGGAACTGTTCTAGCTTGGCGACGACCTTTTCCAGATCTGCGGCGACGTCAGCGCTGGACGCAAAATTCTCGTAGACCATGCGATCCTGTCGACGGAACGTGATCGCCTGCCACAGGAGATCACTGAGCTGCGCGAGCCGCGGATCGGATGCTTCCAGCTTCAGGCCGCGCGCCAGCGCGATCGCCTTTTCGCGCGCGCAAATCAGCCCGTCCACCAGACGCGGATGCTTATGGACGAAAAAGATGAGGCCGAGCGCCGAACCGTTACCGACGCCAATGTAGCGACGCAGCCGCGGATCGAGCTTCACGGCCCTGTCCGAGACCTTGGCGGCAAGATGCTCGACGAGGTCGCAGGAGAACTCACGCATCAGGTAGGCCGTCAGAAGTTGCGCTTGCAGGACACCGCCGAGCGCATGCTGGGCACCGAGAGACGGGAACGAACGGGTGCCGAATGTACCATTGCCGTCCAACCCGGTATTGCGCATCAGGTAGCAGACCTTGGACAGATCCTCGATCGCCGGCTGGCGGCCTTCGGCAAGGGCAGCCATAGTTTGGTCAAAGACACGCATGGAGCGGTTCGACCGGCACCAGATCAGCGTCTTTACCGTGGCGCGGCCGGTATAGAGCTTCGGGATTTCACGTCGGGCGGTCTCGACCTCTAGTTCGGTCGCCGGTCCCTCTATCAGCGTGCCCATCATGTCCCAGGCCTGGCCAATAATGCGGCCGGTGCGGGCCGTGCGGCTCGGTGGGCGTGAGAAGCCGATGAACGAGAATTCCTGGCCAGGCGCCTTGATCGAATAAACGATCGTGCCTTCGGCATGTTCATCGACGTCGAAGGTGACGTTGGAAATGTCCCAGCGCTCGCGGATCATCTTGTTCATGAAGGCGCGCGTGCCGCTGAACCGGCTCGGCTGGATGGCCGCGAGCCGCGAGGTCTTCATCACCTCATGGCCCGGGCGCGGGCGCGGCCTGGCCGCCTGTTCAAAAGTTGCGGTCATGCCCGTCAACGCTCTCCCTGCTGCATTTTCGTAATGGTGCGAGCCGTCTCGATAAGAGGGTCGCGAAAAGTTTCGAGGTCGAAACGTGTCTGCGGCATGACCAGCGAAACGGTAGCCATACATCTTCCATGCAGGCCGAAGACCGGCGCGGCGATGGCGATAACCCCGCTGTCGGTATAACCGCTTGACAAGGCATAACCTTTGGCGCGCGTCTCCTCGAGAAGCTCTACCGAAGCCAATTTTTCACCGCTTTCTCGCAGGCGCGCCAGCGTCGCATCGTCGGCGAACGCAGTCAGGATACGGCCCGAAGCTGAGCCCTCGAGCGACATGGTGGTTCCGATCTTCTGTTCTGCTCGCAGGACGCTATCGGATTCGACACGCGAAACGATGCAAGGCACACCTCGATCAAGTACCGCCAACGACGCGGTTTCCTTCACTCGATGGACCAGCTTTTCCAGAACAGGATGGACGCGTGTACCGAGATCCGCCTGTTCAAGTGCTGCGGCGCCAATCCGACACGCATGCATGGAAAGCCGGTAGCGCATTTCATGGTCCTGCTCGACCCAGCCGGCTTCAATCAGTGTCAGGAGGCGCTGGTAGGCGGTGGGCCGCGACAGCTCCATCTTGGCGGCTATTTCCGGCAGCTTCATGCCGCGACTGCTCGATGCCAGCACATCCAGCACCGCCATGGTTTTCAGCACAGTGGAAAGCGGTCGAACGCCCGAATTTTCATCTTGTATTCTATTTGAATATGATATATCCATGTTGAATATGATTGCGCCGTCATTGACTTATGTCAAGACGGCGACGCCAATTCGCGCTTCCTTATCTGGCGGACCACGCTAGCGTGCTGAATCGACTAAGATTTTTTTAGGTCGCTAGCTCGCATGGCCCGTGGTTGCTCTTTGAAATGGCGCAGATCACAATTTGATCGGGCGCACGCTGCGCGTCTTATCCGCGCCATTTCAATGGGATCGTCGGAAAACGAGGAGGAGATTTCGTACACGTTAGAACTGGGAGCTCACCGAATATCGCCCGGACAAGCGTTTGTATTATCCATGGCAGCCCAGTATACCTGAACGATACAACCCTTGCAGTTATGCTGCCCCAGTTCATCACGCATATAATCGTGCAAGCCATTTCATGCCGAGCATTCTTCTGAAGGCCAACTCGCCACGCGTGAGCGATCCGAAGGAGAAGCTGGTGTTGTTGTCGTGAGTGTCGAGAATACTCAAGACGACATCGTCGCGCTCAAAATACTGGGCTTGTCGAGCCTCGGGTCTGCGCATTATCAACGATGGTCTAAAAAAGATTCGGACCGACAACCAACGTGTACTCTGGCGACATAAGTAGGAAAAATGTGACTAGACAGCGGCTTTTGGCAACGTTCCCAGCGGAGCTACTTGCTCGATTTTGATGCTACCAAATTTGCCGATAATCCAGCCGCGGCAAGCGCCTCGGTTAGCTGAAGAACTTCCTCGGAACCAAGCTCAACAATCGGCAAGCGGGATGTTGCGTTAGGGATACGGCCCAGAAGCTTCAAACATGTCTTCAGTCGCAACGTGGCGAGATGGCCCGGTGCACCATAAACCGCGCGGGCAAGACCGTAGAGCCTTTCGTGGATCTCGCGCCCCGCAGCAAGATCGCCACGGAGAATGGCTTGATCGAGCGCGACGATCATTTCCGGCACGACCGCAGCAAGACTGACGAGGCTACCGTCGCTGCCGATCGCAAAGCAGGAAAAGAGATGTTCGTCACCCGATGCCATGACGGCGACATCCGGGCGTAACCGCTTGGAAAGCCTGCGCGTGGCGTCATAGGCCGCAGTTTCCCAGCTGCCTTCTTTGATTCCCGCCACACTTTCGATTTCCAGAAGTCTCGCCAGAACAGTCGCTGGAAATGCGGTCTTCCCGGAGCCCACTGCCCCCTGGAACAGGAAGAGCGGCAAGCCGGAAGCGACGGCCACCGCACGATGATGCTCGACGACCAATCGCTCGTCGGCACCAAGCGCCCATGAAAAGGGCGGGAAGACCATAACGGCATCCGCGCCGGCGCGAGCAGCCTCTTCTGCCATCGATGCGGCGATATCGGTGCGCTCGCTGTTGATCCCGGCAACGATCAGGCTCTTGCCGCAGGCGGCCCTGGCGGTCTCGATTACCAGCACGCTTTCCGTTCGGTCAAGCGCAGCATTTTCGCCGGCATGGCCATTGATCAGCAGCCCGCTCATGCCATTGGTACCTGCGACCGACGAAAGGTGAGCGGCAAGACCGTCGGTATCAATCTGACCGGTTTTGGTCATCGGACAGATGGTTGAAGCGAAGATGCCGGCGAACACGTGATCCCGATCTACTGCCTGCGCCATGATACTTCCTCCAGGTTTCTGTTTTTGCGTTTTGACCTATCATGCGCCGACATATTCGCTGATGCCGCGCGCCAGGATCTGGCCATGGCCCCGCTCTCCGAGAACCTCCCCATCGCGATAGACGAGCTTTCCCCGGACGAAGGTGGCGACCGGCCAGCCAGTGACTTCAAAATCTTCCCACGGCGTATAGTCTGAACCGTGATGCAGTATCTCTTGACGCAGCGTTTCCCTGCGATTCGGATCCCAGAGGCAGATGTCGGCATCGAAGCCGATCCCGATCGATCCCTTCTTCGGATAGAGCCCGTACATCCGCGCATGGTTGGTCGCCGAAAGCGCGACGAAGGTCTGCGGCGTGATCCGCCGCTTCGATACACCTTCGGAAAACAGGATGGGCAGACGCGTCTCGACGCCTGGAATGCCGTTCGGCACCCAGCGAAAAGAAGAGCGGGCCCTTGGATTCAGCTTGCCCTGAGGCGACTCATAGCGGAACGGGCAATGATCGGACGAGAAAGTCTGGAACACGCCCTGCGAAAGACCTTCCCAGATTGCCTTGTGGCTCTCGGCGTCGCGAGGCGGCGGGGAGCAGACATATTTGGCACCTTCCATGTCTAGACCGTCGAGATCTTCTGCCGTCAGCGTGATGTATTGCGGGCAGGTTTCTGCATAGACCCTGAGGCCGCGCTGCTGTGCCCAACGCACCTGTTCCATGGCTTCCGCACTAGAGACATGCACGATCATGATCGGCACATCGACCAGTTGTGCATGGCTGATCGCCCGGTGCGCGGCTTCACGCTCGACGACCTCCGGGCGGGAAACGGCGTGGTAATAAGGCGCCACCTTGCCTTCCTGCTCGAGCCGTTCGGCAAGGAAGCGAATAGTGTCATAACCCTCGCAATGGACCATGACGAGCGCCTTTTCTCGCCGGGCGACGTCGAAGACGGCAAGTAGCTCGCGATCGTTCAGGACGAGATCGTCATAGGTCATAAAGACCTTGAAGGAGGTATAACCATCCTTCACCAGGGCCGGCAGTTCCTGGCCGAGCACTGTCGGCGTCGGGTCGGAAATGATCAGATGAAAGCTCGTGTCGACGAAACACTGGTCTTCGGCCAATTTGCGGTAGTCCTCCACCGATTGCCTGAGTGACTGACCTCGCTTCTGCAGCGCAAAGGACAGGACCGTCGAATTACCGCCTGCCGCAGCAGAGGCCGTCGCGGAGGCAAAATCATCGGCCATCACGATCCCAGGCCCCGAATCCTGTGCGATATGCACATGGCTATCGATGCCGCCGGGCATGACCCAGAGGCCGGACGCATCGACTTCCTGCCGCGCACCGGTGATCTCGTTCGAGATGGCTACAATCCGGCCATCGATGATACCGATATCGCCCTTGTACATGTCGCTTGCGGTGACGATCGTCCCGCCGCGGATCGCAAGATCCAGTGGGCTCATGACAAACTCCTCTTTGCCGATTTCTTCGTGATCAGATCCGCTCGAAGGCGATGGACTGTGCACCGTCCCACAGAACCTTGTTGCCGATGGCGGCCAGCCGGTCATTGCCTTCGGTAATCGTCAGGAAATGATTGCCAGCAAGTTGGCCCGCCATGCTGGCGAAATTGACCCGTCCATATGCGAGAAGGATTTCCGTCTCGCTGACACCGCCTGGATAGAGGATGATCTCGCCCGGCGCGGGATAGCTCGTCGCATTTTCGTAAGGAACGTCGAATTTCATCTCCCCCAGCGGCATCCAGATGCCCTGCCCGCTCCAGCGCACATGAATGACCCGTTCGATAAAGGGCAACCGTGAAAGAAAACTCGCGCATGTGACAGGCGCCTTTTCCATTTCCAGCCGCGCCGGAAATACCTCTCCGGCAATCGTGATCTTCAAGGTGCTCACCGTGTCTTTCCTCCCTTAGTCAATTTTCTTGTTTCTTCTGCGCAAGCCATCGCCGCTTCGGCGAGAAGATTGATCTCGTTGGTCACGACGATCAGTCCCGCGCCAAGCGCCACAACATGGGATTCGAGCAGCGCCGGCGGCACGCCCATCACACCGAACACCTTGCCGTTTTCCTTCGCCGCAGTGGCAATGCAGGAAAAAGCGGCGGTCACATCCGGATGGGTGAGATTGCCGGTGTGGCCCAGCGACTGGGCAAGGTCCTGAGAGCCTATTAGCACACCATCAAGACCATCGACGGTCGCGATATCCTCAACAGCCGCAAGCGCCTCTGCGCTTTCGACCATGGCAAAGATGCGAAACTCCTTTTCGGACGCCGAGATCAGTTCCGCCGCCGGGACCGGCCAGAACGAGGCTGCCGCGATTGGGCTTGGCAACGAACGGTTACCCTTGGGCGGAAACCGCAATTTTTCGACGATGCCGCGCGCCTCAGCGGGACTATTCACATGCGGCACGATGATCGCGCGGGCACCGCAATCGGCGGCGCGTGTCAGATGATCGGACGATGCTTTGGGCACCCGTACGAAGACCGGAAAACCTGCCATACGTCCGGCGACACACAGCGTCGCGACCTCCCCGAGCGACATGGCGCCGTGCTCCATGTCGGCTAACAGGAAATCGAAACCGGCATGACGCACAACAGGCAAGATCTCGACACTTCTGAAAACGCACGCGGCCATGCCGAGTTCAACACTCATTTTCATTCCTCATCGAAGGATTGGCAGGCGCAAGCGCCTTGTTTCAGTGAATAACCTGATCGAGGAAAAAACGTGCTCGCTCGGTCTGCGGCGCGGTAAAAAACTGGTCTGGTGACGCTTGTTCGACGATGCGGCCCTTGTCCATGAACACGACGCGGTCCGCGACCTCGCGGGCAAAACCCATTTCATGGGTTACGCAGATCATCGTCATGCCATCGCCGACCAGGCTCTTCATTGTCTCCAGCACTTCCTTGACCATCTCCGGATCGAGTGCCGAGGTCGGTTCATCGAACAGCATCACTTTCGGCTGCATGCAGAGTGCGCGGGCAATAGCCACCCGTTGCTGCTGACCACCGGAAAGTTGCGCCGGAAATTTCTGAGCCTGGTCGGCAATATGGACGCGCTCCAGAAGCGCCTTAGCGCGATCCTCAGCATCCTTGCGGGACAGGCCGTGCGCCGACATCGGCGCAAGCACGCAGTTTTCCAGAATGGTCATGTGCGGGAACAGGTTGAAGTTCTGGAAAACCATCCCCGTTTCGCGCCGGACCCTATCGATTGATTTCGGATTGTGCTGCAATTCGATGCCGTTGACGAATATCAAGCCGTCGTCATGCTTCTCGATGTGGTTGATGCAGCGGATCAGCGTCGACTTGCCGGAACCCGACGGCCCGCAGATGACAATGCGTTCACCTCTTTCCACCCTCAAGTCCACCTCGGTCAGTGCCGTGAAATCACCATAGCGCTTGTAGACCGCTTCCATGCGGAGCGCATAAGGCTCCGTTGCGATCAGGTCCTGTGTATCGTTCGTCATTCGAACCTGCCTTTCTGGAAATTAGCGCCGTTTGGCAGGAGTGGATTTGGCATTGCGATCGAGGGAACGTCCAAAATGGACCTCGAGGCGCTGTTGTATCAGGTCCCAGATCGACACGAGCAGCAGGTAATAGACGGCTGCCGCAGCGTAGACTTCGAGAATCTGAAAGTGTTCCTGCATCAGCATATCGCTGCGCCGCATGATTTCCTCGACGGAGATGACCGAAGCGAGAGAAGTTGCCTTGAGCAACGAATTAACCGAATTGCCGAAAGGCGGGATCATCAGCCGAAAGGCTTGGGGCAGCGTCACGCGCCAGAAGATTGTCCGCCGGGGTACGCTGAGCGCCCATGCCGCCTCGCGCTGTCCTTGTGGCACGGACATGAAACCGCTGCGGATGATCTCGGCCAGATAGGAAGCCTCGTGCAGGATCAGGCCGATCAATGCCGATCCGATGACACCGAGCTTGATACCGAGTTGCGGCAGACCGGTATAAATGACCACGAGTTGGATCAAGAGCGGTGTTCCCCGGAAGAACCAGATATAGGTCCTGGCAAAACCGTAGAGCACGAGGTTTTGGGACATCCTCATCAGCGCGATGATCATGCCGAGAACAAGCCCGCCGGCGACACTCGCCAGTGTTAGCCCGATGGTGACCAGAACACCGCCCAACAGGAAGTGATTGAAAAGATAATCGACGAAAGCAGCCGGATCGAAATAACGCACGTTCATCTCCTGTTTGGCGTGCGGCGCGGGATCCCGACGCCCTGACTGGGAACACCAGGCCTGCCCGCCAGATATCGCATGGCGATGATCTGGCGCGCAGGAACTGCTTGCAATCAGGCCGGACCGGGACCAGCGATTTCGACCGGCTCCTCATCCTTGAGCGGCGTCAGGCCGAACTTTTCGAATAGTGCTTTGTAGGTCCCGTCTGCCCGCATCTCTTCTGTCGCCTTGACGATCGCCTCTGCAACCACCTTGTTACGGAAGGACATGGCGGTTCGTGCAGCGCCAAGACCGGACAAGACTTCCTTGACCTTGCCCTTGGCGACGAGATCGCGTGCGACGCTGTCAACCAGAAGCGCATTATCCGCCTGTCCGGCGAGAAGCGCAGAAACCACGTTGGTGGCAGTCGGGAAGGTGCGCATTTCGACGGCAGTGGCGCCCTTGGCAGCGCTTTCCTCGCTGAATTTCTTCAACCAGTTCATCTGATAGGTACTGACCTCGACTGCCGAGGTTTTGCCAAGCAGTTCTTCCGGCTTGGCATAGGCTTCCTTACTGTCCGGCGCGACGACAACGGAGACCGACTGGCGACCGTTCGGCACCAGATACATAAGCTTGGAGCGTTCTTCCGTCCAGAACATGCCGGTATTCATGCCGTCGATACGACCGGCGCTCATGGCAGGTATCATTGCCGGGAAGTCCATGCGGACGAGTTCCACCGGCAGGCACAGCCGTTTGGACAGTTCGGCAGCCATCTCGACATTGAGCCCCTGCAGCTTGCCGTCCTTATCGACAAATTGCTGGGGCGGGTTGGTCGGATTGATGGAAAGTTGAAGCTTGCCTTTTTCGACCAGGTTTTCATCGCTGATCACCGGTAGTGTGCAGGCGGCGAAAGCGACGGCGGGCGAAAGCGCGAAGGCCGCAATGGCGCTGACTTTCATGAGGAATTTCATCATGTTGTTCTCTCCGGAGTGGTGAAATTTTGAATTCACGTCTTTTCTTGTTCTTATCCTTGGTGCGCCGCCACGGCTTTTCAGAATGGCGACGGCCTCAGCCCATGTTTCCCGCCTGCTCAGCCAATCGGACGCAGCTGAATGCGGGTGAAATTTTTGACATAAGGTTCGAAAGGACCAAAGCCCTTGACCTTCAAAAACTCGGGTGTCTCGAAAGCCCAGCGACCGGCCACCTCGTACATGGCGGCATAACGCGGCCCATCTCCGACGGAGACGAAGCGCTTTGCGGAAAGCCAGCCAGGGCAGGCAAGCAGGTCGGGAAAGTGCTTCTCGACATACCAGGTATTGAACGCTTCCTCGTGTTCCGGGTCGATATCGACCCGCACAATATGGGTGAAAGCCTCGTCCTGCATCGCCACCTCCTCAGGACAATCGGATGTCGCCGACCTTGCGGGCAGCTTCGACAACGGTTGCGATATTGGCGGCGATCCGCTCTTCGGTCGGCATCATCGGCGCGCGCGGCGAGGCGTTGCGTATGACACCGAGCGCCTTGAGGCCAGCCTTCATGCGGGTGTGCATGTCGATCAGTGGCGACGGTCCGTAGACCGCCCGCACGATCGGGTAAAGCCGATCGTTGACGGCGCGCATCAAGGCCAGATCGCCGGCGGCGCTTGCCTGCCAGAGTTCTGCGAAAAGATGGGGTGCAAGGCTGCCGAGACCTGAGAGAATGCCGTCAGCACCAACCGCCATCTGCGGCAGGAACCAGTTATAGTTAGAGGCAAGGATCGAGACATGTGGGCTCGCCTTTTTCACGGCACGCCAGTTCTCGTCATAAGCAAGCATCGTGTCGCTGCCTTCCTTGATGGCGATGACGCCTTTGATCGCCGCAAGGTCGCGCAGCGTCTCGGTCGAATAGCCGTAACCGGAGGTCACCGGATACTGGAAGAGCGACACCGGAATACCGATCGCGTCGGAAATCGCACGCACATAGGCGACCGGCGCACGCGATGTTGCCGAGGCGCCGCCGCCCAGAGGGCCCGGCGGGAAGAGGACGGCACAGTCGGCGCCAGCTGCCTCCGCCATCTTTGCCTCAGCAATCGCGTCCACCGTTGACGTAGCGATGACGCCGGCGAGAACCGGCTTGTTCGGGATATGCGCGCGGGTGCGTTCGATAACCTCACGGCGCTCGGCGGCGGTCAGCAGACCGCCTTCGCCTGCATGGCCGTTGACGAGAGCGGCGGTGACGCCGTCCGGCGCGACGCAATAGTCAAGGACGCGGGCATAGTCATCCCAATCGATCGAGAAGTCGTCGCGATAAGGGAGAAGTGTTGCGACCGTGAGGCCCTTGAGATCCGGAATCTTCATCGTCGTCATGTCGCTTTCTCAGGCCGCCGGCTTCTTGCGGGGGAATTTCAGTGTTGCCTCGGCCTTCAGAACTTCCAAGCCGTCGACGTTGCGGGCGCTTGCCTGCCAGATGACGGTGCGGTTCTCCTCACGCTTCTCGGCAATCCAAACCTCGAAGGTGATGGTATCGCCGTAAACCACCGGGCCGGTAAACCAGAAGCGGTCCTCGATCGATATGCCGACAACGCCGACGAGCTCGCTGGTCAGGATGCTCGTGCACAGCCCGGCGACCATGATGCCAGGCGCTAGCCGCTTCCCGAAGCGGGTGGCGCCGGCATACACTTCATCGACGTGAACCGGCCCGAAGTCGCCCGTCGCGGCAATGTAGAGCGCACCATCAGCTTCGGTGATCGTCTTGGAGATCGCGACCCTGTCTCCAACATTCAGGTCGTCGAAGGATTTGAAATCGTACATTGATCACCCCTTCGCTGCGAAAGGAACGAGGCGGGCCGTGCCCGCAATGACTTCCTCACCGGTAGCGCTGTTGATGCAGACGATTTTGCAGACGGCATCTTCTCCTTCAATCGCGGTGATTTCGGCGCTCGCCTGCACGGACTCTCCGACGACGACAGGAGCTAGGAAGGTAAGCCCGATCGCGCTGATGCGTCGGTCAGGACCGCCGAGGCGATTGAGGCAGGTGGTCGCGAGAGCGCTGACGGCAAGCTCGAAGGAAACCATGCCGGTCGCACCGGCTTTGGCAGCCGCACGCGCATCAACATAAAGCGGGCCAAGATTGCCGCTGATGCCGGTGAACATCGCCTGTTCTGCGACCGTCATGGTCTTGCGGAAGGAAAAGGTCGCGCCGACCGTCAGGGGAGATTGCGTCGTCATTGTGAAGTCTTCCTTAGAGATTGAGGCCGTTCTTGATCGTGCTGCGGGCGATCAGCATGCGATGGATTTCCGACGTACCATCATAGATGCGGGTGACGCGAGCATCGCGATACATCCGCTCCAGCGGGACTTCCTTGGTGAAACCCATACCGCCGAAGACCTGGATAGCACGGTCGACGACGCGGCCCTGCATTTCGGAGGCGGCAACCTTGATCATCGAGACCTTGTCGCGCGGCTCCATACCCTGGTCAATTTCCCATGCAGCGTTCAGAACCATCATCTTGACGCCAAAGATCTCGATGGCACTGTCGGCGATCAGCTTCTGCACCATCTGAAAATCGCCGATCGCCTGTCCGAACTGCTTTCGCTCACCGGCATAGGTTCGCATCATTTCGAGCGCGCGGCTCGCCATGCCGACGGCGCGGGCGCCGATATGGGCCAGGCGGATTTCCAGCACGCTCTTCATGATCAACTTGAAGCCGTTGCCAACCTCGCCGAGCACAGCGGATGCCGGGATACGGCAATTGTCGAACACCAGTTCGGCGTGACCATAGCCACGATGTCCCATCATCGGCTGGTTGCGGGCAACATTGAAACCGGCAGTGCCCTTGTCGACGAGGAAAAGAGTAATGCCGCCGCGGGCGCGCTTTTCCTTGTCGGTCAAAGCCATAACAATCACGTAGTCGGCAATGTCGCCATCGCTGATGAAATGCTTGGTACCGTTCAGCACCCATTCGTCGCCATCGAGATGCGCCGTCGTGCTGATCGAGGCCGCGTCCGACCCTGCGCCCGGTTCGGTAATCGCCATGGCGCAGATCTTGTCACCACGAACGGTCGGCAGGAGGTATTTGTCGCGCTGGTCACCTTCGCAAGCGAGAAGCATAGGATAGACTTGGCCGAATACGCGGCGGATCAGCGCGTCGGAAGTCTTCCCGAGTTCTTCCTCGACGAGACAATGGTCGACGCAGGAGAGACCGCCTCCGCCGACATTTTCCGGCATATTCATAGCATATAGGCCGAGTTGCTGTGCCTTTGCTTTGACGCGTTTGAGCTCTTCGGGGGGAATACGGGCATCGTGCTCGGTCGCTTCTTCGAGCGGCTGAACCTCGGTCTCCACGAATTTCCGGACAGTCTCGACCAGCAGCCGGCTGTCATCCGTCAGTGAAAAGTCTATCATCTTGTCTTCCAATCGGCCCGAAGGCGTTAACCCTGATGTGCCTCGGCAGGCTCGGCCTGCCTGATCACACCCATCCCGATCAGCGCGTCCTGCCTCTCGGCCGACATGCCCAATTCCGTCATGATGTTCCGACTGTCCGTGCCGGGGTAAAGCGGCATGCGCCGCATGGCGGGCGTATCCCCGTTATAGCGCAGAGGATGATTGATCAGTGTCGCCATCCTTCCGTTAACGTCGATTTCACCGAACACGCCCATATGTTTCGCCTGCGGATCCTCCAGAAGATCCTCGTAGGATTGGACGCGCTCGAACCAGACGCCATGCGCGTTGAACAGGGTCTCGACCTCCTCGAAACTGCGTTTCGCAAGAGTTTCCGCCATGACGGCTGCATAACGATCCCGCTCGGCATAACGGTCGATAGCGCGCATTGCGCGCAAGTCGTCGCTGTCCAGCGCTTCTGCGAGTTTTCCTGCATCGTTCATCGAGAGCACGATGCGGGCATCGACCAGCGCATAGAGTCCGTACGGTGCATCGTGATACCAGCTGCCGCAATTGCGCCCACGCTTCAGCCGGTTCGCCCGGTCAGGAGCCGCATAATATTTCGTTAGGGCCTCGACCTGCAGGTCTATCGCGGCGGCAAACAGGCTCGATTCCACCCGGGCACCCTCACCCGTCTGCAGGCGGCGGACATAGGCGCCGAGAACGCCCATGGCCAGCAGCGAACCGCCATGTTGGTCGACAACGGCAGCACCGACGACTGAAGGCCCATCTTCGCCACCGCCTGTTGCGGCAACCAAGCCCGAACGCGCCTGCATCAGCAGGTCCTGGCCCGGCCGCTTGGCGGCAGGCCCGGTAGCACCAAGGCCGGAGGCAGATGCATAGATGATTGCCGGATTGATTTCTCGGACAGCTTCATAACCAAGGCCGAGCCTGTCGAGCACGCCAGGGCGATAATTTTCCACCAGCACATCGGCACCCGCGATCAGTTCGCGGGCGATCGCAAGACCATCTTCGGATTTCAGGTCGATGGCGATCGAACGCTTGTTGCGATTGACCGCTAGCGAGAAGGCGCTGACATCCGTGATCCAGGAATTACCGCCTGACCAGTGGCGTTCGAAGGCGCCCTTGAGCGGTTCGATCTTTATGACGTCCGCGCCCATATCGGCCAGATACTGACAGCAGGCAGGGCCTTGCAGATAATGACAGAGGCTGATGACCTTCATTCTGATGTTCATTGCGCTCGCCATCATCTTGCTCCGACGGCCGAAGCGGCAAAGAGCGCATCGATCTCGGTTGCGTCATAGCCGATTTCACAAAGAACTTCGCGTGTCTGGGCGCCAAGCGGCTGCGGTACAAGGCGTACTTCAGGCGACTTGCCGTCGTAGCGGGCCGGGTGCATGACCATCGTCACATCCTTGCCAAAGGCACCCTCGACGGTCTTGAAGGCCTCCAGATGCGAAATCTGGGGATCGGCCTGCAGATCCTTGTAATCTTGAACCGGTGCATGCCAGATCTTGCCAGCCTCAAGCAGAGGCAACCAATCGGCGGAGCTCTTTTCCTTCAGCTTCTCGGCGACGAGACGGGTAATCTCCTCACGCCGGTCAAAACTATCAGCGTCGGTGAAGTCCTCCAGAGCGCCAATGCCGAGCGCGCCGGCGAGCGCCTTCGGCGCCGCCATCGAGACGGCAAGATGCCCATCAGATGTCGCGTGTATGCCGTAGGGACCGGGCGAGAACCAGGAGGCGATCCCGGCCGGGCCGCGCGAGGTCGGCGATGCAGCCCCGTTCAGCCACGCTGTCAGCGGTTCAACCTGCAGGTCGATCGCGGCCTGATAGAGGTTGACTTCGACAAGGCGCCCTTCGCCGGTCTTGGCCTTGGCAAACAGTGCCGCAAGGATCGCCATGGCATAAAGCGAAGCTGCGTGCTGATCGACGATCACGGCGCCAACCGGGGTGGGTGCGCCTTCAGCGCAGCCGGTCCTTGCGGCAAGGCCGGACATCGCTTGCAAAAGCAGGTCCTGACCGGGACGGTCACGATATGGGCCATCACCGCCAAAGCCGGTCGCGACGGCATAAATCAGACCCGGATTGATGGCTTTCAATTGCTCGTATCCCAGCCCGAGTTTCGCCATCGTGCCGGGACGGAAATTCTCCATCACCACATCGGACGTCTCGACAAGCCTCTTGACGGCCGCGACGCCCTGCGGGTTCTTCAGATCAACGGCGATACTGCGCTTGTTGCGGCCGGTTGCCAGGTGATTGACACTGTCGCCCTCGACGAAACGATTGGCGACAGCCCAGTTACGCTGGAAAGCGCCCTCAATCGGTTCGACCGCTACCACATCCGCACCGAGATCAGCCAACGTCTGCGCGGCGAGCGGGCCGGCCAGGAAATGATTGAAGCTAAGGATCTTAACACCGCTCAGAAGATTCATTGAAAAATGCCACTTTCCGACTTGCTGATTTTTTATTCACCGCCAACAGGTGCCGCCGAATGAGGCAATGATAGGTCTGCAAATTTGCAAATAGCAATATGCGCCTCAATTATTTTGAGCGTTGATTTCATATCTTATTTGAATAGTATTCGTTGAATATGCTGCATTTTCGCGGAGCAACGGCCGGCCATGAATTTACGGCAATTGGAAATTCTGGCGGCGGTGATCAGGACCCATTCGACGATCGCGGCAGCAAAGGATTTGGGAATGTCACAGCCCGCTGTGTCCAATGCGATCAAGAGCGCGGAGGCCTCGCTAGGTTTTCTGCTCTTCGAAAGAGTGAACAATCGCCTCATTCCAACACCTGAAGCGCAGATTCTTCTTGGTGAGGCGGAACCACTCTTCCTGATGCGCGACACGGTCATGCAGACCGCTGCTTATCTGAAGGCGGGGCGCAAGGGCCGTATCCGGATAGCTGCCACTGCCGAACTTTCAGAATCACTGATGCCTCAGGTGATTTCGCACTTTCTGGCCAACCATCTCGGGGTTGAAGTGGCGCTTGAGACACACCGGCTGGACACAGTCCTGAACTATGTCGAGGCAGGCATCTCTGACATCGGCTTTGCGATGGAACCCTATCCACGCCCGACGCTCGACCAGACCCCGCTCGCAACGCTGGACATGGTCTGCGCATTCTCGCGTGCGAGCGGACTGGCAAGCCTGCAATTTGTGACGCCCGTGGATATCCATAGCATGCAGATGATCAAGTCGGGATCAGGCAGCCGTATCAACACGCTGATCGAGGCGGCTTTTCAGAAAAGCCGGGTGGCCTTCAATCCCAGCGTAGACGTCCGCTTCATGAACGTCGCCGCCTACAGCGTAGAGCAAGGGGTCGGTGTTGCAATCATAGACGAGCTGACAGCCTCATGCCGACAATTTGGGCCGATGCGCATCCTTCCTTTCAGGCCACGCATCCAGATCACGCTTGCCGCATTAAGTTCCAACACGCGCCCCCAGCAGCGCCTCGTTAGATCTTTGGTGAAATACGCTCGCGACGAAGTTGCTAAGAGGCTTCGCTAGACTGGGAACCAGCTTCGCAATCTCTTGAACAGGCTCGACAGGAAAGCACCCGCGCCCGTCGACATGTAGTCGGTGAAGCTGATCGTCTTCTTCGCCGATCGCGTTGGTTTCATCGATGCTTTACGACTTAAAATCTCGGGAAGGTGACTGATGGCCTTATGGCGGGCAACACGAAAAGACCGGTTGCTTCGATGACTTCGTCTGCGTCGGCTAGGTCCTAGCCGACGCAGACGAAGCAACCGCCATTGATCGCTACATCGCTGACGAACGTAGAGCCCGCTGTCCCAACTTTCCATGGTGGGTGACACTATCAGACAATATGGTAAGCCTCTCCCGCCGCTCTTGTCGTCAAGGACCTCAGCTCGCTTGAGCAAGGCCCGTTTCGCTTCCAAGGATTCGGTTTAGGGCAGCAGTGATAGCGATCCACTTCCTCCAACGTGTTGTAATGCACCATTGAGACACGCAACACGCCCCCGTGATCGGTGATGTCGAGATACTCGGTCAATCTGCGGGAATGAAAATCGCCGAAGCGAATGGCGATCCTGTCCGCATGCATCGCCTTGCAGATTGCTCCCGCATCCCGTCCATCAAAACGGAACGCAATCGTCGGAACCCGATCGTCTGCCTGCGTGGATCGGCGATAATTTGGCAATCCTTACGCGACCTTAGATGATCAAAAGTCTTTCCGTCAGGAGATTTTCCTGCTTCGTGATCACCTTGAAAGCGGCTTCAATCTTGTGACGAACCGACCCAGTCTCTCCAGCATGCTCTCCGATTGCCGCAAGATAGTCTACGATCCCGCAGGTCGAGTATGCGAGCTCATAGTTCGGATTGCCAGGCTCAAGCTTGCCGGGCACTTTGTCCCGGCCATAGAAACAGTGGTAAAACGTGTCCAGTTCTATTTGGGCTGATCGTTAGCGGATCAACTGAAACACGCGCCTAAGGGACGGCTTGGTTGTCCGGTGCATGGGAATCGCAAATCCACATCGAAACACAGATCACAACTCAGATCGACGCCATTGCCGAGCGGCCTTTTGCCTGCTCTTGAACGGATACGAACCCGCGACATAAGAATGGAAACCTGCATTACTTTAGGAGCAAAGCCACAGCAATCTTCCTAGATCTTTGATCCGGTTGCATTTTCATATCCCAGTCTGTTGACTGACTGCCTCAACGTGAGAACTCGGCGAGCGACTATCAATCCCCTTAGCCAGCGCCGTTATACGAGCGTGACCTAACAAGGGCTGTTTTGTGTGCCGAGCTTCAGGTATGTGCGGAGATTACGGGCGACAATCTCCGCATTTTTGCGGAGATACATCTTGCTATTCTCCGCAAATAAGCTCTATCGTGGGTTATGACTTACATCTGGCAGTCCACCCTCTGGCCAAAGTTCGAGTTGAACAGCAACCGCCTTACATCGAGGATTGCCGCCGTACGCCTTGATCAAGGACGGCTCATCGGCCGCGTCGAGGGCCTCGGTTTTCATACACGCGAGGCGACGTTTCTAAGAGCACTGACAGATGACGTGGTAAAGTCGTCAGCGATCGAGGGAGAACAGCTGGATGAACAACAGGTTCGTTCCTCGCTTGCCAGGCGGCTCGGTATCGATATCGAAGGGTTTGTAACGCCGAACCGCTCGGTTGAGGGCATCGTCCATATCACTCTCGATGCCACGATCAATTGCGCAGAGCCACTGACGGCGGAGCGACTATTCCAATGGCATGCAGCCCTTTTTCCGACCGGCCGCAACGAATGGGGTCATAAGCTTCGCGTCGGCGATTGGCGTGATGACTCCGGCGGTCGTATGGAAATCGTCTCCGGTGCATTCGGACATGAGAAAGTCCACTATGTTGCTCCGCCCGCAGATCACGTGGAAGCTGAGATGTCAGCCTTCCTTGAGTGGTTTAACGGACAGCACGAACTGGATCCTCTCATTAAGGCAGCCATTGCTCATCTCTGGTTCGTTGCTATCCACCCTTTCGGCGATGGAAACGGCCGCATAACTCGCGCAATTGCCGACATGACGCTTGCACGCGGCGGTGGGGGAACCCAACGGCTCTATTCGATGTCCGCAGCAATCGAGCGATCCCGCATCGGGTATTATGAAGCACTGCAATCAATCACCAGCAAGGAAAGCCTCGATATCACGAGCTGGGTCGAGTGGTTCCTCGATCGTCTGGGCAACGCTGTTGGAGAGGCGCTGCTGACCCTCGACAACGTGATGCTGAAGAATGAATTCTGGCATGCACATGCTGCAAGCGATCTCAATTCGCGACAAACTAAGGTCATCAACCGGCTGTTAGAAGGGAACTTTCAAGGCAAGCTCACATCGACAAAGTGGGCAAAATTGACGGACACCTCTCAGGACACCGCATCTCGCGATATTGCGGACCTGGTGGCGAAAGGAATTTTACGAAGAGGCGAAGCTGGTGGACGCAGTACGGCTTACGAGTTGGTGCTAAACCAATGGGCGAACCCCGCTTCTCGTTCCGGGTAAAACCAAATCGTGCTGCGGCGATGGGAGCTGCAGTACCACTTCATTATCTCGCACCGTTCGTCATCGTGAGGACAATACTCAACTGGCAGTGCAGTTTTGGGTCAGGAGTTAAGCTCTTGAACCAACACGAACCGCCCTGCCGGTTCTCATCACGGGAAGTAGACGCGGCTCGAAGGGCGGGTCGAGTTTGGAGGTTTGCTGGCTTTCAGAAGAAGCCGCTGAAAACGGCAGGCCTGCCAAGAACAGTTCACCGGCGTCGAACACTCCGACGATCATTAGAGCGCCACTATGCCAATCGCTCCGGCGAAGCCACCGCCAACGACACCGTCGTTCAGGAGCGTTTGACAAGCCGCATCAGGTCACGCCGCATCAGGATTGACGATCTCGAGACATCCGTAGTTTGACGAGCTTTTGCTCCTCTTTTTCAATAAGCATCAGGAGGGTTTTCCGTTCAGAAGCGCTCCATTTCTTTTCGCGCAAGAGCGTCTTAAAGCGCTCAAGGTTCAGCCGCGCAATATATTCCTCCAAAAATAGCTCCCTGCTTCCCCATGTCGCGGCGGAAAAGGTCGGCCGCTTGTTGCTAGTCAACGAGACCGGTCGAACGGGGCCATAAGTTGCAACGATACCGGCAGGCCGCACTGACAAAAGTCAGTTTATGGGGATTTTGTCGGCGTTGTTCCTAATTTGGTTTGCGATGAAATTAACTGCTACGCAGATGGTGAGCCCGACCATGAATGTTCGAGCCAAGCATCCTTGGCCTGCGGAGGGCGACGGAAAAACATCGATACTTGATCTAACGTCTGTGGAGAAACTCGAGCTCTCTCGCTTCTCCGATGTCATGGATTTCAAGGCAGACGGACCCCCGATTTTTATACAGGGTCAAGGCGCCGGCCACCTCTTTTATGTCGAACAGGGAATTGTTCAGGGCCGCCACACGATCCGTACCGGCGTCAGGCAAAGCGTAGCGCTTTACTGGCCGGGCGATTTTTTCGGAATGGCTCGGGAAGGACTGTTCTTCAACACCGCAGAAGCGGTTGTCGACTGTACGTTATCTCGATTTCCGATCCGGAAACTCGAAAGCTTCCTGGTCGGTCACCCGCGCATCCAACACAAATTTCTGATGAAGGCTGTCCACGATATCCGCAAAACACAACGCCAGTTGATAATCATGGGCACGTTGGACGTCGCCCGAAGGCTTGCCATTTTCCTGGTAGACTGCTGTGCGCATCGCGAGCACTTCGATGTGCAAACCCAAATTCTCACGATTCCGATCTCGCGACACGATATCGCTGACCATATCGGTACGTCGGCGGAAACGGTAACAAGGGCCATGAAGACATTGGAGAAGAGAAATCTTATCCGGCGCCAGACCCCTGGGAAACTGGAAATCAAAACCGTTGAGTTGCTGACTTTCTCCTCGCTGGACTGACCTGAGAAACTCTTCTTTTTGTTAAGGATCGGGTTTAACCAAAGACGGCATGATGCCTTTTGAGCAGGTACGAACGACCATTTTCGTGACCAGCCAATTTTATTGCCTTATTTTCGTTCAGCCTCCCCGTCGCCACGTCTGCCTAACCCCGCCCCGTCTGACGGAAAGATCACCGAGGGAAAGACGATCGAGCATCAACCAATGCGGGCGCACGTCTTTTTGCTTGTGGAGGTCAAGCCGTCGGCGTTGGCCCCGTTATTTTCCATCAGTTATCTGCCACCTGAACTTCCTCGCCGGACGGGATATTCCGTCCGGCCACTTGAGCTCATTCGTGCTAGGTAAGCAGACCCAGCGTCTTCAATCACAGCTCAGTCTTTCGGTGTGAAACGCACAGCTTGTCGATTGCATCCCAGTCAAGGTCGACGCCCAACCCGGGACCTTCCGGTACGCAGGCCATACCTTGGGCGTTGATCGGCAATCGGCTCTTCATCGGAAACTGAAAGAGCTCCTCAGGTACGAACAGCTCGAAATATTCGCAGTTACGCATTGCACATGACGCGTGCAGATTGGCGACGTCCATATAGGCCATGGTCGTCGTGTGAATCTCGCAATTGATGCCAAACGCCTCGGCCAGATGAGCGATCTTCATGGTTCCGGTAATCCCGGCTTTCCACGAAACATCCGCCCGGACAATATCGGCAGCTTTCTGCATAATTGCCTGGGCAACCCCCCAATGGCCTCCACGAGTGGTTTCGGTCGCGGCAACGGCAATATCGAGAGCTGCACAAAGCGACTGATATTTGGACAGTTCGAAGTCACGAAACGGCTCTTCGAACCATTCGTAATTCAGCTTCTCCAGATCGCGCCCGACTCGTATCGCCTGATCAAGCGTATATTCACCCACGGGATCGGCGAACAGGAGATAGTCCGGGCCTACAGCTTCGCGGACGGCTCGATGCACCTCGATATCCCGCCGCCATGGCCCCGGTCCATGCACCTTATATCCCGGGATACCGCGGTTCTTGTAATCGAGAGCTTCATTGACATAGTCATCGGTCGTGTCGTGAAACAGCCCGCTGGCATAGGCGGGCAACCGATCCCTGTAGGCGCCAAGGTAGCGATAAAGCGGCAGGTCTGCGGCGCGAGCAGCAATATCCCAGAGGGCAACATCGACCGGCCCTGGCAGATATACAGGAAAGAACGTCAAATGACGGTCGAGCGTCCACAGATCATGCCATATCCGCTCGCGATCACTGACATCGCGTCCCTTGAGCACAGGCGCAATGTTCTCGTGCAGGTAAGATTCAGTTATACGCCCCGAGCGGGCCGCCAAGGCAGAGGCATGTCCACTCAGACCCGTGTCGGTGTGAATGCGCAGGACAACCACGTCCCAAGGCATGTTATTGCCGGCGCGACTTTCGGGAAATAGCGACAAGTCGCGTTTGCAGTGCCAGGTTTCCAGTCCGGTGATTTTCATAGGATCCTCAATTCTCAAATTCTGGTTCTCGGCAATTGCGGAGATCCCCCGCAATCGATCTCCCGCACGACAGATGCACAGCTAGAAGCCGTGCAGCGCGCCTCCGTCGACGACAGTGATGTGACCGGTCGTGTATCGTGCTGCATCTGAAGCGAGATAGGTCATCGCCCAACCGATATCCTCGGGTTCACCGACACGGTTCATCGGAATCCGTCCCATGATTTTGCCGAGGCGCTGAGGATCGTTCGAAGTTGCAAATCGAAACAGAGGTGTGTCAATCCAGCCAGGAGCGACACCATTGACGCGCACCCCTTGGGGCGCGAGCTCAGTGGCCAAAGCACGTATCATACCAACATAAGCCGCCTTTGCAGTCGAGTATCCCATCACAAACGGGATGCCCAAAAATGAACTCATCGATGCAGTGAAGAGTACGGATCCGCGCTTTGTCATCGTCAATTGGTCGAGAAACGCCTGGGTCAGGGCGAACGCTCCGACAACGTGGACATCGAGAACCTGCCGATATTCATTTACCGACATTTCCGCGAATGGCTTTTTGACTGTATTGCCGGCATTGTTGACCAGCAACGAAATCGGTCCGTGTCGGCCTCGCACTTCTTCGGCAAAGGATTTCGCCGCCTCCGTGTCCGTAACATCGAAGCTCATCCCCCGCGCCTGTGGCCCGATTTCATCGGATGCGGCCTCCAAGGCGTCAGGATCACGATCAACGACAATTACCTCTGCACCCGCATTTGCGAAGCATTTGGCCACGGCCAACCCAATTCCGCTCGCTCCACCGGTTATCAATGCACGATGGCCTGCCAGGCCGAACGCTTGTGTAAATTCCATCATTGCTTTCTCCTTGATGCACATCACCGTTGCCGGCATGTGCATGTTCACAGTTTGTATGCGGCCTTGGGCAGCGAGTAGGTCAGGTCACGGGCGATCTTTACCGCCGCATCTTCGTGAAGGCGGTGCTCGACAACCAAGCCTGCGAGGAAGGCACTATCGACCCGGCGGGCAATATCGTGTCTGGCGGGTATCGAAAGCAGTGCGCGGGTATCGTCGTTAAACCCAACGGTATTGTAGAAGCCCGCAGTCTCGGTTGTCTGGCGCCGGAAGCGCATCATTCCCTCGGGGCTGTCGTGGAACCACCAGGGCGGTCCGAGACGCAATGTCGGATAATGTCCCGCAAGCGGTGCAAGCTCGCGCGCATAGGTAGTTTCGTCGAGCGTGAAGAGAATGATCGAAAGGCGCCGGTCGTTACCATACAGATCGAGAAGCGGCTTCAGAGCTGCCGGGAATTCGCCGGCAACGGGAATATCGCCACCCTTGTCGCGGCCAAAACGGCTATAAACCGCTTCGTTGTGGCTGCGCCAGCAACCCGGGTGGATCTGCATGACCAAGCCGTCGTCGAGACTCATGCGGGCCATCTCGGTCAGCATCTGACGACGGAACAGTTCTGCATCCGCCGGAGTGTAGGTCTTGCCGAGAATGCGGCCATAGAGAGCCTCGCATTCCGGCCTGCTTAAGTCAGCGGTACCCGCTGTCGGATGGCCGTGATCGGTTGAGGTCGCGCCATGCTCGATGAAGAACTGCCGGCGCGTCCGCAACGCCGAAAGGTAACCCGCCCAATGCGCCGTATCTTCGTGAGCGATGTCTCCGAGACGCACAATGTTGTCATGAAAGTCCGGGTAATATTCAGGATCCGTGACGCAGTCGGGTCGAAAGGCCGGAACTATGCGGCCTTTCCAGCCGCTTTGCTCAACGGCAATATGGTGGCGCAGATCAGAAAGCGGGGTTTCAGTCGTCGACAGAACCTCGATATTGAAACGCTCATAAAGCTCGCGAGGACGAAATTCCGGCTTCAAAAGCTTAGCGGCGATCTCATCGTAAATGCTGTCTGCAGTCTGCGCCGACAGCGGTTGCTTGATCCCGAGAACTTCGGAAAGCTCGTGCTCCAGCCAGAGGCCGGACGGCGTACCCCACATAAGGTGGAAATTCTCGGCAAAGACACGCCAGATCTTCCGTGGATCTGTCTCCACAGGCGACCCATCGACCGCCGGAATCCCGAGGGATTCCATCGGCACTCCCTGGCTGTAATAGAGGCGGAATATGTAATGATCCGGAATGATCAGAAGCGCGGACGGATTGGCGAAAAAGGGGTTTTCCGCAAACCAGCGTGGCTCCGTATGGCCATGAGGGCTGATAATCGGAAGTGACTGGATTTCCTCGTAAATTCGGCGTGCAATTTTGCGCGTTGTCTGATCCGGCGGAAACAGCCGATCTGGGTTCAGGGTTGGTGTTGTCATCTCATACGTCTCCTGCTTCCGCGGTTATCGACGCGGAATTCGTTGCAATGATTGAGAGTTTTCAGATCGCAGCTGCTACTGGCGACACCTGTGGGCCGATGCAGGCGGGTCCTGATGTTTGTACATGACGAAATATTCACGATGCCCGAGTGCTTCGGGTTTGCTTGGCACACCGGACGCAACGGTCGATACCACACCAGCGAGTTCGCCGGCTGCGGCATCAAGCGAAATCTCGCCCGCAAGAACTCGCCCGGCGTCGTAATCCATGTCCTCGCTCATCCGAGCAAAGGTCTTGCTGTTGCCGGTCACCTTGATAAGCGGAGCCACCGGCGATCCGATCACGCTGCCTCGACCGGTCACGAAAAGAACAATCTGGCTACCGCCGCTGATGAGATCCATCAGGCCTTCCGTGTCATTGGGATTGGTGTATCCAAAACTCATGAAGTGGGGATCAGGCACACTATCCATGACCCACAGCCCCGGCCACGGCGGTCGCTGCCCGACCTTGATAACGCCTTGAATGGGCCGCGATCCGCTCTTCGCAAACGCCCCCATGCTCTTTTCCTCAATCGTCGTCAGCCCGCCGGCGAAATTGCCCGGCGAGACGGAATACTGACGCACGGCACGACAATAATTCTCAGCTTTGGCGTAGGCCGCCGAAAGCTCCAACCGAGCCCGCTCATCGACGGCTCGCTCGAGGATGATATCGGATAGGCCAATCATCTCGACGATCTCTTCGAAGATTGCCGTTCCCCCTGCATCGACCAAGGTATCGAAAAAGCGCCCAATCGTCGGGTTGCCAACAAGCCCGCTGGTTCCATCCGAGCCACCACACTCACATCCGATCGTGAGATCGGAAAGATGCATTGGAACGCGAGCGACATCGCGCCGTATCTTGCTGCGCAGTTCGCGTACGATTTTCTTCCCCTTTTCCGTTGAAGCGCGCGTGCCGCCAACCTCCTGAATGTAAAACGATGCGGCCGGTCGCCCACTGGCTTCAACGGTTTGCGCTATGCGCGCCGGCTGAACATATTCACAACCGAGACCAACGCTCAGCACAGCACCCACATTCGGATGCCGTGCCAAGGCAAGAACAAGACGTATCGCGTATTGATTATCGTAACAGCCAGGAAACCCGATGACCTGAACATCTTCCTCACCGGCGGCTATTGCATGTGCGACATGCTTCGCGCATTCGACAGTGTAAATCACCAGCACGAGATTTCTGATCCCCTTGCGCCCATCTGCGCGCAGGTATCCGGTCCATGCCGTCAGTGGATTGTCAGTCATAGCTGATGTCCGTAGTTGCGCCGGTGTGCAGATCAAGCGTGGCGGAGCGGATGTCAAAGCGGCTTCGACAGTTGTGGAGATGCACCCAATCTCCCGGCCGTATAGATTGCGTCGCAACACCGATCGGGACTCCGAATTTGATGATCGGAAGGCCTTCTTCAATGTCCGCTACCGCGACCTTGTGACCAAGTTCGACAGGCTGGCTGGCGCTGACGGCGGCAAGCGGTCCGTTCTCCTCAATGAGGATTGCACCCTTGTCGATATCCGCAAGCATCGTCACGACATTGTCGGCAGTGTTGATCTTGAAGCAGATGATTGCCACTTTACCCTCCCGTCACAAAATGCCGTATTTGTGGAAGGCGGCCGTGCTTGAGAGGCCGTTTTCGATCTCCTTGCGCACCAGCTTTTCGCCACGTGCTTTCACGAGAGCCCGTTCGATCACCTCCGCCTCATATTTTGCGGGGACAACAAGGACGCCGTCCAGATCGCCAAAGATGAGATCGCCCGGCTCGATCCAAACGGAACCGATCTCGATTGGGCATCGATAGTCAACGACCTTGGTCCTCACTCCAGAATCCTGGGCGTAGCGACCACGGCTGAAAACCGGCCAGTCCTGTTCAAGCACCATCGGAGTATCCCGGTGAAAGCCATTGACGACAGCACCATTGGCGCCTCGTGCACGAGCTGTCGCAGTCAGAATCTCGCCCCAATAGGCGCAGCGCATTTCGCCGCCACTGGCAAGGTAGACCTCACCTGGCTGCAGTTGGTCCAATGCCTCGGTCAGCTTGCCAAATGGCTCTTCCTGGCGTCCGTAGACATCAATCATCACAACCGGCATCGCACGGCCGATAAGCTTCATCTCTGCACGCATGGGCTGGATCGGCTGCGGGAGAAACTGGTGATAGAGACCGAGATCGTCGAGGATGTCGCCAACGACCGGAGTGTAAAGCTCGGCGCGAATTGTCTGGAATAGGTCCTGGTCACTCATGATTGCCTCGATACAAATTCTTAGGAGAAATTTGATTGAAAGATTAGAGGCGTCCGGGATCCGCACGCCTCCTGCCGGAAGCTAGGACACAGCGTGCGCCTGCGCTTCTGCGCGAGAGAATTTCGGCAAGATCAGATGCATGATGATGACCGCGATCGGGTAGATGCTCGATGCGCCGATAAACAGCACCATGTAGTTGCCGCCCGAGGCGTCCAGAATGCGCCCAATGGCAAGTGCGGTGAACATTCCCCAGATGCCTGCTGCAAAACCGCCGATACCGACAACTGAACTGACCGCGTTGGAGGGCACCGTATCGGAAACGATCGTGTATAGGTTCGCTGCGAAACCCTGGTGCGCGGCCGCAGCCAGACTGATGAGCGCGACCGCTGCCCAGAGACTGGAGACCTGGGAGACAAAAGCGACAGGCACGACACAGGCAGCAGCAGTGAAGATAGCGATACGGCGGGCTCTCAATGTCCGCATGCCTCGTTTGATGAGGTGCGATGACAACCAACCACCGCCGATACTGCCAAAATCGGCAAAGAAGTAGATCGTTACGAGTGGCGCCATCGCCGCCATCATATTGACGCCGAATTGTTTGTTGAGGTAGCCAGGCACCCAATTAAGGTAAAACCACCAGACCGGGCTGGATAGAAGCATTCCAACCAGATAGGCCCAGGTACCGCGATAGCCGAGAAGAGAAATCCACGGGACTGGTTTTTCCGGTACGTAAGGGTCGCTGGTGATATACGCGCGCTCCGCGGCGGAAAGCCGTGGGTGTTTTGCCGGATGATCGTAAAAAATCATCCAGGCAATGACCCATATTAGGCCGAGCGCACCGGTGATTACGAACGCCAACTGCCAGCCGACCAATGCCACCATGATCGGCAGTATGATGGGAGTGATAACGGCACCGATATTGCTGCCTGCGTTGAAGATACCGGTGGCAAGGGCGCGTTCCTTGGCTGGAAACCATTCGCGAATGGTGCTCACAGATGCCGGGAAATTGCCGCCTTCCATTAGTCCGAGACCACCTCTGGCGATCTTGAAGCCAAACACAGTCGACATCAGGCCATGCAGCGCCGCGAATAGGCTCCAGCCGGCAACCGCGATTGGCAGGCCGATTTTGACGCCGGCTTTGTCCATGAACCGGCCCATGCCGACATAACCGAAAGCGTATGCTAGGGAAAAAACGGCGACGATGTCGCCAAAATCGGTTTCGCTCCAACCGAGATCCTGCATCAACAGGGGCTTCAGCAAGCCGAGGATCTGCCGGTCCATATAATTGATGGTCGTTGAGAAGAAGAGCAGAGCACAGATAGTCCATCGATAATTACCTATCTTCTGGACAGCCGTAGCCATTGCACCGGGCTCTACCGGGTGCGCCGTTTCAGACATTTTAGCACCTTGATGTTAGGTTTGATTGATCCCTATGGGTATGTCCGCAGCAGCTGCCCGATAAAGCGCAGCCAAGGCATCATCGAAATGCCGTGTCATCGCCTGAGCAGCGGCATCAGCATCACCTTTGCGGACACCATCGATGATTTGCTGGTGCAGATCCTGCACCCTTTGTAGTTCAGCCTCGCCAAATCGATGCCGCAGGCCGACGTCCATCGACGTCTCGACAGCTGCACGGCAACCGTCGAGAAGAACGACGTAGAACGGATTTGCCGACGCCGCTGCGATCGTGCGATGGAATTCCATATCCAGACTGACGAACGCTTCGGGAGCTCGCAGACGCTCAGCCATGGCAGCACCGATTTCTGTCAGACGATCGACAATTTCCGGAGAGCGACGCGTGGCAGCAAGAGCCGCCATCTCGATCTCCAGTCCCCGGCGAACCTCAAGGACATGCCTGGCATCGGCCTGCCCCGTGATCAGCGCATCCTCGAAGAAATGACGCAACTGCCCGACGCGCATCCTGCTGACCCGCGGTGCGCGGCCGGGAGCGACCTCAACGAGACCACGCGCCAGCAGCGTACGCGAGGCTTCGCGCACTACCGGACGACTGACGCCGAGTGCCCGGGCGATCTCTGCTTCCCCGGGCAGGCGATCACCTGGCTTCAGCCGATTTTTTTCAATGTAGCTGCGCATATACGTCACGACCTGCCCAGCCAATCCGTCGTTTCTCGGCGAAGGAAAAGCAGCCTCGTCGGCAATCATCGGAGGCAAAGAGGACATTTCGTTTTTCTGAAACATGTAATAACCGTCTAACCTGTTTGACATGTCTAATCGCTAGCACCCATCACGATGACCAGCAAGTTTGGATTTGCCACCAAGGGTTGATTTTGGAGGTTCGAGACGTTTTGACACAGTGTTGTCAGGCGAATGTTCAACTGCTGTCATGACGAACGACAATCGCGTGCTTGTAGCGCCACTTGTCACCGAGCCGTGGAAGCAGGTCAGGCCTCAGGCGAAGCGCAACTCCCGCCGAGATAAGTTGAGCCGTCAGGGTAGTACACGAGAGGAATTTGGACCTTTGACGCGTAGGGAGTGGCATTGGCGTCCAGCTCCATCAATATAGCCCGGCGTCTCGAACCAAAAGGCTACTGCCTAGGGCGGATAGAGGTCACACGATTTTTCAGGCAATTGGCTCCAAGAGACACCGAGACTGCGGCGAGTTCAGCAGCCTGCCCAATCGTTTCTCGGCTTTACCTCGAGTTAGCGGCCGCGCCAAGACGACTTCACCGGGGCGTTCGGACAGCCGGCGATAGGCGCGACGACTCAGACGGCCGTATGGAAATCGTGTCCGGTGATTTCGGGTGCGAGAAAACCCACCATGTTGTTCCGCAGGCGGATCGCGTCGACGCCGGGATGTCAGCCTTCCTCAAATGGTTCGACGGATCTCACGACCTTGATTCTCTCGTCAAAGCAGGCATCGCCCATCTCTGGTTTGGGGCGATTCATCCTTTCGGCAATGGCAGCGGCTACATAACTCGCACAGCCGCTGATAGGACGCTCGCGCGCCTGGAGGCCCGAAGACATTTCTCCATGTCTGCAGCGATTGAGAGATCACGCATGGGCTATTATGAGGCCCTATAGTCGATCACCGGCAAGGAGGCTCTCGACATCACGAGCCGGATCGAGTGGCTCTTAGAGTGTCCTGCAACGCTTTCGGCGACGCGCTGCTGTCCCTCGACAACCTCATGCTAAAGAATGTTTCCTGGCGGTTCATGCCGCTCGCAATCTCAATTCACGCCAAGCCGAAGTCCTCAACCGACTGCTCGAGCGAAGCTACGAAGGCAAAGCTTACATCAGTGAAATGGTGGAAACTGACTGTGAGTATCTTCGTGAGCAATGGGACGTGAAACACCCAATCCCTTCAACTTAGCGAGAAGATTGGAATTTCACTTCCCGCCACAGCGACAAGATCTCGAAGTTCATCGAGGGCGCGAGCGATTGGAAGTGCGGTCCTGGCTTTGTGTCCGATCAGGACGGCAGTAGCCAGCGAACTTACACCCGAGGGTATTGTCGCACTCAATTGAGGGACCACCGTGCGCGGCGATACGAGATTGGTATTGGGGCCGGCCAGATGACAGCGGCCTTGTCTTGTGAGCGATGATCCGATGTCAAACAAGGCCGAGGTAACATTGACCGTCGACGCAACTGCCGATCCAACATCGTCCTCGACCTCAAGTTCTGGAGATGCCGATATCGCAAAACCGCCCTCCTTGGTCAGAAGCGGACGAGGGGTCTCAATGCAATGAACCCGGACGTGATAGGCTTGGTCCCAGTATATCCAGGTTTCGACCGAGACATCACGATACGGGGACCAACGGGAAAATAGAACATCACCCGCCAAGCTGACTGCATCGTTTGCCTCACGCACGCGAAAATGCCGGCCGTCCTCGCTGAAACCGAGCATGTTGTCCAGTACAGCATTGTCAAAGCGGCAGGGGTCGTTTTCGATGTTGAAGCCACACCGAGCCGAATAAGCGAACTTCGCATATTTTTCGGCTCCGCAGCGGAGCCAGGATGCCGTAGGCGATGCTTCTTGTCCGCTCGAAAGCGCAACCGAATCTCCGCCAGGATGCGCAATAACGAAACCGATTTCCTTCTGCACGACAATATCGTCAAACGGAACAGGCGCCTCTTCTGCCGATGACCAGAACGGGTGCTGTTCGGGAAACATCAACGGCAAGAACGCTTTCAACGCCCAATACGGTGATTGAGCAGAATTGTAGGGTTCCGACATAAGCAGGTTGGAGTAGCCGTAACCGACGGGGAGGATGTCATCACGGTCAGCAAACTGGTGCTTCGCCCACCATCTCAGATTCCGCAGATAGTAGCCTTTCTGCTGCCCGGACGTGACTTTTTGATCGCCGGCGAGCGCCAATGCCCCGAAAAAACCGGCAATTGCAAAACGATAGGTCATCGAGCGACCAAAGCACAGAGCCGGACCATCATCCGCAAACCAGTGGGTTATGTCAGTCGCGATCAAACCGGCTCGTTCGCGATATCGATCCGTCCACGGTCCGCCATGAAGGGTCGCCAAAATTAGACCGTAATAGTGGAAGGCAAACGGAATATAGTGGTCGGCACGCCGATTAGGTCCGTCGCGATACCATCCTTTGCCGAGATAGAAGTGATCCAGGCGCTCGACGTAAACCATGTCGAGGCTCGTATCTACATCAACACCGACATGCTGAAGTCCCATGCTGATCATCAGCCGGAAGAACATCCAGTTGTTGTCAACGAACTCCAGGCGGTGGCTTTGCAGAAGGTAGCTTGCAACATTTTTCCGTTGGTCGGCGGATAAGGGCTCCCAAATACGATCCGGTACAAGACGCAATGCAAAACCAATCGCCGCAAGTTCCACGAGACGTTGGCTGCGATGTGCTGGATCTCCCCAGTATTCCGGATGGTTCGGATCGCAGCCATGTGCAAGACCGCTAGCAATTGGCGCCCAGTCGATCCAGTCAGCTCCACCAACCTGTGCAGGCGCGAGCCCCCACAACAATCGGGAAAAACCTTCCAGATCAGCAGACTCCTCGTCGAAATGTGCTGCTGCCGGCTCCAGCCGCACGCGTGCACCGCCGGAGGACCGATAGCTTTCCACTGGTGTCACCAGTGCCTTCAGTGCGCGCTCCACATCGCCGCGGGACTTTAGAGGATTATCTGCCCAGGGATTAAACAGTCTGTCAGGAAAGATTGGAGCCGCCATTTGAGTTTCCTTGTTGGACTAGCGAGGCAGGAAGCCCTGCCCCGCAGATTGGCACCATAGTTTCTCAGCCTCTGAGAATTCTCTTGGCTGAAGATACCACTTCCGCAGCAGCCTCCTTTGGCGTCCGCTTCCCGAAGGCTACCCAGTCGGCGATGGGGCGCAGGACCCGTTCGTCGAACTCCGTCGCACCGAGAGGAACGACCGGTGGATTGGGGATCACCCAGTCTTTCAGCGAGTCGACATATTCAACGGTGGTCCTTGCGCTTTCGTCGATCAGAGGGAGGACTGCACTCTTGACGTCCTCATTGACGGGAACACCGCGTTCCACATCGAGGATCTTGCCGGCTTCGACGTCGTTGATGAAGAAATCGATGAATTGAGCCGCAAGTTCGGGTTTCTTGGCCGTGGGCGCAATGGACCAGAGCAGGCCCGGACGATAGAAATGGCCCGACGGTCCGTCCGGGCTGGTGACAGGAAGCGTGCTTATTGCCAGACGAGACTTCACTACGGCCTGATATGCCGTGAGCTGGTTGGAGAAGCCCAGCACGATGAGGGAGTTGCCTCTCGTCATCGGGTTGGAGTCGACGTTGGACTTATCGAGGGCCTGAATCTCTGCCCCGACGCACCCGCCGGCCTTGTCGAGACTATCCCAATATCCGTACCAGTCCTCGGCATCTTTGAGATCGAAGCCTATTCCACCCTCGGCGGAGTAAATTTGCTTCCCTCGCTGTTCGAGAAAGGCCTGCAGGGCGTAGCTATACCGTGCACCGTTGGAGACTGCCCAAACATTCTTTTTATCGACTGCTTTCGTGAGATCGATGCACATCCGGGCGAAGTCGTCCCAGGTGGTTTTTCGGGTGGGGGGAGCGATGCCGGCCTTTTCGAAGGCTTCGGTATCATAGAACATGGCGAACGCATTGAGCGAAAGCGGAATGCCGGTAATCTTGCCGTCGACCGTTCCCAAATCCATGACGCCGGGGGACAGTTTGTCCGTGCGAATGATATCGCCTACATAGTCGTTGAGGGGCAGATTTGTCGAACGGCGGCTATAGTCTGCGAAGCGGCTGGGTTCCAGCTGGAAGATATCCGGCGCGTTGCCGCCCGCCATCATCGTCGTAAGCTTCGTCCAGTAGTCGCTACCGCCGGCCTCGCCGTTAATTCGGACATCCGCATTCCTGCTGTTGTACAGTTTGGCGACCGCAAGGGTACGCTGCGCGCGGCCCTGCGGTCCCCACCAGAACAAGCGCATGACGTCCTGTGCGTGTGCACGAAACGCGGGCAGAGTTGATAAGGATGCCGTAATGCCGCACAGAGCCGCGTTACGCATGAAGTCTCGTCTGTTTTGCATGATTACCTCCCGATTAAGATGTTCAGTTGCTGATACGAATGCCGCGCTGGTCGAACAGATGGCACCGCTCGGCCGCGATGCTGACAGGGATGACCTCGCTGTCATGAAAGTGCCTTTGGCCATCGATGATCACCGACAACGGCTGTTTGTCCCCGAGATGGCCATAGGCGATGGTTTGGCCGCCCAACTGTTCGAAATGTTCCACCGTCATGTCTCCGATGCGGATGCCTTCCGTGGCTCCGGACACGATGTGCTCCGGCCTGAGGCCAAGCGACAACGGCTCGTCGGGAACAATTTTCCGGTCTGAGGACGGCAGAACGATGGTCTCGCCGGCGAGCTTCACCGTCAGGCTATCGGCAGCGTTGGCACCAGCGGTTACATCGACGAAATTCATTCTCGGCGAACCGATAAAGCCAGCAACGAAACGGTTTGCCGGCTTGTTGTATATATCCAGGGGCGTGCCATGCTGTTCGATGATCCCCGCTCGCAGAACCACTATCCGGTCTGCAAGTGTCATCGCCTCCACCTGATCGTGGGTGACGTAAATCATCGTGACACCAATATCACGGTGCAGCTTGGCGATCTCGACACGGGTCCTCACCCGCAACTCTGCATCGAGATTGGATAGCGGTTCATCAAAGAGAAAGATCTTGGGATCCCGAACGATCGCGCGGCCGATCGCCACGCGTTGACGTTGACCACCAGAGAGTTCGCGGGGTTTGCGATCCAGCAGATGACTTATCTGAAGAATATCTGCAGCCTTCCGGACTTTCTTATCAATCTCCTGCCTGGCCACGCCTGCGGTCTCGAGACCGAAAGACATGTTCTTGAAGACATTCATATGCGGGTAGAGCGCATAGGACTGAAACACCATGGCTATGCCGCGATCAGCAGCGCGCGTTTCGTTCATCCGCTCACCACCGATTGAGAGCTCACCCGAAGTAATGGGTTCAAGGCCGGCGATCATCCGCAGCAAAGTCGATTTTCCGCAGCCGGAGGGACCAACGAAAACGACAAACTCGCCGTGCTCGATTTCAAGATCCACGCCCTTTATGATCTCAGGGCCTCCAAAGCTTTTTCTGACTTTTTTCAATGTGAGGTTTGTCATTGGCTTAATCTCATCGTGTGGTTCAACGCTTCATGCCCGTCGTCGCAATGCCTTCGATAAGCAGGCGCTGAAACAGGATGAACAGAATGAAGATTGGCAGGACTGTAAGCGTGGACATCGCAAACAGCGCGCTCCAGTCGGATTGCCCCGTCGAATCGACAAAGGTGCGCAGGCCGAGCTGTGCCGTGTATTTCTCGATGTCGTTCAGATAGATCAGCGGGGCAAAGAAATCGTCCCACGTCCAGATGAAGGAGAAGATCGCCGCCGTCGCCAGAACCGGAGTAGATAGCGGCAGGATAACCTTCAGGAAGATGCGCAGCGGACTGCAGCCATCCATGATCGCGGCTTCGTCGAGTTCACGCGGCAGGCCCCTGAAAAACTGCACCATCAGGAAGGTGAAGAATGCATCGATCGCAAGAAATTTTGGGATTGTAAGGGGCAGGATCGTATTGACCCAACCAAGCTTCAGGAACAGCATGTACTGAGGAATAAGCATCGCATGTTGCGGCATCATCAAGGTGCCGAGCATGATGGCAAACCAGAAGCCCCTTCCTCTGAACCGCAACCGCGTGAACGCATATGCGGCCATCGAGCAGGAGATCAGGTTACCGGCGACGACCAGGATCGCGATCGTCAGAGAATTCAGGAACATCTGCCCGAAGCCGACACTGAGCCCTGTCCATCCGCGGCGATACGCGTCGAACGATGGCTCATGCGGAAGCAATCCCGTCGAGGTGAAGATCTCATGATCCGGCTTGAACGAGCTCGCAACCATCCACAGAAGTGGATAAAGCATGATGAGGCTCACACCGATGATGACCGCGTAAAGAGTTATACGTCTCGCCTTGGCCAACATCTTCGAGCGGCCGGTGTCCAAAATGCCGATTTCAGTTACGCCAGATGTTTGATTAGTCATCGTAATGCACCCAGTAGCGAGCCGACAGGAAAGACAAGGCAGTGAAAAGTGCGATGATCAGCACCAATATCCACGCCAGCGCCGATGCGTAGCCAAAGCGAAAATTAGCGAAGGCCTCCTGATAGAGATAAAGCGTATAAAACAGGGTTGAATCGACCGGACCGCCCAAGCCGTCGCTGATGATGAAGGCTGATGTGAAGGCCTTGAAAGCATCGATGGTCAAAATGACTGAATTGAAGAAAATCACCGGCGTCAGAAGAGGAAGCGTGATCTTGAAAAACTGACGTGTGGAGCTGGCTCCGTCGATGCTCGCCGCCTCGTACATATCGGCCGGAATTTGCCGGAGACCTGCAAGAAAGATGATCATCGACGATCCGAACTGCCACACGGCAAGCAGCACCAGCGTGTAAAGCGAGGTCGATGGGTTGGAGATCCAGCTCGGCCCCTCATATCCGAAGAGCGCGTTGAGCGCCTGATTGAGTAGCCCGTCAGCGGTGAAAATCTGCCGCCATAAAACGGCAATCGCCACACTTCCTCCGATCAGGGATGGAAGATAATAGATCGCCCGAAACAGCGTCAGGCCGCGCAGCCCCTTATTGAGGGTCACGGCGACTGCCAGAGCGAATAAAAGTTTCAGTGGAACAGCCAGCACAACGAATGTGAACGTCACATTCATAGCCGTCCAGAAACGCGGATCATCCTGTAACAGTCGCGCGTAATTGGCGGCCCCCACCCATCTTGCCTGCCCAAAACCACCGAAGTCGGTCATGGAAAGATAAAAGGATGTAACCGCAGGCCCGAACGTCAAAACAAAAAAACCGATGAGCCAGGGCGCAAGAAATCCATATCCCGCGATTTCATTTCCCCATGCCCTTCGTTGTTTTGGGCATGCCTCCTCCGTACTGATCGCCATAAAACGCTTTCCTCCTGAAAACTGTACGATCCGCTCGTCCTGCCGGACCGCGCAACAGCAAACCTACTTTGGTAATTTTCTATGTCAATGCGACAATTTCGCGATTGACGAAACTTTCGTATAGTTTCAGAAAGTGTATTGAAACAGGAGAAACCCATGCGTCAGCAAAAAACCGGCTACTTCAACTCCTCAACAACGGTCCGACCGAAAGCGAAGCATGTGCAGCACCAGGCAGCGCTTGAACGATGCGTCGCCAAGCTGCGCGACACGATGCCGATCGTCGGGTTGCGGAATCCGAAGATTGGCCGATCTGATCTGAGCTGGAACTACTGCACCCCCTACGACTGGGTTGTTGGTTTTCACGCGGGCCAGCTTTGGCTAGCGCTACAACTCACAGGCGACCCGGTCTTCCTCAATGCTGCGCGTGCCAGACGAGTCGTTTTCCGCAACATTCTGGTAAGGCGGGATGCACAGGATCACGACCTGGGTTTCCAGTTTTCACTGGGAGCTGTTTCCGACTGGCTTATGACCGGCGATAGCGAGCCTCGCGCAATGGCTTTGACCGCAGCGTCTTACCTGCTCGATCGCTTTCATCCGGAAGGGCGCTATCTGCAGGCCTGGAACGCCCGCACGATCCACGGCGGTATGAAAAGTGAATTCGCCAATGGCAGGATCATCGCCGACACGATGCAGAACGTTGCTTTGCTATATTGGGCCCACAAGGAAACCGGGCGAGGTGATTTCCGCGAAGCTGCGGACGCCCATAGTGACACAAGTTTGCGCTATCTTGTCCGCCAGGATGATACGAGCTTTCACACATTCAGCTTCGACCCCGCGACTGGCGAACCACAACGAGGAGCAACACACCAGGGATATGCGGATGATTCCTGCTGGTCCCGCGGTCAGGCATGGATGATCCATGGCTTTGCCCAGTCGGCAGACACAACAGGAAATGGCGCCTATCTGGACACGTCTCGCCGGCTTGCCGCCAAGGCCGAGCAGTTGCTGGGCAACGACAAGGTTCCGGTATGGGACTATGCATTGAGCGGAAAACCGGACACACCGCTCGACAGTTCTGCCGCTTCTATCATGGCCGCCGGCGTCTTCCTTCTTGCATCTCAGTGCGAGGGAGACGAAGCCGCGAGATGGTGGGCATTCGGCGACCGGCTGCTGGATGGCCTTATGGAGGTTTGCGATCTTACCAAAACCCCTGATGCGCTGGGCCTACTTGCACATGGTGCGGCCCACGTTAAATCCGGCTACTCGGACAACATGCTACCGTATGGCGACTATTATTATATGGAGGCTCTGATGCGATCTCTTGGGCACACCAACTTCTTCTGGTAGTTCAGTCGCAGGTGACTGGCTTCTTTTGCATCGCACAAAGGTCGAAATATGAATGAGAACTCGGTTCCCACGTTAAAGGATATTGCAGAAGCAGCTGGCGTCTCCGTAGCGTCGGTCTCCAAGGTTCTTAATAACCGCGCAGGAGTCGGTGATGAGAGCCGACGCAAAATCCTCGAAAATGCAGAAAAGCTGGGATATCAGGTTCGTTCGCTTCGAAGCCTCATTCGTGCGGGCGTGGACAACGCCGTAGTTGTAACACCTACGGAGTTCTATTCCCGATCGACGTTCTATGAGGATATCATTCGCGGCCTTCTTGAGGAAGCAAGCGCCAATTCGTTGAAATTGGATGTGCGGCTTATCTCCATTGAGACAGGTCATGCGCTTGCTGAAATCGAAGAAATCCTGCGCGACCTTCGCCCCGGTGCATTTATCGGACTTGGCATGGACCAGCCAGACGTGATCAAGCGTCTGGTGGCGGCGGGCATACCGGCGGTCATTATCAACGGCATAGACCGGACGATGCAGCTTTCCAGTGTTCTGCCAGACAATTGGGCCGCGGGTTGGCTGGCGACACAGCGACTTTTGTCAGCCAATCACCGCAATATCGTTCATGTGACCCGTCCGCATAGACTGTCCCTGCGTCGGAGACTTGATGGATTTCGAGTTGCACTGACAGAGGCGGGCATCACCTTCGACTACGATGCGCATGTTCTTGATCTTGAGAAACTAGGGGCCGATGCCAGCGACACTCCCCAAGTCATGCGCCAGGCACTCCAAAGTGGACGGTTTAGCGATACGACTGCGTTTTTCTGCAGTACCGATGTAATCGGCATCGGCGTTATGCAGGCGCTGCAGTCGCGCGGCTTTTCAATTCCCGACGACCGAGCCGTCATCGCGGTAGATGACATATCCATCGCTCAGCACAGCACCCCGCCGCTAACGACCGTTCGCATTGACCGCGCAGAACTCGGTCGCGTCGGGATCCAACTCCTGCTGGAAAGAATCAATGATCCTGAGACCAGTGTAAGAAGCATAAATATGGGTGTTCGCCTGATTGAGCGTGGCTCGGTGTCAAACGCGCCATGAGCTTTCTGTCATCCCAGGCAAGAAGCACTTAAAACCGAACCGCGTTCACACCAAGACTGCTAAACTTGCCAAGAATCGATTTCGGCCAGCCTTGTCCCAATGGTCAGAAGACCGCTCCGTGTCGATTTCTTTCGCGCACCAGCTGCTTCTGAAAATGGATAAGCGTCTTTGCGAATGGCACAATCTCCGTCGGTCTCTGATGCAAGCACAGACCGGCGGATTATGATTATGGGCGTTCCTGGATGCGGCAGGAGTTCGATTGGCAAGCGTCTGCATGGGAAATAAGCTTTGGCCCATCAGGAAGGCGATGACCTCCACCTGCCACTCAATATCGCGACGATGTCAAGGGTGTCTCCTTACCAACAAAGATCGCTGACCCTGGCTTGATCGTATCGCAACTAATCAAGACGACATCCTCGCGCTCACAATACTGGGCGTGTCGAGCCTCTCAATGGGACAGACCCTAAAAGTTAGTAATCTGTCCCCATCCACACACCTGACCCAATTAACCATAGGTTCAAGAAAGTGACGTAGAGAATAGCAGGCTCAGTTTTGCATGTAGATCACGATGGCCCCCTCCCCTTGACCAGAGCATAAATCGCCGGAATGACGATTAAGGTCAGCAGCGTTGAAGAAACCATGCCACCGATCATCGGCACCGCTATGCGCTGCATAATTTCTGCCCCCGTTCCTGTACTCCACAGGATCGGCAGGAGACCCGCCATGATCGCGACCACCGTCATCATCTTCGGCCGAACCCGTTCGACCGCCCCGACCAAGATGGCGTGATGAAGATCCTCTCTTGTCAGCGACCGCCCCTCGCTGGCGCATGAAGCAAGACGCTCCTTCAAGGCATTGTCGAGATAGATCAGCATAATCACTCCCGTTTCCGCGGCAACACCCGCCAGCGCGATGAAACCGACGGCCACCGCAACCGACGCATTGAACCCGAGCCACCACATCAGCCATATGCCGCCGACAAGCGCGAAAGGCAGGGAGAGCATGACGATCAGGGTTTCCGTCAGCGCCCTGAAGTTCAGGTAGAGCAGCAGGAAGATCAGCGCGAGCGTCAGCGGAATGACGATGGATAGGCGCGCTGCGGCCCGTTCGAGATATTCGAACTGACCGCTCCATGCCACGGAATAGCCCGTTGGAAGATCCACCCGTGCCGCCACCGCCTGTCGGGCCTCGGCGACGTATCCGCCGAGATCGCGCCCCGTGATGTCAACATAGATATAGACCGCGAGCTGGCCGTTTTCGGTGCGAACCGTCGTGGCACCCCGCGTCAGGCTCACCTCGGCAACTTCACCGAGAGGAACCGTTCCACCGCCGGGCAGCGAGACAAGCACGTGTCTTGCGATCGACTGCGGATCGCTGCGGGATGCGCGCGGATAACGGATCGCCACACCATAACGTTCACGGCCTTCCACGGTCGAGGTCACGACTTCCGAGCCGAGCGCCATGGATACGACGTCCTGCACATCCCCGATCGTCAGCCCGTAACGCCCGAGCGCCACCCGATCCGGCATGATATCGAGATAATAGCCGCCGATCACCCGTTCGGCATAAGCGCTGGACGTTCCGTCCACATCCTTCAGCACGGTTTCGATCTGTCGTGCGATCTTCTCCATTTCATTCAGATCAGTGCCGTAGACCTTCACCCCGATCGGGGTACGAATGCCGGTCGACAGCATGTCGATGCGGGCGCGGATCGGCATTGTCCAGGCATTGGCGACGCCCGGAAACTGCAGAGCTTCGTCCATTTCCTTTTTGAGGCTTGCGGTCGTGACGCCCTGCCGCCACTCGGATTTCGGCTTTAGCGTGATGATCGTCTCGAACATCTCGACCGGCGCGGGATCGGTCGCCGTCAGTGCACGCCCGGCCTTGCCGAAGACGCTTTCGACTTCCGGAAAGGACTTGATGATCCGGTCCTGGGTCTGCAGCAGTTCCGCTGCCTTGGTGACGGAAAGCCCGGGCAGGGTCGTCGGCATATACATCAGCGTACCTTCATCCAGATCCGGCATGAACTCGCTGCCGATATGCTGGATCGGCCAGACCGTGGCGCCGAGTACAAGAAGCGCAATCGCGATCGTCAGCACCTTCGCCTTCAGAACCCCGGCGATGACCGGACGGTAAATCCAGATCAGCAAGCGATTGACGGGATTTTTATGCTCCGGAACGATCCGCCCCCTGACGAAGACGACCATCAGCGCCGGCACCAGCGTCACCGACAGGATCGCAGCCGCCGCCATTGCAAAGGTCTTGGTGAAGGCAAGCGGGCTGAACAGCCTCCCCTCCTGTGATTCCAGCGTGAAGATCGGCAGGAAGGAGACGGTGATGATCAGCAGGCTGAAGAACAGCGCCGGACCGACCTCGCTCGCCGCCTCTATGAGAATATCGATACGCGGCTTTTCCGGCGGTGCGCGCTCCAGATGTTTGTGGGCGTTCTCGATCATCACGATCGCCGCATCGATCATCGCCCCGATGGCAATCGCAATACCGCCGAGGCTCATTATGTTGGCCCCGATATGGAGAAAATGCATGGCGATGAACGCCATCAGCACGCCCACGGGCAGCATGATGATGGCGACAAGCGCGCTGCGGACATGCAGGAGAAAGACGATCGTGACGAGGGCAACGACGATCGCCTCCTCCACTAGTGTACCTTTCAGCGTTTGGATCGCAGCCTCGATCAATTGCGAGCGATCATAGACCGGCACGATTTCGGCACCGGCTGGCAGGCTGCCCTTGATCCCCTTGAGGTTTGCCTTGGCATTATCGATGACCGACAGCGCGTTGGCCCCGAACCGCTGCAGCACGATGCCGCTTGCGACTTCGCCCTCACCATTCAGTTCGGTAATCCCCCGCCTTTCGTCGGGAACCAGTTCCACCCTTGCAACATCGCCGAGCCTGAGCGACGTGCCGCCCATCGTCTTCAGGACAATATTCTCGATATCGGCAATGCCGTTGAGATACCCACGCCCGCGGACCATGAACTCGAATTCGGAAAGCTCCACCGTGCGGCCGCCGACATCCGTGTTGCTGGCGCGCACGGCATTGGCGATGTCGGTGAGCGAAATATCCTGGGCCTTCAGCCGGACGGGATCGACCACGATGGAATATTGCTTGACGAAACCGCCGACGCTGGCGACCTCGGCAACACCTTCGGATTTCGACACCGCGAAGCGCACGACCCAGTCCTGCAGCGACCGCAGCTGGGCAAGCGACATCTGTTTTGCCACCACGGCATATTGATAGACCCAGCCGACACCCGTCGCATCGGGACCGAGCGTCGGCGTGACCCCATACGGCAGGCGAGCTTGTGCGACATTGAGATATTCAAGTACGCGGCTGCGCGCCCAGTAGGGATCGGTGCCATCCTCGAAAATCACATAGACGAAGGATGCGCCGAAAAAGGAGAAGCCTCGCACCACCCTGGACTTCGGTACGGTCAGCATCGATGTCGTCAACGCATAGGTGACCTGATCTTCGACCACCTGCGGAGCCTGACCGGGATAGTCGGTGTAGACGATCACCTGAACGTCGGAGAGATCGGGTATGGCGTCGAGCGGCAGCGACCGCAGAGCGTAAATGCCGCCTGCGACGGCCAGGATGGCAGCAACAAAGATCAGGACCAGATTGCGGGCGGACCAGGATATCACACGGGCGATCATTGTTTCACGCCCTCCGCCGTCATCGCGCTCAGCGCCGAATTGAGATTGCTCTCGGCATCGAGCAGGAAGTTTGCCGCGACCACGACCTGATCGCCGGCCTTGATGCCGCTGACGATTTCGGTGTCCGCATCACCACGCGCACCAAGCGTGACATCTCTCGGTTCGAACCGCCCTTCTCCCCTGTCGAGAAACACGAGTTTGCGATCACCCGTATCGATCACGGCGCTATTGGGGACCGTGATGACAGGCTCTTCGGAGCGCGTATCGATCTCCACTTCCGCATACATGTTGACCAGCAGCACACCATCGGGATTGGGGAGTTCGATACGAACCTTCGTTGTCCGCGTCTGGGTATCGACCTGCGGGTAGATAAGGTCGACAGTGCCATGGAATGTGCGGCCGGGCAGGCTGCGAACGGTCAACTGCACGTCGGCGCCGACCCGGACGGCGGTCAGGTCATATTCCGGAAGATCGGCCAGCACCCACAGACGCGACATATCGGCGATGCGAAACAGCACATCACCGGGCTTGGCCATCATGCCCGCAATGGCGAGCCGTTCGAGCACGATGCCATCTCGCGGCGAGGTATAGTCTATGGTTGCCGGCACCTGCCGCCGCTCGGCGATCGTGCTGATCGCTTCATCCGGCACGCCGAGGTTTTTCAGGCGAAGCGCCGAACCTGCCTTGTCGCCTCCCGGTGCGGCATATTCCGTTCCGGCAGTGGCAATTTCCTTGGAATAGAAGCCGAAAAGCACCTGTCCTTTGCCGATCCGGTCGCCCGTCGTCACGGTCGAAACCGTGTCGATAAATGCATCGGTGCGCATCGCGATCACGCTGACGCGGGTCTCGTCCAGCGTCACGGTGGCGGGTGCCCGGACTGCCCGACCGATCCGGGCCATCCCGGCGGTCGCGGTTTTTACCCCCGTTCGCTGCAGTTTTCCGGGCGAAACCCTGATCGTCGATCCATCCTGCTGCTCGTCGGCGAAAACGGGCAGGTAATCCATGCCCATACTGTCCTTCATCGGCACCGGCGACGTGTCGGCCAGCCCCATCGGATTGCGATAATAAAGGATGCGCCGGGGCGCGGTGAAGCCAAGCTCCGCCAGCATGGCCGGGGCAGGCTTGGCGGCCGGAGCATTTCCTCCAACCCCGCCCGATTTTTCTCTCTCGGCGACATGAGGCCTGCCGTCATCCGTGGATTTCGGCTGGGCCGAAAACTGTGGCAATCCATCCGGGTGCTTGTAGTAGAGAATGCGCCCTTCCTCATGCGAATGTTCATGTGGCGCGCCCGAATGAGGCTGTTCGGCAAACGCCCAATAACCACCGGAACCGATAACAACGGCTGTGGCGAGGACTATTCCAAAACGGGGTAGCCAGCTCATGGCGACACCTTGAGGAGGAGATGGCGCTCGACCGGTTCAGGCTCGCCCTGGATCATCATACCGACGCGCAGGCGCCAGGCACCCGCCATCGAAAGGTCCGCCTTGAAGTGATAGACCCCGGGCTCACTCGACCCGACCGGCTCGATTGCCGTGCCCATATCAGGCATTCCGTCGGGAGCCATATCCAACGCCGTGTTGAAAATAACGGCGTCCGGGACGGGCGCACCGCTACTTCGGTCCGTCAGTCGAAGCTCGACCATGGCATCGCGACTTTGCCTGATATCGCTTTTCAGGAGCGTGAGTTCATAGTCCTGCACAGCCGCACCGGCGCTGACAGGGTGAAGTGCCAAAAGGGCGAGGAGGGGAACGGCCCTCCCGGAAAACAATGTTCTGTTCATGGTTCTTGATCTCGCTGCGACGTCTGTCATTGCGTCGCGAAGTGAAACTACGGGCCATCCGACAAGACAGGCGCGCGTATGCGTTCGGCCTTCACCAGAGGGCAGTTCGGTTTCGGCGGAGATCAGGCTTTGGGTGGTGGTCCTACAGGAGCGATCGTCGCAGATGTCATCTGCTGTGCAGGGACCACATCATAGCGGACCTGCTTGACGGCAAACTCGATTTCAGAGCTTGCGGTGGCCGGTATTGAAGCAACCGGAGGCGCGCAGAGAAGCGTCGATGGGCAGGAATGATGACGTTGAGTGTCAGCGCCATGATCGTCCGAAGGGCACGGCTGATCGCAGTTTACATCATCACCGGCCATCGAAACCTGCATCTGTTCCGAGCCCATATGAGACACAGGATCAGCCCCGGCAAACGGCGTCACGCCCTGGCTGCCGGTTGCCGTTACAAGCAATGCAATGATCAAAAAGAGATTGCGAATAAGTCTCATGACGCATTCCCAACCTGCTGCCAGCCGAGGAACCTGTTTCCGATTATCGGCTCGATTATCGTGAGCATGCGTAGAGCGTGGAATACGACAAAAGATCGCGGCCGTCAGAAGAGCGACGCTATTTTGTACAAATATCGACCGCCTTGCCGGATCGAGCGCAGTGCGTAGCTAGGCTCTTTGTGAGATTCGAACCTACGGCTGAACAATTCGTTTTTGAATAAATGGAGCGTCCGCAATGAGTTATCCTGCCTTTGTCACCACTCTCTCAGCATTCGCTTCAGTCTGGACAAGCAGATAGGCAGCGAAGGCATCCTAAACGTGCCATTGTTTTCTCGCATAAGACTCGCATGCACATCTCGACGAGACTAAAATCCCCTAGACGCACTTAGACTGTCTTGAATCGAACTGCTTAACGATTGCATTCCCAGTTGTTGAGGTGTGATTTCGATGACACTCGAACCTCTCCGAAGATTTCTCAGTATTTTGCGTCCGGTCGTGATGGCAACTACCGTTCTGGGGATGGTGGCAGCGTTGGCGGCATGGCACGCCGGCATGGATGAGTTTTACAAGGCGGCTCTCACGTCGGCCACCGTTCTCGTCATGTTTTGCCTTTGCGGCCAGATGATCGCCTCCGTCATTCAGGGGCGCATTGGCCTGGACGTGATCGCATTCTTGTCGATGGGGTCTGCACTCATCTTCGAAGAACATCTAGCGGCAGCCATCGTTGCCCTGATGTATGCCGGTGGACAATACCTCGAGAGCTATGCTGAGGGGCGCGCCAGGCGCGAGATGACAACGCTGCTTGCGAGAGCACCGAGGACAACGATCAGACGCAGAAACGACAGGTTGGAGACCATCATAGTCGAAGCGATAGCTGTCGGAGATCTTCTTACCATCCGTCGTGGAGACACCGTACCGGTCGACGGCAAACTCGAGGGGAGCGCCTCTCTTGATGACGCCACTCTCACCGGCGAACCCTTTCCTGTCTCAAGGTTTAGGGGGGACCTGATCAGAAGTGGGGCGGTCAACGCCGGTGACATCTTCAGCATGACGGCGACGAAAACTGCATCTGAAAGCACCTATGCCGGAATCGTCAGGCTTGTCGAAGCAGCTCACCGAAGCCAGGCTCCGATGTCGCGGCTCGCAGATAGGTATGCTCTTGTCTTTCTACTCTTGACGCTCGGCCTGGCCGCCAGCGCGTGGCTCCTCGGAGGCGAGCCAACGCGGGCCGTGGCGGTGCTGGTGATTGCCACTCCTTGCCCTCTTATTCTCGCCGTTCCCGTAGCCTGGACTGCGGGCACGTCCAGAGCAGCGGGCGCAGGATTACTGGTCAAGGGATCCGACGTTCTTGAAAGGCTTGGCCAGTTGAGAACGCTCGTGATCGACAAGACAGGGACCCTTACCAGTGGTCGGCCCCGTCTTGTGGGTCTTGACGCCGTGAGCGACGAAACCGACCTGCTGCAGCTTGTCGCGTCTCTTGATCAAGGATCAAATCACGTTGCAGCGAAGGCATTGGTCGATGCAGCACATGAGAAGGGACTTGCCCTTTTTCCGCCAGTTGATGTGTCGGAAAAGCCGGGCGAAGGCATCTCCGGGCAAGTTCAAGGCAGGCGCGTCGCCATCGGTGGAAGCGACTATATAGCCCACGTGCTTTCGATATCGGTCCCTACCGTCACGAGACGCGATGTGATGTCGGCGGCGGTAGCCATCGACGGGAAATACGCAGGAAGCCTTCTGTTCTCGGATCTACCTCGCGCCGGGGTGAAAGAAACCCTTTCAGATCTTCGAGGGCGTGGGCTGACAAGAATTATACTCGCAACAGGTGACCGCGCTGAGGTCGCCACTGCGACGTCGGAGGGCCTCTTGCTTGACGAGGTACGCGCCGGCTTGTGCCCCCAAGACAAAATCCAGCTCGTGCAGCGGGAGGCAAGTCTGGCACCAGTCATGATGATCGGCGACGGTATCAATGATGCTCCGGCACTGGCCGCGGCAGATGTCGGCGTCGCAATGGGTGTTCACGGCGCGGCCGCCGCTGTAGAGACCGCAGATGCAGTCCTTCTTGTCGAAAATCTGGACCGCATCTGCGTGGGGATAGACATTGCCAAGCATTGCAGGCGGATTGCCATGCAGTGTGTATTCGTCGGGATAGGGCTGTCAGTTAGCGGCATGATCATCGCCGCCGCCGGTCTGCTAAAGCCCATCGAAGGAGCCATCCTGCAGGAAGCAATCGACGTGGCTGTTGTTCTCAACGCACTGCGAGCCTTGCGTTCGATGAGAAATCTGAGGGATGCGCTGCTCAAACGGCCAAGCTCTGCGGCCTCCAGCGAAAAGCCATCGCGCAACGTCTTTAACGATCGATTCTAGACGACCATGTGCGGGCTATTGCCCGCTCGCGTAAAGGTGCCACCATATTCTGACAGATTGACTAAAACGGACGTTTGATATCCGGATTGTGCGGCAACTGGCGCGTCGATCTTGACCAAGCATGTGGTTCCAGAGATCCGTCAAAACTATGATATTAAAATAAGTTACCTGCTATAATGAGCTGGCGCGACCAGCGCCATGCCTCATGTACGACAACACTGCCAGCCATGAGGCGGACAGTGTCGATTTTTTCGTAATCCGAAAAACTCTCAGTGATCGGAATCGACGATCACTTCTTCGCCGAAAGAGCCATTCTTGGGCATCGGCTTATAAGTCGTATTGGATGCTCGCAGGACGCGGATCGGACGGGCGCCCACCTCTATCGCCTGCTTCATGTCGCCATCCGCATCGCCATAGTAAATCTTGACGCCCTTGTCCTTCAGGAACGCGGTTTTGGTAGAATCTCCCGCGGTGAAGACGACCGGGTTGATTTTCTCCATATTGAAATCGCGTTTGATCGTTTCTGTGACACGCTCGCCTTCGCTCTTCGTCCGACCCGTGATGAAGTAGATCGTGTCACCGCGCTTCGAATGCATGGCGATGAGCTTGGCAGCGACATCTTTCGGGATCGAATAATTGATGTCGCAGTTCTTATTGATGTCGTCCCAGAAAGCTTGGTTCTTCAGATAGTCGAATTTGCCGGGAGAATATTTCTGCTGGCCGTAGAAGAAACAAGGGCTGGAAAACAGGACAGTATCGTCCACATCGAATCCGACAGACATGGGCGGTTTGCCTTCCAGCGACTTCTCGATCTGGCCAACGTCGACCCAGTGGATCGGGTCGTGATGCGCAAGCTGGTCAGTCGTTGCACCGCCGAACGAGGCGTCGTCTGCATAGGCAGGCGTGAAGGCAAGTGCTGCAAGAAGAGCGAGCTTGGGGGTCAGGAAGGTCATCAATAGTCTCCGTTCATGAAGTCGTCAGAGTGTCATCGTCCTCTCGAAAGAGGGTGTCAATCGCACAATGGCCGGCTCGCAAATCCCAATGGGTTCATCAACTTTCAACGGCGTCTGTCCACAGAACATGGCATCACTCAATGGCAGCGCAATTGACGGCCAAGGTTTCCTCACCTTAAAAAACTCGCCATGGACAGCACGAGAACTCTCAGAAACACGCGCAGGCCGGAGGCTCGCTGGCTCGTAGGCCTGATAGCGGCAATCGGTTTCGCCAGCTCAACGACTGCCGCCAATGCGCTGAATGATGATCGGCTCAATGGCCAGTTGATGAAGCTGGATCCCGAGACAAGGCTTGAACAGACCTGCGACACCGAGGTGATGTTTCGGATCAACCGTGAACACCCCAAGTTCCGCGTGGACAAGGTCATTGCTTATTCCTTCGGCGACACTGTCAGCAGTGGTAACTCGTTCAAAGCCCCGGGAGCAGTGCTGCGCAGCCGTGGACAATGGTACCGGCTAAAATACGTCTGCATGACAGGTCCACGTCATCTAGACGCGCACGAACTGAACTATGAGATCGGCCCGGTTGTCCCTCGTTCAAAATGGCAGAAACATTATCTCTACGACTGATCGCTCCCTTTAAATAATCTGTATCGAATGCGTTTTAGCGCGCCAGACACTGACGCGGAGGCAACTCACTCGCAGTCATAGATGCCTCGTACCCGCATCGCATCAACCAACTCATTGGGCACCACATGCTAATGCTCACAGCCACAGTCAGTAATTATGCCAGGTAAAGGGGATTGTCGTTGCTGCCTACGAATTGTGACGAAGGGGCGCCTGACGAGGCGCCCTCTACAGGAAGAGATAGATATTATTAGTTGGTCTGCTCCGCTTCCTGGAAGCCGCATAAATACGGCTTCCAGAAATTGCCGAAGTTCTTCAAACGCACGCTCTGGCATACTCGTTAAGGGCGAGTTTTACGTATCCGAGCTTGATTGATGCGGCATTGGGCTCAACCTCGCCCGACCTGACAGCTGGGACAAGTGGCGCAAGATATTGACTAATAAGCGTCTCGGAAATGGTCTGATTTTCCAGGCGAAGCATTAATTCCTTGACTGCACTTTGTGCTTTGGGATGTGCCCAATAATATCGAATTCGATCCGAATAGCTGAAGTGACGTTGCAGTTTCTGCTCGAGCTTGTCGCCAGAGTAATAGTTCGCCCAATAGCCCTCTTCTTCTACCATGAGCATCTCCATCGCATTCTTGAGCTTTGGTGTCCCCCCATCGAGTTCCGCAGCTATCAAATCGAGCCCATAAAGCGCTTCCCTCAATGCAAAGGTTAGCCCCGGTCCGACCTTAAGGATCGAAAAACCATCGGTCACAAGAGCCGAAAGTGCGCTCATTGTCTGATAGTCTGTGGAGTGTGCTTCGAAGACGACATTTGGCATTTGAGCCAATGACTTCGAGAGGTCCTGGGAAAGCTCCGGCCTGTAGGCGACGACATTGGCGCTGCCAAACTCGACGCCCGGCTGTACTACGAGACCAATAACTCGCTCGAAGGCGGTGCCGATTCCTTGATCCTGAAACGCCTTGCGATGAATTTCGTAGGTATTGAGTGCAGCGGCCCCATCAGTGACGTCAAGACTATCAACGACGTGCGAGGCTCCGCCCGGCACTGGCACCTCCGTGCCGATAATGTAGACCGGAGGCGTCACGCAATTGCCTTCTGCAACCTTTGCCAACTGTGCAGCGCGGAGAGCCACAAGTTCGTCACTGAGGGCAATTGCCTCTCCCTGGCACCCCATTGAGCAGTCCAGATGCAGTTTTGTAAAGCCGGCGGAGGCATAGTCCGAGATCATCACCAACGCCTTTTCCATGGCGCTAGCTGCGGGCAGATGCTTCCACGGATTTGGGCCAAGATGATCTCCGCCCAGAATGAGCATATCCTTATTGAACCCGACGCTTTCCGCTATATTCTCTACGAAACCGCGGAAATCCGCAGGTGTCATCCCTGTATATCCGCCGTCCTGGTTTACCTGGTTGCAGGTGGCTTCGATGAGAACATCGCGGCCGCTTTGGCAACCTAGCTCCAATGCAGCCCGGATGACATCCGGGTGCGCAGAGCACACCGAGGTTATACCGTATTTCTCACCGCGATCACGTCTTGAACGGAGCGATGTCAGAGCAGTGGATGCCATGGGTTTTCTTTCGAATTATTATGGAGTTCGGAAGGAAGCAGCAGAATTGTTAGCCAGCGCCGCCTCATCAAAGCCTGCTTCACGCGTGCGAATGGAAAGTCGAGCGTCTACAGGACATCCGCCGACAACGTGGCGCTATGCTCCCTTAGAAGGGTCACCAGATAATCGACTGTGGCGCTCCCATGGTGGTGGAGAAATCGGTCAACCGATTGCGGATCGAGTGATATGGCGAGCAAGGTATCGAATTCGGGCTCTTCACCATGTGTAAGCTGCTCCTCCCGATGTGCTTGAAAAAGTGATTGGGCCTTGCCGACATCACCATCAAAAAAGACGAGATAAATGAGGCCAACGGTTTCCAGCCTGCCGCCCGTCTTGATGCAGAGGGGTTTGAATAGCGGTTGATGTTCCAGAAATCCGCCACCAAGTTCTTCAGCGACCTCACGGCGGCAGCATTCACCCGGATCCAAAGTTCCATCAAGCGCTAGTTCGACCCCGCCGCCTGCACATTGTATCTGACCCGGCGACGACGTATGAGCGGCCATTCGTCCGGCCAGTAGATGGTTGTCACGCGTTATGACAACGGCCGCTGAGTAAACGGCACGGCAGGCGAACTCGCGTTCTGCGTCGGACATGGCGTATAGGTAATGCGCGTAATCGGTAGCGGAGACCTCGATCTCAGGAGGCGACTGATCAATAGTCAGGTTTGATGCGACAAGGACGGGTCCGTTGAAAAACTTCCCTCCAGCGCTGATCTGAACCCAATGAGCTTCCACTTTGCGGCAATAGTCATCCGGCAAGACCAGATGCCGTTCCGCCTGATTGAGGCTGGCCGGCTGATTGCAGAACGTTATTTTCGGCATCTTAATTACGTCCTGGAGAGCTGAGTGGCGGCTGCTTCATCGAGGACCCAGTGTATTCGGGCATGTTCCTGTAGTAACGCGGCAGGACATCCGGTGCTCGGTGCACTCTCTAGGCTTTCTCGGACCGCATCCGCCTTGGCAGGGCCAGTAGCAAGCACGATGATCTCGCGGGCTTCGAGAATGTCGGCAACACCCATTGTGATGGCTTTGGATGGTACCTGTGACAACTGCAGAAGCGTCGGTTTGTTGGCTGACAATGTTTCAGGTGAAAGCTCGACCACTCTCAGACGGCTGTCCCGGGCGGATCCCGGCTCATTGAACCCGATGTGGCCGTTGGTTCCCAGGCCAAGAAGCTGAACATCCACGCCACCGCAGGCTTTCAATCGCGAGGCATATCGTGCCGCCTCCAGCTGTCCGTCCCCGGCATTGCCCGAAATCAGGTTTATATTGTGAGGGTCGAAATCTGCGCCACCGAAGAGTTCGCGCCACATGAAGGCGGCAAAAGAGTCGGGATGATCGTCACGAAGGCCGCAATACTCATCAAGGTTGAAGGTTTTCACGTTGCTAAATGATACGGTTCCTGCCTCGAACGCCTCGATCAGTTTCGCATAGACCCTCCGCGGCGTCTGCCCGGTAGCCAGGCCAAGCACACTGTCCGGCTTCGATCTCACCTGGGAGAGAAGATGAGAGGCAACCGCATCGGCAGCATCTTCAGCCGTTGGAAGGATGGTCAGTGTCTGGTCATTTTGCGTAATTACGGCATTTTTCAGAATCGCCATGCCTTTTTCACATCCTGCATAAAACTAGATCTGTTCACGAATTCACCGGTGACTAAAGCGGCCGACGCGTATGGCCATTATCGAGAGCCAATATCTCTACGGTCGGCATCCCCGCTCGAAGGCTCGGGCGCTCGAGGCGCATGACATCAAGGGGGATCATCGCCGCCATCTGATAGGCTTCCTCAAGAGAGAGGCCTACATGCTTCACGGCGTTGGCAAGGCAGGTCGCCAGATCCACATGAGCACCCGCGAGAGAGCCTGCGCGATTGATCAAGGCGCCGTTGCAGACACTGATCTTCTCACCATAAAGCTCGAAATGATCTGGCCCACCGATCGTTGCCATCGCATCGGAGACCATGAACATGCGCCCCGCGATCGGCCGTGCGCGGCAGGCCAGCGCCACCATCGACCATTCGACATGGTGACCATCGACGATTATCCCGGCGAATGCTTCAGAGTTGATCGCCGTTCCAAGTATCCCGGGTTCCCGAGATCCCATCGGAGGCATCGCATTATAGAGATGGGTAAAGCACGTAACACCCGCATCAAGTCCCTCGCGGGTCTGCGCCGCGGTTGCAGCCGTATGACCGGCGGAAACGATGACACCCATGTCGACGATGCGGCGGATCGTATCTTTCGGCACGATTTCGGGTGCAAGCGTCAGCATGACCGGAACACCTGCGGCTCTCAAGTCCGCGAGGATCTGCAGCGTTTCATTCTCAATCGGTCGGATGAACGCCGGATTGTGTGTTCCCTTGCGCAGAATATTGAGATGCGGTCCTTCGATATGCAGACCAAGGAAGCCGCTCATTCCCCAGGCATCACGCGCGGCGACGGCCGCCTTCTGCATGCGTGCGGTTTCGCAGGTTATCAGGGTCGGCATGACCCATCCGGTACCGAGCTGGCGTTGGGTCTTGACTATATGCTCGATCGTTGCTGCACTCGGCTCTGAATTCAGCATCACGCCGCCGCTGCCATTGACCTGGAGATCGGTCAACGCCGGTGCCAGCAGATGAACCTGCCGGTCAGGCCTCTCTCCGCTCTGCAACGGACGAATTGTAACCAGGGTGTCCCCCTCGACCTCGGCCGCGAGCCCCGTCTTCAATTCTTCCGCCTGCCAGACAAAATCCGCCGCGATGAGCTGGCGCATCACAAATCTCCTGTCGCACTAATTTCTATACGGGTCGCCATGATGGCGGCTCCGCGGGCGCCAGAACTGTCACCGTTGACCGCCACACGGATCACCGGCAGGCGCATCTCGCCAAGACGGATGGACTTGAACGGCGTCTCGACGAGGCTGATCACGTCGGGGATACTCGAAAGTCCACCGCCCAGGACGATGCAGTCGGGATCGTGAGCGAGCTGAATTAGCAGCAGCAGTTCGGCCACGACCTCGGCCCATTCAGACAGGATGGCCAAGCTTTCGGCATGTCCAGCCGCAGCCTCGGCCACAATTTCCTCCGCCTTGACCTGATGCCCTGTGTGAAAACGGCCCAGCGCAGCTAGGCCGTTGCCCGAGGCGTAGGCTTCGAAACAACCGATCTTGCCGCAACCGCAGGAAAAGAGCGGTAGCCCGAGCGTCTGCACCAGCCGGGCCGGCACGCCGAGGTGGCCGATTTCCAGTGCCGATCCGTTGCGCCGGCGGGTGAGAGCGCCGCTTGATGTCAAACCTGCGCCGACACCGGTTCCCATGATTAGTCCGACAACGGTATTGAAACCGTCGCCAGCACCACCATTGGCTTCGGAAAGTGCGAAGGCCTGACAATCGTTCATTATCGGCAACTCGCGGCCGATTGCCTGCGATAGAAGGGCCGGAATGTCATGACCGCTTGCCGGCAGGTTCGATGTAAATGCCCGTCTGGTCTCGGCATCGATCAGGCCCGGAATAGCAATGCCGACCGGCAAGCTGCAACCTTGCCCGGAAAGCTTCTCCAGCCATTGAACCTGTTGGGAAAGTGCATCGATGAAGCCGGAGAGCGTCTCCTTTGGCGTCGGAATTCGACGAAGCTCGACTGTCTCGAAATTCTCGTTGAACAGCCGCGCCTCGATTTTCGTGCCGCCGACATCGATGCCGCCGTAGGTCATGCCTGCACCGGATAAAGCGTCACACCCGATACGACGCGCGAGAGATTACCTTTGCCTGCGAACGGATTATCGATATTGAGCGCGAGCTCTGCGGACCAGGCGACAGCCCAGAGCTGGGCGGCAAGAACGTAGAGCGGCGCTTCCCAACGTGCGTCTCCCAGCGTGCGCAGATCAACATCGCATCCTGCCTCGCCGAAGGTCAGAACCGTCACCTCGGGATATTGCGCCTTGATCTCGCGTGCGACATCCCAGTCATAGAGCGAGGTGTGTTTGTCCGGATGGATCATGACGACAACTAGGTCCTGACCGGTGATGACCGCCTTCGGCCCGTGTCGGAAACCGAGCGTGCTATCCCACGAGGTCATCGTCTGGCCGGCGGTCAATTCCAGAACCTTCAGAGCCGACTCGCGCGCAACACCTTTCAGGGCGCCGGACCCAAGGAAGATAACCCGATCCGGGCGAGCAGGCGTCATCTGCTGCAGCATCGGCAGCAGATGGCCGGCTTTCCCCGACAGCGCCGCAAGCTGTTCGGCTGCATCGGCATTGCCGTCTATGCAGGCCAGCGCCGACAGCAGCATCGTCGTAAAGCTCGATGTCATTGCAAAGCCGCTGTCATGCGTGGCTTCGGGCAGCGCGATAACCTTCTGCTCGCCAGTCCCGCCCGGTAGACGTGTCGCAAGCGCACCTTTCGGGTTGCAGGTGATGTTCAGCCTGTGAACTTTCGGGAACTGACGATCAAGAAGGTCGAGGGTGCCGACGCTTTCGGAACTATCGCCCGAACGACCGAACTGCACGACGAGAAGTTGCGGGTCGTCTCTAAGGCAGTCATGAGGACATGCGACAATGTCCGTCGTTGGAATTGCCCGGACGTGGACGGAATTTCCCCGGGGAAAGCTCAATGCATCACCGATGAAGGCGGAGGTACCCGCTCCGGCGAAAATGATCTCGGTGATCTGTTTTTCCCGGATCCAGCCGCGGATTTCCTCGGCTTTGATGGCAAGTTCAGGACCCCACTCCGCCCAGATTTTCGGCTGTGCAAAAATCTCGCTCCAGGTTGCACTCTCTTCTGGCCGCATAACCGCTTTCCTTGTTCGCTTTTGTTTTGGGGATAGCAGTTGGTCGAGGAGACAACCGCTATCAGGATACTTTTCAGGCCTTTTCTACGCGCGGCGGGATGGCACAAACGATCGTTCGATCATCGCAGCTTTCGAAGGAGGTCGAACCCTTCACGGCCGGAAATGCGCCAGTCTTGTGAAAGTCGATCGCTTCGACCCTCTCGAATTCCCGTTCCCAGTCGCTGGCATGAATGCCATCCGCCGGAATTGACACATAGCCATCGGAAAAGATTTCGATGCTCTCGACCTCGTCCTTCGGCAACAGGATGTCGGTGACGCCATCCGTTATGATGTCCTTACCGTTGATCGAGGCGTAGCCCATGTCACATGCGCTGTTGGCATAATGGAACTGAGTGCGAATTCCACCCTTCAGAAACTTGGCCGCAACATCAAGGGGCGTTTTTGCTGCAGCGACCGCCGCCGCAATAGCGGTTGCCGCTTCTTCACCCGTCAGACGTGCGCTTTCGACGGCAGCGTCAAGACCATCGAAAACAACCTTGCGGGTCGCCATCTCCGCTTCGTCAGCATCTCCCATTTTTCCCGAGAGAATGCCATGAACGGCTATGCGGGCTGCGGTACTGACGGTATCGATGAGCTTGTGGTGTTGATAGACGGTCTTGCCGTTGATGCGGATGCCGGTATCGCCAAGCGCCAGAAGGCGGTAGTGTTCAGTCGACCTTACAACGATTGCGGCGGTGGTCGAAGGCGGGTGGGCGATGTTGCGTTCAATTGCAGCATTCCGGACACTGTCGCTCAGCGACTGGAAAATTTCGCGGCTGCTTGCCGTCTGCAACTGGCCTGAAAGCGCCAGTTGCGCCGTGCGTTGTGCAGCGCTGCGCGCGGCGATCCGGCCGGAGCTTTCTCCGTCATAAAAGGCCCCGGTCGGGTCTGTAGCGCCATCAAAGACCGCCAGAACACTATCTGGTTCGATCAGGATGACGTCGTCACCCGGCTTTGCGGCCGACTTGTATTTGGAGCGTGAAAAGGCTTCGATATTCATAAAAACTGTATTCCTTGGGGCGACAGTCCTCCTATCCGGCACCAACTGGAGCCGGTAGGGAAAGTCAGCGACGTGGCGCGATCAGACGAAAGCCGATTCCTTGCGGTCCGAAAAGCGGAACACGATGAACACGCACAAACCGGTCGACAGAAGCAGGAGGGTTGATAGGGCCGCGGCTGTGCCAAACTCCCCATCGATGACCTGCACATAGATGAGGACCGGCATGGTGATCGTCCGCGACGTGTAGAGAATGAGCGTCGAGGAGAGTTCGTTGATTGCGGTGATGAAGCTCATCAGCGAGCCGATGATTAGGCCTGGCATCATCAACGGCACCGTCACGGATGCAAATGTCTTCGCCGGCGACGCCCCGAGATTGATGGCCGCCTCCTCGATCGATGGCTTGATCTGGCGAAGGATCGATGTCGTTGAGCGAACGCCATAAGGAAGACGACGGATGAACACGAGAAGAATGATGATCAGCGCCGTACCGGTCATATCGAAAGGTGGGTGTTGGAAGGTTGCGACATAACCGATCGCCATGACAACGCCGGGGATGAGATACGGCACCATCAGAAGCAGATCGAGCGAACCGGAAACGAAATTGTCACGGCGCACAACGATGAAGGACAACAGACCTGACACGACAGCGATCAAAGCGACGGCTGCAAGGGCAAACACGAAGCTGTTGTAGATTGCCTGCGGTGAATCTCTGAGGATCCTCTCGTAGCTACCCAGGCCGAAATTACCGGTGAAGACCGGACCGCTGGTTTCAAGGAAAGACGTGTAGACGACGGTGAAGGCTGGGAGCATGGCAATGAAGACGACGAGATAGCAAAAGCCGTGCACCAGGATCGACTTCAAAGGCGACATGGCCTTTTTTCCCGGACGATTGGTCAGGGCGCTTGCATAACGGCGCTTGGACAGAATGCGACGCTGGAGCAGGAGTGCAATCATCGAGATCGCGATCATCAGCATGGAGACCGTGACGGCCATGGTCGGCGTGCCGCCCATTTCCGACGTGTATTGGGTGTAGGCGATTGTTGCCAGTGTACGCACACCCCGTCCCAGAATGGCCGGCGTTCCAAAATCGGCAATCGACAGGACGAAGCAGATGATGGCTCCGGTGCTGACGGCTGGGAAGATCAGTGGAAGAGTCACCTTGTAAAATCGCTCAAAAGCGGTGCAACCCAGGTTCTCGGCTGCGTCCTCATAGGACTTGTTGATCGTATTGAGCGCATTCTCGGTCATCAGGTAGATGTACGGGAAGAACTTCAGGCTGAAGACCATCACGATACCCGGAATGCCATAAATGGTTGGGGCAGGAAGCCCGATGGAGGAGAGGATGTTGGTGACGGCGCCGTTGGAGCCGAACAGCATGATCCATGCATAGGCGCCAATGAACGGCGGGGCACACAGCACCAGAACCGCGAAGGTGGCAATGACAGCACGGCCGCGTATGCGATACCGGGATGTGCAGAACGCCAGCGGAATGCCGAGAAGGCACGCGCCGAGCATGCCCAGAAGTCCGATGACGATCGTGTTCCACAGCGCTGCCGTGTAGAAGCGGCGTGTCAGAACCTGCATGTAGTTTGAAATGCCAAAATCGCCTGTCGTCGCGTCGAAGAAGCTGATCGCAAGGACATTGGCGATCGGCAATAGCAGAAGGACAGCAAGGAGCAGTACTGCAAGTGCCGTGATGACGGTCCAGAATCCAGGGCGTCTGAGACGGCCGGCGAAGAAGCTCGGAGTTGCGATAGCTGCAGTCATTAGAACAACCTCGCTCCGGTTACACCGTCTTGGAAGATCTGCACTTTCCCGGCAGAAAAGGCGAACACGGCTTCGTCGTTCGGATGGAGTGCGATGATGTCGGAGGTGGGCTTGGTGATGGCTTCGATCTCCTCGCCCGACGCAAGGGTGGCAGCAACCGCCATCTCGCGACCCGTAAAGCTGACTTGGCGGATCTTGACCGGCAGTCGAACCAGATCACCCTCATCACTTGCCGGATTGACGGCGATATATTCGGGGCGAACCGCAGCAACGATCTTTTCACCGGCTTGCACCGGAGACAGTTGTGGCAGCGCTACCGGCATGCCTGCGATTGCAGCCTGCTTACCATCGTTGGAGAGAGCAAGAAAGTTGTTTGCTCCTACGAAGGACGCCACGAAACGATTGGCGGGACTGTTATAGACATCCCAGGGTGCCGCGGCCTGCTGAATGACGCCGCCATACATGACGCAGACGATGTCTGACATCGCCAGGGCCTCTTCCTGGTCGTGTGTTACGTAGATGGTCGTGATGTTCATCGACTGCTGGATCGCGCGCAATTCGCGGCGCAGGTCGACACGCAGCTTTGCATCGAGATTGGAAAGCGGCTCATCCATCAGCAGAACCTGCGGAGTGATGACAAGCGCACGCGCAAGACCGACACGCTGCTGCTGCCCCCCGGACAGTTCATGCGGCATGCGTGCTGCGTATGGCTTCAACTGGACGATATCGAGAATATCAGCAACCCGGCTCGCAATTTCCGATCTTGCAACTTTGCGCTGCTTCAGACCGAAGGCAATGTTATCGGCAACGCTGATATGCGGGAAAACTGCATAGTCCTGGAACACCATGCCGACATCACGCTTGTGGGCCGGAACGTCTTCGATCCGTTGCTTTGCGATGGCGATGCTGCCGCTATCCTGCTGATGAAAACCGGCTATCGTGCGCAGGAGCGTGGTCTTGCCGCAGCCGCTCGGTCCAAGCAGGGTGAAGAACGAGCCCGACGGAATTGTTATATTGATATCCGACAGTGCGACAGTGGCGCCGTAACTCTTGCGGATGCTGGTGATTTCGACTGCGGACATAAAGGATCCCCGTGGACCGACAGGACCTAAAGCCTGCGGACAACCGAACTGAATTTTGGAAAACGGTTTCAGGGCATGGCCACGAGGCCATACCCCGACGACAATTATTGGATGTCGAGCATCACGTCGTTCCACGCCTTCATGACGCGGTCACGGTTATCCGCAGCCCATTGGAAGTCATATTTTGCGTCCGGAACGTCAGACAGCGGGAGCAGAACCGAGTTGGCAGCAACGTCGCCGCGGATAGGGCGCCGACCGTGTTTGGCAACGACTTCCTGGCCTTCCTTCGAGACGATGAAGTCGATAAAGGCCTTGCCATTCTCGGCATTCGGCGCGCCCTTGACCAAGGCCATGCCGTCAGGCGCGATAGCAGTGCCCTCTTTCGGATAGACGATATCGACCGGGGCCTGACCAAGCTTGTAACGGAGCGCTGCGTCCTCGAGCGTGATGCCGATTGCCTGCTCACCATCATTGACGAAACGTGGCACAGCGCCCGAAGACGTCGAGAATACTGTGTTGGCCAGGATGCCCTTGTAAATTTCCCAGGCCTTGTCTTCCGGCTTGAAAATCTGAAGCACGGTCGAAAGCTGGATATATGCCGAGCCGGACTGGTCAGCGCGGGCAGAGGAAATCAGGCCCTTGTATTCCGGCTTGGTCAAATCCTCCCAAGACGTGGGAGCCGGCGCGCCCTTTAACGCGTCGCGATTGACGATAAACGCCGTGACAACAGCCGTGAACGGAATCCAGTTTTTGCTTGGCGAAAGCGACGGTGTAATTGCTGACGCTTCCTTCGGCTCGTAAGGCTGGAAAAGATCAGCAGAGAAGTCGATCACCGTACCGTCAACACTCCAGATAACATCGCTCGCCGGCTTGCCACTTTCCGCTTTGATGCGGTTCATCAGTTCGCCTGAGCCTGCCTTGACTAGCTCGACTTTTGTGCCGGTTTTTTTCTCGAATGCCGGCAGCAGCTCATCCATCATCTGCTGGGGTGCTGCCGAATAAACAACGACGGTGCCCTCGGCGTGAGCAACGGTCAGCGAAGTGAGCATCGCAGCACCGGTGGCAAGCGACGTCAGAAGAGTACGAAAATAGCCCAAAATGGCCTCCAGATTTTTTTTGTTCCCGTTGGCGTCATGCGCGATTTTATTTTTGTTTTTTATCGAGCGTTCAGATCACACACATCCGCTGATATTTAATTTTCGTTACGTAACTAAATAAGTCAAGCTCGTTTTCATAGAACTGTCATAAATGTCGTAACGTACTGACTCTAAGAGGTTTCTTTCCATCATCTGCTGTGAATAGCCGTGGCATTGTGCGCCTCGGCAAACAAATCAGATGCCACTCGACCCGATCTGGGATAAGCCACAAACAGAGGCCTAACAGGGGACACGGTTGATCAATCTCGGCTACAACGAACGTCGGCTCATAGAGATGCTGCGAGGCCGTGGAAGCATGTCGCGAACGGAGCTTTCACGCGAGATGGATGTATCTGCGCCCACGTTGACGCGTTTGACATCGAGCCTGCTTGAAGCAGGCTTGATCCGCGAAGCCGAGACAAGTCGGCATGGAGGCGGGAGAGGCAAGCCTTCTACGGATTTGGAGTTAGACCCTGACGGGCTGTTCACCATCGGCGTCTATTTCAACCCTGACGATCTGAGGATTTGTGTTGCCGATCTGAATGGGCAGATAAGGGCGGAGATCCGTCAGGATCTGGACGACCATAGTTTCAAAACCATCATGAGCATTGCCGAGCCTGGCACAAGAGAGGTCATCCGCAAGGCAGGAATCGATACAAAGCGGATTCTCGGATGCGGACTTTCATTTCCGGGACATTTCTCGCGCAATCCCGGACATGTCTTTCAGATACCGCAGTTTGCCGGCTGGCACGATGTTGATGTCGACAAGGATTTTCAGCCGTTTTTCGATTACCCCGTGCACCACGAAAACGATGGTAAGGCGGTGATTTTATCCGAACTCTATTATGGCGTCGGGCGGAACCTTGCGAACTTCGCTATGGTTTGGCTGACCTACGGAATCGGTGGTGGTGTAGTCGTACAGCGACATTTGTATCGGGGAAGCAACCGTAATGCCGGGGAGTTTGGCGGACTGTTTCCAAAATCCAGTAGCCGGCCTTCCGGGCAGGACCTTTGTCAGATGCTTGCGATGAATGGTGCAGTGATACGCCGGCTCAGCGACATCACCGAAGACTATGCCGACCACCCTCAAGTTCTGGAGTGGCTGGACCGTGCAACCGATCAACTGAGGAGCTTGGCTCTGACCGTTGCAAGGACGCTCGATCCATCGGCTATTGTTTTCGGAGGGTCACTTCCCGACTGGCTGCTCAACCGGATTGTCGAGCGGCTGGGTTCCCTTGAAACGCTGGGAGAAGACTTCTTCGTTGAGCCTCCCGAAATCCGCAAATCGGATCTGAGCGAAGTTCCTCATTTAGGTGCAGCGACCATCCCACTTTATCGTGCGACAACGCCTAGCTACTACTCTGGCAGAGCTCTGAAGGGCTGGGCGTGAATCATATTCTTGTCTTGTTATGGCCCTGATGAGGATCGAACTTCCGCACAATATTCAGCTGGCCCAGATTACCGCGAATTCAATGCGTCAATCTCAGACCGATCGTGCCCGAATTGCCAGGCCCTTGTCGTCGAAACGGTGCAGTCTGGTTTCATCCGGCGTCAGGTAGACGTTGTCGCCGTGATGGGCGCCGAACTCGCCGCTGGCGCGGGCGGTCATCTGGCCGATGCCTTCGACATCGAGATGCAGGAAAGTGTCGGCGCCGAGATGTTCGGCCACGGTGACGCGGCCCTTCCAGGTGCCGCTCTCCTTGGACAGCGTCAGGTGTTCCGGGCGGATGCCGGCGGTCGTGGCACCCTTGGATTTCGCGTATTCACCGGTAATCAGGTTCATCCGCGGCGAGCCGATGAAGCCCGCGACGAACAGGTTGCGCGGTGTCAGATAGAGTTCCATCGGGGAACCGACCTGCTCGATATTGCCGCGATTGAGCACGACGATCTTGTCGGCCATGGTCATGGCCTCGATCTGGTCGTGGGTGACGTAGATCATCGTCGTCTTCAGCTGGTTGTGAAGGTCGCTGATTTCGAGACGCATCGTGCCGCGCAAAGCTGCATCGAGGTTGGACAGCGGCTCGTCGAAAAGGAAGGCGGACGGTTCGCGGACAATCGCGCGGCCGATCGCGACACGCTGACGCTGACCGCCCGAGAGCTGCGAGGGGCGGCGTTCCAGATAATCGGTGAGGTTCAGAACCTTGGCGGCCGCCTCGACCTTCTTGTCGATCGCGGACTGTTCCATCTTCGCCATCTTGAGCGGGAAGGCGATGTTCTTGCGCACGCTCATATGCGGGTAGAGTGCATAGGACTGGAAGACCATCGCAAGACCGCGGG